>JBJEPQ010000079.1:0-20346 GCA_051881315.1 Acutalibacteraceae bacterium | reverse complement strand
AGCGCCACCTTGCCAAGGTGGAGGTAGCGGGTTCGAGCCCCGTCATCCGCTCCAATTAAGGTTATCAAGCCTGCAAGGGCTCGAAAAGGTCGGTTCGCCGTCAGGCGAATTTAAACAGTCCGGTGGACTGTTTAAAAGACCGTGGGCGTGTCGGCAAGCGGACAGCGCAGCCGAGCGAGCCCCGTCATCCGCTCCAATTAAGGTTATCAAGCCTCACGGCTTTTTACATAGTGAGTTTCGGCTCACATTTATATTCGGCGCCATAGCCAAGTGGTAAGGCACGAGTCTGCAAAACTCCGATTCCCCAGTTCAAATCTGGGTGGCGCCTCCAAAAATCGACAAGCTTCGTCAGAAGTTTGTCGATTTTACTTCTTACCTCTTCACTCTTCACTTTTCACTTTTCACTTATCCTATTGGTCGATTTTTGGAAAGTAAGAAGTAAGAGGGAATAGTGAATAAGTGAAAAAGAAATGAAGCTTTATGAAAAGCAGTCGGTTTATTGACAAGATGTAGGCATTTACATTTTATAAATTGAAAATTATATAACCGCTTATCTTTTAATCGCAATATTTATTATTTATCAAGAATTGTATTCTCTAAGTTTGCCGATTACTTCTACCTATTCACTCTTCACTTTTCACTTATCCTATTGGTCGATTTTTGGTAAGTAAGAAGTAAGAGGGAATAGTGAATAGGTGTTAGCGGGACACCTGCACCCGATTGTATTTTTATATCAGGTATGATATAATCGTCCCGATAAATTTGAATTTGCATGAACAAATTCTTAACCTCATCGGTCCTTTATTTGCCTTCTCCTTGAGGAGAAGGTGCCGAGGAACGAGGCGGATGAGGTGTAAAACCGACTTAGTATTTGTCGAACTGTTTGCTGACTAATGTTTGGTTCTAAAATGAGACGTAAAAGGGAATGAATTTTTATGAAAAGCAGTCCTCTGATTGATAAGTCAAAAGAATTTGCGCTTGAAATAATCAAAGTTTGTAACATAATCAAGCAAAACAAAAAGGAAACTGTCCTGACAAATCAACTGATTCGCAGTGGCACAAGTGTTGGAGCAAATATACGTGAAGCTTTCTACGGTCACGGCAAGGCTGATTTTATAGCAAAGCTTCAGATTGCTCTGAAAGAGTGCAGTGAAAGTGAATATTGGCTTGAACTGTTAATTGAAAGCGGTTACTATGACGACAGAAAAGCTCTTGATATGTGTATCGAGGTGAAAAAGCTTCTTATCGCTTCCCTAAACACCGCAAAAGCAAATCAGAAGTAAGACAGATATATAAGGAGCAGCAAATGGTTTTTGAAAAGAAAATTCTAAATATGTATAAAACAATGATGTATACCCGCTGTGACGACGCAGGCAGGGCATACTATTTTTCCGCCGACGATTTTCCCGGATTACAGAAAGAGGACTATCGGTTTACCGCTTCCGCAGGTCATGAAATGAAAGGTTATCTTTATCACTACGGCAAGCCTGTTCCCGACAGACTGATTATCTTTGACCACGGCATGGGCGGCGGACACCGTTCCTATATGAAAGAGATTGAAATGCTGTGCAGGCAGGGTTATCTTGTGCTGGCATATGATCATACCGGCTGTATGGAGTCCGGCGGCGAAACGACAAACGGTCTGTCACAATCCCTGCGTGATCTGAACGATTGTATTAACAGCGTTAAAAATAACGGCAGACTTTCGGGCTTGGATATTTCCGTGATCGGTCACAGCTGGGGCGGATATTCCTGCCTGAATATTGCGGCTCTGCATCCCGAAATTTCACATATCGTTGTGCTCTGCGGTTTTGTATCTGTTGAATTGATGGTAAATTCCTTTTTAAGCGGTCCGCTGAAATGCTACCGCAGGGCGGTCATGCAGCTTGAAAGGGAGACAAACCCCGACTTTGTAGGATTCAATGCCGTAGAAACTCTTTCCGAAACGGATGCTAAGGTACTGCTTATCTATTCCGACAATGACAAGCTGTGCCGTATGAATCCTCATTACACGACTTTAAAAGCTGCCTTGTCCGCCAAAAAGAATATTCGTTTTCTTTTGGAGAGCGGAAAAGGACATAATCCAAACTATACCGACGATGCCGTGAAGTATCTGGGTGAATATGCGGCGACCGTACAGAGAAAGATAAAGAAAAAGGAGCTTGAAACTGAAAAGCAAAAGTCCGATTTTGTGGCTTCTTTTGACTGGAACCGTATGACGGCTCAGGATGAAACGGTATGGAATGAAATTTTTAAAACATTGGCTGAATGACTATAGCAAAGCATTGATTATCGCCTGTCATCTGCCTGAACTGAAAGAAAAATCCGTGTGAGCGATCACACGGATTTTTAGGTTTTTTATTCAGTTACCGGATCAATCTTTATCTGCTCGTCCTTTTCTTTTATCGCTTTTACAACTGCGCTTCGTCTTTCGGCAAGCTCTCTATACATTCTGTCTCGTGTTTCTGAATCAATAGGATAGAAGAACTTGGGAATAAGTCCTAAGATACCTGTGCATACGGGAATAATTGTACACATTGCAAACAGCATAAATTCAGTGTGAGACGACTGGTTGCCGTAGCCTGCGCCCTCCTGATAGCCGATGCGGCTTAATATGAACGTCTTTAGCGTTCCTCCGAGAGTGGAAACAAGCTTAGTCGCCAGACCTTTTGCAACCGCAGTCATACCCTCTGTCCTGAAGCCTGTTTTCCATTCGCCGTAGTCGATACATTCGTTGCGCATCTCTTCGGGTATAACCTTGCTGATTCCGTATACGGTCATAAATATCGTTTCACGGATCATAAATGCAGGTATCATTGCGGCACGTTTCTTATAGTTGTTGTTGATGGCTCCGACTGCAAATACTCCGAGCATAAGCACGTCGGGAATCATTGAGCTTGCTATCCACAAAGTTTTTGTGGAGAAATGCTCCCTTGCTTTTGTAACATAAGTATAGCTGACCGGGGAGACGAATGCGCCGGGAATACCGACTATCGTTGCCATTGAAGCAAGGCCGAGAACATTTATGTAATAATAGTTTGTTCCGGAGCCTACACTCAGTGCGCTTAAAAATTCTGTCAATGTCAAAACAAGCAAAGGCTTGTTGGTGATAATTGATTTAACTCCGTCAAAAATCTTTGGCTTTTCTGTCTTTTGAATAACACGTTCCTTAGCTACAAGCGAGAAGTAAAGGGCCATAATTCCCGATGAAAGTGAGGTTATAAGACCTGCAACAACAAAGAGATTTGAAAGCTGTCTGCCCTTACCTGTGTTATTGAAAACGTCGATCAAAACACCCATCAGTATCTGAGGTCCTTTTTCAACAAAGCCGGAGAACAGGTTTGCCTGAGTTATCAGGCGCGTTCGGTCAACAACATTCGGCGTGATTGTCGAAAGCATACCGGTTTTAGCAATACCGTTGATTGTGCCGGCAAGCTCGTTCAGTATCTGGAAGACCATATAGGCCGCCAGCTTGGTGGTGTTGTAAGGCCCCATTCCGGCGAAGAAAATCGGCATCATCCAGTAAAAGAAGCTGAAAAGCAATCCGGGACCTGCATACAAAACAAGGTATGGCTTGAATTTCCCGAATCTTGTTCTTGTACGGTCAATGAAGGCTGCAACGAAAATGTCGTTGACGATGTCCCATATACCGTTAATAAAGGTCAGGATCGTCTGGAAACGCAGTCCGATCTGAACGATGTCTGTGATGAAGATGTCATTATACTTTGAAATGTTAAAGCTGGCGGAAATATCATAGATGATATAGGCAAGCGTTTCTTTAGTGCCGACGTATCGTCTGTTTTTGTTAAGATTTCTGTCGGCTTCCAAACGTTCGTTAATCCGGTCTATCTCCTGATTTTCCGTCTCCTGCACAGCAGTATTGGGCATATTCACACTCCTTTACGAATTTATATTAAATATTATAGCACATAACTGTCTATATTTTCAATATATTATCTACAATGTTTAGATATTTTATTGAAATTGTCATATTTTAGAAATTTTTTAAAAATTTCATTATTTTTCGCTTGACTTTTTGAAGCCAATGAATTATAATGCTATAACGATTATAATGGACTTGTGTGTCCTTAGGTATTTTTTCTATGGACAAATTATGCTCTTTTTCGAAGCAAAAACTGTCAAAATTAACAAGTGCTTATCCAACACACGGACGAAAATAAAAAGAACGGAGTGGTTAGTCAATGACGAATGTTTCTCCCGTTGCAAGGGGCAGCAGAACCAGAATGAGCTTCGGCAAAATCAAAGAGGTTATGGAAATGCCAAACCTCATTGAGGTGCAGAAGGACTCATACAAGTGGTTTCTGGAAACCGGACTTAAAGAGGTATTCCGTGACATTGCGGATATTACCGATTATACCGGTAACTGGGTGCTCAAGTTTGTCGATTACAGAATGGACGACAAGCCGAAGTACACCATCAGAGAGTGCAAGGAGCGCGATGCGAGTTATTCCGCACCGATGCGTGTCAAGGCACGTCTTCTCAACAAAGAAACCGGCGTCGTAAAAGAAAGCGAAGTCTACATGGGTGATTTCCCGATTATGACGGACAGCGGTACCTTCATCATCAACGGTGCCGAGCGTGCGATTGTTTCACAGCTTGTCCGTTCACCGGGCGTTTACTACGATATGACTCATGATAAGACAGGTATCGAGCTTTACTCGAACACGGTTATCCCCAACCGAGGCGCATGGCTTGAGTACGAGACCGATGTAAATGATCTTTTCTATGTCCGAATAGACAAGAACAGGAAGATCTTTATCACAACCTTTATCAGAGCCCTCGGACTCAGCTCAAACACCGATATCCGTGAATTTTTCGGATATGATCCGAGAATTGAGGCAACGCTTGAGAAGGATGAGACGCAGAATACCGAGGAAGCCCTTATGGAGGTATTCAAAAAGCTCCGTCCCGGCGAGCCTGCAACTCTTGAAACTGCACAGAATCATCTTGACAATCTGTTCTTTGATCCGTACCGTTACGATATTTCCAGAGTCGGCAGATACAAATATAATAAGAAGCTGTCTCTGTTTGACCGTATTGTCGGCGCAACTCTTTCCCAGCCTGTTGTCGCTCCTCTCACCGGCGAAGTAATTGCCGACGAGGGTGAGATCGTTTCCAAGGAAAAGGCTGTTGAAATCGAGCAGTCCGGCGTGTCGGTCGTATTCGTCAAGGTTGACGACGATAAGGAGATCAAGGTCATCTCCAACGGCATGGTTGATATCAAGCCGTATTTCCCGCAGTTCACCGAGGAACAGCTCGATGAGATCGGTATCAACGAAAAGGTTTCCTTTGCCGCTCTCAAAGAGATTCTTGAGGCTGATGTTGAGGACGACGAGGCTCTCCTCGGACTTCTCAAGGATCACTGCGACGACCTTATTCCCAAGCATATCACAATCGACGATATTTTCTCATCAATAAACTATGTCAACTCGATCGCTTTCGGAATCGGTAAGACCGACGATATCGACCACCTCGGCAACCGTCGTATCCGCTCCGTCGGCGAGCTTCTCCAGAACCAGTTCAGAATCGGTCTTGCGAGAATGGAAAGAGTTGTCCGCGAGAGAATGACTCTCCAGGCTCAGGAGGACGACGATAAGATCACTCCTCAGACTCTTATCAACATCCGTCCCGTGCTTATGGCGATCAAGGAGTTCTTCGGTTCTTCACCGCTTTCACAGTTCATGGATCAGACAAACCCACTTGCCGAGCTTACTCATAAGCGCCGTCTTTCGGCTCTCGGCCCCGGCGGTCTTTCCCGTGACCGTGCAGGATTTGAAGTTCGAGACGTTCACTACAGCCACTACGGCCGTATGTGTCCCATCGAGACTCCCGAAGGTCCGAATATCGGACTTATCTCCTACCTTGCAACCTTTGCAAAGATTAACAAATACGGCTTCATCGAAGCTCCTTACAGACGGGTTGTTGACGGCAAGGTGCTTGACGAGGTTGTCTATATGACGGCAGACCAGGAGGACGAGTTTATCGTTGCTCAGGCCAACGAACCTCTTGACGAGGAAGGCCGTTTTGTCAGACGTAAGGTTATGGCACGTTACCGTGACGAGTTCCATGAGATTGACAATTCCAGAGTCAGCTTTATGGACGTTTCGCCCAAGATGCTCGTTTCCGTTGCTACGGCAATGATTCCGTTCCTTGAGAACGACGACGCAAACCGTGCCCTGATGGGCTCGAACATGCAGCGTCAGGCAGTTCCTCTCCTCCGCACCGAGACTCCGATCGTCGGAACAGGTATGGAGTACAAGGCTGCTGTTGACTCGGGCACAGTTGTTCTTTGTAAGAATGACGGTGTTGTTGTTCACGTTAATGCAGACTATGTTGAAGTTCAGACCGCTCAGGGTATCGACAGATACAATCTCACAAAGTTTATGAGATCCAACCAGGGCACCTGTATCAACCAGAAACCGATCGTTGACCTCGGACAGGAGGTCAAGGCAGGCGACGTTATCGCTGACGGCCCTGCAACCGATCACGGCGAAATCTCCCTCGGTAAGAATGCTCTCATCGGATTTATGACATGGGAGGGTTACAACTACGAGGACGCCGTTCTTATCAACGAAAAGCTCGTTAGAGACGATGTTTATACATCAATCCATATAGAAGAATTTGAAATTGAGGCAAGAGACACCAAGCTCGGACCCGAGGAGATCACAAGAGATATCCCGAATGTCGGCGATGACGCTCTCAAGGATCTTGACGACAGAGGAATTATCCGCGTAGGTGCGGAGGTTCGCTCAGGCGATATCCTCGTCGGTAAGGTTACTCCCAAGGGAGAGACCGAGCTTACCCCCGAAGAAAGACTTCTCCGTGCTATCTTCGGTGAAAAGGCTAAGGAAGTCAGAGACACCTCCCTGCGTGTGCCGCACGGTGAGTACGGTATCATCGTAAACGTTGAGGTGTTCACAAGAGAGAACAGCGACGAGCTCAGCCCCGGCGTAAACAAGGTAGTTCGTTGCTACATTGCTCAGAAGCGTAAGCTTTCTGTCGGTGACAAGATGGCAGGCCGTCACGGAAACAAGGGTGTTGTTTCACGTATTCTTCCTCAGGAGGATATGCCCTTCCTTGAGGACGGCACTCCGCTTGATATCGTTCTTAACCCGTTGGGTGTTCCGTCCCGAATGAATATCGGTCAGGTTCTTGAGGTCAACCTCGGATTTGCCGCAAAGCATCTCGGCTGGAGAGTTATGACTCCCGTATTCGACGGCGCACACGAAGCTGATATCAAGGAAATGTTCAAGGAGCTCGGTATTCGTGAGGACGGTAAGTCAATCCTTACCGACGGACGCACCGGACGCAAGTTTGATAACCCCGTAACGGTCGGTATCATGTACTACCTCAAGCTGCTTCACCTTGTTGACGATAAGATCCATGCCCGTTCAACCGGACCGTATTCACTTGTTACTCAGCAGCCGCTCGGCGGTAAAGCTCAGTTCGGCGGTCAGCGTTTCGGTGAGATGGAAGTTTGGGCGCTCGAAGCTTACGGCGCAGCTTATACACTTCAGGAAATTCTTACAGTCAAGTCCGATGACGTTGTCGGACGTGTCAAGACCTACGAGGCAATCGTCAAGGGCAACAATGTTCCCCAGTCGGGTATTCCGGAGTCCTTCAAGGTTCTTGTCAAAGAGCTTCAGTCGCTCGGTCTTGATGTCCGTGTTTACGACAAGGACGAGAACGAAATCGACCTCAAGCAGAACTTTGACGATGAATTGGGCTTCACGGCTTCCGATGACAAGGCATTCACTCAGGTCAATGACATGGAGGGTGCCGAGGGTTATGCCCTTGAGGACGAGGAAGGCAACTTCATCGAGGACGAGGAGGAGGAAGACTCCTTCGACGATATCTTTGAGGATATGGACGATATGTTCTCCGATGATGAAGAGAGCTTCGATTGATAACAGACTGCAAGTTGTATATAACAGATTTAAGGAAAAGGGGCATTCAGATTGGAAAACAATACCTTTGAATCAATTAAGATCGGTCTTGCTTCACCCGAACAGATCAGAGAATGGTCTTACGGTGAGGTAACCAAGCCCGAAACCATAAATTACCGTACCCTGAAGCCGGAAAAAGACGGACTTTTCTGCGAGAGAATTTTCGGACCTACCAAGGACTGGGAGTGCCACTGCGGAAAGTATAAGAGAGTTCGCCACAAGGGCATCATCTGCGACCGCTGCGGTGTTGAAGTTACCAAGGCCAAGGTTCGCCGTGAGCGTATGGGACATATTGAGCTTGCAGCTCCCGTGTCTCACATCTGGTATTTCAAGGGAATCCCGTCAAGAATAGGTCTTGTTCTTGACATCACACCGAGAAACCTCGAAAAGGTTCTCTATTTCGCATCATACATCGTCACCGATCCCGGCGATACGCCGCTTGAGAAGAAGCAGATCCTTGACGAAAAAGCATATATGGAGTACCGTGAAAGGTACGAGGACGATTTCAAGGCAGGTATGGGTGCCGAGGCTATCAAGACTCTTCTTCAGGAAGTTGATCTTGACGCTCTTTCCGCCGAGCTTCGTGAGGAGCTTAACGGTACTTCGGCTCAGAAGAGAGCAAAGGCTCTCAAGCGTCTTGAGGTTATCGAGGCTTTCAGATCCTCGGGCAACAAGCCTGAGTGGATGATCCTCGATGTTATCCCGGTAATTCCGCCGGATATCCGTCCCATGGTTCAGCTCGACGGCGGCAGATTTGCAACATCTGACCTCAACGATCTTTACCGCCGAGTTATCAACCGTAACAACCGCCTTAAAAAGCTCCTTGAGCTTGGCGCACCCGATATTATCGTTCGTAACGAAAAGAGAATGCTTCAGGAGGCTGTTGACGCCCTGATCGACAACGGCAGACGCGGACGTCCCGTTACAGGTCCGAATAACAGAGCACTCAAGTCTCTTTCCGATATGCTTAAAGGTAAGCAGGGACGCTTCCGTCAGAACCTTCTCGGTAAGCGTGTTGACTATTCGGGCCGTTCGGTTATCGTCGTCGGTCCCGAGCTCAAGCTTTACCAGTGCGGTCTTCCCAAGGAGATGGCTCTTGAGCTGTTCAAGCCCTTCGTAATGAAGCGTCTTGTTGAAACTGAAAAGGCAGGCAACGTCAAGTCTGCAAGAAAGATGGTTGAAAAGGTACATCCCGAGGTCTGGGACGCACTTGAGGTCGTTATCAAGGATCACCCTGTAATGCTCAACCGTGCTCCGACACTTCACAGACTCGGTATTCAGGCATTCGAGCCTGTTCTTGTCGAGGGACGTGCCATCAAGCTTCATCCCCTCGTATGTACGGCTTTCAACGCCGACTTCGACGGCGACCAGATGGCTGTTCACGTTCCTCTTTCGGCAGAGGCTCAGGCTGAGGCAAGATTCCTCATGCTTGCCGCTAACAACCTCCTCAAGCCTTCGGACGGACGTCCTGTTGCCGTTCCGACTCAGGATATGATCCTCGGATCCTACTACCTGACTCTTGAGAAGCCGGGCGAACCCGGTGAGGGCAAGGCTTTCCGTGACGTTGAGGAAGCTATAATGGCATATGATGAGGGCATCATCACCCTCCATTCGTCAATCAAGATCCGTATGACGAAGACGATCAACGGTGTTGAATACACCCGTCTTGTTCCGACTACTCTCGGTAAGGTTATCTTCAACAATCCCATTCCGCAGGATCTCGGATTTGTTGAGCGTAATCCCGACGATATCGACAGTATGTTCAAGCTTGAGGTTGACTTCCTTGTTAAGAAGGGCAATCTCGGCAAGATCATTGACAAGTGCATCCGTGTTCACGGCACAGCCGTAGCTGCGGAAATGCTTGATAATATCAAGGCTCAGGGTTATAAGCACTCCACACGAAGCGGTATCACCGTTGCGGCGTTCGACGCTACAATTCCGCCGAAGAAGGCAGAGCTTATCGCTGAGGCAGAAGCTAAGATTGATAAGGTCAACCGCAACTATGAGCGAGGACTTATTACCAACTCCGAGCGTTCGGATAAGGTCATCGAGATTTGGGAGAACTGCACTCAGGAGGTTGCCAAGGAACTCAAGGCAAACTTCGACAAGTACAACCCGATCAATATGATGCTTGATTCCGGTGCCCGTGGTAACGATTCTCAGCTTCGTCAGCTTGCCGGTATGCGTGGTCTTATCGCGAACACGGCAGGTAAAACAATCGAGGTTCCCATCAAGGCTAACTACCGTGAGGGACTTAATATACTTGAATACTTCATTTCTTCCCGTGGTGCCCGTAAAGGACTTGCCGATACGGCTCTGCGAACAGCCGACTCAGGTTACCTTACACGTCGTCTTGTTGACGTTTCTCAGGAATGTATCATCCGTGAGGAGGACTGCGGCTGCACAGAGGGCGTCGAGGTTTACGACATCTACCACGGCAACCGTAAGATCGTTGATCTTGCCGAGCGTCTTACCGGACGTTATCTGCTCAATGATTATGTTGACGAGCAGACGGGCGAGGTCATCATGGATAACACAAGAATGATGAAGGCCGAGGACGCAGAGCGTGTTGCAAATCATGCAAAGGCTCTCCATCAGGCAAAGATAGATGCAGGCGAGGCGGAGGAAGGCTCGGTAGCTTCCGTTGTAATCCGTTCGCTCCTCACCTGTAAGACGGAGCACGGCGTATGTATCAAGTGCTACGGCTCTAACCTTGCAACAGGTAGTCCGGTAACAATCGGTGAAGCTGTCGGTATCATTGCCGCACAGTCCATCGGTGAACCCGGTACACAGCTTACAATGAGAACGTTCCATACCGGCGGTGCTAAGGATGCCGGCGATATCACACAGGGTCTTCCTCGTATCGAGGAGCTGTTCGAGGCAAGAAAGCCGAAGGCTCTTGCGATCCTCTCGGAGATCTCAGGTACGGTTTCGTTCGAGGAAGTCAAGAAGAGCCGTCACGTTGTAATCACAGACACCGAAAACGGCGACTCCAAGTCCTACCTCATTCCTTACGGCTTCCGTGAGATCGTCAAGGAGGGCGACCATGTAACTAAGGGCCAGGCTCTTACCGACGGCGCACCCAATCCGCACGATGTTCTTGCTATCAGAGGCGTTTCCGCCGTTCATGATTACCTTATCCGTGAAGTTCAGAAGACATACCGTACTCAGGGTGTTGATATCAACGATAAGCACATTGAGGTTATCGTTCGTCAGATGATGCGTAAGGTCAAGATCGAGGATTCGGGCGATACAGAATTCCTGCCCGGCTCGATTGTTGAGAAGCACGAGTTCTACGATGCCAACGACAAGGTCAAGGCGAAAGCCGAGGCAGAGGGCAGAGAGCCGAATTACGCAACCTGCGTGCCGACGCTTATGGGTATCACAAAGGCTTCCCTTGCAACAGAGTCGTTCCTTTCTGCGGCTTCATTCCAGGAGACAACGAGAGTTCTCACCGATGCGGCTATCAAGGGCAAGACCGATCCGCTTCTCGGACTTAAAGAGAATGTTATCATCGGTAAGCTTCTCCCGTCAGGTACAGGTATGAGATGCTATTCCGAGGTTGAGCTTAAACCGACCGAGGAACACTCAACAACCGTACTCGGCGATCTTCTCAAAGGCGTATAACAACTGCATATATAAAAGTATGGCTTGTATCAAAACGATACGAGCCATATTTTTTTTGCTGATATTATTGTAAAAATCCGGATAAAATGATAATATAATAAAAGAAACAAAACTTCGGAGGGGACTTTATGGAAGTGAAAAAAATGGAGTCGCTGAAAGAGCTGTATAAAATCGGCAGAGGACCGTCCAGCTCGCACACGATGGGACCTGAAAAGGCGTGCAAAATATTCAAAGAGCATAATCCCGACGCCGACCGTTTCAAGGCTGTTTTGTACGGCTCACTGTCCAAAACGGGCGTAGGACACGGCACGGATAAGGTAATCCGGGTTACCTTCGATCCCATACCGTGCGATGTTGTCTTTAACAATGAAGTGACCGAGCTTCCTCATCCGAACACGATGGATCTTTTTGCCTACAAGGACGGCAAGGAGATAAAAAATATTCGGGTGCTGAGCGTCGGCGGAGGAAAAATTGAGATAGTGGGCTACAAAAATGTTGATCCTCCGAAGGTGTATGAGCTTTCAACTTTTACTGATATTTCCGAATACTGCAAAAATAAGCATATGAGGCTTTGGCAGTATGTTGAAGAAGTTGAGGGTACAGAGATCAGAGATTATATGCTGGGAATATGGAATCAGATGAAGTCGAGTATTCATCTCGGACTTGCAACCGAGGGAGTTCTGCCGGGCGGACTCAATGTCAGAAGAAAGGCGAAGCATCTTTTCTCACAACAGCACATTGACGAGAGCGCACAGACAAAAGAAAACCGTGAGGTTTCCGCCTATGCCTTTGCCGTAAGCGAGCAGAATGCGGACGGTGAGATTATAGTTACCGCCCCGACCTGCGGAGCCGCAGGAGTAATGCCGGCCGTTCTTTATTATCAGCAGATGAAAAGGGGATACAGCGACCTTGAGATTGTCCGAGCACTTGAAACAGGCGGAATAATCGGAAATCTGATAAAGACCAACGCTTCCATTTCGGGCAGTGAATGTGGCTGTCAGGCGGAAATCGGAACAGCGTGCGCTATGGCTTCGGCGGCGCTCGGAGAGCTGTTTTCACTTGAGATAGACAAGATTGAGTATGCGGCGGAGATCTCCATTGAGCATCACCTCGGACTGACCTGTGATCCGATATGCGGACTGGTGCAGATCCCGTGCATCGAGAGGAATGCCGTTGCGGCGATGAGGGCGATAAACGCCGTCAGTCTCGCAAGCTTCCTCAGCGATTCCAGAAAGATCTCGGTCGATGCGGTCATCAACGTTATGAGAATGACGGGTAAGGATATACCCGGAAGATACAGGGAGACTGCCGAGGGCGGACTGGCAACCCTGAGAATAAAATAAAAAGCTATTGCAATTATTTTTTCGCCGTGATAGAATAAAATAAACCATATGAGTGACTGTTTCGGCGGTCAAATGAGAGGAGAATCATTATGGCATTAAGCGAAAAATTCAGAATTGAAACCAAGAGCCCTTACCTCTATCTTACCGGCTATAAGGGACACTTTGTTGCAGGAAGAAGTCACCTGAATTATTATATAGACATCACATCACAGAAGTCGTGTCTTTCCGAGGCAAGGGCGGTTGCTCAAGCCATTGCGCCGAGCTACAAGCTCCAGACGGAGATCGACACAATCCTTTGCCTTGACGGAACGGAGGTTATCGGAACCTGTCTTGCAAGGGAGCTGACAAGGAGCGATCTTGCGAGCATCAATGCACACAGACCGATCAACATTCTTGCACCCGAATATACGGCGTCAAATCAGCTTATGTTCCGTGACAACATAGTGCATATGATAGCAGGTAAGAATGTGCTTGTTTTCGCCGCATCGGTCGTTACGGGAAGTACGGCTCAGAACGCTTTTGAGGCGATCCGTTACTATTCGGGTACTCCGGTGGGCATTGCTTCGATATTTGCCACGATGAAGGAGTACGAGGACTTCCAGATTGCGTCGGTATTCAATCCGCACGATCTTCCCGATTATGAGAGCCATTCTGCGGTTGACTGTCCTCTTTGCAAGAGGGGCGAACGCATCGACGCCCTCATCAACAGCTTTGGATGTTCGATGCTGTAAAAGCTAATCAATATAAACTTATAAAATGGGGCTGCCTCACTATTTTTTAGTGAGACAGCCCTTTTCACAATCAACGCTTGCGCAATCCATAGATACATTATGTACACAGCATTCGGCGGCAGATGCGGCTCATGTGCATTTGGCTTTTCTTTATCAGAAACGCCTTCCTATCAACTTTTCAACATCTCTTATGCAGGCAGGACATGCTTTCCCTGTTGTTGTGTACGCTCATAAGCTTGAAGATAATTCCCGCAAAATCATGGATATTTCCGAGTGCGTTATTACACCATCCGGAGAACGGGAGAAACGCACGCTTTTCCGTTTTCGCATCACAAAAAACGAGCTGAAGCGAGACAAATACATAATTGACGGTTACTTTGAGCAGGCGGATGTTATGAGCGACCGCTTAAAGGGGAAACTCTTGCAGTTCGGCGTAGCGGAGAAAACTTTAGAGAAGTTTTGAGTAAAGGACGGTGACTTCAAATGGTTTTTATCGTCAGAAATTACTCAAGATGCCGGTGGATTGCAGGAACAGCACCAGCATAATAATGGGTATCATATATTTTATCATAAATACATACAGCCTTTTTCTGCTGAATTTCTTACCGCCACGCTCCATTTCCTCGATGATCCAACTCGGTTTCATAACCCAGCCGATAAAAATAGAGGACAACAGCGCAATAAAGGGCATCATAAAGCTGTTACTGATATAATCCATAATATCCAGCAGTTGACCTGTACTTCCGTTTGGCAGCATGACTTCCACATAGAAAACACTGTACCCAAGCGCAATAACCGCAGTGGAAATCATGTAAATGATTGCCAAAACACCGGTGGTTTTTTTTCGTTCGGTATGAAAAATCTCCATACAGTTTGCAACAATGGATTCGAGCACCGAAATGCAGGAGGTCAGTGCTGCAAAAGCCGCCAGAACAAAGAAAAGCAATCCGACGATGCTGCCGGCAAATCCCATGCGATAGAATACCTTAGGAAGAGAAATAAACATGAGTCCCGGTCCGGCGGACATTCCGTCTACGCCGAAAAATACATACACTGCCGGAATGATCATAACGCCTGAGAGAAGAGCAACGCCGGTGTCCATCACCTCAATCAAAGAAACCGATTTGCCTAAATTGACCTCCGGTTTTACATATGAACCGTAGGTGATCATAATACCCATAGACACACTCAAAGAGAAGAACAACTGACTCATAGCATCCAGCGTGATCTGCAAAAATCTCGAAGCGGACATCCCGGACCAGTCCGGTGTCAGATAAACCTTTAAGCCCTGTAAACCTGTTCTGACAGTTTCACCGTCCGTGGTGCTTTTTAGAGTCAGAGAATAACAGGCGATTCCAATCACAATGGCAAGAAGAATCGGCATCATCGTTTTGGATACGCGCTCGATTCCTTTTTCTACTCCGTTGTAAACGATAAAAGCAGTAACCAGCATGAAAATCAAAGCATACCAAACAGAACCGGGAGAGGTAATGAACGTTGTAAAACAGTTATCCTGTGCGGCTGTTTCTGTGTTGCCGGTGAGGAACAATAGAATATATTTCAGTATCCAACCTCCGATCACCGCATAGTAAGTCATTATGAGGATCGGTACCAAAAATGTAATTACGCCGAGGAACTTCCATTTACGGTTCATACTCTCATAAGCATGGATCGCACTCTTTCCGGTTCTGCGTCCTATCGCTACGTCGGTTGTGAGCAATACAAAGCCTACCGTAAGAACCAAAACAAGATAGATCAGCAAAAAAACACCGCCGCCGTTCTTTGCCGCCAAAAACGGGAAACGCCAGAGGTTGCCGATGCCGACGGCGCTTCCGGCTGCCGCAAAGACAAACCCTAATTGTCCCGTAAAACCACTCTTTTTTTTCGTTTGCAACTTATATCACCTTATTTCAATCGATCAGTACTTGACTTCTATTCATTATATCACTAAAATAGTGATAAGAAAAGATAAAGTTATTTATCTTTTACTTTAGCAATTTTTAATTATCAAATTCTGAAAGGATACATGCCATGGATACCTTCTCGTACCGTGTGTTTCTCACCATTGTCAAATATAACAGCTTCCAAAAAGCTGCCGAGCTTCATAGTGTGACACCACCTGCGATCAGTCATATTGTAAAACAGTTAGAGCAGGAGTTCGGTTTTTTACTGTTTATACGAAATCGCCGTGGAGTTTCACTGACCGCCTCCGGCGAAAGCGTTTTACAAGCAATTTCCGATATTGTCAAAAAGGAAGACGTGCTATACCAACTTCTTTCGGAACTGAATGGGTTGGAAAGAGGTCATGTTCGTCTAGGCATCTTCAACTCTATGTGCAAGTACCTGCCTGATTTAATCCGCAGCTTTGGCGAACAATATCCTCAAATCTCTTTTGAAATCTATCAGGGGTCGTATGAGGATATTATTGAATGGCTGAAAACCGGTGTGGTAGATATCGGCTTTCTTTCCAAAACCGTCAACCCGGGATTTCTTTTCTACGAGATTTTTTCCGATCCATTGATGTGTATTCTGAAAAAAGGAACAAAAACACCGGCCGATGATGAAATTTTTCTGGAAAGCCTTGCAGATTCACATTTTGTGATGCAACGGGAATCATGCGATGCGGATGCCAGACGGATT
Organism: Acutalibacteraceae bacterium; assembly: GCA_051881315.1. GTDB lineage: Bacteria > Bacillota > Clostridia > Oscillospirales > Acutalibacteraceae > CAG-488. The sequence continues at coordinate 4,038 of JBJEPQ010000079.1, read as the reverse complement.
ATGGATAAGATGAACCTTGATGTCCGTACCATATGCCATGTGGTCGATGATAAAACGACGGTCGAGATGGTCAAGGCTGGGTTTGGTTTTGCAATCATGCCACTGATGACGATGTACGGATTTGAAGATGAAGTGAAAATGTTGCCCATCGTGCCGGCAGAAAAACGTGTGATTGGTGTGGCTGTTCGGGATGCCAATGATTTGTCTCCGGCTGTGAAAAAGGCCTTTGAGTTTATCAGGAACTATCATTTTGAAGAATAAAATACAGTGTTCCTTTTATTATACGATTTATTTATTTGCTCATAGAGAACATTAAAGAGACGAAATTGCATCTGCAATATGCGATAAATTGGAACAGACAATAAGAGAAATAAAATTACCTTTCATTCGTCTATTACTTCTAAGCCATTTTTAATATTGAGGATATAGAGTCATCAAAGAGCAAACAGTTATCAGAAATGGCATATCACTAACATATTATATTTTGGAGAAATAAGTAATTTCAAATATCAGAACTTACAGAACTCAATTGCAATATGATGTTCTCTATAGATATAGTCCCAATCACTATGAATAAGGCGGTGCGTGAAGTTGAGAACCGTCTGCTTGGCATTGAGACTAACATCACGAATTGGCAGAGGAAGCAGAATCAAAACAACAATTTCTCAGCGGTTGTGCCTGATGATATGGAACTTCAACGTAAAGAAAGCAAGAAATTTTTGATGAACTCGTCGACAGAATAAAACCCGGATACTTAACTGCGGAGTTACCGAACTGTCTTGAAAAACATGGATTGTGAGAATGAGATTTCACGATCTTCGGCATAGCTGCGCAAGCTTACTGCTTGCAAACGGCGTACCCCTCAAGCACATTCAGGAGTGGCTCGGGCACAGCGATTTTACCACAACGGCAAATATCTATGCGCACCTTGATTACAGCTCTAAAATCACCTCGGCACAGGCGATGGAAACAGGGCTTGCCTTGCCCGAAAGTGGCAATTTCGGGAGCCAATGGGAGGATGGCGAAGCCCAAATTTAGGAGAGCAAAAAATTCGGTATGCTCTGACCACTTGTTTTTAGAAAAAGACATAAGAAAAAAGCCTGCAATCGGCTTGATTACAGGCTTTTCGATGGCGGAGAGTTAGGGATTCGAACCCTAGGTACATTACGTACACAGCATTTCGAGTTTTATGGGTTAATGGCAGTTTAGTGATTTTTGAAGGCTGTTTTGGGTGGCTTTGTATTCGCCGAAAAAGCTCAATATTAAAGGCTTTTTGGGCGGTTGCGCTGCTAAAATCCCGATAAATACAGGAAAGTTCGAATAACGGCATTTTCGCTGTTTTTGGAAAGAACAGGCACTATTTTGGAAAGAACTGCGGAAAGAACAGAATAAACACATCAACAACGGCAATACACAGGGAAAACCCGCACCGACTAAAACATTTACGAGGTGTATTGCTATGAATGAAACCGCAATCAATTGGGATTCAATCCCCGATATTATTACCAAAGACCAACTCTATCAAATCTGCCACATTAGCAAGTCAACGGCGTTGTATCTGCTTCGCAGCGGAAAGATACCGTGCGAATACACGGGCAAGAAAACTCGCTGTTACAAAATCAAAAAGGCCGATGTTATTACATATCTGGAAAAGAGAAAAGTATTTCCCGAAGCATATTCCGCACCGGCAGGTTGGTACAAGGGGAACTATACCGTCAAAATGAATGCCGAAGTACCCGAACAGACTCTTAAAAATATGAAGCTGTATTACACGGAACTTTTTGCGCAATATCCTGATGTGCTGACTGCGACCGAAATTTCAAAAGTAATCGGCTACGGCACAACGTCAATAAATGATTGGTGCAGGAAAGGACATCTTAAAGCGTTTAAGAGGAACAATATGAATCACATTCCGAAAGTCTACTTGATAGAATTCTGCTGTTCAAAATACTTTCGCACTATTACCCGCAAATCCGATTGGCATATCCGGGTGCTTCAAGAATTCCCTCGTTGGCAAGTGATGCGATGATTGAAAACAAAAGAGTGAATATTTGCTGAATTTTCGCTTTGGAGTGGTTTTTTACTGCATATTCGCTATGTTCACTGTAAAAAGTGGCGCAGGTTTGGAAATATTCGTTGTAATTTTTGTCACGAGCATAAGTTGCAAATTTACAAATCGCACATTCGAAAAAGAAAACCTCTTTTGATACAATTTAAGCATCAAAGGAGGTTTTTACTATGACTGACACATTATTTGAACAACTCGGCGGTACTTATACACAGGTTGGCGACTACCTATTGCCGGACTTGTCATTACCGGCGGAAAAAGAACCGGTTAATATCGGTGTGTGGGCATTAAGGCACAAACGGTATCTGAAACAACATCATAAGGTGCTGTACTACAATCTACTCACTTCCGGCAAACTACATTCCCACCTTGCCGACATCGAAGAACAGGCACAACATCTTTTTCTCCGGCTGGTAAAAGAATACGCCGAAAAAGAGGGAGTGACCGAACAACTCAAATCCACCGACCAAATGGCTTGGGTTCGGAAGATGAACAACATTCGCAACAGAGCGGCAGAAATGGTAAATAATGAAGTCAAATATGGGCAATTATAACGAATAAGCCATATTATCTGCTTATCTAATTAAAATCAGTGCTAACATTGAACTTAATTCATCGTTGGCACTGATTTTTTATTTTCATAACTATCCCAAAGTATCAAATTGATGCTTTGGAACTTTGAGATGATACTTTGGAATAACAGAATTAATAAAGCAAGAGCACTTTCACTAAATTAACTGTAAAAAATGGATTTATTACTCAAATAATCGTTGCATTTTTTGGCATATAGTGATATACTAATACTGACTTATAATATGGAGGTGCAGTATGTACCGAATTGCGATTGAAAAATTATATAAATGGAAAAACAGTAAGCGCCGCAAGCCGTTGATTATTGAAGGAGCAAGACAGGTCGGCAAGACTTGGCTGATGAAGGAGTTCGGTAAACAAGCTTATGCGGATACTGTATATATCAACTTCGATTCCAATTCAAGAATGGCGGATTTGTTTTCAGCAGACTTGGATACAGACCGCCTGATTATGGGACTGGAATTGTATGCCGGACGCAAAATCAATCCGGACAACACCCTGCTGATTTTTGACGAGGTTCAAGAAGTTCCGAGAGCACTTGCTTCTCTTAAATATTTTTATGAGAACGCCCCACAGTATCACATTGTATGCGCCGGTTCTCTTTTGGGAATTGCTTTACATCAGGGCACCTCATTTCCTGTCGGCAAGGTCGATTTCTTAAAGCTCTATCCTCTCTCTTTCAGTGAGTTTTTAATGGCAACCGGCAACGAACGCTTTGCAGAGCTTTTGAAAAAGCAGGATTATGAAATGATCACAAGCTTTAAGCAAACATATATTGACGCATTGAAACACTACTATTTTGTCGGCGGTATGCCGGAAGCAGTTCAAAGTTTTGCCGAAAGTAAAGATTTCAATGAGGTTCGTGCAATTCAGAAAAGAATCCTTGCGGCATACGAACAAGACTTCTCAAAACACGCACCGAACGAGATTGTCCCGAAAATCCGTATGCTTTGGAACAGTATTCCGTCGCAGCTCGCAAGAGAAAATAAGAAGTTTATTTATGGTCTTGTCCGTGAAGGCGGCAGAGCAAGAGAATATGAAACTGCGATTATGTGGCTTTCCGATTGCGGACTTGTGCACAAGGTTAGTCGTGTGAATGCGGCAGGCATTCCGTTGAAAGCTTATGAGGATTTGAAAGCATTCAAACTTTTCATAGTCGATGTGGGACTCCTTGGTTGTATGACAGGTCTTCGTCAGCGTACTCTTCTTGACGGTGATGACCTTTTCGTTGAATTCAAAGGAGCTTTGACCGAGCAATATGTTTGCCAGCAATTAAAAACGATTGAAGATTTAGGCATTTACTATTACACCAATGACAGAGGCTCTTGCGAAATTGATTTTGTCGTTGATACCGGTGAACAGATTGTTCCTATTGAAGT
>JBJEPQ010000078.1:0-62498 GCA_051881315.1 Acutalibacteraceae bacterium | reverse complement strand
CACGGAACAGGTGTGCGATGTTCATCTCAACATACTTTTCAATTATTTCATCAAGGATCAGGTTTGAGCATGATAGAGTTATACTTTCTTCCTCGCCCGAGAACATATTGAAAAGCTTGTTGGAATAATCGGCGACATCGAACTTATCCTTATACGGAGAAACCTTTGAAAAATGCTTTGCACTGCTGTTCAATTCCGTTAACTCGATAATTCTGTCAAGCCGCAGGTGCATAAGATTTGCGTACTTATCATTGTTGCAGATGAGGTAATAATGATCGTTTGACCAAAGCATAGCATAAGGGTTGACGATGAAAACCTTACCCTCGCTCCTGACAAGATATTTTTTCTCTATCGAACGCCTTGCATAGCGGATCTGAACCTGTTTTCTTGCTTTGATCGCCTTGTCGAGGGTACGGATAGTTTCGTAGAGATCCTCCTTATCGGTCTTGGTACTGCCGTTGATATAGATCTGTTCCCTTAGCTCCTCCTCCTGATATTCGCTGACAAGACTGCCGATTTTATAAATAAGACTTTTGGTATTCTTTTCTGAAATGAATTTAGCCGCCTGAACCGCATCAATCAGAAGTCGGACTTCGGGCACGCTGAATTTCCTGTTTCTGAGGTAATAGCCTCGTTTCGGAACACGCACATTGACGATATCCATTCCGTATTCCTTCAGATCGTCAATGTCACGGTAAATTGACTTGCGCTCACATTGAATACCGTAGCCGTTAAGCATTTCAATGAGCTGTAAGGCGGAGTAAGTGTGGTTTTCGTCAGTCTGTCTGTTAAAGATATCGGCAAGGAATAATAGCCTTAAATTATGATCTCCTTTATTCATAGAAACCACCTCAATACTTCAATTTTGCATTGATCTCCCTGATTGTGTCTGCGTCAATTTTCAAAAGCTCACGGTCGTATGTATAAATTCCGTTGACCTCAAACTCAACGTCGCTGACCTGAGTGTAAACCGTTGCGCTGAGACCTTTGCGGATATTAGGTATAATCTGCTTTTCAAACAGCTTTTTATAAGCCTTTGTAAGCGACTCCTTTGTTTTGAACATAACGTAGCCGAAGCTCTTTGCTCTGTTCCAAACATGGTTTTCGATTATACGGCTGTAACCTCCGAATTCGCTGAGAACAAGAGGTCTGCCATCACCTTTGGGCGGTATAAACGGCAGAATATACTGGTGGACGCTTTTCAGCTCAGGTCCTTTCTGATCGTGCCAGCCGCTTGCATGGTCAACAATTCTTGTCGGATCATATTCCTTGACCGTCTCGCCGATCCTCTTTGCGTCAAACTGTCCCCAGGATTCGTTGAACGGAACCCAACAGCCGATCGAGGTACAGTTGTAAAGATGATCTATTGTTTCAAAAACAGCATTTTCGTGTTCTGTACGACATTCCTCGTTGTCAACGCCGAACCACTTGTAATGCTTGTCGGAAACGCTTCTGATAAAGAGATTAGGAAGCACGCCGACAAAGAACATATCAATTTTCTTTGCTCCGCAGACCATATCCTGCCAGACAATCATTCCGAGCCTGTCGCAATGGTAGTACCAGCGTCTCGGTTCAATTTTAATGTGCTTTCTGAGCATATTGAAGCCGAGATTTTTCATCTCACGGATATCAAAGATCATCGCTTCATCGCAGGGCGGAGTCATTCCGCCGTCAGGCCAATAGCCCTGATCAAGAAGTCCGGTCTGGAAATATGGCTTATTGTTGAGATAAAGTCTCGGAACTGCCCTATCGTCATATCCGATGCTGAATTTTCTCATTCCGAAGTAGCTGGAAACAACATCGAGAATATTCTCGTCCTCGTCGCAAAGAGCAATAACAATGTCGTAAAGGAACGGATCTTCGGGACTCCATGTTCTGACATTCTTGAGCTTGACGGTTTTATCCTTTTCGATCTTGCCTGCAAAAACGATATTGTCTCCCTCTTTGATAATTGCTCTGAGATTCGTTTCCTCATCATAAGAAATTTCGGTTTCAATTCTGATCTCTGATTTATCAAGATCGGGAGTCAGTTTTATATTCTCAATATGTTTTTCTGCAACAGGCTCAAGCCAGACCGTCTGCCATATACCGCTTGTTGCCGTGTACCAGAAGCCTGTGCTCTTTCTGACCTGTTTTCCCCTGTCCTGCCAGCCCGTTTCCGTGGGATCAAAAACACGGACAATAAGCTCGTTAAAGCCTTCTCTGAGGTATTCCGTGATGTCAAAGCTGAAAGGCAGATATCCGCCCTGATGAGTGCCTACGGGTTTTTCATTGACGTAAACCATACAGCGCCAGTCAACAGCTTCAAAATGAAGAATCGTACGCTTGCCCTCAAAGCAGTCGTCAAGAATAAACTTTTTCCTGTACCAGATATATTCGTCAGGCTCGATTGTTCTTTCAACGCCCGAAAGATAGGTTTCGGGTGCAAACGGAACAATGATCTCGCTGTCAAAATCCTGCGGAATTTCCTCGGTTTTCGGTGTTACAGTAAAATCGTATTTTCCGTTGAGACATTGCCAGTCGTTTCTGACAAGCTGAGGTCTCGGATATTCCGAAAGCGGCTTTTCGATATCAATTTTATCTGTCCATCTTGTTTTGATATGGCTCATAATTATTCCCCCTTGTACTCATCAATAAATTCATCAAGCTTTTCTAAAAGAAATTTCTGAGCCTCGTTAATTCCCTCCGCCGAGGCTTCAAAGGTCATTTCCGTCATTTTATCTTTTTCGGTTTCGTCGTAGCATTTTGTTCCGACATAGTAAACTGCTTTCAGGAGTTTTTCATTGTTTTCGTCCTTTTCAATCCAAACCCTGTATCTGAATGTGTCCGAAACAAGACAGCCTTTATAAGGGTCTGTTCCGTAAGAGCCGGCATAGATGTTACCGTCTCCGCCGAAAGCCATCAAACCGAGAAACCATTCATATGACGGCAATTTTATATGTTCTTTCATATTAAAATTTACTCCTTAAATCAAAAAGTTTTCGCCAAAGAACAATTAAAAACGCTCTTTTATTGCTTAAAAAACGGTAGAACACCTTGTCATAAACGCATTTAAAATTTGAAAAACCCATCTGTCTGTAAACATCGAAAAAAACAGTGTCGAGAACTTTTTTTACATATTTATAAGCCTCTTTGAAGCTTGAATATGTAATCATCGAATTGATTGTGCAGGTTGTTTTATAGACAAAATTGTCATTGATATTATCGAATATTTTCGGATCGACACCTAAAGCTTTGAAGTATTCTGTATGATAATTGTAGATATAAAGCTGGACGTCAAAGCCGTTTTTGACGACAGAGGTGGTGTTGCCCGGATTTACATTGTAATGATAAAGCGGAGTTGAAACAAAGCGAAAAGATTCGCAGAATTTCAAGTATTCCATTACAAAGGTCATATCCTCGGCATATCTTACTCCGGGTGTAAATTTTATGTTGTTTTCAGAAATTATACTCTTTTTATACAGCTTATTCCAGCAGGAATAAAACTCTTGTCTGAGAGTACTGTGGTAAAAATCGTATGTGAAATCCTTTCTGTACCGGACTTTTTCATCAAAATATTTTCCGACATTTTTTTCATTCTTGGAATTGCGGTAAAAATCACAGCAGACAAGATCATATTCGGAATTTTCAAGCATAGTCTGAATGAAATTTTTCTCATAACTGTCGTCGCTGTCCAAAAAGGCAATATACTCCCCTTTTGCGGCTTCCATTCCCGTGTTTCTTGCAACGGAAACACCTGAGTTGTTTTGATGAATTGCAAAAATATTGGGATATTCCGCAGCATAATTTTCGCAAATCTCGCCCGATCCGTCAGTCGATCCGTCATCAACGAGTATAAGCTCGGTTTCATTGAACAGGGTTTGATCTATGACGGATTTTATTGCCGTTGCAAGATATTTTTTACAGTTGTAAACGGGAACTATGACGGAAACCTTACAGCTCATTTTCAGCCCTCATTCTTTTTGAAAATCTTATTGAATAATCCTTTAAGTCCGCTTGACTCCTCAGCTTCGTTCTCTGTTGCGGCTTCGGCGTTATCTTCCTCATCGTCGTTAACCGAGGAAACTCTCACGCTGTCAGTTTTGTAGACGAACATAACGCTTGAAGTCATTGTCTGAGTTTTCTTTGTAAAAATCGTATATGCCTTGCCCAGCTCAAGCCAAGCCGTCATCTTTGCCGAAAGCTCGTTTGCGTCCACACCCGAAAGAGAGGAAAGACTGTCCGTAGCTATAGAGCCTTTAAGGCTTGAAAGCGTGGAGTCAATGGAAGAAAGTGCGTTGGTCTCGGAAAGGGATTTGAGAACATTGATAAGATCCTTGTTTTCTTCAACGGCCTTTTGCAATTCCGAAAGAGTGTTGACCGTTTTCGGAAGATTTTCAATAGCCTTTTGAACCTCTGGATCGTTGAGATCGGAGGACATCTGACGAAGAAGCTCAAGTCCCTTGTTGATCGTTTCCTGGTTAGCGTCATCTCCGAAAATACTGTTGATTACATTCAACGCATCTTCAAGACCGTCAAAGTCGGCTGTTCTTATATATTCAACAAGCACCTGAATTGCGGCGAGATTCTCCGGAGTAGTGTATTTGTTCAAGACATTGATAAGCGCTTTATTTTGATCGTAAAGCGAGGACGCCTGCTCTACAAGTGAGCTAAGATTATTCAGCTTGTCCGGGTTTGAGGAAAGCGTGTTGAGAAGATTTGAGGCGTCAATCTGCTGCAAGCTTTTCTGAACATTCTGCAATTTTTGCAGATTGCTTCTCAAAGTATCAACCGTGCTTGAAATATCATTGAGACCTATATCAAGAGAAGCAATCGGAATGGCTGAAAACATAAAGTTTCCGATCTCAAAATTAGTTACATCGGCGGTAATAACAAAGGTGTCGTTGAAGGTATAGTCGGAGCTTCCGTTTGACTGAATTTTGGAAAGTCCGAGACTTTCGTTAATACCGGGGAAGCCTGCAAGCACGGCATATTGAGTGTTGCCGTTTCCTACAAGACGGCCGTTCTCAACGTTTATATTCTGAAATTTTGTCTCGTTGAGCGAAATACCGCCTACTACAACCAAGGGATTATACATTGTCATATTCACGCCGTTTACCCTGACTGTGCTTGCGTCAACATTTTTCATCTTTACGGTAATTGCCGCCTTTCCGCTTTTGCCTGCGATATCCTTTGCGGAGATCGGCTGACCGTTAAGTGTGTAGGTGATGTCAAATTCAAGCGGCAAATTGCCGTTGTAATCGCCCTGATAGTAAAGATCGGTTGTACCGAGATGCCATCTGAGCTTCTGACCGCTGACCTCGGGCTTTGAGTCATCCTTTACGTTCACAATCGAAGTGAGGTTGGTTACATCGTCAACATAGACTCCGCCCTGCGGAACATGAAGCCAGTCGCTGACCTTGATACTCTTTTTTGCACCCGTGTTGTCAAGGTTTACATACACCGTTTCGGTCTTTTTTACAGAAGCGGCAGGTGTGCTGTATTTTACGGTATTTACTTCCTCCTGCTCGGTTTCTTCCGTACTCTCGGAACAGGCACAGAGAAACAGCAAAGCAACGGAAAGCAGAATGCAGATAATTCTTTTTATTTTTCTCATATCAATCATCCTCATCGGAAAAAGAAAACTCTGTAAAGCTTGTTTCTTCTTCAAATTCAAGTTTATTTATATTTATTTCTTCTTTCTTCACCGCAACAGGTTCGGCTCTGTCGTCATATGATGTCCAGCCCCTTGTTGTTTTTGCGATCAGCTTTTCGCAAAGCAGAAGTATCGGCATCACAAAGAACAGAATTACGAACGCACTTATAAGCGCTCCCCTTGCAAGCATCGCACAGATTGTTTTGACCATTGAGATACTGCAAACGAGATAAACACCGATCGTGGCAAGGAAGAAGAGCGACGCACTCTGGAATACGGAGCGGACAGATTCGCTTGCCGCCTTCCGCATTGCCGCAGTTCTGCCGACGCCTTTTGCGGTTTCCTCTTTAAAGCGTGAGGTGAGAAGAATTGCATAGTCTACGGTCGCACCGAGCTGAATACAGGAGATTATCGTCGGAGCAATGAAAGGAATTTCCGATCCGAAAATCGTAGAAATGCCCTGATTTATCCAGATAGCAACCTCGATCGCAAGAATGAGAATAAACGGAATTGAAACTGATTTGAAGACCAATGCAATAACTACGAAAACGGCAATAATTGAAATTAAATTCGTCACAGCGAAATCGAACTTAGTCGTTTCAATAAGATCCTTATAAAGCGCGCCTTCACCGGTGATGTATCCGTAATGCTCCTTGCCTGTGTATTTTTGAATTATACTTTCAATCTCATCAACCTGCGAATTACATTCATCGGTCGAAGCCTCGTAAACGGAATTGACAAGCATGACCTGTCTGCCGTTTTGCTTCACAATATCAACAACAGTGTCCGGAACTATTGAATCGGGAATTGATGTTCCGATGTATTTATCATAAGCGAGCATACTGCTGACGCCCTTGACGTTTTCAATTTCGTTCTCCATACGGACAAGCTTGCTTGCGGGAATCGAATCGTCGATGATGATAAAATGGGAGGTCGTCATATTGAATTTTTCTTTCAGCAAAGCTGTACCGACTGTTGTTGAAGCATCTTCAGGAAGCTCGGAATTAAGATTGTAGCTTTGCTTAACATTCATCGAAAGAAGGAGCGAAGGAATTATCAGAATGATAAACAGAACGGCAAATTGCTTCTTCCTTTTGATAATATATTCAATGAGCTTATCAAATTTCGGCGTAAAGTATTTGTGTCTGCGTCGGTGGATTGCACCGTCGAAAACGAGAAGAAAGGCAGGAAGAATGATAAGGACAGACAGCACGCCTATTATAACGCCTTTAATCATAACTATACCGATATTGATTCCGAGGGTGAGCTGCATAAAGCAAAGCGCAAGGAAGCCGAATAAGGTTGTCAGCGAGCTTCCCGAAAGGGAAACAAACGAGCCTTTCAAAGCCCTTGTCATTGCTTCCTCCTTCGTTCTTGAATACTTTCGTTCCTCGTTGTATCGGTTGACGAAGAAAATGGCATAGTCGATCGTAACGCCGAGCTGAAGAATTGCGGCGATAGACTGCGTTATGTATGAAACGCCAGTCAGGAAATTTGTGCCCATATTATATATAACCGCAATGCCGATAACGCCGACAATGATGAAAGGAGTTACAACGGATTCCATTGTAAGCATCATCGTAACGAGGGCAAGCACAACAGCAATTATAATATAAATCGGCATTTCCCGATCCGTCATTTGCTTGGTTTCCGCATTCATTGCCGAAAGACCGCTGATATAACAGTTGTCGGGAAGAGCTTTCTTGATTTGTTTAACGGCTTTGATAACGTCCTTGGAGGACGTCCCATCCTCGTAGCTGACGAACATCATCGTGTATTCGCCGTCACTGCTGTAAAAAACGTTTTGCATATCGTCGGGCAGAATATCTCCCGGAATACTTGAATCAATGATGTTGTCCGACCAGATAACAGCGGAAACATTTTTGATTTCGGATATTTGATTTTTAAACTTTATTACTGTATTCGGAGAAATTTTTCCTCCGTTGTCGTCGGTCATTTTGTAAAGCACGATTGTCATTGTACCGGCGTTAAAATCTTCCTCAAGTATCTGCTCTCCCTTTACGGAATCAAGCTTTGACGGAAGATAGCTGAGGATATCGTAATTCACATTTGTAAACAGATAGCCTATCAGCGACGGTATAAGAAGCAAAAGCGAAACAATAACAATAAGCTTTGGCTTTTTTACGACCAGATCGGATAATTTTCTCATTTTTTATCTCCTTGTTTAGAAACCGAACAAATTGAAAATTGCAAGAACATATACGATAAGTCCGACTACGATAACTCCGCCGAGCGAAAGCAGCAGAGCTTTGACCTTTTCATATTCGTCGGCATTGAAGATGTAACGCATTACAGAACTGAATTTTTTGCCGAAAATGTCAAAGTAGCCGATTGTGTACGTTTCAAAGGTTGTCGGATCTTTTTCGTCTATAACAAAAACACGGGTTCCTCTTGAAATCATATTGCCGTAGCTTCTGAAAGAAGCACCCGAAGTCTGAATTATATTCACTCCGTCAAGCTGACCGATGAATGAATTGGTATGATCGTGGCCGAAAACAAGTCCGCACACGTCGCCGCACTTTTTGAGGGCGGTAAGCTGTCCGTGATCGTCCTCTGTGTTTCCCTCTAACTCAAAAGCGAAGCCCTTCGCCTTTGTCGGATCAAGTCTGACATATTCATCCTCGGATAATCTGATTGCGCCCTTGTCATCCTTGTTGCATTTTTCAAAGAAATCAAGCGTTTCGGCAATCGGAATATGCTGGAACATAAGCGACATAACAGGACCGTTGTTTTCAAGCCTGAGCTGACGGCTCTTTCTCTCGTACCATTCGATAGTTTCCGGCTGAACTCTTGAATAAATGGGTTTTCCGTTCTCGTCCGAGCCTGCCGAATCGAGCATCCAGATATTATATTTCATCATTTCCCCGTCCGAGGAATATATCGGAATATTGTATGTGTCACACTCAACGCTCTCGTCGTCGGTGTTATAAGGCACACAGAATTTATATCCGCCGTAGATCTCCGCCTGCTCCTTCTTTGATATGATGTTCATATCGTCATGGTTGCCATAAATAAAAGCAAACGGAATTTCTCTTTTTTCTATCGGATCGAGCAGATAACCGAGAGCTTTTTTCATTCTTTTGAGAATACCGCTCTTTGACTTAACGTTCTTTCGGTTTCCGATCGGAGCGTCGTCAATATGGTTTCCGAGGATATTATCTCCCGTCAGAACAATAAGGTCGGGATTGACCTTGTCATAGATCTTATTGAGCATCTTAAACATTCCTTTTCTCGGAATGTGCATATCCTGAGCGTCGCTGACCTGAAGAATTGTAAATTTTCCGTCAGTGTTAAATTTAAGTTTTTCTTTATACATCTTTCGGTTACTCCGTTCGTAATTCAATATACTGATTTATTTTATCATATCAAGCTGTTATTTGCAAGAAAAAAGCCGTCATATTGACGGCAAATGAAAAATTTACATTTATGTAATATCTGCTTCCTTTTTTATTCCGAATATCAGCCTGAGTATTCCGCCCCAGAATTTCGGTCTGTCGATCATGATTACTTTCATAAAAAAGCCTCCCATTATTTGCTGATAATGAGTCCGAGAATGATTACGGCGATTGAAAGAACGGCGACAATAAAGGATTTCGGGCAAATCATTGCGACTATCATTCCGAGTCCGAAAGCTGAAAAATAAAAACCGAACTTACAGCAGCGCCTGCCTCTTCTCATAAAAACACCACCACAGCTTTTTATTATATACTATGGTGGTCTTCAATTTTTGTTACAACTGCCAATCCTTTATGTCCTTAACCTCATTATACATCGTCACATAGCTCTCGTGACGGGATTTGACAATATCTCCGTCCTCAACGGCTTTGACAACCCTGCAGCCCTTGTCGTTGATATGGGCGCAGGTTGAAAATTTGCAACAACCGAGATAATCCTCAAATTCTGGGAAACAGTCGGCAAGCTCATCTTTTTTTATAAGATCGTTTGTCTCAAAGTCGAGCGAAGAAAAGCCGGGAGTATCGGCAATATAGCCGCCATCCGCCTTGAAAAGCTCAACGTGACGGGTAGTGTGGCGTCCTCTGCCGAGCTTCTTGCTGATCTCTCCTGTTTCAAGCTGAAAACCGGGACAGATACGGTTAATAAGAGAAGACTTACCGACTCCCGAATTACCGGTAAAAACGCTTATACAGCCCTTGATCTCCTGCTTTACGGCTTCAACCCCCTCACCTGTCTCATTTGAAACCGAGAAAGCCTTCAAGCCTGATCTTATGTAAATATCAACATAATCGCTTGAATCCTGAAGATCGTCCTTTGTGAACACAACGACAGGCTGAACATTTTTGTAAAACGCAACAGCGGTTAAACGGTCTATTATCAGCAGGTTTGGCTTTGGATCGCATACGGAGGAAACTATAACGAGCTTGTCAACGTTTGCGATAGGAGGTCTTTTAAAATAATTCCTGCGGTCAAAAATCCTGTCGATAGAATTTCTTCCGTTTTCTCCGACGGAAATGCCGACGCTGTCGCCGACGAGCGGCGTTATTCTTTCCTTGCGGAAAACGCCCCTCGCCTTACATTCATATATTTTGCCGTCAGCGGCCTCTACATAGTAGAAGCCGCCGATTCCTTTAATTATTGTGCCGTTAATTTCCACTGTTATCACCAAAAGTCAGGGTAATCTCTTTATCCAATGCAACACTTACACCGTATGTAGGTTCCATTTTAATAACAACACCGTTTTCCGTATCTCCGACAGCATTGATGTTTTTGAAACCTTCATTATTAAGTTTGTTAACTGCTTCATCATAAGGGAAGCCATAAACGTTTGGAACTATTTTGTTTGCAATAGTTGTTGTATCTTCCTTGTACTCGTAGGTGGTGACGTTGCTGAGCGCAACAGGTGAAGAAGTGAAATTGACATTGCACTTATAGATAAGCTTTCCGTCAACAAAGAATTTGAATACCGAGGTCGGCTCATATCCCTTGACTGTAACTTCAACCGCTGAACCGTCAAGAGTGAGATATCCCGAATAAACCGTCGCATCATCAAGGGTTGCCGTAACTGCACCCTGTCCCGAATACTCGGGAAGTGTTACCGTTATCGTTATTGACTGCTCAACAAGCTTTCCCTTGCTGACAGTAATTGTAACGTTAGAGCCTGCGGGGATTTTTGAGCCTTTAAAGGTGTTGGAAATAACATAGCCCTTTGAAATTGTATCGCTGTATTCCGAATTGACGGAAACCGTGAAGCCGGAAGATGTGAGCACCTTTTTTGCGCTCGCTTCGTCAAGATTTGAAACATCGGGAACAATCACAAGCTTCTCCTTGGTTTCATCGTACGAAACGTATTCAAGCGTAACGGTTGAATTTGCCGAAACCTTATTGCCTCCCTTGGGATTTGTACTGACGACAGTACCGGCAGGAATACCGGGATAATCCTTTTGATCGACCTCTTTTTCCTTGACATTGAAGCCGAGTGAGTTGAGCTTTGTAACTGCCGAGACATAGTCAACGCCTATGAGATCATCGGGAATTTCAACAAGCTCGGTATTTGTAGCGACAACAAGCTCGATTATCGTCTTTTTCGGATCAATTTTCGTACCCTTTTCGGGAGTTTGCGAAATAATCTGATTGGGAGTAACCGAGGTGTCAACCTTTTCCGTGACGTCAAAGGTGAGGTCGGGATACTTAGTTTCAAATTCTTCCTCGTCATAGATAACTCCGACAAAATTCGGTACCTTAATCTGCGAATTACCCGAAAGATATCCGAATTTGAAAAGCAGGCCGAATGCAACGCCGAGAACGACAACAAGACCGGTAATAATTCCGATAAGGATCGGTATAGTTCTGTTTCTGACCTCGGGTTCTTCTTCCTCCTCCTCGATAACAGGATCAATCTGCTTGATCGAGTTCGTGATATTAGGAATATATTTGGTCGGCTCGTTGTTATTATAATCGTAATCAAAACGGATCGAGGGGTTTCTTCTGAATTCCTCAAGATCAAGAAGCATTTCGGCGGCAGACTGATATCTGTCGTTGATGTTCTTCTGCATCGCTTTGAGAACGATCTGCTCAAGTCCGACGGGAATTGACGGATTGATTTCTCTGGGCTTAACAGGATCCTGCTGAAGCTGCATTATAGCGACCGAAACAGTGTTATCGCTCTCAAAAGGAAGCTTACCCGTGAGCATTTCATAAAGCATAACGCCGACGGAATAAATATCCGCCTTGTCGTCGGTGATATCTCCCCTCGCCTGTTCGGGACTTATGTAGTGCACCGAACCGATCGTTGAGTCAGTCATTGTACGGGTTTCACTGCTTGAAAATCTTGCAATACCGAAGTCCGTAACCTTTATAGCTCCGTTTTCAAGGAGCATAATATTCTGCGGCTTGATGTCACGGTGAACGATACCCTTGTCATGGGCGTGCTGAAGCGCACGGAGGATCTGAGTTACAAAGAAAACAGCTTCCTTGTAGTTGATAACTCCCTGCTGCTGGATATATTCCTTGAGGGTTATTCCGTCAACACATTCCATAACAATGAACTGTATTCTGTCGCCGTAGCTGACATCATACACCTTGACGATATTGGGGTGGGAAAGAACAGCGATCGCCTTGGATTCGTTCTTAAAGCGACGGCGAAATTCCTCGTTCGCAAGAAATTCTTCTTTAAGTATTTTAACGGCAACGATTCTGTCGTCGATATTGTCGTATGCCTTATATACGACAGCCATACCGCCGACTCCGATTATTTCCTGAATTTCATATCTGCCGTTAAGAGTTTTTCCAACGTAATTTTCCATAAACAGAATCCCTTCTTAATTACTCACTTACGGTGACAACGGTAATATTGTCTCCGCCGCCGTTTTCATTTGCAAGTTCTACAAGTTTATCGGCAATTTTATATTTATCCTCTGTCCTGCATATTTCAAGTATAGTCTCGTCGTCAACATAGTTTGTAAGACCGTCTGTACAGAGGAGAACAATATCGTTTTCATTGAGCTGTTCCTGTGAATAGTCAATTCTGACATCGGGATCAACGCCCAAAGCTCTTGTTATAACATTCTTTTTCGGGTGATCCTTTGCTTCTTCGGGAGAGATTTCTCCCCTGTCAAGCATAATCTGAACGACCGAATGGTCGGTTGTGACCTGAGTTATACCTGAGTCGGAAACAATGTAAATTCTTGAATCACCGACATTGGAAATATATAATGTGTCGGTGTTCCTGACAGCCAAGACAACCGTAGTGCCCATTCCGCTGAGCTCCTCGTTGTTCCTTGCCATTGAGAAAAGCGTCATATTAGCCGCTTCGATGGCAGAAACGATAAGGTTTTTGACGGAATTGTCATTCATACCGATGTGATAGCCGGAAGTGAGCTTATCCGAGATAACCTTAACAGCGGTCTCACTTGCAACATTGCCGCCGTTTGCGCCGCCCATACCGTCACACACTACCGCCCATGTGACCTCAGATGTCAGGTCACCGGCGGAATAGCTGTCCTGATTGTTCGACCTTACCATTCCGACATCGGTTTTTGCGGAAATCTTCATTGGTTTCCCTCCTTAGGGGACATTTCTCTGCTGTGTCTGCTTCTGAGCTGACCGCAGGAAGCGTCAATATCTGATCCGAGGCTGCGCCTTACGGTCGCATTGATTCCCCGTGAATTTAATATTGAAATAAATCTTTCGAGCCGTTGAGAGGTGCTTCGCTTGTGCGAGCTTTCAACAATCTCGTTGGCGGGAATGAGATTGACATGGCATAACATTCCCTTTAACAAAGAGGCAAGCTCATAAGCGCAGGCGTCCGAGTCGTTATTATCCTTAATCATCGCATACTCAAAAGATATTCTTCTCGATGTTCTTTTTGTATATTCACGGCACGCCTCCAAAAGCTCCTCGATCGGATACTTTCGGTTGATCGGCATTACCTTTGAACGCATTTCGTTGTTCGGAGCGTGAAGCGAAACGGAGAGAGTGAGCTGTAAATGCTTATCCATAAGCTCGTATATTTTCGGCACAACTCCGCAGGTTGAAAGTGAAATATTCCTCAGCGAAAGATTAAGTCCATCGCTGTCTCCGACAAGCTCAAGAAAACGCATTGCATTGTCAAAGTTATCGAGAGGTTCTCCCATACCCATCATTACGACATGAGAAACCCGGATATTCATATCCCGTTGTGCGGCATGGATCTGACCTATCATTTCCGAAGGGTAAAGATTTCTGACGCAGCCGCTTTTTGTTGAAGCGCAGAAAACACAGCCCATTTTACAGCCGACCTGAGACGAGATACAAAGAGTATAGCCGTATTTATATTTCATTAAAACGGATTCGATAAAATTTCCGTCAGAAAGTCTGAACAGATATTTAACCGTTCCGTCAATTTTTGAAACCTGTTTAAGCTCGATTTCACAATATCTGATCGGGTATTTTTCACTAAGCGTCTGTCTGAGCTCCTTGGAAATATTTGTCATTTCAGAATAATCCATTGCTCCGTGTACCTGAAGCCATTGATATATTTGTTTTGCTCTGAATTTCGGCTGACCGAGTTCGGCGATAACCGTCTGAACCTCGTCAAGCGTCATAGATTTTATATCATCGCAGAACAAATAAACACATCCTTACTTTATCCGTCTGACGGCGGAAATGAAGAAGCCGTCACAGCCGTGAATATGCGGCATAAGGGTTAAATAATCGGTATCGTCACCGTAACGGCATATATCGCCGAGAACACGGACACTTTCAAAATTATCGTGTTCGGCTAAGAATTTTTCAACAATTTTTTCGTTCTCGTTTGGATTCAGCGAGCAGGTTGAATACACCAGAACGCCGCCGATTTTGAGATATCGGCTTGAAATACACAGTATAGAATACTGCAAATCTTCCAATTTGTCAACTTCCTCGCTTTTTTTGAACCTTATCTCAGGCTTTTTGCGAATTACACCGAGGCCTGAACAAGGAACATCGCAGAGGATTTTATCGGCAGTCGGAAAGCCGGGATTGAAGACATTTCCGTCATTCTGAACGGTTTCGATATTGGTAAGCCCAAGCCTTTTGGCTCCGTCAGATATCAGTTTCAGTCGGTGCTCATATATATCGCAGGAAAAAATCCTGCCTGTATTATTCATATTTTCCGACAGAGTAAAGCTCTTTCCTCCCGGAGCGGCACATATATCAATGACCGTTTCGTTTTCCTGAACACCGAGAGCCTTACAGCAAAGCTGAGAAGCGGCGTCCTGAACGTGAAAAAGACCGTTTTTATACGCTTCGGTTTTATGTACCGCACCTCCGCTTTTCACAACGACGGAGTTTTCAACATTTCCACTGATTTCGCAGTCAAAGCCCTCCAAAGAAAGGCATTTGATAAGATTATTAACATCGTTTTTTTGTGTATTTACCCTGAGAACTGTATCAACAGCTCCGAACGAAGCTTCAAGAAGCTTTTCTGCGTTTTCTCTGCCGTAGCTCTCGCACCACATATCACAAAGCCATTCAGGTGCGGAGTAATTTTCACTCATACTTCCGTCGGTTTTAAGTCCGTTGGAAATAATCTTGCGAAGAACTGCATTGACAAGCCCCGAAGCAAAAGCCGCACCGTTCTTTTTCACAAGCTTAACGCTTTCATTAACGGCGGCAGAAACGGGAATTTTGTCCATAAACAAAATTTGATATGCTCCGAGCCGTAATGCGGTCAGCACCTCGGGCTTGAGCTTTTTAATCGGCTGAGAGAGGTAAGAAGAAAGATTATAATCGAGCGTTATTCTTCTCTCCGTAACGCCGTAAACCAAAGCGGAAACAAATTTTTTATCCTTAGTATCCGTCTCAGCCTTGTCCAATGCCGAATCGAGCGCAAGGTTGGAGTAGGAATTGTCACGCTGTATTTTATTAAGGATTTCAAATGCAGTCTGTCGGGCGGATTTCATATAGTTTACCTTTTAATTTCTTTTTGAATTTCCGAGAAGTCTTATCGCATAATAAAGCAGGTTGACTATTGCCGTGGCAAGAGCCGCAACATAAGTCAAAGCGGCGGCGGTCAGAACTCTCCTTGCCGCTTTATATTCATCGCCTGCAAGAATACCGGTTTCGTCAATAACCTGCAAGGCTCGTTTGCTTGCGTTAAACTCAACGGGTAAGGTTACAAACTGAAAAAGTGCAACAAGACCGTAAAGCAGAAGTCCGAAAATTATAATGTAATAACCGATAGGAGAATTGGCAAGTAAAGCAAGAAAATAACCTGCGAACGCAATAAGAAGACCGAAACGTGAGCCGAAATTAGTAACGGGAACAAGAGCGGTTCTTATCTTATTCGGAAGATAGTCCTCTGCGTGCTGGGCGGCATGTCCTGCCTCGTGACAGGCAATCCCGACAGCGGCAACCGAGGTTGAATTATATACGTTTTCAGAAAGTCTGATTACCTTTTCGTTGGGAGAATAATGGTCTGTCAGCTCACCGCCGCAAGGCTCAATCCTGACGTCCGTGACTCCGTAATGCCTTAGAATAAGCTCGGCGGCGGCCGCACCGGTCAAGCCCCGTGAGTTTCTTATTTTGGAGTATTTTGAATATGTCGATTTAACTCTGATCTGCGCCCAAATCGCAAAAATCAGTACAGGAGCGGCAAAAATCAGATAACGTAAATATTCGCTGAAAGAATAAATCATTTTATCACCTTAATCAAATTTTTCTCCGACCTCAATTTTGTGTCCTCTCAAAAAATCTTCACAGCTCATGGCTTTCTTACCGGGAGCCTGAATAGAAAGAATACGGATTGAATTTCCGTCGCCGCAGGAAACCGTCAGTCCGCCGTCTACGGATACGATTTCACCGGGCACACCATTAGTTTTACCGACTTTTTCACTCTTATGAAGCTTGTAAATTTCACCGTTTAATGAAGCGGTTGCCACAGACCACGGTGAAAGACCTCGGATCTGATTGTGGATTTTTTCGGCAGGCTTTGTCCAGTAGATAGGGCAAAGCTCCTTTGAAAGCATCGGAGCGTAATTTGAAAGAGAATCGTCCTGTTTTGTTCTTTCAAGTGTGCCGTCAACAATTTTTTTAATCGTTTGCGACATAACCTCAGCTCCGAGAACGGAAAGTGCGTCGTGAAGCTCGCCTGCGGTCATATTCTCTCCGATATCGGTTTCGGCCTTGATGAGCATATCTCCCGTGTCAAGACCTGCGTCCATCTGCATGGAGGTTACACCGCTTTTTTTCTCTCCGTTGAGTACGCACCATTGAATCGGAGCGGCTCCCCTGTATCTCGGAAGAAGAGACGCGTGTATATTCACGCAACCGTATTTCGGCAGATCAAGTATATCCTGCGGAATGATTTTTCCGTATGCGACAACGATTATCAGTTCGGGATCAAGCTCTTTTAAAATAGAGTAAGCTGTTCCGTCACGCATTTTCTGCGGCTGAAAAACAGGTATATTATATTCAACCGCCTTTTCCTTGACGGGCGGAAACTGCATCTTGTGTCCCCTGCCCTTGGGCTTATCGGGCTGAGTGAAAACCCCGACAACCTCGTGACCGTCGGCAACAAGTCTCTCAAGACACGGAACGGCAAACTCGGGAGTTCCCATAAAAACAATTCTCATATTGAAAGCTCCTTTCCTTATGAAATCAGTTGCTTTCAAGCTCACCGACAAGATGACTGGTGTAAAGTATGCCGTCAAGATGATCTATCTCATGACAGAAGCATCTCGCCTTGAGGTCGGAGCCTTTGTAAACGCACCACTTGCCCTCTCTGTTCTGAGCCTTAACCATAACGGTCTTCGGACGTTCCGTAACGCCGAATTTACCGGGAAGAGAAAGACAGCCTTCCTCCTCGTGCTGTAATTCGGGCGAACGGTCGGTGATTTCAGGATTGATAAGCTCCAGATAGCCGTCACCGCAGTCCATAACGACCACACGGCGAAGTATGCCGACCTGTACGGCGGCAAGACCTGCACCCTTTTCCTGATAAAGAGTATCCTTCATATCGTCAAGCAGGGTAAAAAGCCTGTCGTCGAATTTTTCAACAGGACGGCTTTTTTTGCTGAGAATGGGATCTCCGAATTTTACAATGTTTCTTATTGCCATTATTAAACCTTCTTATATAATATTTTCGGGGTTGATATCTATATAAACGGATACGCCGACAAATGCCTTTTCCGAGCCGGTCACCTTGAGCATTTCGCTCATCAGAGCTCTGAAACGCGCGGAATTTTTGCATTTCAAAATCAGCCTGTATCTGAATTTATTGCTTATTTTTGAAACTCTCGCCGCCATAGGACCGAGAGCAATTATTTTCAGTTCATTATATTCACCGCTCAGCTTTTCTTTGAGAATATCGGTAAATCTCTGCGAAGCGGATTTGACCTTATTTTCGTTTTCACCGACAAAGCCGATGAGACAAATATCGCAGTAAGGCGGATATATAAGCATTTTTCTTGTCCTGAGTTCGTCCTCAAAAAATGCCTCATAGTCCTGCTTTGCGGCAATTTGTATTACCTCGTTCTGAGGATTGCAGGTCTGTATGACAGCAGTCCCTTTAAATTTTCCTCTGCCTGCTCTGCCGACAACCTGCGTCAGAAGATCGAAGGTGCGCTCCTGACTTCTGAAATCGTCATTGTTAAGCTGTTGATCGGCATTGATAACGCCGACAAGGGTGACGTTTTCAAAATCAAGCCCTTTTGCGACCATCTGGGTGCCGAGGAGAATATCATATTTACCGTCGGCAAAATCCCTGAGCTTTTTTTCGTGCGAATTTCTGCCGTAGGTGCTGTCAGCGTCCATACGGAGTATTCTCGCATCGGGGAAAAGCTCGGACAGCTCGTCCTCAATCTTCTGAGTACCCGTGCCCGAATATCTCAGATCATTTGAACCACATTCGGGGCAAACGTTGGTGAACGGCTCGGAATAGCCGCAGTAGTGGCACATAAGCCTGCCGTTTGCGTGATGATAAGTCATAGAAATACTGCACGACGGACAGGTCATAACATGGCCGCAAGCCTTACATTCGGCAAAGGTGTTGTAGCCTCTGCGGTTGATAAGCAGGATTGACTGCTTGCCGTTTTCAAGGTTATATTGAAGTCTGTCTTTGAGCTCCTCGCTGAAATTTGAGGATTTCGACAGTGCGTCTGTCAGCATATCGACTATCCTGACTTCGGGTAAAACCGAATCGGAAAATCTTTTTGTCAGCTTACAGATATTATACATACCCTGCTTCGCTCTGGCGTATGTTTCAACGCTCGGTGTTGCGCTTGAAAAAACAAGCAAAGCCTTGTGATAAGCACAGCGAAAACGTGCAACATCCTTTGCGCTGTACCTCGGAGTCTGTTCCGATTTATAGGTGTGCTCCTGTTCCTCGTCAATGATAATAAGTCCGAGGTTTTCAAGCGGAGCAAAAACGGCGCTCCTTGTGCCGACAACTATCCTGACATTACCGTTACGGACCCGTTTCCATTCGTCCATACGCTGTCCTGCGGAAAGTGCGCTGTGAAAAACAGCGACATCGGCGCCGTAGCGGCTTCTGAAAAGATTGAGCGTCTGCGGCGTCAAGGCGATTTCAGGCACCATAACAATGACGTTTTTACCTTTTTCAAGCATTTCGTCAATGAGCCTGATATAAACCATTGTTTTTCCGCTTCCCGTAATTCCGTGAAGCAGAGCTGTCAGAACCTTGCCCTCGGAATACTGCTTGAGCAGGCTTTCAAATGCCGTCTGCTGTTCTTCATTGAGGACAATTTCCGTTTTCTCAACAGTAACGGACTTATTCTCGCACGGATCACGGTAGACCTCATTATCAAAAATTTCAACAAGACCTTTTTTCTCAAGAGCCTGAATGACCGACGGGGTAAATCCCGTGAAATAACAAACCTCTTTAACGGTTGCTGTACCGATATCGTCAAGGGTGTTCAGCACCTCAAGCTGTTTTTTTGTAAGCTTTTGCGAAGAAGCTAAAACTTCCTGTCCGCTTTCGGTAAGCCTGACCGTTTTAACCGTAAGATCCTGCGTTCTTCTCACGGAATCGTAATTCCTGAGAAGTAAACCCTTTTTCGCCATATCCTCAAGCAGAGACAGCCGAGGCTCAAATCCAAGCTTTTTAAGGATTTTTTCACCGTCGATATAACCTTTCTGTGAAGAAAGAAAATTATAAATCTGTTTTTCGTCCTCTTTACAGTCGGAGATATCCGCATTGGGAACAGCGGTATAGTTCGTAACGGTTCTGCGGCACATTCCCGACGGCAGAACAGCCTTAACAGCTTCAAAATAGGTACAGAAAGTCCTGTCCTTGAGCCATTCGACAAGCTTCAACATCTCATCGTTAAGAACGGGAATGTCATCAATTAGCTGAGATACTTTTTTTAACTTTTCAACGCCATTATATTCTGAAACTGAAAGAACGATACCCTGCCGACATCTGTTTCCTTTTCCGAAAGGAACAAGCACACGGCAACCGGGAACGCATTTTTCATCTTCGGTAATATAGCTGAAAGGTATGTCGAAAGAAAACGTTGAATTTTCAACGGCAACAGCCGCAATTCTTTTTTCGGACATTTTCTTTCAAATCCTTTCCTCCGCTTTTATAAAGCTTTAATCTCGGTATTAAAGATTCTTGATCTCGTCAGGCTCGACGATCTCATACTTCTTGCTTAGAATTTCGTCAAGAGCGATGCTGACCGGCTTCTCAACAAGGATAATTCCTTCATTCTCAGCCTCCTCGACGATCTCTCTTGCACGCTTTGCCGTAGCTCTGACAAGCGAATAACGGCTGATGTTGTTTGAAAGCACCGAGCTTAAATCCGGGTTAAACTTGAAATTCTTGTTCTGATCAAACATTTTTACATACCTCACTTAAAAAAATATTGCTTCTGCTTACTTTATGTCTTTCAGCATTTATTATAGTTTTTATATCGTCAACGGCGTCCTGAAGATCGTCGTTGATAACAACGTAGTCATATTCGTCCTTACAGCGTTCAATCTCTCTGACAGCGATTTTAAGTCTGCGAAGAACGTCCTCCTCATCTTCACTGCCGCGGTTGCGAAGTCTCTTTTCAAGGATCTGCATACTCGGCGGTAAAATAAAGATACTCACGGTGTCGGGATACATTTTTCTGATATTATCCGCACCCTCAACATCAATTTTGAGTATTACGGTTTCACCCTCGCTGAGCCATTTATCGACGGGAGCTTTCGGCGTTCCGTAATAATTGATGCCGTATCGGGCAAATTCAAGTAATTCGTCGTTTTTGACCGATTTCAGAAAATCCTCCTCGCTGACGAATATGTAGTCAACTCCGTCAGTTTCGCCGTCTCTCGGCGCCCTTGTTGTCATGGAGACAGATTTAGTGATATCAAAGTCCGATTTAAACAGCTCCGCAATTACTGTATCCTTACCCGAACCTGCCGGACCCG
The DNA here is from genome assembly GCA_051881315.1 of Acutalibacteraceae bacterium. Lineage (GTDB taxonomy): Bacteria > Bacillota > Clostridia > Oscillospirales > Acutalibacteraceae > CAG-488. The sequence continues at coordinate 41,491 of JBJEPQ010000078.1, read as the reverse complement.
AAAGAATAACAAGCATCCCGTTATTCTTCATCGTCCTCATCCTCCTCATAATCCTTATCCTCATCAAGTCTGTTTGCAACTGTTTCTGCCTGCAGATATGTCAGAATGACCTGATCGCAGTCAGTTATAATAACGGCCCTAGTCCGTCTGCCGTGGGTTGCATCAATAAGAGTGCCCTTTTCCTTGCAGTCCTGAACAATTCTTTTGATCGGTGCAGATTCCGGGCTGACGATAGCAATAATTCTGTCCGCATTAACCATATTGCCGAAACCGATATTGATAAGCTTCATATCTTCACCCCGTTATTCAATGTTCTGAACCTGCTCACGGATCTTTTCGACCTCCGACTTGATCTCAAGAACTCGTCTTGCAATCTCAACATCGTTTGCCTTTGATCCGATTGTGTTCGCCTCACGGTTGATCTCCTGAACAAGGAAATCCATTTTCCTGCCGATGGCTTCCGTTGAGTTGAAGAAATCCTTGAGCTGAGAAATATGACTTCTCAAGCGTACCGTTTCTTCGGCAACGGCGATCTTGTCCGCATATATCGCCGCCTCGGTCAGAAGTCTCGATTCCTCAACGTGAATATCTCCGAGAAGCTCCTGCATCCTTGCAAGAAGCTTTTCGTTATACTCTTTCACGGTTACGGGAGAACGTTCCTCAACGAACTCAACATAGCCGAGAATGAGATCGGCTCTTGAAACAATGTCGTCACGGAGCTTTTCGCCTTCGATCTCACGCATGGAAATGAACTTGTCCACGGCTTTTTCGGCAACTGTCTTAACGGCATTCCAGATTCTGTCCTCATCAGCCTCAGCCTTGCGGACAACAAGCACATCGTTCATTCTTGCAAGCAGTCCCGCATTGAGGTTATTTTCGATGCCGTAGGTTTCGGAAAGCTCCTTGAAAGCCTTGACATATCCGTCGGCAAGGGATTTATTTACTTCAACAACCACAGTATCGTCCTCAAGGTTATCGACCTGAACATAACATTCGATCTTGCCTCTTGAAACCTTAGACTGGACAAAGGATTTCAGCTTCTCATCAAGAAATCCGTAGTTTCTCGGAACTCTTGATGAAAAATCAAAATATCTGTGATTAACACTTTTTATTTCAACGGTGATGTTCATACCGTCGATCATTTCCTGACTGCGGCCGTAGCCGGTCATACTCTTAACCATAATAAACCAACTTCCGATTATTTATTTTTGCAGCAATGACCTGCAAGAAGCTCAGGAATTTCACCCTCAAGAATATTTTCGGAGTTTTCCCTGAAGCCGAGAGTTTTTGCAACCTCTCTGAAACCTTCTGCCTTATAAAACGCAATGTACGCTCCCCTGTTTGCGCCGTAGTTCAGCGAGCTTCTGATAAAGCCCTCTGCCGTTTCATCGTCGCAATCGGTTATTACATCAACAATCTCCATTGTATAGCCGTTGAGCCTGAACACCGAAAAGCCACATTCCTCGGATTTGCTCAGATCATATCCGATATATCCGTTTAAAGCTGCGTCTGCGTTGTAAGGCTCAGGCAGTTTATCGCTTGTAACAGGTAAATATTTTAACATACCAAACCTCAGAATTTATTTACTTTCATTCCAGACGAGACCATGAGCTTGTGCACCTCGTCCTCGGTCAGCTCTCTCCATTTTCCGGGAGGAAGCATACCGAGCTTTAGAGAGCCCATAGAAGTCCTTTTCAGTCTTGCGACCTCAAGTCCCAGAGCTTCGCACATCTTTCTGATCTGCCTGTTCCTGCCCTCATAGAGAACGATTTCAAGCACAACACGGTTGTCCTGTTTCTCGATAATATGAGCGTCCGCGGGTGCGGTCATTCTGCCGTCGATCTTCATTCCCGCAGAAAATGCCGTCAGCATATCGTCGGTGACATCGGGACGGACGGTAACACGGTAGGTTTTCGGAATATGCCTGGACGGATGTGTCATATTATTTGCAAACTCACCGTCGTTCGTCAGAAGAAGCAAGCCCTCGGAATCCTTATCGAGCCTGCCGACCGGATATACTCTTTCACCGACGTCGGAAACCAGCTCGGCAACGCACTTTCTGCCCATTTCGTCGTCCATTGTAGTTATAAAGCCTCTCGGCTTGTGGAGCATAATATAAACTTTACTCCTATGAGCGACAACCTTTTTGCCGCTGACGGTAACGGTATCGCGCTTCGGACTTACCTTGTCGCCGATCTGAGCGACCTTACCGTTGATTTTAACCTTGCCCTGCGCTATAAGCTCCTCAGACTTGCGTCTTGAAGCAACCGCACACATGGAAAGGTATTTTTGAAGCCTGATTCTATCATCAGTCATTAAAAAATCTCTCCTTAATTTTACGGAAAAAGCTTTTTTCTTCCTGTTTTTGTTCCGAAGCTTTAACATCGGCATCAGCTATAATATTCGACGAACCGATATACTGCCCGTCAAAATAAAACCTGACTTCTCCTATTTTGTCCCCTTTATTTATCGGTGCATAGATAAAACGGTCAAGATAAAGCTCCTGAGTCAACGTCTTGTTTTGCAGAGAAGAATATCCAAAAGAATCGCATTTGATACGAAGCTTTTCAACGTTTCCGCCGACAACGGGGACAAATTCAGGTATTTCAGCCTCAACACAGCGAGAGTTCAACACCGAGAAGCCGTAATCAAGCATCTGTCTGTGGTCTCTCCAGTCGCTCGGTGCGTTCAGAGTGACCGCAACAAGACCTACACCGTCCTTTTCGGCATATGAAACAAGGCATCTGCCGCTTTTCTTGGTAAATCCCGTCTTGATGCCGAGGGCATACTCATAAGTGTTCAGAAGTCTGTTGTGATTGTATAATGTGCGCCTGTACGGAGGGTTTCCGTAGCTCAGCGTGGCTTTGCTCTTAGAGCATACAGAGCGGATAACGGGATTGTTCACGGCAAATCTGCCCAAAAGTGCCATATCGTAAGCCGTTGAATAATGCTCGTCATCGTCAAGTCCCGACGGAGTAACAAAATGGGTATTTTTCATACCTATTTCTTTGGCTTTTGCGTTCATCATCTCGGCAAAGTTTTCAACATTTCCACCGAGATAACAGGCCGTAGCGTTGGCCGCATCATTGCCCGACGGCAGTAACATTCCGTAAATCAGCTCGTATAGCGATACTCTGTCACCGGGAAGAAGTCCCATTGAGGTACCCTCAACCTGTATCATATTCTTTGAAACGATAATTTCATCGTTAAGCCGACCCGATTCGGCGGCAATAAGCGACGTCATAATCTTTGTCGTGCTTGCCATCGAATGATGAGTGTAAGCGTTCTTTTCAAATATGACCTCGCCCGTCTGTTCGGATATTACCACGGCACATTCCGCAGATATATCCGATCCGCCGAGCGCACAGACATTAACCGTCATTATACAAAAAACAGTCAGAAAAAACAATATTTTTTTTACCATACCCGTCACCTGCCATATATAACTATATGCACAGATGAAAGGTAATATTTAATTATTCTTCAACAAAAACGGAATCGGTCTTGTCCTCTTTATCGTCCTTGCTGAACTTATTGATGATATCGCCGACCTTGTTCACTAAGTCGGGAACCATACCGATAATTCTCTCTGCCGAGCTTTCTGAGCCCTCGCAGATATACTTGACGCTGACCTCACCGTTGTTGATAACAAGGAAGGCAACAGGCTGAATTGTAACGCCTGCTCCGCCGCCGCCGCCGAAAAGCTCCTTGGAGGTCTTGGTCGGGAAATCCGATCCGCCTGAAGCAAAGCCGTAGGTTACCTTTGAAATGGGAATAGCCTTAATTCCGTCGCCTGCGTCGATAGGATCACCGATAATCGTCTGGCAATCTACCATATCCTTGATCTTATCAATGGCTGTTGCAAGAATTCCTGATGCTGACTGATCTTTCATAGTTTAGTCCGCCTTTCTTTTTGTATTATTGTTTGATGATTTAATATTTGATATAACAACCTTTAAAAGCTGTTTTAACAAGCTGAATACAAGTGCTATTCCTGCATTTATCAATGCTCTTGGAATAAATGCAGTTTTTGTGACAAATTCAACGGTCGTTTTTTCGCCGCAGTAATCGGCAAACACGTTGACCTTATAGTCCCTGACCTTCATATTAGAGCAGATAAATCCGAGCGAGGGATAAAGTGCAGAGCAGACCTTGCCGTACTTGATAGCCGTTGCCGCGGCGTCGCCCTCCGTGATATGAACATCAAGATGAAATTTTTTAATAATAACCGCTCTTTTTATAAGCTTGACCGAAAATCTTTTTAACGCCGCAACGCAGTTATTCAGAAGCTCAATAACTCCGCTAAGTCCCTGATTATTATAGAACGTTTTAAGAAAATTCTCTTTCTTCGGCTTCGGAGCTTCCTCTTTCTTTTGCTCAGGCTTTTCTTCTTTCTTTTCTTCCTCAGGCTTCTCTTCCTTTGGCTTCTTTTCGGGGAAAGGATAGAGAGTGAATTTAAGAAAAAGCCATGAGACCTTGCATCTTACTGCGTCGGTATATTCAAGATCAAGAACGACAGGTATGCTCAGAACAGCTATGAAGAACAGTATAATTCCGAGAATTATGTAAAGTGCCGTCATTCGATCACCTCCGTGGTTTATTCTTCTGCCGCTTTGACAGGCTCACCCGTTATCATCTTGTTTTCGATTATCTCACCGTCATCAAGATTGATTTCAAGCTGACCGTTAAGCTCCTCGCTTTTCGGCAGATCCTCATGTTCGGGAAGATCGGGAAGATCGTCAAGACTTGTTACGCAGAAGCACTTGAGAAATTCGGGCGTTGTGCCGTAAATAAGCGGTCTGCCCGGCAATTCAAGTCTGCCTCTTTCCTCAATCAGTCCCTTAGCAATCAGCGTTCCTATAACTCCCGAACAGTCAACTCCTCTGACCTGTTCGATAAAGGATTTTGTTACGGGCTGGTTATACGCTATCACCGCAAGCACCTCGAAAGCGGCGGCAGAAAGCGGTGTGTTCTTTTTGATTTCAAGTGCCGCTCTGACCTGATCGGCATAATCCTGACGTGTGCAGAGCTGGTACATATTATCCATTTTAACAAGGCAGACTCCGCTGTTTATTGATTTCAAAGCTTCGTCAATGCCTTTGAGCGCTTCTTCAACAGGCTCGGTCTCACATTCAAAAGCCTGACAAATTCGCTCTATTTCAAGCGGCTCGCCTGCGGCAAAAAGTATTGCTTCAACAGCGCCCTGCAATTCATTCATTTTCATTTATGTAGTCGTCCTCCACGTCAAAGTTAATGTCGGAATCAAGCATTTCGACTTCAAGCTCGTCGTCCTGCTGAGTAAGCATAATTTTTTTATCCTTGGCAAGCGACAGGATCGCAAGGAAAGTTGCAACCATCTCGGAGCGTGACTCCGCTTTTTCAAAAAATGAAACAAATCTCTGCTTTTTCTTTCTGAAAAGACTGCCCATTATATAGCTTACACGTTCCCTGATCGGAACAATCTTGTGAGCGACAATGCCCGAAAAAGCCTCGATCGGCGGCGGAAGATTTCTTTTTCCCCTGCCGACAGCGTTTATATACGCCTTGAGAAGCTCAAAGGGTTGATGCAAACGGGTATAGGTCATATCGGGAGGGAATTTTTCAGGTTTCCTTGAATAGTGGTCAAAACCGTCCGCCTGCTCGGCAAGCTTCTTCGCCATGATCTGACAGTCCTGATATTCAAGAAGCTCGCCCTGAAGCTCCTTTTTAAGCTCGTCCGCTTCTTCCTCGTGGACGGGTAAAAGAGAAACAGTCTTGATATAGATCAGCCTTGCCGCCATTTCAAGAAATTCGCTGGCGATCTCCATATCCTCCTCTTTCATCTGACGGACATAGTCAAGATACTGCTCGACAAGCAGAAGAATAGGTATATCGTTGATATCAATTTTGTGTTTGCTAATCAGGTGCAGGAGAAGATCGAGAGGTCCCTCGAACACATCAAGCTTATACGAAATCGCTTCCATATTTTCACCTTAAAAAAGATTGTAGAATAACTGATTGAAACCGTTATAGATTAGATTAGAAAGATAGGATAACGGATAGGTAAGCACACCTGTCAGAAGAAGCAGGAACATTGCAATCATAATATATCTTTCATATTTCATAATACCGAAATAGTATTTTGTCGGCAGAATCGCAAACAAAATCCTTGATCCGTCAAGCGGCGGAATGGGAATTAAATTGAAAACTGCAAGATTTATATTTATTATTGCCGAATACTGGAAGAAAATATTGAGTGCAATAACCGCCGTTGTCATTTCACCGCCGTTTTTAGCGGCGATGTTGAGAACAACATATCTCAAAAAAACTGATAAAAAAGCAATTATCAGGTTTGAAAGCGGTCCTGCAAAAGCGACAAGAGCCATTGCAAGCTTTTTGTTTTTCAGTTTAGTGTTGCGGACATTTACGGGAACAGGCTTTGCATAGCCGAAGCCGACAAGCAGAATCATTAACGCACCTAACGGACTGATATGTGCCATCGGGTTGAGAGTAAGCCTTCCGCTCAGTCTTGCCGTATCGTCGCCGAGCTTTGTTGCAACGAGAGCGTGGGCGTATTCGTGAATCGGCAAAACGCAGAACACAACAAATGCGCTGACGCATAATCCCATAAATATTGTGAGAACGTCGCCGCCTCTAATCAAATCAATTAACATAATATAACTCCGATTTTATTTAATTGCAGTAACCATTCTCGGAAGACCGCTGAGGTCGTTGAAGGCTTCTGCATATTTGGTTTTTTCAGAAAACAGACGGATAATATCCTCGGTCTGATCCTCGGCACATTCGACTGCGACCGCTCCGCCAATGCTGAGCCGATCAAGCCAACTGTTTGCAATTTCCCGGTAAAAAATCAAACCGTCATCGCCGCCGTCAAGAGCCATTGACGGCTCATGTCTCACTTCACTCTGAAGCGAAGCTATTTCCGAGGAACGGATATACGGCGGATTTGAAAGAATGAGATCAGGTTTTATATCCGTAAGAAGATCCCTGCCAAAGACATCGCCGTGAATCGCAGAAACGTTAAAAACACAGTTTAACCAAATGTTTTTTTTGAAATAGGAATAAGCTAAGTCGGACTTTTCAACGGCATAAACCTTAGCTTCGGGAACAGACTTTGCAACGCTTATTGCAATACATCCGCTTCCAGAACAGAGATCCAAAACAACAGGATTTTTCTTGCCCGACAAAAAATCAAGAGCAAATTCAACAAGCATTTCGGTTTCGGGACGAGGAATTAAAACTCCCTCTCCGACATAAAACGGCAGTCCCATAAACTCCCATTTTCCAAGAATATACTGAAGCGGTTCGCCGTCTGAACGCCTTTCAATCAGAGAAAGAAATTTTTCGGCATAAACATCATCAATATTATCCGATCTGTTTAGTAAATAATGCGTCGGATTTAAGTCAAGTACAAATTCCAAAAGGCATCTTGAATCAAAATCAGAGTCCTCTCTGCCTGCGTCTCTGAGCTTTTGCGAGCCAAGTTTTTCAAGCTCACTGACCGTCATTTTCAACCTCTCCGTTTTCTTCTGCCGTCTCGTTCGGCTCGTCGGGCTTATCGTTAATGTTTTCGTTTTCAAGACCGAGCGCAACCTTAATTGAAGCAATTCCGACCTCGATAATATCATCGGTAGGCTCTTTCGTTGTAATTCTCTGGAGCCACAGACCGGGTGCTGAAATAATCTTTGTAAAAAGATTGTTTTTCTTGCCGGCAAGACGGATCGCTTCGTAGCCTATACTCATAATTATTGGCAAGATAAGAAGCTTAATAATCATCCAGATCGCCTTGTAATCACGAACTCCGGGGAAGATAATGACTACGGCTGTGGAAACTATAATACTGATTATCAGCGTAAGGAAGATGAAGCTGGTGCCGCATCTCGGATGAAAACGGCGCTGTTTTTTGACATTTTCAACGGTCAGCTCAAGTCCGTTCTCATAGCAAAAAATAGACTTGTGTTCCGCTCCGTGATACATAAACAGGCGTTTAATATCGCTCATAAGAGAAACTGCCCACATATATGTTATGAAAATTATAATCCTCATTACACCCTCGATAGCAGGCTTCCAGACATTGCTGTCTGCCTTACCGAGAATGAGATCGGCAACCTGACTCGGCAGCCACATGAAAAGGAAGAACGCAAGCGCAAAGCCGATAACTCCCGAAATTATACCGATTACGGTCATCATCTTAGGTCCGAAATGATCGGTGAGCCAACGGTCAAGCTTTGACATTTCCTCTGTTCCGTCATCTTCGAGCGCAGTTGTTTTCTCGGCTGACTCCATAAGACATTTGTAACCGAAAATCATCTGTTCGACAAAGCTGATCGGTCCTCTGATAAACGGAAGTCTTGCAAATTTATGTTTATCCTTTAAAAAGGTAGCTTTTTTAAGCTGAGTTTCAATCTTGCCGTCGGGCAGTCTGAGCGCCATTGCAACGCCTTTCGGGCCGTTCATCATAACGCCCTCCATCAACGCCTGTCCGCCGACGCTTACTTTATTTTCTTCAGGCATCTTCATTTTCCTCCATAGCTTTCTTTTCGTTTTCGGCGGCTATTGCCGCATCAATATCCCATACGTCCTCAAGCTCAACATGGTCAATGTCAAACCTGATTGTTACGGAAGTACCCTGACCGAGTACGCTGTCTATATCAAATGTACCTTTATGAAGACGAACGATTTCGTCAACAACCGCAAGACCTATTCCCGATCCGTGAACGGTCATATTCGTCTTGTAGAATTTTTCTTTGACGTGAGGAAGATCCTCGGCTGAAATGCCGCAGCCCGTGTCAGAGAAAATTATGGTGATTGTATCGTCCTTGACCTCGGCGGAAACAACGATTTTTCCGCCCTGTTTTGTATATTTCAAAGCATTGTCAAGTATATTTACAAAAACCTGTTTTATCCTGTCGGGATCGCCGTCCATAGGAGCCGGAAGATTGGGAGCGTTGTAAACAAGGTCAATACCCTCTCTTGCCGCTCTGTCCCTGAACGCAAAGACAGTCTCGTCCAGCTCGGCAAGAATATCCATCTTTTCGTTTTTGAGCACCATTCTGCCGCTCTGCATTCTTGAAAAATCAAGCAATTCTTCAACAATACCGTTAAGTCGGGAGGATTCGTTGATGATAACGTTCATTCCCCGCTTTGTAAGATTCGGATCGGTGTCACCGATCTGTAAAAGCGTTTCTCCCCATCCCTTGATCGCCGTGAGCGGAGTTCTCAGCTCATGAGAAACGGTTGAAATAAAGTCATTCTTTATCTTATCGGAGGTTTTGATTTTCTCCGCCATTTCGTTGATTGTATCGCAAAGCTGTCCGACCTCATCGTTGTAGAGATAATGATCTATTCGTGCGTCATAGTTACCGTCGGCAATCATTTTTGCCGTAGCACAAACCTCCTGAATAGGGCGAACAATGGAATTTATAAATACCGAACCGGTAATTATCAGCAAAAAGACAAGAACCAAAAACGCAATGAAAATAATAAAATACCACGTTGCAATCTGATCGTCGATATCGGCAAGCGAAATCATATATCTTACCGAGCCGACCTGCTTGTTTTCGGGTGTTGTGATTATCTTAGTCAGGGCTATTATGTTCTCGCCGGAAGAATTTTTACCCTGCCATACAGCTTTGTTCTGCGGAGAGGTAAGAGCCTCCTCATATTCGGGAATTTTAACCTTTTCGGTAACAGGGAAGCCGCTTGAGGAGATAAAAACATTGCCGTATTTGTCAAGCACCCAGACTTCAACAAACGATTTGTCAGTAAAATCAGCGATATATTCACGTGCGCCTTTTTCAAACACCTTATCGTCGGTCGAAGCGTAATTTTTAAAATAAATATCGACTATACTGCTTGCATATGACTCAATTTTTCTTTTTGCGGTTGAGTAATAATAGGAATGAATAAAATATGCGGCAATGATACAGAGGATGAGAAGAACGGCAACTATAATGGTTGAAGTCTGAAAAATCCAGCGTTTTGTAAGACCGCCCTTGTATTTGACCTTGTCTTTCTCTTTTGCCACCTGTATCACCTCCCGATTATGTTTTATGTAAAGCTATCAGATCCAAACGTAGCCAAAGCCCCAGCGGGTTAAAAGATGCTTGGGATTTGAAGGATCGGGTTCGATTTTTTTCCTTATTCTTCTGACGTTAACGTCAACAATCTTTTCTTCGCCGAAATACTCGGTACCCCAGACATGATTGAGAATATCCGTTCTGCTGAGATTTGTACCCTGATTGCGGAAGAAATATTCAAGAATTTGAAATTCAACCTGTGTAACATCAATTTTTTTGCCGGCGCAAGTCAAAGTCCTGCTCTTGCAGTCAAGCTTGAAATCGCCCGAGGTTATGACATTCTCGTCGTCATCATCACTGATGTTTTTTGAAGAGGAGGAAACTCTTCTGGCGAGAGCGTCAACCCTTGCGGTAAATTCGGACGGAGAAAACGGTTTTGTGACATAATCGTCCGCTCCGAGCAAAAGCCCGTTGACCTTATCCATCTCCTGCGTCTTTGCCGTAAGCATCATAATGCCGATGTTATTGCTCATCGCTCTGAGCTTCTTGCAAAGCTCAAGTCCGTCCATTCTCGGCATCATAATGTCAAGAACGGCGATTGAAATGCTTTCGGGATCAAGCTTATATTTCTCGTAGGCGTCAAGTCCGTCAACGGCCTCAACAACGTCATAGCCTGCTCTTTTGAGATTTATAACAATAAACTCTCTGATTGATTCCTCATCTTCTGCAACAAGGATCTTTATTGTTTTCATTTTTTTCCTCCTAAAATCGTAGTATTGAAATTATCGGTGAGATTGCTGTCCTTAACTCCGAAATCATAGCCGTCCTGAGTTACAGTGTAAACATAATCGGTGCTTCCGTAAGAAGTAAGGAGCTCGGAGTCCTTATACTTGCTCTTTGACTGCTCATCATTTTTGTCATAATAAGAAATGCTGAAAAGAAGCTGTCCGAGTTTGTCCTCATAGCTGTTCCAATGGTAAAAATCCCATTGTCCGTCGTTTCCGAGAACGGTTATTCTGCCAACCCAGCTGCTCGGAATGTTCAGGATATAGCCTGCGGTTTCATCAATCACGGAATACTGAACCGCACGAAGCTTATTTTCTCTGAATTTTACCCATTTTGTATAGTAAACGCTCTTGGTCGGAGCTTCCGTGCTATCTATTGAGTTCAAAGCTACCGCCGACGGAGTATTGTCGGCAACCGAGCTGCCCGGCATATCTACGCTGACGGGAATTTCAAGAAATCCGTCGGAATCAATGTCCTGACAGGGAAGACGCATGTGTCTGAGCGTCTGAGCTGTTGACTGTGTTGAAACATCGAAAAGAGGTGCAGTCAGGGAATTGGTTTCATCGTCCCAGTAAATAATCTCTGTCAGCATATCGTTGTCGCCCTTGTAGGACTCGACATATATAAGCTTCAAATCGTCAACCTTTTCGGTCTTGATGGAAGAATAAGCGGAAATATTTCCGTCCGTTTTAACGGTACTGAGAATTTGCATTGAAACTGTTTTTTTATCGAAGGTGTAGACCGTTGCCGCACCCGTGAAATGATCGGAAACAGTCGAATCAATACTCATAGCAAAGATATCGTCAATTCCGTCGCCGTTGACGTCAAAAACATCAAGAGTTGAATACGGGAAAGAAGAAAGCAGATTTATTTTTTCACCGGAAATGTCATATACGGCGAACGCCTTGTTAGTCTTGCTCGAAAAAAGATTCCAACCTATTATAATTTCCGAGGAGCCGTCATGGTTAAGGTCGGCAAATTTTACCTCGTCAACGGAGCTTCCGAGTCCGTCAAAGGTTTCAACGGGATACCAGTCATTCTCCTTGAACTCAAAATAATATATTTTGACAAGATTGGGATTTTCCTTTTCCGTGTAAAAAACAAGAGCCTCCTCGTCGTTATCATCGTCAAAATCATTGACAATGAAAGCGGAGCGGTAACTGCCGTTCTCGGGAGTTGAAAGACTGTAATCCTTATCTACAAGACCTTCAAAACAGTCCTGAAGTCCCTGATATTTACCGTAAAGCTTTGGAGGACGAAGCAGATTGTCAAAAGAAGAAAATCTGAAAGAACAGCCGCTCATCGAAACGGTTATTGCGGCAATTAGAACAACGGCTAAAATTGCCCTGAGCTTTTTCACAGAACCTCTCCTTTCGTAAATCTTAATAAAGTATATAGCTTTACATTTTACCCATTATAACAGTCATATCATTATAGCACACTATATGTAACTTTTACAACAGAAAAAAATAATTTTCTTATATTTTTAACAACTATTTAACATATACAGGAAATTAAACAGCCTGCATCGGTTTTATACCCGATACAAGCTGTCAAAATCAGAATTTAAAAGGATCATTTTTTTATAACTGTCGCTGTATAAGAGCCGTTAATCCAGCAGCCCTTTGAATTTTTTAACGTCACGGTACAAGGAACGGAATTTTCACCCGTTTTAAGATTTACATCAGTAAGATCAATCACAACACTTATCATATCCGACGTAACTGTGTTCAGATCCGCCTGCTTTCCGACAACGGTAACACTTCCTATAGAGCTGATATCAACATCATTCTTTGTCACAGTGTCCGAACCTGTTACCGAAACAGAGCCGCTTTTAATAATGAAGTCCGAGGAAGAAAGGCTGTCGGTTCTAAGCTCGACATAAAATGTGGTTGTACCGTCAAGCATCTTGGCATTTTTTATATTAGCGGCGTCAAATGAAAAGCTCTTGCTTGTCGGAGAAATTTCGGAAAAATCAATCGTACCGACCGTCAGATTTTGCGAGGTATCCGATCCGTTCTGAAGCAAGGCAACCTTGACATACTGCGGTGAAATGCTGTACTCGATCGGCTGATTGATATAGTCCGAGGGTGCGTTCTTAAACGCAATGCCTGTGGAAACATTTTCGATTTTATAAACCGGCAAGGTCACCGGTACAGTCAGAGAGCTTTCTCCGTTAATCTTGACATATTTAAGATCAAGATCGTTGCCGTTGCTCAGGACGATGTTTGAATCAATAGTCTGGGTTTCGGTCATTTTTCTGTCAATCTCAATGTCGGCATACGCCGCAGTAACGAAGCTTACCTCCGTCTGCGCCCCTGAGATCTTGACGGTCTTGACATTGTAGAAAATATCGGATTTATCAAAAAGGTAATCGTCGGGAGTGTATTCCTCAAGGTCGGAGATAATTCTCGGAGTTACTTCAATTTCTTTCTCTGCATATTTATCGAAAAAGACTTCAATGTAATCGGCAGACTTAGAGACAATTTCATAGTCGGCGTTGACGTCCTTTGCAGTTACTTTTACAAGAAGGCTGTGCTTGCCCGCAGAATCGACATAAGCTGTCTGAGCCGTTGCGTCAAAATCATCGGCAGTAAGAAGATCGCCGCCGACAATATAGCGATTGCCCTTAACGGTAACATTTATGGTAAACTCACTTTGACCGAAGATCTGAAGACCGAGCTTATCCGGTACGCTGTTGTTCATATCAATTTTAACGGGAATATCCTTGATCTCGTTTTCGATGACGGGAGCATACTCAAGCGCAACAACGATCCAGAATATAAATGCGACAACGATTGAAAAAACAACAACAAATTTTGTGTTTGAAAAAAGCTGTCTGAGCGTAAATTTTGGCATTTTCATTTCTTGAGCTTCTCCTTTATCTTAGTAAGAAGTACGGAAAAAAACGAACTCTTTGCTTTTCCTGCGGTATTAGGAAGGATATATTCCATAAGCCTTTCAATAAGAACACCGTCGGAAATACCTCTTTCAAGTTCTCCGCCGCAGGCAATGGATATCTTGCCTGTTTCTTCGGAAACAACAACCGCAACGGCGTCGCTCTTTTCCGAAATTCCGAGGGAGGCTCTGTGACGGGTTCCAAGCTCGCTGCTCAAAGAATTATTTTCCGTAAGCGGCAAAATACAGCCGGCGGCAACAGCTCTGCCGTCTCTGATAACAACTCCGCCGTCATGCAAGGCGGAATTCGGGAAAAACAGAGAATTTATAAGCTCTCTCGAAACCTTTGCATCAACAGTCGTACCCGTGTTGATAATATCACCGAGCATGGTGTTTCTTTCAAAAACAATTAACGCACCGATTTTTTTGTCGCTCATATCTCTGCATGCCTTACAAATTTCAAGCACGGCTCTTTTCTTTCTCTCGTACAATGCGTCACCCTGCTGTGCGCCGAAGAAATTGAGAAATGCAAGTCGGCTTCTGCCCATAGATTCAAGAGCGTGACGGATCTCGGGAGTGAAAAGAATGATAAGTACAAGAATAAAATCACGAAGTATGGTCTTGAAAAGATAGGTGCTCGCCTGCATATTCAAAAGGCTGATTACGGCATAAAGAACCGCAACGAGTACAAGTCCCTTTACAATCTGAATACCTCTTGTTTCCTTGAGCATTTTTATTGCGCTGAAAATAAGAAAAGCGACAAAAGCAATGTCCAGAGTATCGGTTATTATGTTGTAGGATGAAAACAGCGCAAGAAGTCTGTCCCAAAGTACGCTGATATTATCAAGAAAAGCGTTCATAATTATCCTCGTTTAACGTTATTTTAGTAATTATATCACACAAATTAAACTTTATCAATAAGGCAGACGCAGTGAGCGGAAATTCCTTCTCCCCTGCCCGTGAAACCCATTTCTTCCTCGGTAGTTGCCTTGATGCTGATATTTTCAACATCGGTAGAAAGTGCGGCGGCAATATTCATTCTCATTTCAGGAATATAAGGCTTCATTTTCGGCTTCTGTGCAATAACGGTACAGTCAACGTTAATTACGGAATATCCGTTATTTCTGAGCCTTTGAAAAACCTGCCTGAGAAGCACAAGACTGTCGGCACCTAAAAATTCAGGATCATTGTCGGGAAACATTCCGCCGATATCGCCCATTGCCGCCGCTCCGAGCAAAGCGTCGCTGACAGCGTGCAGAAGCACATCTGCATCGGAATGACCTAAAAGTCCTTTTTCATACGGTATATGAACTCCGCCGACGATCAGTTCCCTGCCCTCGACGAGCCTGTGCACATCGTAACCGTGACCTATTCTCATTTATATCGCCTCCGCAGTAACAAGTTTTTTATATTCATCGTAGGTTAAAAACATATTAAATATTTCAAGCATAGCTTTCGTAGACATTCTTTCGGGCAAATCAAGCTGTCTGAGCAAGTTTTTTCTTCTCTCTTTGCTGTCGGGCACACCGGTGAGTTTATCTTCATAGAAATCGTTCAGAGTGATCTCTTTATTGTTAGCTTCACTCGCCGCAACGCCTATTCCCGCCTTGGCAAAAGCCTCGGCAATGATTTCGGGAGGAACTCCCTCAACTCCGAGCTTGCCCTCTTTGGAATAGCTTTCTTTGCGCTTTTCCTTGCCGAAGATATCGGGAATATAAACGTTTGTAATAAATTCGTTTGGAACGATTGAGGTAATAAAATTTCTTATTACAAAACCTGCCGAATCGCTGTCCGTCATTATGACAACGCCTTTTTTCTCGGCAAGCTTTCTGATTAGCTTCTGCTTTTCCTTATCCTTGAAAATTCCAAAGCCCTCAGTCTCTATTATTATACCGTCAATTATCGAAGAAAGCTTGATTTTATCGTATTTTCCCTCAACAATAACGATCTGATCGACTTTAATCATATTTTCTCTCCGTTTGCAACAAGGAAAAGCTTCGTAATCGTCTGTTCAAGCACAAGCCTGCCGCCGACCGAGGTTGATTTCAGCAGACGGTCTGCGTCATTGAGAACTTCAAGAAACTTTCTGAGCTGTGCAATAGAATATTTTGAAGCGGATCTTGCCGCATTTGTAAGCCTGAATTCCTTGTTTTTGTAGTTGAAATCCTTTGCGGCGTCCTCCGCTCTGAGTCCTCCGATGACATAAATCTTTGCCCTATACATATCGACATACGGAGTAACAAGAGCACCGAGAATATTTACAGGCTCCTCTTTCATTGAAATCAGCGTGTCGAGAATATCCATCGCAAGGTCGCAGTTGCCTGCCGTGAGAGCTTTTGTAAGGTCGAAAACTCTCGCCTGAACATTTTTGACAACCACAGCGTCAATGTGTTCCTTGAGTATCTCTCCGTCCCTTTTGTAGGCGCAGAGCTTGTCAAGCTCATTGATAATGACCGTCATATCGTCACCTATCAGGGAAAGAAGGTAACGTGCGTTTGAGGGCGATATAGAACAGCCTCTTGAAGTGGCTCCCCTATCAAGCAGTTTAATAAGATCGTTTAAACCTGCGTGAGCAAATTCAACGGAACAACCGATGCGGTTGACCTCGGCAATTATCTTCTTGCCCTTTGCGCTTTTCATATTCACGTCAAGGCTCGGATTGGCAATCAGAATAACCGTTGTATCGGGAATATCTGATATCAGCTTTAAAAATTTATCGGATAAATCGGCGTTGAGACTGTCAAGGGCAAGATCCTTGATTAGAATAAGCGTTCTTTCGCTCATCATCGGCAGAGCCTCGGCCGCCTGACCGACTTCGTCAAAGTCTATCTCCTTGCCATCATACCGGTGAAAATTGAAATCGGCATAAGACGGATCGACGGTCTTTTTGATAATAAGGGATACATAATGCCTTATCAGATATTTTTCTTCGCCGTACAGGAAATAAAGACTTGCAAAATTTCCTGAGCTGAGCTGTTTTTTCAGTTCAATTTCATTGATCTGTGGCATTGTTATCCCTCCTTGACGCTTATTTTATAATCATTATTTTTTATTGTTATGCAAATTTCTCCTAAGTCCTGCGTGGAAATAATATTGAGCTGTTCCGTCTCTCCCGAAACAATATAATTTTCAAAATCCGCACCGTCGGGAATCTCGGAGCAAATCAAAATATCTCCTTCAAGATACTTGCCCGGAACAAAGTCGCCTCGCAGTATAACGGTAAATTTTACGCCGTCAATTTCACATACTGCAACCGAGTAAGCATCCTTAGAAACATACCGAACACTTGCACCGTTCCAAAGCCGAATATCGGCATTTGAGGATTCCGTGATCTTTTCCCCGTCGCAAACAGAAAGCAGAGAACCGTTTACAGCAGGAACGATCAGCCTGTCAAAATTATTGTTCTTAATTACCGAATAGACGGAAGATGAGCTTCTGCCGACAATATCGGCGATGATGACATCGGCTTTGCCCGTGTAACTGCCGAGAGCCTCGGAAATCTCGGAAGAAAGGTATTTATAATCACCCTCGGAGCATATGACAGCCTTATGATTATTATCGGATAAAACCACGGCAATATCTCCGTCAACGTCCAAAACGCTGACATTTGAACAACCGTCGTTTTCGTAATAATAAAAAACATTGCAAAAAATGATTGTTGCCGCCAAGCTGACACAGGAAATCTTAAAAGCGGTTTTATTTTTAAAAAACAGCACCGATCCGATTATCACGGAATAAAGGAAGATAACGCCGTATTTCCAATAATCGCTCTCTGTGTCCACACAGGCGTTCGGCAATGCCGAGATCTTCTCAATGACAAAAATAATGTACTTTGATATTGATCCCGAAAGAACAGCAAGAATATCGCTCATACCTGTGATCGGATAAAACAATGCAGACAATCCGCTGAAAAGCATACATAAAGAAGCCGCATAGCTTATCAGGACATTTGTGATAACCGAGTAAACGGAGATATAGCCTATAAAAATTATCACAAAACAAAGCGATCCGAGCGTTGCGCTGACGGAAACAAAAATCAGTTCAAAAACAGATTTTACTACCGAGAAAAATACACCCGACGGGAGCTTATAAATAACGTATTTTTTTAACAAGGGTTCAAGAGTGATAATACCAAGCGTTGCGGAAAACGAAAGCAAAAATCCGATATCAGCCGTAATCATGGGATTTATTATACCAAGTACGAGCGCAGAAAATCCGAGAGAGTTGACCGAATCGGACTTTTTGTAGAACAGATTGCCTGCCAGAACGAGCAACAGCATTATTCCTGACCTGCATACCGACGGAGTAAACCCCGTCACAGCCATAAAAAAGACGGTAAAAGCCATTCCGATCAGGGAATTTAAACGCTTTTTGACTTTAAGCTGTTCAAGCAGGACATATAAGCCGATTACCCAGACGGATAGGTGCATACCCGAAACGGCAAAGACAGGCGCAACGCCTGCGAGCTTGATCTGAGCCGAAAGCTCATCGGAGATAAAGTCCTTGTTGCCGGTCAACATTCCGACACAAACTCCGCCCAAATCATTCGGCAGTTTGTCAAGAACCCTGCTTTCAACAGTTTTCCTGATTTTGAGAAGGTAAAATCCTATCGGTTTATCTTCATTTTTAATTATTTCAATCGGAAAATTCTCATAATTACTCACATATCCGCCGAGAAAAAAGCCTTTTGACCGATAGTAAAGCTTAACGCTCTTTTCTTCTGCGCCGAGATCGTAAAGATGCACCTTCAGCCTGACAGTATCGTAAGGCTCTGCGTCAATATATTTTGCGGCGGAAAGCCTGAGCTTTGTTTCAAAGTCTGTGCCGTCAACGGTAATTGTCTTTAGCTCGTAATAATAACGTGTTCCGCTGAAGAACGGCTCGTCAAGAACGGCTGCGGTAATTTCAGCCTCACGATCCGTAAGCCTTTCGGCATCGGAGAGCTTGTAATCCGCAAGCACTTCAAAGGATACTCCCGAAAGAATCAGCGCAGCAGCAACGAAAAACGGAGTAATTCGTTCCCTGAATTTTCGTATAAATGCGGTCAAGAGCAGTATTATCACACCTGCACCGACCGCCAAAAGCGAAAACCTGTCGTCAAAATAAGTGCAGACAAAGAGAACGATTAAAGACGAAAAGCCCATGATCGCCATGGGCCTGTATCTCAGTTTCACTTGAAAATAAGCGGAAGCTCGCCGAGGAAGACTATGTCATCTCTCTTTGCGGCGTCACCCTCGGCAAGAATTGCCGCCTTGGCAACGATATCAACATCAAACTTATTGACAAGCTTCTCAACGGATTGAAGCGATTCGCCCGTTGAAATAACATCGTCAAGAATAACGATTTTTTTGCCTCTGATCTGCTCGCCGTCGGCTCCGTCAAGAATAAGCTTCTGTTCGGATTTTGTGGTTATTGAATTGACCGTAACGCTAACGGGATCACGCATATAAACCTTCTCTTTTTTGCGGACAACAAAGTATTTCTTGCCGCACTGACGTGACATTTCGTAGGCAAGCGGAATACTCTTTGCTTCGGGAGTTACTATGTAGTCAAACTCGGGAAGCTTCTTGAGAAGCTCCTCGGCGCAAGCAACGGTAAGCTCAACATCACCGAAGATGATGAAGCCTGCGATCGAAACCTTATCGTTAAGAGGACAGATGGGAAGCTCCCTTTCAAGTCCTGCAATTTTCATTTTATAAGTTTCAGACATTTTAAAACTTCCTTTCAACAGAAATTAAGAAAATCAGCCTGCCGGCCAGGTAAATTCACGGCCGCCCATAAGGTGAAAATGCAGGTGTTTAACGGTCTGTCCTGCAATATCGCCGCAGTTGTTGACGATACGGAAGCCGTCGTCAAGACCCTCCTGCTTTGCGATTTTTGCGGCAACCTCAAAGATATGCGAAACAACTGCGCTGTTGCTCTCATCAATCTCTGCCGCAGACTTAATATGCTGTTTAGGAATTATAAGAATATGAGTCGGTGCCTGAGGCGCAATGTCACGAAAAGCAAAGACAGTATCGTCCTCATAAACCTTGTTTGACGGGATTTCACCGTTGATTATTTTACAAAAAAGACAATCCATAATCACAATCTCCTTTTATTTTACAAGTGATTCAACAATTCCGCTGACTGCGGCAATCGCTTCATCAACCTTTGTAATATCCTTAGCTCCTGCCATTGCAAAATCGGACTTTCCGCCGCCGTTACCGCCTGCAATTTTTGCAACGGCACGGACAACGTCGCCTGCCTTAACTCCGCATTTTACCGCATCGGGCGCACAGCAAGCCGCAAAGTTCACAGAGCCTTTTTCCTTATTGATTGCGGCAAAGACTGCGACAACGTTGTCACCCTCGGCTTTTGCCTTGTCGGAAAGCTGACGAAGCTCGTCAACAGTAACTTCGCCTGCGTTAGCGGCAATGACCTTGAGAGAGCCGACAGAAACGGCATTGTCAAAGAGGTTGCCCGAACGCATCTCGGTAAGCTGAGCGGTAAGAGCTTCAATTTCCCTGTCCTTCTCTTTAAGCTCGTTTGAGAGTGAAGCCGCTTTCTTTTCGATATCGGCAGGATTGCTGACTTTCAGAGCCGCCGCCGTGCCGAATATCTTAGAATTGAGAGAGTCGATATATCCGAGAACACCCGTACCCGTAACAGCCTCAATTCGTCTTACTCCTGCGGCAACGGAGGATTTGGAAATAATCTTGAACAATCCAAGCTTGCCTGTATTTGAAACGTGAGTACCTCCGCAAAGCTCGGTTGAGAAATCGCCTGCTTTAACAACTCGGACAACATCGCCGTACTTCTCACCGAACAGAGCCATTGCACCTGTTTTCTTCGCTTCTTCAATCGGCATTTCCGTCATCGTGACATTTTCGGCGGAAAGAATTATATTATTAACTTCGTTTTCAACAGTTTTAAGCTCGTCCGAAGTCAAAGCAGAAAAATGCGAGAAGTCGAATCGAACTGTATTTTCATTGACAAGCTGACCTGCCTGCTCAACGTGAGAGCCGAGAGTATTCCTCAATGCCGCCTGAAGAAGATGAGCCGCAGTATGATTTCTTGCGATAGCCTTTCTTCTGTCCGCATTGATTACGGTCTTTACATTGTCGCCCGTCTTAGCATTGTCTCCGTCAACAATTCTGCCGTAGTGGAGAAATACGCCGTCGTTGGTCTTTGTGGTGTTTTCGACCTCAAAGGTGAAGCCGTCACCGTAAATATATCCCGTATCTCCGACCTGTCCGCCGCTCTCGGCATAGAAGGTAGTTTTGTCGGTCACAAGGAAAGACTCGGCACCGTTTTCGAGTACGTCGCATCTGATGCCGTCTGTGATAAATGCTATAATTTTACCCTCTGTTTCAAATGCGTCATAGCCTGCAAAATCGGTCTTTTCAAGTCCCTTTGTGACAACACCCGTGTCGTTCCAGCCCTCTGCTCCTGCGCCCTTATGAGCGTCACGGGATCTCTTTCTCTGAACAAGGACAAGCTCCTTGAACTTCTCCTCGTCAACGGTCATTCCCTTTTCCTCAAGAATTTCCTTGGTGAGGTCGATCGGGAATCCGAAGGTATCCTGAAGCTTGAACGCGTCCTCTGCGCTGAGCTCATTTGAGCTTGAATTTTCTATCATTTTTGCAAGAACGTCAAGACCGGCGTCAATCGTTCTGTTGAAGCTTTCCTCCTCGGTCGAAATAACGTTGACGATAAAGTCACGCTTTTCAACAAGGCTGGGATAAGCGTTTTTGTTCTCATTGATAACCGTGTCGGCAACCTCCGAGAGGAAAGGACGGTTAATTCCGAGCAGTCTGCCGTGTCTTGCGGCACGTCTGAGCAGACGGCGAAGAACATAGCCTCTGCCGCTGTTGGACGGCATAACACCGTCGCCGATCATAAATGTTGTTGAACGGATGTGATCCGTAATAACACGAAGCGAAACATCGCTCTTTTCGTCGGCATGATATTCAACGCCTGAAATTTTAGCAATGTGCTTCATAATATTCTGAATTGTATCAACCTCAAAGAGGTTGTCAACTCCCTGAGCGATACAGGCAAGTCTTTCAAGTCCCATACCTGTGTCGATATTGGGATGAGCAAGCGGAGTGTAATTGTTATGACCGTCGTTTTCAAACTGAGTGAAAACGAGGTTCCAGAACTCGACAAATCTGTCGCACTCACAGCCGACATGACAGTCGGGACTGCCGCAGCCGTGTTCCTCTCCCCTGTCGTAGTAAATCTCCGAACAGGGACCGCAGGGACCTGCGCCGTGCTCCCAGAAGTTATCCTCCTTGCCGAAGCGAACCATATGGCTCTCCTGAACTCCGATCTCCTTTGTCCAGATGTCGTAAGCCTCGTCGTCGTCAAGATAGACGCTGATATAGAGCTTTTCGGGATCCATTTCCATTATTTTGGTGCAGAATTCCCATGCCCAGCTTATAGCGTCACGCTTGAAATAATCGCCGAAAGAGAAATTGCCGAGCATCTCGAAATAAGTTCCGTGACGTGCAGTCTTGCCGACATTTTCAATATCCGGTGTTCTGATACACTTCTGACAAGTTGTAACCCTCGATCTCGGCGGAGTGACCTCGCCCGTGAAATACTTTTTCATCGGTGACATTCCTGCGTTAATAAGCAGAAGGCTTTTGTCACCCTGAGGAATAAGAGAAAAGCTCGGAAGTCTTAAATGTCCCTTGCTTTCGTAGAAAGAGAGAAATTTCTCTCTGAGTTCGTTAAGTCCTGTCCATTCCATAAAAACTACTCCCTGTTAAATACAGATTTAAAACAATTTATAATTATAAGCCCGTAGGTATATTTAGTCAATCGGATTTTGTGAATTCCTTTGAATTTGATTGAAAAACGACCGTCCCGTTTAGATCGGTGCGGTAATATTCAATTCCGAGATTGTCAAGACGTTCGGTCACAACCGAGTGAGGATGGCCGTATTCGTTGCCTGCTCCGCAGCAAATGACAGCAAACTCGGGATTGACGGCTTCAAGCCATTTTTGACTTGAGGCGGTTTTACTGCCGTGATGACCGATATTGATTATATCGGCAGAAAAGTCCCTGTCCGTATTCAAAAGCTCCTTTTCCACGGCGGTTGAAGCGTCGCCCATGAACATAACGGAGGTTTCGCCGTAGCTGACACGGGACACGGCAGACATATCGTTGAGATTGTCGTAACCGTGAAGCGGAGCTAAAATCTCCAAATTCATTTCGCCGTAGGAATAGGTCATACCTGCTTCGGCAGGAATAACATTCTCTGCGTTATCCGACACGGCGGTCAGAAACTTTTCATAAGTCGAATTTGTCGGAATAATATCCTCCGGAATTTCGGGCATTATCAGATCCTTAATTTTAAATTCATAAAGAATCTTTGTCATTGCGCCCATATGATCGGAGTGAGGATGAGTGACCAGAACACAGTCAAGCTCATCAATTCCGAGATTTTTAATATAATTTATAACCGTCTGAGCCGCTCCGACCTCACCGCTGTCAACAAGTATCGCTGTATCTCCCAGATGAACGAGAGAACAGTTGCCCTGCCCGACATCAATAAAATCGACATACATCATATTGCTTTCGGTCTGCTGAGAATTACGCAGTCCCGTATCCTCAAAAAGCTTTTCAGGCTCTTTCAAAAACTTTGAGCCGGCAAAAGCGAGGACGGCAATGATTAAAATTACAATTCCGCTAATAAGCTTTGAATTAGTATTTTTTCTTTTTTTCATGTCTCTTACCGCTTGTGCTTCGTATATTTTTATTATTAGCGTTTCGCTTAGGCTGTATCAAGCATTTTTCCGAATAACCGATCAGGTCATGCCTGCCCGCCTTACGCAGAGCTTCTTCAACAAGATCATGGTTTTTCGGATCGTAATACTGCAAAAGCGCACGCTGGAGAGCCTTGTCGTGAGGAGTTTTTGCAACATAAACCTCCTCCATTGTGTAGGGATCAAGTCCCGTATAGAACATACAGGTCGAGATCGTTCCCGGAGTGGGATAAAAATCCTGCACCTGCTCGGGTCTTATATGCCTTTTTTTAAGAAAAACCGCAAGCTCAACGGCGTCCTTGAGGGTTGAGCCGGGGTGCGAGGACATAAGATAGGGCACAAGATACTGCTCCTTACCGACAGCGTCGGTAAGCTGAAAATATTTCTTTGAAAACTCTATATACGCCTCGATGTGCGGCTTTCCCATTTTATCAAGAACGACGGCGGAGCAATGCTCGGGAGCAACCTTGAGCTGACCGCTGACGTGGTATTTCACAAGCTCACGGAAGAATGTATCGTCGGGATCCCTGAGCATATAATCATATCTTATTCCCGATCGGATAAATACTTTCTTCACCTTGGGCAGACTTCTGACGGTTCTGAGAATATCGAGATATTCGCTGTGATCCGCCTTCAAAGCCTTGCACGGAGTGGGAGCCAAGCATTTTTTACCCTTGCAAAGACCTTTTTCAAGCTGAGCAAGACAGCTTGTATTTCTAAAATTTGCAGTCGGACCTCCGATATCGTGGATATATCCCTTGAAGTTCGGCTTTTCGGTCAAAAGCTTTGCTTCTCTGACGATTGACTGCTTGCTTCTTGTCGTAATAAATCTGCCCTGATGAAATGCGATCGAACAGAAATTACACGCACCGAAGCAGCCCCGGTTGTGAGTGATCGAAAACTCGACCTCCTCTATCGCAGGAACACCGCCCGATTTTTCATAAACAGGGTGATATGTCCTCTCATAAGGCAGAGAATATACCCAGTCCATCTCCTCCTGAGTGAGCGGAGGCATCGGCGGATTTTGAACAAGCATACGGTTGCCGTGACGCTGTTTTATGAGCTTTCCTCTGATGTGATCCTGCTCGTCCTGCTGAATACGGCAGGAGACCGCATATTCTTTTTTGCTTTTGCAGACATTTTCGAAGGACGGACATTCCGCACCGTAAAGCGGAGTATCATGAACATCACAGGAATAAACCGTTCCTCTGACATCGGTAATTGAGCATATCGGCTCGCCGTTGGAAAGGCGGCGGCAAATCTCAATCGTCTGATTTTCGCCCATGCCGTATGAAATAAGATCAGCCTGAGAATCAAAAAGAATACTTCTGCGGATCTTATCGTCCCAGTAATCGTAATGGGCAAAACGCCTGAGCGAGGCCTCAAGACCGCCGATAATGATCGGAACATCGCCGTAAAGCTCTCTGATTTTATTGCAATATACAATTACAGCCCTGTCAGGTCTGAGTCCCATGACTTTTCCCGGGGAATATGCGTCCTGACTTCTGCGCTTTTTTGCGGCTGTGTAGTGAGCAACCATGGAGTCGATATTGCCCGACGAAACCATAAATCCGAGCTTAGGTCTGCCGAAGCGGAGAAAATCGTCATTCTTTCTCCAATCAGGCTGGGCAAGGACTGCCACACGGTAGCCCTCAGCCTCCATTACTCTTGTGATTATCGCCGCACCGAAGCTCGGATGATCGACATAGGCGTCTCCCGTCACATAGACAAAATCAACCTCGTCCCATCCTCGCTCTTTAACTTCCTCGGCTGTTATCGGTAAAAACATCAATTATTCCTCTTCATCATCGTCATATTCGTCCGTTTCAATAGGATTTTCGATCGGAGCCGAAGCATTGCCGAGCGCATTCATTTCCATCCATTGCTGTTTTGAAATGAGCACCTTTCTCGGTTTACTGCCCTCGAACGGACCGACGATCTGTCTTTGTTCAAGCTCGTCAATAATTCTTGCCGCACGGGCATAGCCCAATTTCAGCTTGCGCTGTAAAAGAGTTGTCGAAGCCATCTGCGCCTCAACGACAACCTCGATCGCTTTCGGGATCATCTCATCGCCGCCCTCATCTGAATCGCCGTCCGAAGACGAGGACGAAGATGACGAAGGCTTCTTTTCAATGACAGCCTGACGCTCAATCTCTTTCATAACTTCCTCGTCGTATTCTTTTTCCTCACCCTGAGTTTTGATGAACTTGACGACGCTTTCAACCTCCTCGTCGGAGAGGAAACAGCCCTGAACACGCACGGGCTTTGAAACACCGACGGGACTGAACAGCATATCGCCGTTTCCGAGGAGCTTTTCGGCTCCTGCAGTGTCGATAATCGTTCTTGAATCGACCTGAGAAGAAACGGAAAGAGCGATACGGCTCGGAATGTTAGCTTTGATTATACCCGTAATAACGTTTACAGACGGTCTCTGAGTTGCGATTACAAGGTGCATACCTGCCGCACGAGCCATCTGTGCAAGACGGCAGATTGAGTCCTCAACCTCGTTCGGCGCAGCCATCATAAGGTCTGACAGCTCGTCAATAAAAATAACGATATGAGGCATCGGAGTGAGTGTTTCACTTGTCTGGGCAAGCTTGTTGAAGCCCTTGATATCTCTGACGCTGTTCTCTGAGAACATCTTGTATCTCTGAAGCATTTCGGTAACCGCCCAGCCGAGCGCACCTGCCGCCTTCCTCGGATCGGAAACAACGGGAACAAGAAGATGCGGAATACCGTTGTAAATCGTAAATTCAACCTGCTTTGGATCAATCATCAGAAGCTTGACCTCATCGGGCGTTGAATTGTAAAGTATGCTGACAATCATTGAATTAAGGCAAACCGACTTACCCGATCCAGTAGTACCTGCAATAAGCAGATGCGGCATCTTTGCAATATCGGCACAGATCGTATTGCCTGTGATATCCTTACCGAGAGCAACGTTCAGCTTACTCTTGGCGTTCCTGTAAACGGGAGTTTCGATTATCTCTCTGAGAGAAACGGTAGCTCTGTTCTTGTTTGGAATTTCAATTCCGATTGCAGACTTGTTCGGAATGGGAGCTTCTATACGAACGCCCGAAGCGGCAAGAGCAAGTGCAATATCATCGGAAAGACTGGTTATCCTGCTGATCTTAACGCCTGCCGCAGGCTGAAGCTCATATCTTGTAACGGCAGGACCTCGGCAAATATCGACAATCTTTGTCGAAACACCAAAGCTGTTGAGGGTGTCAACAAGCTTGGTAGCGTTATTTTTAAGCTCCTCCTCGTAGTTCATTGCGTTTGCATTGTTTGCATATTCAAGGCAGTCAACGGGAGGCTTCTGATAGGTATGGAAGACCTGAACAGGCTCTTCCTGTTTAGCGGTTTTTGTCTCCTTTTTGGCGTCCGATTTAGGCTTGTCCTTTTCTTTGACAGAGCCGTTGACCTTTTTGATTATTTCATCAAGCGGAAGCTCAGGCTCAACCGCCTTGCTTTCGGTATCGGTCGGCGGAACTACAAAGGGCTTAGGCTCTTTTGTCTTAGGTCTGACGTCCTGCTTTTCCGCATTGCCGACAAGCTCGTCAATATACATCTCGTCAGGCTCGGTGCCGTAGGCCTCGGGACCGATATCGACGGGAACATATTTCTTTCTCTTTCTGACAAAATTGTCTGGATTCTGAGCGTCGGGATCACCGTTAATTGCTTCAAGGCGCTCCTGCTGTTTCTGCTTTGCGGCATTTACCCTATCCTTAATGAAAACATAAATACCGAGCAGAGTGCCGCCCGTGACAAACATAACCGTTGCGATCAGTAAAACAATAAGTACAACAGCCGCCGCAGTCTTACCGAAAAGCATCTCAGGTATTCCGCCGAAGAACGCTCCGAGAACGCCGCCGCTGTGTACAGTGACAACATCACGCAGATCCCACGCATAAGCGATCTGATCTTTCAGTCCGCCGGCTTCTATTCCGTCCGAGAAAACGTGTACGATTCCCGACAGAAATGCGGTAGCAAGGGCAGATCCGATCAGCCTGCCTTTAAGAGGCTTGATTGACCTTTCGGAAACTATGGTAACGATGATGTAAATAAGCATCAGCGGCCAGACGTAGGCGCAGATACCCGAAACACCGAAAATGAAGTTATGAAAAGCAAGCCATACCCTTTCGCCCTTGATGAAGGTTGCGGCAAGGAGAATAGCCGTTATTGCGGAAAGAATTATAGCCGCTCTCTGGCGAAGCACGGCAGGAGAAACTTCTTTCTTCGTCTGCGGTGCGCTCTGCCTTGGGGCGGAAGTGTTTTTCTTATTCTGCGTCTGCTTTTTAGTCTGTGTCTGTTTCTTAGTCTGCGGCGAAGACGCAGGCTTTTTCGCCGGAGCTTTTTTATTAGCTGACGACTTATTCTTTTTATTATTTTGACTGTTTGCCGCCATAATACCCTCCGAAATATATTTAATAGCACATAATGACCCAATATCTTGTATATAATACCATTTTTAGCTATAAATATCAATATGTTTATTGATTTTTTTTAACGGATTGTATATAATAGGGAAAACAAAGCAAAGGAGTGTTATTGTGAAATTTACTTTGAAAAATAATTCGGTGAGTATTGCTGTCAAGCAGTACGGAGCCGAGCTTTCATCCTTTAAATCCGAGGATAGCAATATTGAATATCTGTGGCAGGGAAATCCCGACGTTTGGTACGGTCAGTCCCCTGTTCTTTTCCCGATTGTCGGCACCTTGCTTGATAACAAATACAAGGTTGACGGCAAGGAATACGAAATGTTCCGTCACGGAATTGCGAGAAAAAGAGACTTTGAATTAAAAGAACAGGGCGAGGATTACATAACCCTTACTCAGAAATGGAATGACGAATCGCTTGAGCGTTATCCGTTCAAATATGTTCTTGATATTGAGTTCAGGCTCTGCGGCAAGAAGCTCACCGTAACACATACTGTTAAGAACGAGGGCGACGGTGCGATGTACTTCTCAATCGGAGCGCATCCCGGCTTTAACTGCAAGATCGGCGACAGACTTGAATTTGCCGAGCCTGAAAAGCTCGTCTGCGAGAAGATTGACACGGATTCGATCCTTGACGGCAAGCACTACCCCACCCTCGACAACGAAACAACTATCGTTATCACAAAGGATATTTTCGAGGGCGACGCACTTGTTCTTTCGGGTATGAAGTCCGATACGGTTTACCTCAAGAGCGATTTCCGTCCGCAGTATATCAAGTTTAATTTCGGTAAAGCTCCCGTTCTCGGCATCTGGGCAAAGCCGGGTGCAGAATATGTCTGCATCGAGCCGTGGTACGGTGTAAACGATTCAAGAGAAGTCAAAAACGATTTTTCGGAAAAGCGTCTCATTCAGAAAATCGAGCCGGGTGAGGAATTTGTATTCCCCTGGAGCGCAGAGATAATCGAATAATAAAAAATAATATTCCCCGTTTGTCACAAGCTTTTTTTCTGACAAACGGGGATTTTTTTCGGTTTATTTAATTATTTCAACCTTTAAGCTCTTTTCCTTAGCGTAGGTTTCCGCTTTGGAGCCTGAGGTCGTTCTGATGACAAGCGACGAATCGACATTACCGTCAGTCTGAATAAAAGCACTGCCGTCGATAACCTTGACGGAAGCGGGAATTGTAATCTTCTTTACTCCCGAGCCTGTAATCAAAGCCGCTCCGAGCTGGGTTACGGAATCGGGGATTGTAAGCTCCTTTAGCTGTGTGCAAAGTACGAATACGCCCTGAGGAACAATTTTTACTTTATTTGAAAAAGTAAAACCCGTCAATGAAGCACACTCATAAAATGCGAGCGGTTTAATCTCCTCGACCGAGTCGGGGCAGACATAGTTGCCGAGATTTTCATAAGGCAGGGCAAAGTACAGGGTTTTCATATCGGAGGAGAACAGCACGCCGTCTTTAATTACGAAATTTCCGCCGTCCTCAACGGTAACTTTTTTCAGCGAAGTACAGCCTGCAAAGATGCTTCCGCCGAGCTTTTCAAGACTTTTCGGCAAGGTGATCTCCTCAAGTGCAGAGCACTCATTGAAAGCACCCTCGTCAATGTTCAGAATAGATTTTCCTAATTTGACGGTTTTGAGGTTTTTACATTCTCTGAATGCGCTTTTGCCGATATAAGTGACATTATCGCCGATCTCGATCGAAGTGATGTTGCTTTCTTCAAAGCTGCCCGAGTCGATCTGAGTGACCTTCTTACCTCTGAGCCTTGACGGGATTATGATGTTTTTGCTGTCGCCCTTGTAGGCTGTTATTATCACTTCACCTTTTTCGGTTGAATCAATGTATTCAAAATCCGTCTTATCCCATTTAAAATAAATGAGGAATGAGGATACGATGACAACCATTACGGCAAGCGTAAAGCAAAGAACCTTAATTGCATTTTTCATATAAAATTTCACCTTTTCAGAACATATATACTCTGACTTCATACGGCTTTGTAACGAAGCCGTTGTTGACAATCCTGTTATCGGAATAGTTTGAAAGAACAAGCTCACCCTTATTGAGGTCGTAGCCCTTGGGAGCTTTGAACTTTACGGAGCCTTCCTTGAAAGAGCAGACAACAAGAACCCTTTTATCTCCTAAAACTCTCTCGTAGGTATAAAGGAACGGATTGAAATGATCGTATTCCTTGTACTTGCCGTATATGAGAACCTCGTTTTCCTTTCTCAGCCTGATAAGCTTTTTGTAGAAATTGAGCAAGGAATCGGGATCGTTAAGAGCGTCCTCAACATTGATTTCCTTATAGTTCGGATTGACCTTAAACCACGGTGTACCGGTTGTAAAGCCTGCGTTATCCGCCTCAGACCACTGAACGGGAGTTCTTGAATTCTCACGGCTAACATCCTTGGCAAGATTCAGGAATTGCTTCTCGCTGAAACCGAGCTTCTTGAAAATCTTCCAGTTGTTAAAGGTCATAACGTCCTTGTAATCCGATATCTTATCAAAAAGAAGGTTTGTCATGCCTATCTCCTGTCCCTGATAGATAAAAGGAGTACCGCAGAGCAGGAAATACATCGCCGCAAGCATTTTTCCGCTTTCGACACGGTAGTTGATATTGCCGTAGCGTTCAATTATTCTTGCGTGATCGTGGTTTTCGATATACAGACAGTTCCAGCCCTTTGGATAAAGACCGTACTGCCATTTTGAAAGGGTGGATTTCAGCTTGATAAGATTGAACGGAGTTTTAACCCAGTCAACCATAAAGCAGTTTGCGTTCATATGTTCAAATGAGATCATCATATTGAGCTTCTGATTAGGTCCCTCGGTGACAAAATCCTTTGCCATCTTGATATCGGACATCGGACCTTCGCCGACCGTAAAGCAATCGTAATGGTCGTAAACATCACGCTTGAATTCATCGAGATATTCTTCAAGATGCGGTCCGTGCTTGTAATGCTCAACACCTGTTGCAACGGGAAGCGGAAAACCGTCGGGCAGTCCCTCTTTTTTTGAGATAAACGTTATAACGTCCTCTCTAAAACCGTCAACACCCATGTCGAGCCAGAAACGCATTATGTCCTTAACTTCCTGACGCACTTTCGGATTGTCCATATTGAGGTCAGGCTGTTTTTTTGCAAAAACGTGAAGATAATATTCATCTATTTCGGGATTGTACTCCCATGCTCCGCCCTCAAAGGTGGAAAGCCAGTTGTTCGGCGGCTTGTTGCCCTTGCCCTTACGCCATATGTAATAATCGTGATAAGGATTGTCAACGCTCTTTGCGCTCTCCTTGAACCACTCATGCTCGTCGGAGGTATGGTTGACAACAAGATCCATAAACACTTTCATTCCTCGTTCATGTGCGCCGTCAAGTATCATTTTGAAATCATCGAGCGTACCGAATTCGGGATTGATATTCCTGTAATCGGAAATATCGTAGCCGTAGTCGGCATTCGGCGTAGGATAAATCGGCGAAAACCAAATTCCGTCAACACCGAGCTCCTTCAAATAATCAAGCTTACTGTAAACTCCCGGAAGATCGCCTATGCCGTCGCCGTTGCTGTCGCAGAAGCTCCTCGTCCAGATCTGATAAACGCACATTTCCTTGTACCAGGTTTTTTTGATATCAGCCATAGTGTCACCCCGATTTTTTCTTTTATTATAACATACGATTTTCTCAATAGCAATAAAAAAATAATCGTCTCAGCCACTTCACAAATCGCAAGTAATATATTATAATTTTATCAGATTATTTTATGGAGGAAACGGTATGAAAATTGTAATTTTAGACGCCTACACATTAAATCCCGGCGATCTTAGCTGGGAGGAATTTGAAAAGCTCGGTGAGCTTCATGTTTATGACCGAACTTCACGGGAGGAAATCCTTGAACGCTGTAAGGACGCCGAGATTATTCTCGACAACAAGGTTGTGCTTGACGAAGAAATAATTTCACAGCTTCCGAAGCTCAGGTATATAGGAATTTTAGCAACAGGCTACAATGTTGTTGACATCGTCTCCGCAAAAAAGCACGGAGTTACGGTATGCAACGTTCCGAGCTATTCCACTACGGCGGTCGCTCAGCTCACCTTTGCGCTTATTCTTGAAATTTACAACAGAGTTGCCGTTCACGACAAAGCTGTTCATAACGGTGAATGGACCTCCTGCAAGGATTTCTGCTTTCAGAAAACTCAGCTTATCGAGCTTGCAGGAAAGACGATCGGTATAGTCGGCTTCGGTCAGATCGGATACGAAACGGCAAAGATCGCCGACGCTTTCGGTATGTACATTCTTTGTGCCGTACACAATCCAAAGCCTCAGCCGAACTTCAGCAATTTTAAATTTGTATCTCTTGACGAGCTTGCAGAGAAAAGCGATATAATCTCTTTCCATTGTCCCTTGACCGAAGAAACAAAGGGAACGGTAAACGAAAGCTTCATTTCAAAAATGAAGAAAAACGCTATTATCATAAACACGGCAAGAGGACCAATTATCGACGAACAGGCTCTCGCTGACGCTCTCAACAGCGGACGTATCGCAGGTGCGGCGGTTGACGTGTTATCCTGCGAGCCGCCGAAAGCCGACAATCCCCTGCTCTCCTGTAAAAATTGCATAATTACGCCCCATATTGCTTGGGCAGGCTATGAAACGAGAGTCAGGCTTCTCGATATTGTTTACAAAAACCTGACCTCGTTCCTTGACGGAAACCCCATAAATGTTGTAAACAAATAATTCTGCACCTGACAGCTCAGCTTTTCATAAATCTCGTCCTAACGACATATGTATTAACAAAAAACAATGTGCCTGAACGGAGGAGAAATTATGTCAGCTGCAAGTACAAGCATTTATAAGGACATTCAAACGAGGACGGGCGGCGATATCTATATCGGCGTTGTAGGTCCTGTCAGAACGGGAAAATCAACGTTTATCAAGCGTTTTATGGACTCTCTCGTTATTCCGAACATCGAGGATCAGAGCAAGAAAGAACGAGCCACCGACGAACTGCCGCAGTCTGCTTCGGGCAGAACGATAATGACAACGGAGCCTAAGTTTATTCCGGAAAACGCCGTTGAAGTAAACCTGCCCGACAACGCTCATTTCAGCGTAAGAATGATTGACTGCGTCGGCTACATCGTACCAAGCTCCCTCGGTTATATCGAAAACGACCAGCCGAGAATGGTGAAAACACCGTGGTTTGAGAAAGAAATTCCTTTCAATATGGCGGCGGAGATCGGCACGCAAAAGGTCATTACGGAACATTCGACAATCGGTCTTGTTGTTACAACGGACGGCTCAATCAGCGACATTCCGAGGGAAGAATATGCCGAAGCTGAGGAAAGAGTGGTCGGAGAATTAAAGGAGCTTAACAAGCCGTTTATCGTACTTCTTAACAGCACCGATCCCGAAGCAGATGAAACGAGAAAGCTCGGCTCTCAGCTTTCAAGCAAATACAATGTTCCCGTTATGCCTGTAAACTGTCTTGAGCTTGACGAGGAAAAAATCAAGGCAATACTTGCTCAGATTCTTTTTGAATTTCCGATTCAGGAGGTTTGCGTTGAGCTTCCCGGCTGGGTGACAGGTCTCGATAAAGGACATTGGCTCAAGCGTGATATTTTCGATTCGGTTAAAAAAGAAGCCGCTCAATTAAGCCGTATAAGAGATGTCAACAATTTCTCCGCAACCCTTAACAGCTGCAAATATGTCAGCAAATCAATTATGAAAACGCTCAATCTTTCCGACGGAAGTGCGGTCGTTACTTTAAGCATTGAAAACTCGATGTTTTATAAGATAATTTCCGAGAAAACGAAGCTCAATATAGACAATGAAGAAGATCTGATGAACTGCATCGGCGAGCTTGCTCAGACGAAAAAATCCTATGACAGAATTAAAAATGCACTCGATGAGGTTGAAGCGACAGGCTACGGAATAGTTATGCCGACTATGGAGGAGCTTCATCTTGAAGAACCCGAAATAATGAAGCAGGGTGGAAAATACGGCGTCAGACTTAAAGCCTCCGCACCGTCAATACATATGATGAAGGTCAACACTCACACCGAGGTTGCTCCCCTTGTCGGAAGTGAATCCCAGTCCGAGGATCTTGTCATGTATCTGCTCAAGGAGTTTGAGGAAAACCCGACACAGATCTGGCAGTCAAATATTTTCGGAAAATCTCTGCATGAGCTTGTAAACGAGGGGCTTCACAACAAGCTGTTCAGGATGCCGACAGACGCAAGAATGAAGCTTCAGGAAACTCTCGAAAAGGTTATCAACGAAGGCTGCAGCGGTCTGATTTGCATAATACTGTAATTCGGAATAATTATTTGACATTCATAAAAATTGTAGTATAATATGTGTTCGGACAAAACATAGGCTTTGTTTAATAAATCAAAGGAAGCTAAACAATGAGTTTTAATGTACTGAATATTCTCTATTACCTTGCAATTATTCTGCTTGCAACAAAGGTTATGGGTATTTTTTCAAGAAAGATCGGACTTCCTCAGGTTGTCGGCATGGTAATTGCAGGCTTGCTGATCGGTCCTGCAATTTTCGGTCAGATTGATTCGATCGGTTTTAACGGAATAATCAATCCCACCCCGGAGGAAATGGACGTACTGAAAACATTTTCTCAAATCGGCGTTGTGCTTATTCTTTTTTCAAGCGGACTGGAAACGGACACTAAGGAGCTTGGAAAAAGCGGATTTGCCGCAACGATGATTGCAATAATGGGTGTTGTCGTACCGATAGCCCTCGGAACGGTTATAACTGCAATGTTTATGGGCGGACTTGAAACGCTCAGGGATCACGAAACATTGATGAACGCTCTTTTTGTCGGCTGTATACTTTCGGCAACGAGCGTCGGCATCACGGTCGAAACCCTGCGTGAGCTTGGCAAGCTCAAGACCAAGGTCGGCACAACCGTCCTCAGTGCCGCAATAATAGACGATGTTCTCGGAATTGTTGCCCTCAGTCTTATAACAAGTCTTGACGGCGACGGCAGCGTCGGAATGACCTTGCTTAAATCGGTTGGATTTTTCGTTGTTGGAATCGGTATCGGTTTTCCGATCAAATATCTGTTTGTGTGGATTTGCAAGCGATATCCTCACACAAGAAGAACAAGTATTTTTGCCCTTGCGGTTTGCTTCCTTTACGCCTACGCCGCCGAGACATTTTTCGGAATTGCGGCAATTACCGGAGCTTTCCTTGCAGGAATTATGCTCAGCGGAATTAAGGACACCGATTTCGTTGACAAAAAGGTGCTTACAAACGGATATATGATCTTTTCCCCTATCTTCTTCGCCTTTATCGGCATCAGCGCCGATTTCAGCGCATTTAAACCGTCAGACCTTATCTTCGGACTTGCGTTTGTTGCGGTTGGAATTATCGGAAAGATTATCGGTTGCGGCACAGTCGCAAGGCTCTGCAAATACAAAACCCGTGATTCCGTAACTATCGGAATCGGCATGATAGCAAGAGGAGAGGTTGCTCTCGCAGTTTACACAACGGGACATTCTTTGATTAAAGCCTCGGGCGGAATAAATCCACTGATCGCAACGATCATGCTGATCGTCATTTCTTCAATCCTCTGCCCTGTTCTCCTCAAGCTTGTATTCGGATCGCATAAGCATGAAAACTCACATCAGACAAAGCTCCACGACGTAAACACCGAGGTCCGTGAAGGCGGATATTGATAATACAATAAATAAAGCTGTGGCTTAAAGTGAAATTCACAAAGCCACAGCTTATTTTAATATATTTCGTAGAACATTACGTTACTGCCGTCCAAGGTGTCGTCAAGCCTTATCCGACCGTTTTCAACCCTTGCCGTTGAATAAACAGGAGTAAGAACCGAACATTCTGCGTACTTATCCTTTAATTCATTGAAATAAATTTCTCTTGCTTTTTCATCGCTGAGAGTGCCCGGACTGTCAATGCACGGATCGTCGGGCGACCAGTTGAAGCAATCGTCCGTGATTGAGTATTTCACTCTGTCCTCCTGAAAATCGTCGAAATAATTACAGTCATCATTGATGAGATATCTGACAACAGTAACCTCGTCTTTTATGATCTGAGGTGCTTTTATTGTAAACGAAACATTCATTTTCTTTGAATAGTTTATATCGTTTTTGAAATTGTAGGTCATAATTCTGAGAGTATTTGTTTCGCTGTCCCAACCGCTCAGACATTCGCTTTCAATTCCGATTCCTGCCCTGACTTTTGCGGAAATAACGTTCGCCTGTCTGCTTCCTGTAAATTTTGAAATATTGGAGGCTAAATGGTAGCTTACAGTCGGATTTCCGTCAAGCAATCCATTCGAAAGAAAGCCCCATGATGAAAAGTAATCAAGACCGCTGTTTATGCCCTGAGTGAAAAGTCTTGCGTCATAAGCCGCCTGCCAGGTGTAGCCCGTGATACGCAAAAGCAACTGATTGTCATTCTTGCCCGAATTGTTTCCGAAAAGAATACGTCCCTCGTCAACCCCGTAAAACAGATCCTTCAAGCCGTATTTTTCTGCTGTTTTTTTCAGGTGTTTAACCGTTTCGGGCAAGGTCATACCCTTAGTATATTTTCCCGGTCTGTTGTCATAAAACGATGCCGATAGGAATGAAATTTTAGTTCCCTTTTTGCCGTTGGCATAATTAGTTTCTTTTGCAACGTGCTTTATAAAATCTCTCTCATCCCACAGTCCCTCGGTAACGGTCATTGAATGAGCACCGACGGTTATATCCTCACCCAGCACATCAACGAGAGCCTGAACGGTGTAGTCGTAGAGCTTGCAATACGCAATCATTGATTCTTCGGGATCGCCGCTTTTCGCCTGAAACCAGCCGCCGTTCTCAAATTCGGTCATACAGCCGAAGCGCCAGCTTCTGACCTCATCAATTCCGAATTCATCAACAAGAGCCGTAATTATCGCCTTGATATATTCGTAATAGACCTCATAATCGTCAGGCGGATAAATGTTCATCAAGAAATCGCCTCCGATAAGATAATCCGAGGTAAATTTGATCGGAACACCGCCGAGCTTTAAATGCGGCTTTGCACCGAGGGATAAAATTCCACGGCAATTTTTGATAAGCGGCTCAAAGTCATAGTCGGTAAACGTAGATGTGTCGTAAGGATCTTTAAAAAGATCTCTTTCTGGAGTACCGCCCGTGCACTGCATAAGCTGAATGTACCGAACAAACTCCATCACATCATTTTCGGTATTTCTTTGCGGCTCATAAAACTGAGTACCCATATCCCAAACGTTTACATTGTCAACTATATTGGGGATAACATCGCCGAGGTCGGAAGTATCAATAATATATTTCACACTGCTCACACCGCCGAACAACGGAGAAAGCGAACCGAAAAACAGCACGATACTCATTAAAACCGATGTAACAAATCTTATAACACACATAGCCATTCTCCCATAAAGAAAAGCTGCCGAATAAAAATTTGGGGATAAACATAGGTTTTCCGAAAATTTCGGCAGCTTTAAATTCAGATTATAAATCAGTTCTGGGGGTAAAACTCAGGAAGATAATCCTTGTGAGCTTCTTTCAGCTCGTTGAAGCACTTAACAGCCTTGTCATAGTCACCAACAAGCGGATGAATGAGAAGTCCGTTGATTGCGGCAATCTCGTTGCCTGTTACAGCGACCTCAACCGTATATTTCTCGTAAGCCTTAACAATTCTGATAAGGTTGATGATGTGCTTGTTATGGAAGTCCTCAACCTTGATCGGCTTTGCGCCGTCCTTGCCGATGATGCAGGGAGCTTCGATAACATCGTCGTCATCAAGGAAATCAAGAGTTCCGTTATTCTTAACATTGACAACCTGAATATCCTGAACATCATTTGCAAGAGAATTGATGAGGTTGACAGCGGCAAGAGAATACTTGTGTCCGCCTCTCTTATCAAGCAGAGCAGGCTTTACGCAAAGCTCCTCGTCCTGATACATCTGGAGAAGCTGTTCCTCGATCTCCATGCAAACCTGTGCTCTCGTTTTGTCGTCCTCACGCTGATGCTGAAGCTTAGCCTCACGGCAGTAATAATACTGGAGATAAGATGACGGGATAGCATTAACAGCTTTAAGGCAATCAAGTCCGATACCGTCGTCCTGAATATTAGCCATAACCTTAGCCTTATAGCCCTGGTTAATCATATCTGTGATAAGCTCCTTGCCGTCCTTCTTGATAGAAGTAACCCAGCTAAGGTGATTAAGTCCGACATATGTGATATCAACGTCAGGTCCTGTTGTTTCTTTAATATCGTCAAGCATATCAATGGGAACATTGCAAAGACCGATATTCTTAACATTCGTGTTGTTAAGAACAAATTCGGTGATGATGCCCGAAGGATTGGTGAAGTTGATGAGCCATGCGTCAGGGCAAATAGCTTCAATTCTGTCGCAGATGTGCTTGATAACGGGGATCGTTCTGAGTGCCTTGAACATTCCGCCGATGCCCGTGGTCTCCTGACCGATGAGGTCGTATTTCTTGGGAATACTCTCGTCAAGATAACGTGCGTGAAGCATACCGACGCGGATCTGTGTTACAACGAAATCAGCACCCTGAAGTGCGGTATCAAGATCGTCCGTCATAACAACTTCGCAGTCAACCTTTGCTTTTTTAAGCATACGGACGCAAAGATCACCGACGATATTGCGCTTTCTCTCGTTGATATCCATAAAGGAAATCTTCTTGAGCTTGAGAGAATCCGATGCTTTAAGGAAACCGTCAACAAGTTCGGGACAATAGGTACTGCCGGAGCCGATAACGGCAACAGAAATTTCTTTCATATGTATTACCTCGCTTGATTATATATATTGCTGGAATATCCAGTTGATACAGCCGGTTACCGGGGGCTGAGTAAGCTTGATAAACTTCAACTTTCTTCCGCCGGCAGCCGCCGCTTTTTCCATAAGAGCCTTTGTGTAAACCTCCGACGGGAGCTTTGTGTGAATCGAACCTGAAAGAACGACCTCAACAACATCGTCGGTGAAGTTATTTGTGTTAAGGTGAGCTGCAATAAGTGCGGCGCCTCTTGTTGCCATTACATCAATAACGTCAAGAACAGCCTTGTCGCCGAGCTTAGCCGCATCAAAGAAGAAGTCGATAAGACGCATAATAAAGATATCTGCGTCGGGATCCTCAAACCTTGAAACAAGGGAAAGGAACTCCTCCTTGGATTTGAGCGAATATTCGTCAAAAACCATTTTGGTGACGGCAGTTTTTCTCAAGCCGAGATAAACGTCGTCATAAACCATTCTGTAAGTCTCCGATGCGATCCAATGACCGTTTCCGACGTCGCCGGAAAACTCGCTGAGACCTGCAAGCTGAAGCATCTTGCCGTCATTATCAATCGAGTTACAGCATGTGCCTGTTCCGCAGTTATAACCGATAGCGGCCGCTCCCGTAGAGCCTGCCTTGACAACGATGAAACCGTCGTTATAAATCTCAAACTTTTCAAGACCGTAGTCGAGAAGTCTCTTTTTCATCTCATCGTGCTGAAACTTATGATCAATTCCGGCAAGTCCCATAAGGGTAAAGTCAACATCATGCAGAGAAATGTTCGCTTCCTTGAGAAGATCCTTAATTCCTGCCCAAATGATATCGGCCGCCTCGTCAAAGCTGCCCTCCATATTTTCATGGTTGCTTCCGGGACCTTTTACCATAGCAACGATGTTTTTCTTCTCGTCAAAAAGTGCATAAGCGGTCTTGGTTCCGCCGCCGTCAATACCGATATAATAACTCATGTGTAGCTCCTTTATAATTTTTTACTGTTCGTCAGTGATAAAATCACAAAAAACCTATAATATTATACTATCTTTAAATAATAAAAACAATAGGTTTTTTAAAAATTAAAGAGAAATAGGACAAATATAAAACTATGTAAAAAATTAAAATTTTTTTAAAATATCAATTCCGAACTCTATTTCCGAATCCAGAAAATTGATTTTCTTCAGCTTTTCCTGATCCGATCTGCCTGTTTTATAATAATACGGCGTCATTGTAAACAGAGCGAATATGTCCTCGTTGTTGTCAATATGAATATCATATTTCAGCTCGTCACGGTCGAATATTCGGAATCCGTCGGGTACGCTTCGGTCAACCTCGTTAAGATACGGCTTTTCGTATATCAGAGCTTTTAAGCCCATCAGATGCTTTTCCAAAGGGTAAACCCTTAGAAAATAACCGCCTTTTTTGAGAACACGGCGAATCTCCTCAAAGCTGTACGGTGCAAAAACCGAGACAACCGCATCGCAAAATCCGTCCGATATCGGCAAAGCGAAGGTGCTTGCAACCGCAAGAGAAATATTTTTGTCTCTTTTGCTTCCGACAATGAGAGCTTCTTTGGATATGTCTATTCCGCCGACTGAAATTTCGGGAAATGATCGAGCAATAATCGAGGTGTAATAACACTCTCCGCAGCCGAGATCAGCAAGCTTCATTCCGGGGAAAGCAATACATCCGATTTTTGAAACTATAAGCTCAGCCAAGCCGGCGTAATATCCCTTATTCAGAAAATCAAATCTCGATTTAACCATCAGCTTGTCGTCGCCGTGTCTTTTGGCGGACGATTTCTGAGACTGTAAAAGATTGACATAGCCCTGCTTTGCAAGATCAAAACAATGTCCGTTTTCGCATTTAAGCGTTCTTTCGGCTCTCGTCAAGCCGCATCCGCAAACCGGGCACGCAAAATCGAAATTCATCTTCAGTCCTTCTTGAGATCGTCCTCGGCAGGAGCCGCACACGGAGCGTCGATAGGCTCCTTCTGAATATTCAGCGGAGCAACATATCTGACAGCGTTAGTAATAACGGTCTGAACAGCCGGGTGTTTAAATGTCGGATTGGATTCGTGTCCCGGCTGGAAATAAAAGACCTTACCGAGTCCCCTGTTCCATACGCATCCGGATCTGAAAACCTCTCCGCCGCCGAACCATCCGATCAGAACAAGCTCATCGGGATTGGGAACATCAAATCTTTCGCCGTACATTTCCTCGTTTTCAAGATAGAAATACTCTCCGATACCCTGAGTAATCGGATGATTGGGAGCGATGTTCCATACACGCTCTCTGTCGCCCTCTCTCCATTTAAGAGAGCAGGTTGTACCAAGCGTTTTACGGAAAATTTTTGAATAATGACCTGAGTGAAGTACGATAAGTCCCATACCTCTGAGTATTCTGTCGTGAATTTTTTCAACAAGCTCGTCGGGAACCTGCTCATGTGCAACATGTCCCCACCAGATGAGAACATCCGTGTTCTCAAGTACCCCGTCACCGAGTCCGCACTCAGGCATATCAAGAGTTGCGCAGGTGACATTTATATCCTCGTTTTTGCCGAGAAATTCAGCAATACAAGCGTTCATACCGTCAGGATAAACGGCGATAACATTTTCACTTGTCTTATCCTGAACGTGTTCGTTCCAAACAGTAACGTTAATCATGGAAAATTCCTCCTTTGGATTTAATATAATGATATCACATAGATCTTCAATTTTCAACCTTTTTGAATATATTCTCTAATGCTTTCATATATTGAACACAGATTAAGAAAGACACGGATTGCTCCGTGCCTTTCGTGGATAATTTTGTTTTTGGAAGAC
>JBJEPQ010000077.1:0-63095 GCA_051881315.1 Acutalibacteraceae bacterium | reverse complement strand
CAACTGTGATCTCAATTCCGATAAGCTCGATAGCCTTGATTGTTACATCGAAGGTTGCAGTAAGTCCCTCATGGGTTACTGTCAATGTCTTTGTGCCTGCCGAAGAAGAGCTGAAGCCCGATACGGTGAAGCCTGTTGTGATGTTCTTATTCGTTCCGTTGTTATATACAACGTTTACGGTAAGTCCTGTTCCGTCATAGCTGTCGCCTACGAAATACTCTGTCTTCGTCGGAGCAGTCTTAATGCTGATGCTTACAGGTACTATTGCCTTGACCTCAACATCAAATGTTGTGGACTTTCCGCCGTAGCTTGCAGTTACAGTCTTTGTTCCGGCTGTTGTTGAGCTGAAGCCTGTGCAGGTAATACCGGAAGCGATTATCTCAGTAGTGCCGTTGCTGTATGTTGCTTCAAGGGTAAGACCTGTCTGGTCGAAGCTTTCACCTGTGAAGTAGCTGACCTTATTCGGCATGGTCTTGACTGCTACCGATACAAGGCTTACTTCAAGAACATTTACGCTGAAGGTTGTTGTAAGTCCCTGATATGCAACCTGTACGGTCTTTGTTCCTGCAGTAGTTGACTCGAAGCCTGTGCAGGTATAGCCTGATGTGATTATTTCTGTTGTTCCGTTGTTGTAGGTTCCCGTAAGGGTAAGTCCCGTCGTGTCGAGAGCGTCGCCTACATAATAGCTGACCTTTGTCGGATTTGTCTTGACTGCGATGGATACGAGCTTAACAGCTACGATATCAACATTAAATGTCGTGGACTTTCCGCCGTAGGAAGCTGTGATTGTCTTTGAGCCTGCAGACGTTGAGTTGAATCCTGTGCAGGTAATTCCGCTCAGAATCGTCTGTGTGCTTCCGTTGTTGTAGTTTGCCGTAAGAGTAAGACCTGTCTGGTCGAAATCCTCACCGACATAATAGCTGGTCTTGTTCGGCAAGGTCTTTACAGCTACGGATACAAGCTCTACGGAGTTGATAACTACATCGAAGCTTGCACTGAGTCCCTCATAGGTACCGGTCATTGTGATCGTGCGTGCTGTTGTTGTATCAAAGCCGCTGTAAGTGATATCAAGCTCAGATGCGTCGAAGGACTGAGATGTTCCGTTGTTGTAGGTTACGGTTACATCAAGTCCTGTATCATCGAATGCGGCTGATGTGTCGCCTACAAAGAAGGTCTTATCGGGAGTACCTGAGAACTCAATCTTTGTGGGTTTAATTGCAACTACGGTGATCTTTGTAGTTGCGGTCAAGGATGTACCGTTCTCCTTATAGGTAAGACGGACTGTCTTTGTTCCCGCTGTTGCTGTGGAAACAGTTGCAAATGTTACTGTTCCGGGAAGCGAGCTGAAATCATAGGTGGAATAATCGGACTTTGTTCCGTTATTGTATGTTACCTGGATCTGCATACCTGACGGATCGAAGGTCTCGCCTACGAAATACTCTGTCTTGGTCGGAGGTGTTACGATCTCAACTGCCGTTGCCTTCTTAGCAACAACGGTTACGTTACAGCTCTCTGAATAGGTCTTTCCGTTATAGGTAACGGTTGCGGTGATAACCGCAGTACCTGCAGAAACACCTGTGATTATTCCACGGTTGCCTGTTGTTCCGGTTACCGTTGCGATAGCCGGTGCGCTCGATGTCCATGTGATATCGCTGATCTCAGGCTCATTCGGGCTGAAGCTTGCCTGTAAGGTTGCCTGTGAGCCCTCATAGGTTGAAAGCGTTGAGTTGTCGAGGATAACATCAATGTTAATCTCGTCAAATATCGGCTCAATGATAAGGTCCTGAGTTACAGCTGAGAAGTCAGTATCCCATGAATTGAATGTATAACCGAAGCGTGTCGGTGTTGTTGTCGGAGCGTTTGCTGCGCTGCCGTATGCTACGGTCTGCTCGCTGACAACTGCTCCGTCATAGTTACGGAAGATAACTGTGCAGGTATCTGTTGCCCACTGTGCCTCGACTACGTCGATACCGGTACCGAACCTGTACTGATAAAGACTGCCGGGAATGGTCTCGGTTACACTGCCGTATGCAGATGAGCTGCCGTCGTTTGCCTTTACTGTCCAGCCTGCAAACTTGTAGCCCTCTCTTACGGGGATACCGAGTGTTGCAAGGTCGCTGAACTTACCTGTGATCGTTGTCTTTGTGTCAAGGTTTGTGATGCTGAGGTTTGTGATAGTCGCCTTTGTTCCTGCGGCTATACCTGAAGCATATGTGATCTTGAGCTGAGCAGTTCCGTCATCGGAAGTGCCGACCGTGATCTGCGATCCGCTTGAAGCGAATGTATATGTTGTTGCAGCAGATCCGTTGCCGCCTGTGAAAGAGTCATTTACAAGATCAAGGCGGATCTTCGATGCGTCAAGTCCGGAAACCTCGTAATTGATTACATACTTTCCGTTCGGCTTGAGGTTGATGTAATACGGAAGAAGCTGCTTCTGATCGTATGTGCTGCTGTTATACTGCGAAGTAACAGTAAGTGAGGAATTGCTTGTTGCAGTATAGCTCATACCTGTCTTATCAGCAGATGTTGCAACAAAGTTTGCAGGATACTCTGCCGAAGGCTGAAGAGAAAGCTCATTTCTGTCAGCCTTAGTGAGGCAAAGATCGCTGATCATGATCTTCTTGCCGTTTCTTGCGTCGCCGAGAAGCTCAATTCTCAGATATGCCTTACCCGAATCGACGGCATTGGTCTTGATCTGTGAATTTTCACCGCTGAATTTGTAGTATGATGTAGTATCGCCGTCACCGCCTGTGAAGTTAGCTCCGTAAAGAGAGAAGCTGATGTTCGACGGGTCTGTACCTGCTACCTTGTACTTGAGTACATATGCTGTTGAAGCTTCAATCTCCGCAACGTACGGAAGGAACTGATACTTAGCAAGAGTTGTTTCCTCTGTCGTCCATACAGTTACATCGTTTCCGCTTACGGTATAGTTGAGGTCGGTGTCAACA
This sequence comes from Acutalibacteraceae bacterium, assembly GCA_051881315.1. Lineage (GTDB taxonomy): Bacteria > Bacillota > Clostridia > Oscillospirales > Acutalibacteraceae > CAG-488. The sequence goes on along the minus strand of JBJEPQ010000077.1, from coordinate 60,147 downwards.
GAAAGATCTGCCGAATAGGTCGGATAGCCCATTCCGCCGATTGCCGGGAAGTTGCTGTTGATAACGTTGAGATAGTTGAAGTCGCCGCCTCTTGTATCAACGATGGTTGAATATTCCTTCTGAACATAAAGGAAGGTGTACTGAACCTGTGTAGAATCGTTTGCATAGTTTGCGCTGATTGAAGTATCGGTTGTTGTGATGAGTGAAGAATAATCCTCACCTGTTTCGGTACCGATATCCTTGAGCCCTGCGGCTGCGCCGACATACTCATAGCCTGCAAAGCCAATAGCCGAGAACTTAACGGTCTGGCCGTAGTAGAAGGTCTTTGAAACATCTGCAACAGCCGAATTTGATGTGGTATCCTCAACATTGATAAGCGTATAACCGCTGTCCGTCTTGCTCAGAGCAAGGAAGCGTGCAGACGCTGTTGAAGAAACACGGGCATTGGATTCAATATCAGAAATTGCGCTTTCAAGTCCCGATACAACCGTGGACATAGTGTAGCTTGAGGTTGTACCGTTGATCGTAGCGGTAATTGCTGTGGTAGATGCAAGATCAAGATTGGAAAGCATCTTGCCTGCAAGCTGATAGAGAACAATAAACTTGCCCCAGCTTGAGTTGCCCTGATTGTAATATACACTTGAGCCGTCAGTCTTGAGACCGAACTTTGCAGCAACGTTTGTAGCGTGGTTAACAGCCGCTCTGAGCGTCTCCTTGTTCGTCTGAACAACAGAGATAGGCATAACGCTGACGTTTGTTATACGGTCGCCGCCCTGATAGTTATGGTAACAGGCTCTGACGTTGTATGTATTTGTTGTATTTGATGCGTTAAGAAGAGCAATATCAATAGGTCCGTTATATTTAACGCCCTCAGCTTCATAATTGCCTCTTGATGTGAAAGTACCCTCATTGGCAAAAATGTTTTTATAGTTATTATAAAGTCTTTCAGCATTTGCTGTTGAATTTTTTTCCTTATTGGCCTCAGAGAATGACTGATCCTCCTTTCCGGTACTGTCCGCAACATACCAGCAACCTGAGGCATCAGCAGCTTCATCATCAGTTACGAGGAGACCTGTTGAGAGGTTCGGAATAGTTTTAAGGTTTGAATAACGGCTGACGTCAACCGTGAGACCCGCAGTAGGCGCTGTTGAGAAAGTATACTGCGAAACGTCTCCCGAACTGGAGTCAACATTGTTATCAACATAGTTAAAGGAAAGAGCGTTTGTGTACGGGCTGTTTGCTCCGTCTGTGTTGAACCAACCGCCGCTGCCTTCATTGTTGATTTCCGTATACTTGAAATAACCGTTCGTCTGAACCGCAGTTGCAAACTGGGCATAATACTTTGTACCGACATTACCCAACTGAACTCCTACGGGGTTTGAGGACGAGAAGGTTACAAGGTTATTGATACCCTGAGCCGAATTCGGATAACGGTCACCGTTAGTCATAAGAGAGTGAATACCGGAAATCCATGTGATATTCTGTCCGTAATGATTTGTTCCGCGGTAATTCACCGTACGAATTGCGGAACCAACCGGCTGGATATACGGCTTGTAAAGATATGTATATCTGTAAACAACCTTGGTCTGACCGTCAAGCTTATCGACGAAGGTTACCTTCCATTCGATATAGCAGCCCTTTGACGATGCGGCAAGGAACGGAGATACACTGTCACGGGTGATAGTTGTATCAATCTTGTTGCCTGCCTTCGTATAATAAATATACGAGCTTGTGCCGCTTGTATTGTAAGCTCTGAGCGGAGTTGAATACTCGGCGAGCTTAACTGTACAGGTAGCGTTTGCATAATCGCCGGTTGTGGTCTGGCTTGTTTGAGTATAAGCCGTCATATCCGACATATTATAGCTGAGATATTTGTATGAGACGGTTACCTGACTTGCGTTCTCATAATAGAAGTAAAATCTACCGGTCGAATTTTCTCCTGTTCTGAGAGTTTCAAGGTTTGTAGATGAATCAACCGTCGAGTCAACAAACCACTGGTAATTGTACTTGCCCTGAGCGGTGTATCCTGTTAAGGACGGCTCAAGATATACTTGTTCCGGTGCATAGAAATACACGTTCGGAATACTGTTGTCGGTTACTGTGATCGCCGAAGATGTATCAACGGCAGAACCGAACAATGCTCCGATGTCAAAACAGACAAGGGTTGTGAGCACAAACGTAAGCGCCAGTATGACGGATAACGTTTTTCTGCCCACTCGATGGACTTTCTTCATTTAAACTCCTCCTTAAATTAAGAGTATACCGGTTATGCTGATTATAGCATTAATATTGTATATAGTCAATACAATTTTTATGTTTTTGTTATATTTTAAATATAAATTGCAATATGTTTTGAAATATTTTTACAAATTAAATAAAAGTAATGTAAACTTGCGCATAATAAAGCAAAATACAGAAATAATAAAAACGAGAAACAATTAGGAGATGAAAATATGATTGATAAGATCTCATTGATACTGGTCATCATCGGAGCTATCAACTGGGGCTCGATCGGACTTTTCAAGTTCGACATCGTGGGCTGGATTTTCGGCGGTCAGGATGCAATCGTCAGCCGAATTATTTTCACGATCGTTGCTCTCGCCGGCATTTGGTGCATCTCAATGCTTTTCAGAGACAGGAAAGAGCTTGAAGTCGGTACTACGATGGAATAAGAGATCCGAAAAACCGCAAAACGAAAGGATTTACCGATCGTTTTGCGGTTTTGGTTTTTTATCCGTTTTCCATCAAAAACTCTTCCAAAGAGGGATCAACCTCTCCGAATACAAGGTAAAAGATAACCGCAATTACTACAACGGCAAATATCAGAAAGAACGCACGGGAAAAATTCCGTCGGTTGATGTTTGAAGAGTCAAAGCTGAAAACAATAATTGATATCAAGCCTACCAGCGGAACAAGAAAAAGTACCGAATAGCCGAAATACGCCCATGGGCTCAGCGGTTTGTACCGGTCAGGTATGTTGTAATCTTTTTTATCTTTTTTTGCCATATTATTTTACACCTATAAATTTTTCGATAGGCTCAATGTTGAGCTTGTCGAATTTTTTTATAAATCCGTAGAAATCGGCGGCAATTTTCTTAACTCCGCCCTCCTCGTTGCTTTCCATATTAAACGGCATAACGGGATCGTGAACGCTCAGGCGCAGAAGCAGCCAGCCGTTTCCGTTATCCTTATTGGCAGATATTCTCAAGCCCTCACGGTTGTCGTCGGCAATCGTCCAGCCGTCCTTTTCGGCATAGTGCTTTTCAAGCTCGGCTATCACCGTTTCGCCGTAGGCTCTGAAATCCTCGCAGTTTATCGCAAAGCGAAGCTCCTTAGCCTCAACAGGCTGTTTGAGAGGTGCAAGAATTTTCTTGATCGCATCTCCCGATTTGTCACGGGCAAGCATAATGACTATTTTTGTCATAAGGTATGCGCCGTCGTCAAGGTAGTAGTTCTCCTTGAAAGCCGCATGACCTGAGGTCTCCATTGCAAGAGGACAGAATTTTTCGCTGTTGTTCAGCTCGATCTGCTTGTTTATAACGTTTCTGTATCCCCTCTTGAAGCGGTAGTGTTCTCCGCCGAGGGACTCTATGTATTCCTTGAGACCGTCCGAGGTCACCGAGTCGGTGACGATCACTCCGCCGTCATGTCCCTCAAGCGCAATGTACGACGCAAGGGCAACAAGACGGTTGCGGTTGATCTCCTCTCCGTCGGAATCAACACAGCCTGCACGGTCAACATCGGTATCGAAAATAATTCCGAGGTCGGCTTTGCTTTCAACGGTCGCCTTGGATACGGAGTCCATTGCTTCCGCATTTTCCGGATTTGGAATGTGATTGGGGAACATTCCGTCGGGATCAAGGAACTGACTGCCCTCTATATCCGCACCGAGGGGTGCAAGCACATCGGTTGCGTAAAATCCGCCGACTCCGTTTCCTGCGTCAACAATAATCCTGAAGCCTGCAAGCGGCTTGTCATAATTTTCGGCATTGACGCCCTTCTTTATCATTTCACGCAGATGCGAGCAGTAGATTTTCATATAATCCGTGTCAACACAAAGCGACATCACGGCTTTATATTCTCTGCCGTAAATTTTTTCCGCATCCGAGAGAAGCACGGCGATATCCTCGCCCTCAAGTCCGCCGTCGGGAGTGAAGAATTTCAGTCCGTTCCTCTCCCACGGATGATGGCTTGCCGTGATCTGAATTGCACCGTCACATTTCAGGTCGAGCGTTGACATAAACATTGCAGGAGTTGAAGAAAGTCCGCAGTTAAAGACCTTTACTCCGTTTGCCGTGAGCGCAGTGATCGCCGCCGCCATAATCCTCGGGCCCGAAACACGTGAATCTCGTCCGACGGAAACAGAAATTTCATCTGTCCGTTTTCCTGTCCTGCCGCTCAGCCATTTTGCAAAGCTTTCCGCAACCGCACCGACAAAGGCGTCGCTGAGATAAAGCTCCTCGCCGCTGAACTGCTCAGCTCCGAAGCCTCGGATATCCGTTCCGCTTTTAAATCCCTTGAAGTTCATTTTAACATCGTCCTTTCGTCTGCAACTGATTTAAGGAAAAGATAAAGCCCGGCAAATTCATCAAAAGCCCTGCCGACTTCATCAATAACTTTTTCACTCTCAAGTGTTTTGAAGTCCGTTCTGACTGTCATATATCCCAATGATTTTATATTGTAATACGGCTCAATTTCCGCAGTCGGATTGCCGGGCTTCTGTTTCTTATAATATATATTAAGGCACTCGGCTCCCGTATTCTCGGCACGGTGAACTGCGTCAAGAAACTCCTTCGGACGTTCAAGCAGAGCCTTCCTGTATAACTCAAGAAACTGAGCGTCGGCATAATACGTTCCCACTCCGTAACCCCAGCAGTCCTGGTTGACCTCAAACCACATACACGGATAATTTATCCATTCGTGCTTGTTTCTCATAAACATAACCCAAAGGTGGTCACGGTAAAGAGACTTGTCCTTGGTGTAGCGGTTGTCCCTCCTGATCCTCGAAACCATCCTCACGGGATCGGTCACTATCATATCGTCAAGAGCGTAGACCTTACTGCCGAGCGCCATTGCAATCTGACGAAGCGGAACGGTAAAGCCGTCTTTCAGCTCCTGCTTGTGTTCCTCATAAAAGCTTTTGCTGTTTTCAAACCTGTTCTGTGCCATCAGCGCAAGAGTTTCGGGAAATATTCCGTCATATTTCAATTATATCAGTCCCCTTTTTGCCATTTCCTCGGCGGCAAGCATAATTCCGATCTTTGCGCTGTGGAAATTCAGACCGCCCTGCATATAAACGGCAAAAGGCTCTCTGAGCGGAGCGTCTGCGGAAAGCTCAATCGAAGCTCCGCCCGTGAAAGCTCCTGCTGACATTATGACCTTGCTGTCGTAGCCGGGCATATCCCACGGCTCGGGAGTTACGAACGAATCAATCGGTGCGCCTTTCTGCATACCCTGGCAGAAAGCGATCAGATTTTCCTCGTTGCGGAGCATGACGCTTTGAACGATGTCAAATCTGCCGTCCGTGCTTTTCGGCGTTGTGCCGAAACCGAATTCTTCAAACAAAGCCGCCGCAAAGCGTGCCGACTTAACAGCCTCACCCACCGTATGCGGAGCGAAGAAAAGTCCCATAAACAATTCCCTCGAATGACCGAGAGTTGCACCGACCTCCCTGCCGAGACCGGGTGTAGTCAGGCGGTAGGAAATCTTTTCGACAAGATCCGCTCTGCCTGCTATGTAGCCGCCCGTTTTGGCAATTCCGCCGCCCGCATTTTTGATAAGAGAGCCGGCGATTATATCCGCTCCGACCTGAGTAGGCTCGATTTTCTGAGTAAACTCACCGTAGCAGTTGTCAACCATAACATCTGCGTTGCTGTTTTCTTTAACAACCTTTATTATCCTTGCTATCTCCTCACAGGAAAGGCTCGGTCTGAGAGAATAACCCCTCGAACGCTGAATGTAGACGAGCTTCGGCTGTTCTGCCTTAACCCTCTTGGCTATCTCGTCATAGTCGGGCTTGCCGTCCCTGAGATCGACCTGCTTGTATTCAATTCCGTAGTCGGCAAGCGATCCGTCACCCTTGCCGTCAATTCCTATAACCGAATGAATGGTATCGTAGGGCAGTCCCGTAACGCAGAGCATCACGTCGCCCGGTCTGAGCATACCGAACAGAGCGACCGCAAGAGTGTGCGTTCCGCAGGTGAAATTGTGACGGACAAGCGCATCCTCGGCGCCGAAAATATCCGCCGCAACAAGGTCAATGACCTCACGTCCCCTGTCACCGTAGCCGTAACCCGTGCTTTCGGCAAACATCGCCTCGCTGACTCCGTTCTTTATAAAAGCGGCAAGCACCTTCTGCTGATTGTATTCCGTTATTTCATCGGTCTCGGCAAAGCACGGCTTGATTTTTTCCAAAGCAATGTCTGCCGCAGACTGCACCTTGTCGCTGATATCAAAAAATTCACTGTTCATTTATTATAATACTCCATTCGTTTTTAACCTTAAATCCGATTGATTTATAAAACTCGACTATACTGTCATTTTTGCAGAGAAGCTCCGTTCTTTTATCCCTTTCGCTCTCGGCAAGGAGGGTTACAAGCGCACCTGCAAGTCCTCTGCCCCTGTATTCGGGTTTTGTCGCAACAGCTCCCAAGAGCACGGCGCAGTCCGTTGTAAACAGCTTCATCGCACAGGCGGCGGTTTCACCGTTCACCTGTGCGGTAAGAGCAGAGGTAACTCCTCTGTTCACTCTGAAGGTCGTGTCGGACAGCCACGGCAAATAATCGCCCACACCGACAAGTCCTGCCGCTTTGATTATACCATAAATTTCTTTCGGACGGAACTCTTTATCCGCCTGAATTTTTGCAATTTCATTTTTATTTTTCACATATTCTACGACATAGCCCTCGATAGAAGCCTCTGCGCCCACTCGCTCGGCAAGTCTTTTTTCGCATTGTATTGTGCGATAACCGACAACGTTCAGAAATTCAAAAATTTCCTCCGCATTTCCACAGTCGGAGCTTACCGTGACATCTCCGTCAATACGGCTGAGAGCGGAGATGATTTTTCCGTTTTCATCGGTCTGAGCCCAGAATTTCACAAAGTCGTAATCCGTAGAATAGCAGTTGTAAAGGCAGGCTATCCTCGTGCCGAAAACATCACGGCGGCAAAAATCCGTAAAATCTTTATCGTTCTTCTCAACAGCTTTAAGCATCGGCAAAATCCTCGGCAAGCGCACGGATAATGCGTTCGCTTTCTGTTATATCCTCTGTCTTTAAAACGCAGGACGGGGAATGAAGATATCTGCACGGCATTGAAACGGTCAGAGTTTTTATTCCGCCTGCCGTCTTGTGGATAACTCCTGCATTATTTCCGCCTGCGACCGCCGACTTGACCTGAGCCTTGATTGACTTTTCCTTTGCAAGCTCAAAGGCTCTGTCAAAAAGCTTCCTCGAATAGATCGTCCGCCTGTCCATAAAGGAAATGACCGCACCCTCGCCGAGCTTGCACACCTTTTTGTTTTCGGGCACATCGGCAAGGTCTGCCGCCGTCGTGGTTTCAACGACAATCGCATAGTCGGGTTTTACCCTGTATGCCGCCGTTCCAGCCGAGCCGAAGCCGACCTCCTCGCCCGTTGCAAAGTTAAAATACATATCATACGGAAGCTCGGATTTTATCATATTTATTAGTATAGCACAGCCGGCACGGTCATCAAGAGCCTTGCCCTTGATAAAGCCGTTGCCGAACTCCTCATAATCCGAGTTAAAATAAGCGCAGTCACCGAGCGAAACGTACTTTTTCGCCTCATCGGCTGTTTCCGCTCCGATGTCAATATACATCTTTTCAGGCATTGCCAGCTTGTCGCCCTTGGTTAAATGGATCGGCTTAATTCCGATAACGCCGTTGAGCTTTCCGTCACCCACCGTCACGGCTCTGCCGATCATGACGCGTCGGTCAATTCCTCCGATACATTCAAAGCCGAGCGTTCCGTCGGAATTGATGTTGGTTATCATAAATCCGACCTCGTCCATATGAGCGTCAAGCATAACCTTATTCTTGGGAGTTTCCTTTCCCTTTTTGAACACAATAAGATTGCCGAGCGGATCGACCTCATAGCTTTCGGCAAAATCCTTTATTTCATTTATAATGTAATCTCTGACGGCGTCCTCTCTGCCCGACGTGCCGTTGAGAAGCGACAGCTTTCTGATAAGCTCAAGCATCAAGACCACCTCCGAGAATGTATTCGGCAATGAGCTTCGCCGAGTTTTCCACATCGCTGACCGATATCACTTCAACGCCCGTGTGCATATTTCTCTGCGGTACAGAAACAAGTCCCGTTTTTATTCCGCCTTTTGATATTGCAATACGGTCGGCATTCGTACCCGTTGAATCGCCCATCAGTTCAAGCTGATACGGAATGTTTTTCTCCTCGGCTAAGGTCTTGAGCCTCCGGCTGAGCTTATAGTTAAGAACGGGTGCAATTCCGATCATCGGACCTTTGCCGAGCTTTCCGCATTTATCACTCGGAGCGTCGGGTGCGTCGGCAAAGCTGACGTCAACGCTGATACACTCGTCCGCATCAAGATTATAGCTGCCCGTGACCGCTCCGTCGCCGCCCGTTTCCTCCTGTCCCGAAAAGAGAAGCTTTACGCTCGGTCTGTCTTTGCTTTCGGCAACGAGCTGAGCCGCCCTGATAATGACGGCACAGCCTGCTCTGTCATCGAGAGCCGCTCCGAAAATTCTGCCGTTGAGAAGCTCGCCGTGAGGACATTTGACCGTAATCCTGTCGCCCTGAGAGATCAGCTTTTCCGCTTCCGACTTTTCAAGTCCCGTGTCGATCAGTATATCGTCAAAATCCTTGGCTTTCTTGGCGTCCTCCGCCGTTGAAAGATGCGGCGGAGTTGAGGTAACAACTCCGTAAACAGGCTGTTTTCCCCATACGGTCACATCCTGGGCGGCAAGCACCCTTGCGTCCATTCCTCCGCACTTTGCAACACGGAGAAAACCGCCGTCCTCGATATGTGTGACGATCATTCCTATTCTGTCCATGTGAGCGTCAAGAAGAACCGTTTTCTCTCCTGCCGGCATATCCGCCGTGACATTTCCGAATTTATCCTTTTTTACCTCGGCAAACCCGGAAACATATTTCTCTATAATATCCGAAATCTCGTTTTCCTCGCCCGGAGTTCCGTTGGCTTCGGAAAGCTCGAAAATCATCTTTTTCAAATCTTCCATTTCTAAAATAACCGTTCCTTTCCGCCGTGCCGATGAGCCTTATGACATATTCGGACACATTTCGGTTTGTTTTCTCAGAATATTATTATAACCTTTATAAACAAAATGTGCAATAATATTTGATTTTCTTTTTTAAATAGTTTATAATGAAATAAAATATTTTCGGAGGGATATAAATGGACGAAAATAAATATCAGGTTATTGATCCTGAAAACGACAACTATAAGTTGACTGCTTCGGATCTTAAAAAGGAAAAGAAAAAGAAGCGCAAGGGACTTCGTGTGCTGATTGCGATAGTCCTCGTCTTTGCAATACTTGTGGGAGGAGCGGGAATCTTTGTAAATTCCTATCTCAACAAGCTCCATTACGGAGATTCCGAGGGAACTGCAAATCCCGACCTTGACAATCAGGAAAATCTTGCTTTTGACGATCAGGCAAACGCCGACGCCGACATCAGAGCCAACCTTGACAACAGCGTTATGTGGTACGATGACAGAGTTCTCAACATTCTGCTTGTCGGTGTTGACTACGGTGACGAGGAGGTCGTTATGTTCAACGGCGCATATCTTCCCCGTTCGGACTCCATGATCCTTATTTCCGTCAACACGATAAACGGAGTTATCAATATGGTTTCGCTCTCCCGTGCGGCTTACGTTGCAATTCCCGGCCACGGCAACAAGCGACTTAACACCGCCCACGCTTACGGCGGCGCAACGATGCTTGTCGATACCGTTCAGCAGAACTACAAGATCAGAATTGACAAGTATGTGACGGTCGATATTTCGGGATTTGAAAAGATCATCAACATTCTCGGCGGCGTTACGGTCGAGCTGACGGCGGCTGAGGCTCAGGCAGTCCTCGGAATAAGCTCGGCGGGATCTTACGAGCTTAACGGAGCGGAGGCTGTCGCATATTCAAGACTTCGTTCGATCGACTCCGACCGTATGCGTACAGGCAGACAGAGAGCCGTTCTCAATGCGATTGCAAGCAAGCTCAAGCGTTCCTCGGCGGTAACTCTCGTCAATCTTATGGACGAAATTCTTCCCCTCGTTACAACCAATTTCTCAAAGACGGAGCTTCTTGCTCAGATTGCAAAGGCTCCCAAGTATCTGACGATGGGCGTGCATGAGGACATAATCCCCCATGTTCCATATCCGCTTTCAACCCGTGACGGCAAAGAGGTTCTTATCCTCAACTGGGAGGAAGAAACAAAATATATCCACGATCTTCTCTATCCCGACATAGTTCCGCAGTCAGCGAAAATTAAATAATCAAAACGCTGTACCGATGTAAAATATCAAGCTCGGTACAGCGTTTACCTTTATTTAGCTCAAATCTTACAAAACTGTAAGTTTTAGGCGGCATTTTGTAAGACAAATCTATGGAGAGGCACTCCTTTTTTCTGTTATACTTACGGCAGAAAATTTGATTGGAGGTCAAAAAAATGAGTATTTTGGAAGTCAAAGGACTCAAAAAAATTTATTCCACCCGTTTGGGCGGAAACAAGGTTGAAGCTCTCAGAAACGTAAATTTCAGCGTTGAACAGGGCGAATATGTAGCAATAATGGGCGAATCGGGCTCAGGCAAAACCACCCTGCTGAACATTCTCGCCGCCCTCGACAAGCCGACTAACGGCAGCGTCATTCTCGACGGCAACGATCTTTCAAATATCAAGGAATCCGCCGTTGCATCGTTCCGCCGTGACAATCTCGGCTTCGTTTTTCAGGATTTCAATCTGCTTGATACATTCACCATCGAGGATAACATCTATCTTCCCCTTGTCCTTGCAGGCAAGAGCTATAAGGAGATGAACGGCAAGCTCGAAGCCGTAGCTTCAAGGCTCGGTATTCAGAACATTCTCAAGAAATATCCTTATGAGGTTTCGGGCGGTCAGAAGCAGAGAGCCGCAGTCGCAAGGGCGATAATCACAAGTCCGAAGCTGATCCTTGCCGACGAGCCGACGGGTGCTCTCGATTCAAAATCGACCGATGAGCTTCTCCACCTTTTCGGAGATATCAATTCGACAGGTCAGACGATCGTTATGGTTACCCACTCGGTCAAGGCGGCAAGCTCCGCAAACCGCATCCTTTTCATCAAGGACGGTGAGGTTTTCCACCAGATTTACAGAGGCGCCGACACGGACGAACAGCTTTATCAGAAGATATCCGACACTCTGACATTACTTGCGACGGGCGGTGAGCAGAAATGAAGACCGGATTTTATCCCAAGCTCGCATTTGACGGCATACGCAAGAACAAGAAGATGTATCTTCCGTATATTCTGACCTGTATCGGAATGGTAATGATGTACTATATCATTCTGTATTTACAGTTTACCGAAAGCCTTGAAACAACGAACGGCTACTCAATGATCCGTGAAATTCTCGGTCTCGGCTCATGGGTAGTTGCGATATTCGCCTGCATCTTCCTTTTTTACACGAACTCATTTCTCATCAAACGGCGCAAGAAAGAATTCGGACTTTATAACATTCTCGGTATGGACAAGAAAAACCTGAGCAAGGTGCTTTTCTGGGAAACGCTTATTATAGCTCTCATCTCCGTATCGTCGGGACTTGTTGCCGGAATAATTCTCTCAAAGCTCTCCGAGCTTGTGTTCCTGAACATTCTCAAGGGAGAGGTCAGCTACAATCTGTCCGTTTCCGTCCGAGGCATTTTAATGTGCGTCGCCGTTTTTGCGGTTATCTTTCTTCTTCTTTTTCTCAACTCGCTCCGTCAGATCAAGTTTGCCAATGCAATCTCACTTGTCAAGAGCGACAGCGTAGGTGAAAAACAACCCAAAGCAAATTGGGTATTCGGAATTGCAGGCGTGCTGATTCTCGCCGCCGCATATTTCATCGCTGTTTATATCAAAGAACCGCTTCAGGCTCTCTCCCTTTTCTTCATAGCGGTTATTATGGTAATCATTGCGACGTATCTGATTATGATTTCGGGTTCCGTTCTTTTCTGCCGCTTGCTCCAGAAGAAAAAGAGCTATTATTACAAGCCCAACCACTTTGTTTCTGTATCGTCAATGGCATACAGAATGAAAAGAAACGGAGCAGGACTTGCTTCGATCTGTATACTTGCAACAATGGTGCTGGTTATGATATCCTCAACAACAACTCTTTACTTCGGTGAAGAAAACATAATAAAGAGCATTTATCCGAGGGATATGAATATTGAAATCTACACGATTGAAACCTCTTTCTTTGAGGACGGAAGAAACGAAAAAATCAGAAACGGCATACAGGATATCACAGCAAAGCACAACTGTGAACAGTCGAACGTTGTTGATTATCACTGTGCAAGCGTTGCCGGACTTGTCACAGACGGCCGGGTTGAAATTGACGTTGACAGAGTAGACAAGCTGAGCATTTCGGATTACGGACAGCTTTATCAGTTCTACTTCATACCGATCAGCGAATATAACCGCCTGATGGGCACAAACTACACCCTGAACGATTCGGAAGCGATGATATACTTCTACCGTGACGGCTCAACCTACGACAGAAGCACGATCTCGTTCAACCGAGGACAGAGCTTCAAAATAGTAAAAACTCTCAGCAATTTCATCAATGATTCTCAGGCTATGGTAAACGCAAGTCAGACTATGGCAATCTTTGTAAACGACCTTGAAACGGCAACTCAGGGAATTAACGAGGAAACCTCCGACAAAGCTATGGGAGGAACAATCGTCAATTACAAGTGGGTATATCGGTTTGACACAAATCTTGATGAGGAAGCTCAGATTGACCTCAGCGAGGAGCTGCATGAATACGCATCCGAGCATAACGAGGAGCTTAACTACTACGCCTACGATGTCGGCGGCAGGGCGAGCAACAGAGCTGAATTTTATTCCCTCTACGGCGGTCTGTTCTGCCTCGGAATTATTCTGAGCATTGTCTTCCTGCTTGCCGCAGTTCTGATAATCTACTACAAGCAGATATCGGAGGGCTATGAGGATCAGGCGAGATTTGAAATAATGCAAAATGTCGGAATGACAAAAAAGGAGATCAGAAAGAGCATTAACTCACAGCTTCTGACGGTGTTCTTCCTCCCCCTGATTTTCGCAGGACTTCATCTCGGATTTGCTTTTCCGCTTATCAGGAAGCTTCTCCTGCTTTTCAATCTTACAAACGTTAGCCTTTTCATCATCACCACCGTAATCAGCTTCCTGGTTTTCGCCGTATTCTACATGATAGTTTATAAGATCACCTCGAACGCTTATTATAAGATAGTAAGTGACGCTAAGGAGAACTGAGCGATGAAGAAAATAATAGCTTTACTGCTTGCGGTGATAATACTGTTCTCGTTCACCTCCTGTATCCATAAGGATAACGCAGAGCTGATAATCGGCGGAATTGACAGAATGGTAAACCTGTTCAGCCTCAGTCAGCTGACGAGCGACCGCTCTCTTATCGGAATAAGGTATTACCATGACAGCAACCGATGCACGGGCAGTTATTCTTCAACCTGTCTTTCCGAAAGCGGACGTGACGTCATATTCGGCGGCGGATCGGTCAAAGAAAAGACGGTCAGGCTGAAAGCAAAAATACTGACGGAAAGCGGAACGGCTTTACTGCGGATAAGACTCGGCTCGGAGGTCAAGGAATACAAGGTTGACAGCAACGGGAACTTTGAAAAAGAGTTTGACTTTCAGGGCGGCGGAAATTACATTATGATCGACTATGACAACTTTACCGGAACGGTTGAGCTGATATCTGAATACAAAAAATAAATATGTACTAAAAAACAAGCAAAAACTGCAAGCATTTCCGTTTTGGATTGCTTGCAGTTTTTCGTTTTGTATTCAAATCCGCTTTATTTGATCAGACTTTCGAGCGTATAGGAATCAAAAAAACCGTTAGTAAGATCGTTATATTTTTCCCACATCGGCAAGGTCTTGCAATGTGACCTTCTCGGACATTCCTGTGCATTGCATGAAAGGCAGGCAACGGGCGCAAGATCGCCCTCGGCGGCACGCAGAATCTCCCCTGCCGTGTATTCGGCAGGCTCCCTCGTCAGCTTATATCCGCCGCCCTTGCCGTGGACGCCCTCGACAAAACCGCTTTTTACAAGAGAAGGCATGATCTGTTCCATATATTTTTTTGAAATTTCCTGCCTCGCAACAACGTCTTTCATCGGGATAAAACCCTCGTCCTTATGCTCGGCAAGGTCGATCATAACTCTCAGCGCATATCTGCCTCTTGTGGAAATCATGTTAACACCTCTTATAACAGAGCATAAGCCCCATCTAAAAAAAAGACAGGGTTCACGCTCGATATTATTTCTTTTTTAATCAAAAAGTGCTGTTGAAAGATATCTGTCGCCCGTATCGGGAAGCAGAACAACTATTGTCTTTCCGGCGTTTTCCTCACGCTTTGCAAGCTCAACAGCCGCATGGACTGCCGCACCCGAAGAAATACCTACAAGTACACCCTCGCTCTTACCGATAAGCTTTCCTGTCGCAAATGCGTCCTCGTTCGATACGGTGATTATCTCGTCATAAATATCGGTGTCAAGAACATCGGGAACGAAGCCTGCGCCGATGCCCTGAATTTTATGTGCTCCGGCAACGCCTGTTGAAAGAACAGCCGATGAAAGAGGCTCAACTGCAACCACCTTTGTCTCAGGCTTCTTCTCCTTGAGATATTTGCCTACGCCCGTAACAGTACCGCCTGTGCCGACGCCCGCAACAAAGATATCAACCTCGCCGTCGGTGTCTTCAAATATTTCGGGACCCGTTGTCTCGTAGTGAGCCTTGGGGTTTGCGGAATTGACAAACTGACCGGGAATGAAGCTGTTCGGATATTCCTCGGCAAGCTCGTTAGCCTTTGCAATAGCACCCTTCATGCCCTTTGCGCCCTCGGTGAGAACAAGCTCTGCGCCGTATGCCTTGATAAGTCTGCGGCGTTCCTCGGACATCGTTTCGGGCATTACAATGATTATTCTGTAACCTCTTGCCGCCGCAACAGCCGCAAGACCTATTCCCGTGTTACCGCTGGTCGGCTCGATGATGACCGAATCCGGCTTGAGCTTACCCGCTTTCTCCGCATCGTCTATCATCGCCTTTGCAATTCTGTCCTTGACCGATCCTGCCGGGTTGAAATACTCAAGCTTTGCAAGAAGCTTAGCCTTGAGACCGTATTTTGCCTCAATGTGTGTGAGTTCAAGAAGGGGGGTTTTTCCGATAAGCTGATCCGCTGATGAATAAATTTTTGACATAATAATTATCTCCTGACATAAGTTATTTTTTAGTAGTTAAGCATTTTTAAGTTTTCGGATTGAAATGTCAGCCTGTACATCGTCCTAACCTGATGTTGTTTCTGAGCATTATGCCGTAAAGAAATCTCACAATATCACTTCCTAAAAAAATAACCGAAAAGCATGGGAAGCCTTCCGGTGCGTTAGCAAAAGTTCGGCGGTTAAACCGATTCCGGAATGTCCCTGAAAGAGGACATGGCGACAAAAGCGCACCAACAGCACTCGTTACATATTGAACACATATTGAATGACTTTTTCATAGCCGTTCCTCCTTTCGCTTTCGCTTTATCTCTTACGTTGGCAATATAATAACACCAATTACCTACTTTGTCAATAGGTAATTGGGAAATTTTTTAAAAGATTTTATTTGCTCAGAAATTCCGCCTTATTTCGTCTGATATATTCTGCCGCAGACTTATATATTTCATCTGCGTTTTCATTCATCAGAGCTTCAAATTCCGCATCGTATTTTTCCAACAAACCGTTGTCAACGGAGGTTGTCTCGTCATTTTCGTCCAGCATAATAAATTCCTTGTTGAAAATATCGGCAAACGAGCCGCCTATCACCCCGTTTACAGCCGCCTTTGAGGCGGAAAGCAGAGGCTCGCCGTTTGAACGAAAAAATTCCGAAAGCTTCTTTTGGCTGTCTTCAAACACATAGCCGAGACTGTAAACATTTTTCTTAACTTCTGAAAGCTCTCCGAAAGCCTCGTTCATATTATCCGCCTTTTCAAGCTTCATCTGAACATGGGCGCACATTCCGATTACAAGACGCCGGTCGTCCTTGCCCTCAAAAAATGTCGTTT
The DNA here is from genome assembly GCA_051881315.1 of Acutalibacteraceae bacterium. GTDB lineage: Bacteria > Bacillota > Clostridia > Oscillospirales > Acutalibacteraceae > CAG-488. Next base: position 43,844 of record JBJEPQ010000077.1, on the reverse strand, counting down.
CGTCAACATTCCTGAATTCATTCCTGAGAGCCTTTTCCCGCTCAAGGTCTGCGATTATCCTTTCTCTTTCCTCGTTCCTTTTCCTGCCCGATATTATCGCCTTGCACCACACGAAAACGGTCAAAGCGATCAGCAGTACAAGCACTACTCCCACCCACGGGTGCTGTGCAATATATTCAAAAAAGCTCATTTCATCAATTCCTTTCTTATTCTCCGATCAGGCTTTTATAGATATCACCTTTTTTAAAGCCGGAAAGCTTTGCCGCCTGCTTTGCCGCCTCACTCACGCTCATTCCGTCCTCAACGCTCCGTCTGGCACATTCAACCGCCTGTTCAAAGGTCATTTCATCCTCGGCTTCAGCCTTTTCCGTACCCTTGATAACAAGGACTATCTCACCCTTAACGCTTCCGTCGGCATACTTTTCAACAGCCTCGTCAAGCGTTGTCCTGATGACCTCCTCGTGAAGCTTCGTGATCTCCCTGACGATTGCGATTTCACGGTTGCCGAACACCTTGTTCATATCTCTGAGCGTTGCACCGAGCTTGTGCGGAGCTTCGTAGAAAAGCATTGTTCTTGTCTCGTTTTCAAGCGACTGCAAATGCTCACGTCTGCTGGGCTTGTTTACGCTCAGAAAGCCCTCAAAGGTAAAGCGTCCCGACGGAAAGCCCGAAAGGGCAAGAGCCGTTGTAAATGCGCAGGGACCGGGAACGGACTCAACCTTTATTCCCTTTTCGTGGCAAAGTCTGACAAGATCCTCGCCCGGATCGGAGATCGCAGGCATACCTGCGTCCGTCACAAGCGCACAGCTTTCACCGCCGAGTATCCTTGAGGTTATCATCTCTCCCCTTTCCCTCTTGTTATGTTCAAAATAGCTCACCATACTTTTCTTGATTCCGAAGTGGTTGAGCAGTTTTAGCGTAACTCTTGTGTCCTCTGCGGCGATGAAATCAACGCTTTCAAGCGTTTCGACCGCCCTCGGAGAGAAGTCGCCGAGATTGCCTATCGGAGTTCCGACAACATAAAGCTTACTCATTTTGTATTCTCCTTATATTCACCGTAGATATCCGTAACCTCGGCGGAAAGCACGCCGTCCTCGCCGTACATTATCAAATTCGGCTCAATATTCAGAAACGGCTTGCCGCCCTTTCGTCCCTCGATCAGGAACAGCCACGGACGGGTGTACGGAGTTTTTGAAACCAAGCGGAGCTTCTTCGGCTCTATGCCGTTTTTCTTCATCGCCTCTATCGTGTCGCACAGCCTTTCGGGACGGTTGCACAGGCAAAGTCTTCCGCCGAAATTCAGCAGATACGCCGCCGCCGAGCAGATGTCGTCAAGCTTACATTCCACCTCGTGCCTTGCGATAAGCTCAGCCTGAGAAACACTTTTTATTCCGCTGTCGGCCGCCTTGTAGGGTGGATTCATCGTAACTACGTCCATAGAAGCGTGTCCGAGAACGGATTTGATGTCTTTAAGGTCGTGCCTGATCGCCGTGACTTTCTCCCCGACCGAGCTTACACGGATTGACTCACAGGTCTGCAAATATCCCTTTTCCTGTAATTCGACCGCCGTTATCTCCTTTGCCTGAGAGTTTCTGCACCATATCATCGGAATAATGCCGCAGCCCGTTCCGAGGTCGCAGGCTTTTTCATTCCTTTTCGGAGAGGCGAAATCCGCCAGCAAAACAGCGTCCGTGCCGAACGAGTGCTCCTTTGAAACGGCGACTTTAATCCCCGAACCGAGATATTCATACTTAAAATCCGACACTTCGCCGCCTCCGTAAACACAATTTTATACCATTATACAACGAAAAACTCATAATGTCAAAAGATACGGACTGCCGCTTTGTCACAGCAGTCCGCCGGGATTTATTTCACCTTGCTCACAATTATCATTGACGCACCGAGAATAACAAGCACAATTCCCGTTGCACGGTTAAGTGTTTTTGCCGAAACCTTATTTGCTATCACCGAAGCGATAAGAGCGAACACAAGCGTTGAGATCACGCAGGTTATAAGAGCCGTAATGTCCGGCACTCCGCCGATCACGAAATGGCTGACAGATCCTGTAAGCGCAGTCGCCGCCATGATAAATACGCTTGTTCCGACCGCCGTTTTCAGCTCATAGCCGAGCACGGAGGTAAGCACAAGAAGCATCATCATTCCGCCGCCTGCGCCGATAAAGCCGCAGATGAAGCCTACCATTGATCCGCAGATCACCGAACGTATCGCCTTCTGAGCCGCCGTAGCTTTTTCCAGTCTCGACTTAGGCGCAACAACAGGCTTCACGATAAATTTAATACCGAGAAGCAAGGTCATAAATACGGAGAAATTTCCCATTGTCGTTTTCGGCACGATGCTTGCAACATAGCTGCCGACAAGCGTAAAGCAGAGCACCGCCGCCATCATAATCAGTCCGTTGCGTATATCAAGATTTTTATTCTTTCCGTAGGTGTAGGCGGAAACTGCGCTCGCCAGAACGTCGCTGGCAAGGGCTATTCCGACAGCAAGATACGGATCCATATCCAAGAAAGTGATGAGCATGGGGCTTATTACCGCAGCCGCACTCATACCCGCAAAGCCCGTTCCGAGACCTGCACCGAGACCTGCAACAACGCAGATAATAATTTTTACAAGCATTTTTGATCCTCCGAAGCGAAAAGCATTATATTCTCCAGTAATTTTTCATTAACTCTTTCCACAGTTTCCTCCTCCTCGGCAGTAATACCCTTACGCAGAGCGGCGACAAAATCCTTCTGCATTTTTCTGCCGTCGGCAATTATACTGTCCGCTTTTTCCGTCGGATACAGCCGTCTTATCCTCCTGTCGGACGGATCGTCACGGCGAACAAGCATATCCTTTTTTATAAGCGTTTCAACAGCCACCGACGCAATTCCGCTTTTTATTCCCCTGACGGCGCAGATATCCCGTGCGGTGTTGTATTCGGGATTGTTGGCGCAGAACATAAGCACATCAAAGCAGGACTGGTTTATCCCGTATTTTTTGCATATCGGCAGGGAAAGACCGCTGTAAACATTCGCAAGCTTCCGTCCCACCGCTATCATCTTTATCGCAGTCATAACGCCCTCCATTTAGTCTAAAATTAGAATTTCTATAATTATAATACCTGTATTTATATTTGTCAACAAAAAAGAAATAATATTGCAAATTTACAGAAAAAAACCCCGTGCGTACGGTGATACACACGGGATCTTTATTATTATTGGTTTATCCGAGAGTCGGGTAATCAGTCCTCAACGGGAGCTCCTACCGGGCAAGCACCGGCACAAGAACCGCAATCGATGCAAGCATCAGCATCAATTTCGTACTTGCCGTCACCTTCGGAAATAGCGCCTACCGGGCACTCATCGGCACAAGCACCGCAAGCGATGCAAGCGTCTGTAATTTTAAAAGCCATTGTTGTTACCTCCTTGTTGGTTAATTTGACTTTATTGTAACATATTCTAACAAAAAAGCAATAGTTTTTACAAATTATTTTAAAGGAAGATATGATATTTTTTGCCTGAAAAATTATACGATTTTTATTCCCGTATAATAATGCTTCAGAATTTCCTGCCAATTTGAGCCTTGCCGTGCCATATAGTCCGCTCCGTACTGGCTCATACCCACCATGTGACCGTTGCCGACGGTTTTGACCGTAAATTTACCGTCGGAATATGTGATCGAAAAATTTCTGCTGGAAAGCTCCAATGCCTTTTTCAGATCGTTTCCGCCCACCTTTGTTCCTCCGATCTCCACGGAGCGTACGAAGCCCGTGTCCGTCCTGTCCGTTTTGCCTACCCATTCTTCGGGATCCTCGGAAAGCTCGATGCCGTCAATGAGCTGAACGGCGGCACGGAATTTTTCTTCGCTCAGAGTGACCGTTTTGTCATAATCGGGCGAAAGCCTATCTCCGTCGCTTGTAACCGATTGCAGATAAGCTATGTTCTCGCCCCAGACAGTCTCTGCGCTCTCGGTTCTTCCGCTGCAAAGGTCGTGATAAGCCGCTAAAATCGGCTTGCCGTCATAGACCATTTGCTTTCCCAGCACTTCACTGACGATTTTTTCCGCCTTTTCCTCGTATTCCTCAAATTTGTCTCCCCATTTTTTCTTTCTTTCGTCCTTGTTTATGTATCCCTGATGTGTTTTTGAATCGTCCGAGATGTCCGCTCCGTTCAGCTCATCCTTGTCTGCATTCTCCCTGCAATACAAAGCGTAGGTGTAGCAGGCGACCGCCTGAGCTTTCAGCGCCTCCTCATGGCTGTCCATGCTCATCTCTGCCGCCAAAGCCCCGACGGTGTATTCCTTGACATCGGTTTTTTCAACCTTTCCGTTCTCGGATTTCATAACGCTGATTACACCGCTGTCCGTATTCACGGGCTGTTCAGCGTTAGTCAATACGGTTTTGTGCTGTTTTTCCATTGCGGTGAGCGGCATTAAAATCATTGCCGCCATAAGCACCGAACACAGTATAAAATATTTTCTCATTCTCCGACCGGTCCTTTCCGAGCTTATTTAACTCCGAGCTTACGAAATAATACTATGCGGACAAGTCGGCAGATATGAAAAACGCCGAGCGAAATTGCTCAGCGTTTTTTAAATACTTTTCTGAATTGTTTCTGCCATTTTCGGTAATAGGCTATCTCCAACTTTTCGATAGCAACATCGTACATTATGAATGCCGCCAGACCGAGCACGACAAGCAGAGGTATCATAAAGCCCTGAGTTTCCTCCAAAAGCTCGGTAGAAATGCCGAAAACGTGCATTATTATATAGTAGGTTGCAATAATTACGCCCGTAAAGAAAGCGCCTTTCACAACATAGCCGATAACCTTCGGGAGCTTGTCAAGAAGCAGTTTTATCAGCGGATAATATCCCAGCAAAGCTATGTAAATAGCGACCGCTTCTTTTTCGGGCACAACAAGCGCACACACGACCGAAGTTCCTGCATAAACTCCGAGTGCCCATTTCCAGCCGCACTCTATTCGCATAAACATAACCAAGAGCGCCGCCAAAGCAGGTATGGCATATGTCAGGAACGGAACGACCGAGGAAAGCATCATAAGTGCCGCAGAAAGTCCGATACACATTCCGCCCCAAGCGGTTTTAACCGTATATTTCATATAATCACCGTCAACAGCATCTTATTAAATCGCCGCCCATACATTCGCAGCAGCAGTCGGCGCACATCAGCGAAGAACAAATATTGCACGGACTGCAGCAGCCGTCATTGTCGGCCTGCTGATTGCTCCTGCGGAAATCACCCTTCGCCTCACGCTTGAGCTGATTGAAAGCCGCCTCGTATTCGGGATTGCCCGGCTCCATATTTTTTGCTTTCTCGAAGCTGTCCATTGCGCTTTCAAGCCAGCCTCTGCGATGCTGAATCGTTCCCTTGAGGTAGTACCATTCGGCATTTCTGCGCTGATACGGTATTCCGTCGAGCAATGTTTCCGCATCGTCGATTCTGCCGCTGTTCAGCTTCGATCTTATATCTCCGAATTCGGAGGTTTGTCCTGCCGAGGAGGATGAAGCGTATCTGTTATCGGAATAGGAGGTGTCGGTGCGGTTTGAGCTGAAATTGTTGATAATCATATCGTAAGCGGCGTTAAGCTCATTCATCTTAGCAGGATCGTCGCTGTACTGACGAGCCTTGTCACGGTATGCTCTTTTGACCTCGTCCATACTCGCCGCCGATGTAACGCCGAGGACTTCATACGGATTTTTCACAACTGCCGACCTCCTTATAAATTACTTTCTTTGCCGTGTAATCGGTACCGTAAATCAGAATATTGTTTATTATATCATAAAATCTGTATATTTTCAGCTTTTTTAAATTATTTATTGCCTCGCCGACCGTCAGCGACAGCATTTCCTCGCAATAGGTCTTGAAATCGGGAGAAGTATATCTCTTTTTCAAAGGATTGAAGCTGCCCGATTTTAAATCGTCCTCGCAGTCGTCGGCGGCGTCTGCGATATATACCCACCGTCCGAGATAATAACCGAGCCTTTTCAGAGCCTCGTTATCCGAACACTCAATATCGGAGGACACCATTTCGGCAAGCATTTTTGCGCTTGCGTCCGCCGCCTCGTCAAGACCTGCGCCGTTTTTTTCGGCAAGAGCCTGTTCTTTCATCAGATCGCCGAGCTTTTCGGCAATAACGGGATTATTTTTTTTTGCCTTCTTAAATATATGATTTGCATATGGCATCAACATTTTACAAAGCAATTTTTTGAAAAATCTGCTGTCTGCGATATTGTCCTTGATTTTATAATAAAATGTTATCATCGACACATCGGCGGTGTAGTTTATATCCGAGCTTCCGCCCGAACAGTCGTAACATTTTTTCAAGGGATTAAACGAACAGTGGGAACGGCACATATGCACCTTATCCTCCCTGACCGCCATCCGCAGTATAGCAAGAAAAGTAAAGTCATATGACAGCGTCAGTCTTGCAAGCAAGCCGTATCTTCTGCCGATCGCCTTGCAAAGCGAACAGTAAACGCCCTTGTAAAGGTCATAGTCCTTGAATTTCATTTCGGGCCTGTACGCCCTCACATACCCCAGCAAAACTCCACTTCCTCAGAATAATATGTGAACAGAAAATTTATTGCCGCAAATCGGACAGGTCACGTCACGCTTGCCCCTCTTTTTGGAAAGTCGCAGGTTTTCGCCGCAGTTCGGACAAACTCTGAACCTGTGCGTTTTACGGAACTTGAATTTAAGTCCCTGCCGCTTGAACCACCGTCTCATTTTTCTGATTTTATCGGTATAATTTGTTCTTGCAAGAAGTCCGTCAAACCACTCGCCCTCACGGCGGCGTTTTTCGATATTCTTCGACAGCACACGGTACACCGCAAAGCCGAAAACCGCAAGTGCCAGCACATAGAAAATGAAATAGGCAATTCGGTTTCGCATAAACGAGCCTATTCCGTTGAGCAGGAGATTGAGCAGAATCAGAAATACGGTGAGCTTATCAACGCCGTACCTACCGTACATGAAATTATAAAGCTTTTTCATAAAGTTGTTCATTCGTAACAGCCCGGCTTTCGTATAATCAAATATTACATAGACTAATCTAAACTATGTTATTATTATACTTGACAAAAGCAGGCAAGGTGTTACAATTTTATTAACAAATTAAAAATGTACAGCGGATTTTTTATCCTCTGTGCCTGAAACGGAAGATTATTTATATGATTGTTGTAAAACCGAAATATTTTGACGCTTTCAAATGTGTTGCCGACCGTTGTCCCGATACCTGCTGTGCAGGCTGGGATGTTGAAATCGACGGTGAAAGCGCAGAGAAATACAAGAACGAAACAGGCTCGCTCAAGCCGTTTTTCGATAAACATCTGACAACGGACGAGGACGGATATATCTTCTCTCTCGTTGACGGGCGCTGTCCCCTGCTTGACGAAAACAAGCTTTGCAGAATACAGCTTGCAAAGGGTGAGGACTGCCTGTGCGAAACCTGCCGTCTTTTTCCGAGATACTTTGACGATTACGGCGATATCCGTGAAACAGGGCTCGGTCTCGGATGTCCCGAAGCGGCAAGAATCTTGCTTTCGCCCGAAACCGAGGTATGCCTCGACTCTACGGCTCAGAGCAAGGATAAAATATATAACATTCTAAGCGACAAGCGTGAGGAATTTTTTTCCATTCTCGGAAACAAACAATATGACCTTAAACTAAAGCTTTCCTCCGTCCTGTTTTCTGCCGCCGAATTTCAAAGCAGTATCGACCGTGTGGATTGGCTCGGCAATGACAGCGCCGTGCCGTTTTCCGATTGCATAAAGGTGCTTGAGAAAATGGAATTTATCAGCGAGGAGCGCAGAAGCTTTCTGCTTTCACTCTCCGACGAAAAAGCCGTTTACCGCAACAGCGAAAAATATTCGGAGGATATTGTCCGTCTTTTCAAGTATTACCTTATGCGCTATATGATGACGGCGTGCTTCGATCTCGATTTGCTGACAAAGGTCAAATACGGAATTTTTGCCTGCATTATTACCAAGCGAATTTACGACAGCTTTCCCGAACTCAGCTTTGACGACCGCGTCCGTATTCTTTACAGCTATTCAAAAGAGGTCGAATACTCCCCTGTCAACCTCGATATCCTTGATAATTCGCTCTATGACGGATTTACCGTTGCAGAGCTGGTGAATCTTTTATAAAAAATTTTTTGCTTGCAATAATTCGACGTTTTCAAACGTGTTATAAGTGAAAGGAGGCAATATCATGGTATTTTTCTCTTCGGGAAAGGACGCTTTCCCCTATGCTTTTTCTCGGTTTACAGACACGGTCTACCGTGTTGCAGTACATAACACGCAGAGACAGTCCGACGCTGAGGACGTTACTCAGGAGGTGTTTTTAAAGCTTCTTGAGAGCGACAAGGTGTTCCGGGGTGAAGATCATCTCAAGGCGTGGCTTATCCGTGTGACAATAAATCAATGCAGGGATGAGCTGAGAAAGAGCAACGGTATTGTGTTATGCGAAGCCCCCGTTGACAGCAACACGGCTCAGAAAGAGGATTCCGTACTTGAAGCGGTCAAGTCACTTCCGGAGAATTATCGCAATACGATATATCTTCACTATTACGAGGGATATTCCGCCAAGGAGATCGGAAAAATCCTTGACGCCAAACCTAATACCGTGCTTTCATGGCTCAGCCGCGGCAGAGCCATACTCAAGGAAGAAATGATAGGAGGTTTTGACGATGAATAAAAACGATTATATTAAAGAGGTCGGAGAGCTTCACGCATCCGACGGGCTGAAAGACAAAATTTCACAATCGACCTTTGATAAACCAAAAAAATCCGTAAACAGGAAAAAGAGGATAATGACGGTTATTGCCGCATGCCTTGCGGTTGTTTTGGTTGGAGGCGCAATTCTTTCCATCGGCGATTCGGATTTGAAAATGCTCGGATCAAATATCTCAAATTCTGTTTCCGAAAATGGCGAAAAAGGTTACAGTGAAAGTAGCAGTGACGATTCAGGCTCAGGTGTTGCGTCTTCCGGCTTAACGACATACACCGATGTTTCCTCGGATTCAAGAAAAATAATCAAGCACGCTTCTGTCAACATCGAAACCAAAAACAGCGAGGAGCTTATTAAAAAGATAAACGACAATGTCAAATCGGCAAACGGCTACGTTTCCTCACTGGAAGAAAACAACTATAACGAATACAGGCGCATTTCAACGACCGTGAATGTTCCGCCGGAAAAGCTTGATGAATTTCTTGTATTTCTCGGAGAAAACGGAACAATAACCGAAAAAAGCGTTGTGACCTCGGACATTACGGACTCATACACCGAAACCGAAAGTAAGATAAAGGCGTATGAGACGGAGGAAAAAGCTCTGCTCGGTATTCTCGAAAAGTGCGACAATGTTCAGGACACCATAACCGTCCAGAACAGGCTCTCCGAGGTCAGATCCGAGCTTGAAGCGATGAAATCTCAGAAAGAGCAGTACGATTCCCAGATCTCATATTCCGAAGTCACGATATCCGTCGTTCAGGTTGAAAGAGAGAGCAAGACCGTCAAAGGCTTTGGAGCTGAGGTCAGCGAAAAGTTTTCGGAAAGCCTGTATAACCTCGGTCAGTTTTTCAGAAATCTTGCCGTATTTCTCCTCGGTGCAAGCCCGTATCTTCTCGTTTTGGCAGCTGTTATTGCCATAGCGGTTATCATCATAAAGAGGAAAAGGAAATCAAAATAAACAAAGCTTTTGAGACTGTCAAACGGCAGTCTCATTTTTGTAAATTATACTGAAATTTTCAAAGGGTGTAAAAATATACACGTTTCAACATTTTTCAGCGTATATTATTGTTAAATTTCAATATTATTCATTATACATCAATTTTTATTCTTGAAATATACATTAAATTGTGTTATATTGATATTTATAAAAAATGCCGCACTACCGTTACTGCGGCGGATAGGAGTTCGCTATGGAAATCAAACGTTCAGAAAACTTAATGCCGGTACATTCCGACATCAGAGGTCCGCTTTATCTTGAAAGCCAGAGAATGAACAAGGAAGGCATCAAGGTGCTTCGTCTCAACACCGGCAACCCTGCTACCTTCGGCTTCGGAATGCCTGACAGCGTAAGAAATGCGCTCCTCAACAATGCCGACAGAGCTGTTGCATACTGCGATCTTAAAGGTATGCCCGACGCCCGTGAGGCTATCTGCAATTATCACAAAGGCAAGGGTGTTCAGGGAATCACCCCCGACGATATATATATCGGAAACGGCGTCAGTGAGCTTGTTCTTATGGCTCTCCTTCCCCTGCTTAACAAGGGTGACGAGGTGCTTATGCCCTCTCCGAGCTACTCGCTCTGGTCAAACTCGACCTATATCGCAGGCGGTCAGCCCGTTTTCTACAGATGTAACGAGGAAAACAACTGGTATCCCGATATCGACGATATGAGAAGCAAGGTAACCTCAAAGACCAAGGCTATCGTTATCATCAACCCGAACAACCCGACCGGTGCAGTTTATCCGAAAGAGGTGCTTGAGGACATCATTCAGGTTGCCCGTGAAAATGATCTTCTTATCTTCTCCGATGAAATCTATGACAGACTTGTCATGGACGGTGTTGAGCATTATTCTACCGCCGCTCTCGCTCCCGACAGAATGGTTATCACGATGAACGGTCTTTCCAAGTCACACATCGTCTGCGGCTTCAGATGCGGCTGGATGTGCATCAGCGGCTACAAGGGCAAGGCTGACGACTATGTTGAGGGTATCTTCCAGATCGCGGCAATGAGACTTTGCGGTAACGCTCTTACACAGCTTGTTATTCCTGCGGCTCTTGAGGACAACGCAAGCACACAGGCAATGCTTGTTCCCGGCGGCAGACTCTATGAGCAGAGAGAGGCTGTTATCCGTGAGATTGACAAGATCGACGGACTTTCGGTTGTCAAGAACCACGGCGCATTCTATGTTTTCCCGAAGCTCGACGTCAAGAAGTTCAACATCACCAACGATAAGAAATTTGCTTTCGATCTTCTTCACGAGAAGCACATCTTCATCGTTCCCGGCTCGGGCTTTGACTGGAATGAACCGGATCACTTCAGAATTGTTATGCTTCCCGAGCCTGACGAGATCGCACAGGCGATGCGTGATATCGGCGACTTCCTCAACGGCTATTGGCAGAAGAATGACTGATAATTAAATATTTGCAATCGAGAAGTCGGCTACCCATTAGTTGAGTAGCCGACTTCTCACACCACCGTGCGTACCGTTTTGTACACAGCGGTTCAATAATATTGAGTGTATAGACTTGTACGCAGGAGATATATCATAATATCCCCTGCGTACAAGTCTTTTGTTTGTTATTGCTTGGTGTAATAAACTTCATAAAGAGTGAATAGTGAAGAGGTAAAAAGTAAACCCCAAAGACATATGCCTTTGGGGTTTGGTACGGATGTTAATAAGGGATTTAATACGCGAGAATAAAAATCACAAAAAAGAAGAACCTCAACTACGCGAATTGCGTGTCGAGGCTCTCGACTGGTGCCGGTGACCGGACTTGAACCGGTACGATGTTGCCACCGAGGGATTTTAAGTCCCTTGCGTCTGCCTATTCCGCCACACCGGCATATTTATCGGCGACTGGTATATTATACATAACAGCCGCCGATTTGTCAACCGATTTTTGCCGATCAGCCGTTGATTATTTCGTGGAGCTTCGATCTCATCGCTTCAAGGCGTGCATAAGCGTTATCCTTGCTCTTATCCTGAATTGAATAATAGACCTTGAGCTTCGGCTCTGTTCCCGAAGGTCTGATCGCAAGCCATGAGCCGTCCTCAAACACATACTTGAGCACGTTCTCCTTTGGAAGATCCGCAATTCCCTTTGAGAAATCGTAAACCGTCTTGATCGAGTCAAAGAACTTGCTTCCGTTCTCTCTAAACTCGGTCATAAGGCTCTGAATCTTCTGCGCTCCCTCAATTCCCTTGAGTACAAAGGTGTCAAGTGAATCGAGATAATAGCCGTATTTGTCATAGATATCGTTGAGGGCGTCGATGAGAGTCTTGCCCTGATTGTAATAGTAAGCCGCCATCTGGCAAACGAGCATTGAGGAAACGACTGCGTCCTTATCCCTTGCGTGCGAGCCGACAAGATAGCCGTAGCTCTCCTCATAGCCGATAACAAATTCTCTGTCGCCCGACTTCTCATATCTGTTGATCTGATCGCCGATATACTTGAAGCCTGTCAGAGTCTCGGCAACCTGAAGTCCGAAGCTTCGTGCAATATTTGCGCCGAGCTCGCTTGTAACGATCGTCTTAACAAGAGTTGACTTGCTGTTGAGCGAGTCTTTTTTCATATTAAGGACAAAGTTTACAAGCAAAGCACCCATCTGATTGCCCGTGATAAGTACATACTTTCCGTCGTGCTTTACGCCTGCTCCGATACGGTCACAATCGGGATCGGTGCCGAAAACAAGGTCTGCATCCTCTTTCTCCGCCTGCTTGAGAGCGAGTGTAAGGGCGTCCTTTTCCTCCGGATTCGGAGAACGAACGGTCGAGAAATTTCCGTCGGGAAGCTCCTGCTCCTTAACGACTGAAATATTCATACCCTCCAGTATCTTTCTTACGGGAACATTGCCCGTACCGTGGAGCGGAGTGTAAACGATCTTTATATCCGACGGCTCCTCATAAAGAGACTGCTTTTTAACCTCGGCAAGGAAAGCGTCAAGCACCTCACTGCCGATAGGCTGATAAAGTCCCTTTGCCGCCGCTTCTTCAAGAGCCATATGCGGCACAGCCTTGAGATCCGTTATTGCATTGACATATCCGATAACCTTGTTTGCGGCGTCGGGGCAAAGCTGACAGCCTGTTTCGTCATAGATCTTGTATCCGTTATACTCCTTGGGATTGTGGCTGGCGGTAACAACCGCACCTGCCGTACAGCCGAGATATCTGACCGTAAAAGAAAGCACGGGAGTGGGCATAAGCGTGTCGTAAAGATAAACCTTGATACCGTTTGCACAGAGAACCTCCGCCGCATAAACGGCAAATTCCCTCGAATTGTTTCTTGAATCATGTGCGATAGCCACGCTCAGCTCACCGTCAAACTCCGCTTTGAGATAATCGGCAAGTCCCTGGGTTGCCTTGCTGACAGTGTACTTGTTCATTCTGTTGGCACCTGCACCCATAATTCCCCTGAGTCCGCCTGTGCCGAATTCAAGATCCTTGTAAAATCTGTCTTCTATTTCTTTTTCATCTGTGATCGCCGCAAGCTCTGCCCTTGTAGCTTCGTCAAAGGTGAGCCACTGTTGATATTTTTCTTTGTAATCCATAAACGATGCTCCTTTTCAGAGAAATTTTATCTCCCCATTTTTCCGAATAAATCATACCACAAAAGTCCCTTTTAGTCAACGGCAAAGCAAACATAATATATTTTATGCGGTCTCTAAATAGATTATTTGCCGTAAACACATAAAAAGAGCTGCCTTGCGACAGCTCAAATTATATTAGTATAAAAAGCTCCAGAAATCCGCAAATCCTTTTTTGCCGAAGATGATCGTCATAAGCTTGGCAGTTGCTCCGACAGCGGCGGTGAGAATTTCTGTTGTCTTGTCAGGCTCCGAAGCCGGCTTATAATCACCGCGCTGAAGTCCGCTGTAATCAAGCTGTTCCTTGACCTCATCGGTTGCAAGATCGTACTTTGCAACAAGCTCCGCCATAAGCGCACGAAGCTCCTCCGTTACCTCAGCGTCGTATTCGGTGTCAATAACGGTGGTTGCAAGCATTGCATTTGCCTTTGCAACTGCGTTCTTCAACGCTGCATCGTCCTCTGCGGAAAGGACATCGAGCGAAAATACTTTTTCAGCGTCCTCAAGATAACGTTTAACCTTTCTGGTGTCTCTGACTGCGTTAAACTGCGGATATGTATCCGTGCAGTCGTCAATGCTCTTTACCTTGTTCATTGCGATATCATATGCAAGGCTCAGGGCGACATTGTTGTTTGTAAGCTCATGGTACTGCTTGTTGAAATACCAGGTTGTCTTTTCAAAATAAGCGGTCGAGGTGTCGATCGAGCCGTCGGGTGAAACGTGGTGAGACGGATCTGCGATATATTCCTCGCTGAAAGATGTGCCTGCCGGAACATAGGAGGTGCCGGGAGCGGTTGAGGAAATTTCGATAACCTCATCGGAGTTTGTGGAGTCCTGAGTTTCAAAGAACTTGAAGAAGCCGAAGTCTCCGCTTCCGTCGCCGAAGCCGAGGTTATAACCGGCGATGAAGTAGAATTCTACGCCGTATTTATCCTGCTGATACTCAAGTCTTTCTTTAAGCTCACGCTGTGCCTTTGCATAGCTGTCCGTCTGAGCTCTTGTTCCTGCAAGAGACTCATCGGAAAGATATTTATCGGCAAACTCATCGTATCTGTCGGGAGGACAGAGTGAGATGAGCGACGTGTTCGGAATGATAAGCGTCTTAACAAAAGAAGAAACAATGTCGTAAAGGAGATTGTCCACTTCCTGCTTGGGAAGAATTCTTGCGGCGATGTTGATAAGCGAGCCTGTCAGAGCGTCAACGCCAATCTGCTGAATAGCCTCGGTATAGACCATATCGGGAGCGTTCTCATCAAAATCGGCAAGCATAAGATCGCCGAAGACATCGCTGCCCTGCCATGCGCCGACAACGCTGATAACCTTTTCAATCCTGTTAGAATCGGGATAGAGATTGAGATAGTTATTGACAACGCTTGCGCCCATGCTCATGGGAACAAGGATAACCTTGTCCGAGCCGGTCTGAGGAACGACGACATTCTCTATGTAATCATTGAGTCCCTCTGTGTTTTCAAAGGTGTTGGAGAAAATCGAATAGTTGTAGCAATAAACATTGTCCTCACCGATCTCATCAACAAGAGCCTGACACGGTATACGGCGGTCAAAAATTCCTCTTGCCTCCTCGGTGTAGCCTGAAATCGGGCAGGGATAGTTGGGTGTTTCAACATTATTTACGAAACTGCCGTCCTCATTTCTGAGGTGATCGACAAAGAGAACCTCAAGTGCGCCGATAATTGCACTCTCGGAAACCACGTCTCTCTGAACGGCGATAGTTGTGATAAGACCTGCAACAAGGCGGATCATCTTGATCCAATCGGTAATGGAGAAGCTGCCGAAATCGGTATTGATATGGAACATATTCCAGCTTGCAACAACATTGCCTTCGTCATCATACTTGTAGGTCTGGGACTGACCGATACCGGGAATAAAAATAACCGGTGTGACATCGTCCTTCGCATTCGCCGAAATTGCAACGGCTGAAATTGAGAAAACCATAACAACGCAGAGAATTACGGAAATGATCTTCTTGGAAATTTTCATAAAATAACCTCCGTATAAATTATTACAGATTTATAATACCAAAAAATTTGCACAAAATCAATATACAAATAAAATTTTATGTATTCAGAATATCCAAAAGCTCTGTAACGTCACCTATTTCAAAGGTTGCGGGACTGTTAATCGTCTGTTTCTTTCTGTTCACCCAACAGCAGTCAAGTCCGCTGTTGACCGCTCCTGCAATATCCGAGGAAAGCGAATCGCCTATCACAAGTATTTTGCTTTTGTCTTTTTCGTCAATATGGGCAAGAACATAATCAAAATATTCCTTTTGCGGCTTGTTGTAGCCGATGTCCTCCGAGATAAAAACACCCTTGATGTATTCCATAATCGGAGAATTTGAGAGCCTGCCCGTCTGAACATATTTCGTACCGTTTGTTACGAGGTACAGGGTGTATTTCTCACTGAGTATGCGGCAGGTATCAAGCGCACCGTCAAGCATAAAGCCTGCCTGAGAAAGAAGCTTCATATAGGTTATATTGACCTCGGCAGGATCGGCTTTTGCCCCTACCCTGTCGAAAAAATCGGCAAAGCGTTCAACAAGGAGCTCAGGTCTTGTTATCTCCCCTTTTTCGAGCATAAGCCACTTTTCGGCATTGATGGCGGAGTAAAGCTCATAGTTTTCTTTCGTTGCAGGAATACCGTAAAGCTCCATAAGCTTGCAGGCGGCATATTCCTCTGACTTCAAAAAATCAAAAAGCGTTTCGTCAAGATCAAAAAGTAGGGTTGTGTACTTCAAAACTTTTTTCCTTTCATTCAAAGCTGTTATTTATTTCATTTTAACATACAGGCGAATAAAAATCAATAATATAAGAAACCCATTAAATTTGTTACAAATTGTCCAATGTATACATTGAAAACATATGATATTAAGTTTTTATAATAAACATCAGGAGGTAATAAACTATGAAAATTGATATGACCGGAATTACATCACCTGAGCTTCTGCAAAAAGAGGTTGAAAAAATGAACTCCTTCGGAGTCAGACTTACCGGAACAAAGGCTCAGAGAAACTTTATCAAATATCTCAAGGATCAGATCCACTCCATGGGCATAGAAACCTTTTCCGATCCCAGCCGCTTCATGCGTTGGGAGGAAACGAATAAAAAGCTTGTGATAAAAGACCTTGACAAAGAAACCGAAATACCAATCTCGTCGGCTTTTCCCTATTCGGGCAGAACTCCTGCCGAGGGCATTACGGCGGAGCTTACCCTCGTAAAAGAGAAGCACGTCGGATATCTTAACACGGCGGACAAAATTGCCGTTGTTGAGGTTGACGAGCTTGATTTTCTGCCGAGCGAAATTGCATTCAACGAACGTGAAAGAAGCATACCGGAGGGTTTAAGTCTGCCGAGCCACTATAACGGACCTGTCGCAACAGCTTTTGTCAACTTCCCGTTTCTGAAAATGGCAAAGCTTGCGGGAGCTAAAGCGGTGATATGTATCTGGAAAGGCATAAACGACGACTGCATCGAGGGACAGTATCTGCCATTTATTCTTGACTATCAGGGTATTCCTGCCGTATGGGTAAACTCGAAGAACGGGCAAAAAGTAATTGAAGCCGCCGAAAACGGTGCTTTTGCCACTCTCACTCTCGACGGAATTATTGACGAGTACGCAAAGACGGAATCGTTCTGGTGCGTGCTTGACGGTGAGGAAGATGGCGAAAGCGTAATCATAAACACGCACACCGACGGCACAAACTGTATTGAGGAAAACGGTCCGATCGCAATGCTTGCGATGATAAAATATCTCAAGGATAAGCCGCTTAAAAGATCACATATTTTCGTGTTTGTCACAGGTCATTTCAGACTTCCCTGCTTCAAAAATCTTGACGGCGGCGGAGTTCAGGCAACCTCAAAATGGCTTGCGGCTCACCGAAGCCATTGGGACGGCAAGGAAGGACATCTTAAAGCTGTTGCAGGACTTTCCGTTGAGCATCTCGGCTGTAAAATGTGGAAAACCGAGGACGGCGAATACAAGCAGGTCGGAGACGTTGAAACGGAGATTGTTTACACCGGCAACAAGATGATGGACGACATCTATTTCAAATCACTCGAAGACAGAACCAAGGTGCACACCCTCACGCTCAGAGGTCACAATCTTCTCCATTTCGGAGAGGGACAGCCGCTTTTCAACTGCGGAATACCCGAGATTGCCCTGGTCACGGCTCCCGACTGTCTGTGCGTTATCAGCGATAATCACGAGATGGACAAATTCGACGCCGAGCTGATGTTTGAGCAAACCGTTTCATTTATCAAAATGGCACTCATTATCGACTCTCTTTCTTCGGCAGAGATCGGTCAATGCGACGGTTACTCCGCCATTGCAACTCAAAAAATGGTCGAGGACGGAGCGACAAAGATAAAGGAAGTGGCATCAAAGGTTAAGGATATTCTTAATCTGTAAGCGTTTTTCTCCTATAATTACCGAATTTTTCTAAAAAAATTTCAAAACACTTGATTGACTGTTTTACGAAAAAATGATATTATAGAAAAAATTAAAGGAGGATAAATTATGACCGCTTTCTTATTAAAAATTCTGACCAAAATACTTTGTGTGATAACTGCAATCGCCCTTCTTTTCGCACCGATAACAAGGGCAGTAAACTCAGGTAATTATGAAAAAGCTGAATCGTTTGAAAAAGTTTATTATGAAAATCAGCTTATTCCTGAGCTTGACGAAGACGGATGCTGGACTTTCACAACGGACAGAGATTTCAAAGTCGTTCAGCTGACAGATATCCACATCGGCGGCGGCTTGTTCTCACTTAAAAAAGATGCCAAAGCCATGAACGCCGTTGCCGCTATGATTACGGCAGAAAAGCCCGACCTGGTTGTTCTTACGGGAGATATGGTTTATCCTGTGCCGTTCCAAGCCGGAACATTTAACAACGAGATCTCGACAAAGCTTCTCATCACTCTTATGGAAAAGCTCGGTGTTTATTATACGGTATGCTTCGGCAATCACGATTCCGAGGCATACGGCACACACACAAGACAGCAGATTTCCGATCTTTGGGCTGATCCTGATCTTAAATATTCTCTCTATCAGGAGGGACCGGAGGATGTTGACGGCTACGGCAACCATATAATCAAGGTCAAAAATTCCAATGGACTTGTTAAAAACGCTTTCTTTATGTTAGATTCGCACGATTACACCGATGGAGATATTCTCGGAATTCAGTGGAAATACGATAACATTCACGAAAATCAAATTCAGTGGTACAAGGACGCTGTGCTTTCTATAGACGCACAAAACAAGGCTATTGACCCCAAATGTCCGATGTTTTCGTCCCTCGCATTCTTCCATATTCCGCTTGAAGAATACGGAATGGCATGGAATGAGTTCAGAGAAAACAACTATCAGGATACCGAAAACGTGAAATACTTTGACGGATGGTATCACGAGGATGATGAAAAATCCTACTGTGGAATATATCCGGACAATATGTTTGAAACAATGCTTGAGCTCGGATCAACAAAAGGCATTTTCTGCGGTCATGACCACGTTAACAATGCCTCGCTTGAATACAAGGGTATTCGCCTTACTTACGGAATGAGTATTGATTATCTTGCGTACACCGATCTGAACAAAAAAGGAGCTCAAAGAGGCTGTACTGTAATCACCCTATCCCCTGACGGAAAGCTTTCGGTTTCACTTGAAAACTATTATCAGGAGAAATACACTTCAAAATACGAAAAAGAAGAAGTCACAATGCAGTGGTAAATTAAATTCGCCCCGTTTGTTACAAAAACAACAAACGGGGCGAATTCATTTTTTATTTTATTATAATTTAAATATACCAAATCCATCCGAAAAGGACGATAATGATAATCCACTGAACGGTCGAATAATTGACCTTGACCGTACATGAAGCGGTTGCTTCACCGTCCAGACTTGTTGCCGTAATCGTTGCCGTACCCTTGCCTGTCATCTTGACATTGCCCTGATTGTCAACTGTCGCAACCTTTTCATTGGAGGATTCCCACTTGATCTGATCGGCTGAGTAATTTGACTTGTAACCGATCTTTTTACTGCTCTTGTAGTTTGCGCTGATTGAATCACTGTCAAAGGTGATAAATCCTGCGTCACTTCTAACGACAACAACCCTTGAGGTTACGTCGGTATTTACATCATCCGAAGTGATTACACAGCTTGAAAACTCGATCTTAAAATCCTTTGAGGTGACCTCTGCCGAAGTCTTTTTCTCAAAGGTAACGTTGCAGATCGAAGTAGCTCTGTCAAAGGTTTTCGTGGAGGCGATTGAGAACATCGCAGTCAAAGGATTGGACGCAGTTGAAACAATGTAATACTGATCCCCATACTCCATACAGAGATTGATGAAATCGGTTGTTTTCTTTATCTCCTTACAGCTTCCGATGTTGGAGGAAAGCGCAGCGAATTTAACGTCAAACGAATTGAAGCCGCCGCCGTCATATGAGAACTCCAGAACGACCGTGGAATTAGTCTGTGATTTGATCTTATAGCTGAATTGAGGTACGCCGTCCGCAGCCGAAGATGAAATTGCGGAAAAACCGATCATCATAACCGCAACAAGCATTACAGCCAGTAATCTTTTAAGCTTTTTCATAGGAACACATTCTCCCTTGCCTTATTATTTATGACCGTGCAAATGACACATAAAACGATATTTGCAATGATCCCTGTCTTAATAATATTATTAAATAATAAATCTGTCAATATTTATTTCAATTTTTCTGTACAAATTATATTCTCTTTGATATAATATATGATATATTATCGGAATATAGAAAGTTGGTTCGTATGAAATTACTCGCTTTGGGTGATGTCGTAAGCGACGGCGGTTGCCGTGCGCTTCTTCACAATTTACCTAAGATAAAAAGGGAATACGGTATAGACGTATGTATTGCAAACGGAGAGAACTCCGCCAAGGGCAACGGCATACTTCCCGAATCCGCTGACAGTCTTTTGTCGGCAGGCGTTGACCTGATTACAACGGGCAACCACGTTTTCAGGCGCAAGGGAATTTACGATTATCTTGATGAACACGACTGCGTTCTCCGCCCGTATAATATGCACCCCTCCTGCCCCGGAAAAGGTGTCGGAGTGATCGATATGGGAAAATACCGCATCGGAGTAATCAATCTCATCGGAACGGCTTTTTTTAACTCGAATAATGCAAATCCCTTTGACGCTCTTGACAGGGCGATCAAAGAAATCGAGGACTGCAAAATCAAGATAGTTGACTTTCATGCCGAAGCAACGGGAGAAAAACGGGCTTTGGGCTTCTATGCCGACGGACGTGTTTCCGCTCTGTTCGGAACTCATACCCATGTTCGGACAGCCGACGCTCAGATATTGCCGAAAGGAACGGGATATATAACCGATCTCGGAATGTGCGGAGCCGAAAACTCCGTTCTCGGAATTGAGCCTGAGTGTATTATCAGATCGCTGAAAACAGGTATGCCCACATTGTATCAGGCAAAGGAGAGCGAAATCTCCGTCAACGGCTGTGTTTTTGAGATAAACGAAAACACAGGTCTTACCGAAAGCGTCCAAACAATAACCGTAAGGGAGTTAATGCCATAATGAAATATATAAGAAAAGCGGTTGCCGCAATGCTGTGCCTTGCAATTCTTTTTTCACTCTGCGGATGCAAGGACGGTAAATCGGTGATTGACTCTATCTCCAATCTCGGCAAGCAAACTCAGCCGACTCCGAAAGATGAAATCGGCTTCACTATACCGTATATGAGAACGTACTCGCTTGATCCGTTCAGCACCGAGGAAACAATGAACAGATATGTTGCAAGCCTGCTGTTCGATCCGCTTTACACGGTCAATTCAGGCTTCGGCGCCGTCGGCGTAATCGCCAAGGAGAGCAAGCTTTCAGGCAACAAGCTCACCGTTACGATCAAGAGCGGTCTGAAATTCACGGACGGATCGGCTCTGACCTCAGCCGATGTTGTCTATTCCTTTAACCGTGCCAAGGAAAGCACAGCATACATAGCAATGCTCGAAAATATCGAACAGGCCGCCGGCGACGGTATTTACAATGTTGTTTTCACTCTCAAATCACCTGACAGCGGTGAAACCGCAAATCTCACTTTCCCGATTATCAAAGAGCTTTCGGATAAAAAAACGGACGAGGGCGACAGCACCGATGACGGGGACGACGAGGACAATGAAAACAGCGACAGCTTTCAGACAAAGCTGCCGATCGGAAGCGGACGCTACACCTTTGTTTCAAATTCCGAAACAAAGTATCTGCAA
Organism: Acutalibacteraceae bacterium; assembly: GCA_051881315.1. Classification (GTDB taxonomy): domain Bacteria; phylum Bacillota; class Clostridia; order Oscillospirales; family Acutalibacteraceae; genus CAG-488. Next base: position 22,234 of record JBJEPQ010000077.1, on the reverse strand, counting down.
TATAACGCTCAGCGGCTGGGCGGCTACACCCCGACCTATGCCAAGATAGGACTTGCCGATGTTGCGGATACGGAAAGCCTTCAGAGTCTTTTCAATCTTCAGCGTATAGATTACTACTGCGACAGCTTCAGCGACGGAAAATACGCAAAATTCAGCAAAATCAGCAGTAAGATAGAGCTGACTAATTTCGTATATCTCGGAGTTAATTCAGGCAACAGCGTTCTTTCCGAGCCGAAGGTGCGCCGTGCGATTGCCCTTGCGCTTGACAGGAGTGTGCTTGCCTCCGATTCATATGCAGGCTGTGCCGTAGCGACCTCACTCCCCTTTCACCCGTCATTTTATAAGCTGAAAAACTGCACCGTTCCCACTCTTAAAAACAAGACGGACAGCGCAGTTGAACTGCTTGAAAGCGTCGGTTACTCAAAGATCGGTGATTCGGGTGCAAGATATTCCGACGATAAATCGCTCAATATCACTCTGCTTGTGAACAGCGAGAACGACTTCCGCCGCTCGCTCGCAAGAGGTATTCAGCAGTCGCTTGCAAAAATCGGCATCATCGTCACTATCAGGGAATACTCATATTCCGATTATGTTACAGCGGTCGAAAATGAAAGCTTTGACCTTTATATCGGTGAAACCGAGCTTTCAAACAGCTTCAATCTTTCAAAGTTTTTCTCCGAGGACGGAGGACTGAAATACGGTATTGACCAAAAATCAAAAACGGCAAATATCTATTCGGATTATATCGGCGGCAATGCGGAAATACAGCAGTTTATCGACGCTTTTTCCGATGATCTACCCTTCATTCCGATTGCTTTCAGGCAGGGAATTGCCGTAAAATCGGATAATATTAAGACCGATATCGTCACCAATCCGGACGACGGATTTGCCAATATAGACGAATGGACGGCGCAGTAAATGGATATTTCCACCAACATTCAATATCTCAAGGGCGTCGGTGAAAAGAGGGCTAAGCTGCTCGGCAAGCTCGGTATTTTCACCGTCGGCGATCTTCTGCGCTATTATCCGAGGGAATACACCGACTGGAGCAAGACTACAAGCATCGCCGCCGCACCTTTTGACGAGCCGTGCTGTATCAGGGCAACGGTCGATCACAAGCCTGTCGGAGCAAGAGTGAGCAAGGCGATGACGATTTACAAAACCGTTGCAACCGACGGAGAATCACTCCTGAATATAACAATATTCAACAGCAAATATACAGCAGAGAGCCTTGAAGCAGGCGAAGAATATCTGTTTTACGGCAAGGTCGGCGGCAATTTTCACCGCCGTGAAATGTCCTCTCCGCTTATCGAAAAGGCTTCGAGCGGACTTCGCATACATCCGATTTACAGCCTGACGGCAGGGATAAATTCAAAATACATTGAAAAGCTTATCAGACAGGTTTTTTCTTCGGGAAACGATCATTTCACCGATCCCCTGCCTCAAAGTCTCAGGGATAAGCTCTGCCTTATGGAGATCAACAAAGCGATCCATGAACTGCATATTCCGAGCAATGAGGATATGCTCAACGAGGCAAGACGCAGAATTATTTTTGAAGAGCTTTTCATCTTCCAGCTCGGGCTGATGAAGCTCAAGGGCAACCGAAAGGAGACAACTCCCGTAGTTGTCGGTCAGGATTATACGCAGGAATTCAGGCGGCTTCTCCCCTTTGAAATGACAGGGGCGCAGAAGCGTGCGGTAAGAGAAAGCGTCGGTCAGATGACGTCGCAGGTCACGATGAACCGTCTTTTGCAGGGCGATGTCGGTTCGGGCAAGACGGCGGTTGCGGCGGCTCTCATTTATACAATAGTCAAGAACGGCTATCAATGCGCCTTTATGGCACCGACCGAGATACTCGCTCAACAGCACTATCACACCTGCTGCAAATTTTTTGAAAAAACGAATATCAAGGTTGAGCTTTTGACCGGATCGGTCACGGCGGCTCAAAAACGGGCAATTAAGCAGAGATTAAAGGACGGTGAAACCGACCTGATAATCGGCACTCACGCTCTCATTCAGGACGATGTGGAATTTCGTTCTCTCGGACTTGTGATAACGGACGAACAGCACCGTTTCGGAGTGAAGCACAGGGCGGCTCTGAGCAAAAAGGGCAGTAATCCGCACACCCTTGTTATGTCGGCAACCCCCATTCCGAGAACGCTTGCACTTATGCTGTACGGTGACCTTGACGTTTCCGTGCTTGATGAGCTTCCGCCGGGCAGACAGCCGATCGAGACCTATTATGTCACGGGCAAGCTGAGGGCGAGGGCTTTCGGATATGTCATAAAGCACCTTGACGAGGGCAGGCAGGGATACATCGTCTGTCCGCTTGTTGAGGAGGGTGACGAGGATATCGCCTCGGCACAAAGCTATGCCGAAAACCTTTCAAAGGGATTTTTCAGCGGATATGAGATCGGTCTGCTTCACGGCAAGCTGAAACCCAAGCAGAAAGAAGAGGTTATGTCCCGATTTGTGTCGGGAGAAATAAAGCTTCTGGTTGCAACGACGGTAATCGAGGTCGGAGTGGATGTGCCGAATGCCGTCATAATGGTAATTGAAAACGCCGAGCGTTTCGGTCTTTCACAGCTTCATCAGCTCAGAGGACGAATTGGCAGAGGTCAGTATAAATCCACCTGTATTCTTATTTCGGACGCAAAAACCGCAACCGCAAAAAAGCGGATGGAAATAATGACAAAGACGACCGACGGCTTCAAAATTGCCGACGAGGATTTGAAAATGCGAGGACCGGGCGACTTCTTCGGCGCACGACAGCACGGACTGCCGAATATGAAGATGGCATCGCTGACGGATTCGGCATTGCTGACCGAGGCGCACCGCTTCGCAAGAGAGATATTAACCGATGATCCTTTACTTCAAAAACCCGAAAATAAAAACCTTAATCAGGCGATCTACGACCTGTTTAATTCGGAATATATTATGAACTGAAACCAACCGGCTGACCGCAAAGTCACCCGGTTGGTTTTTTGTGTTTCTTTGTTTGAGGTCTAATGTCTAAAATCTATCATCTATTTACACCTCATCCGCCTCGTTCCTCGGCACCTTCCCCTCAAGGGGAAGGCTTGTAAGGTTTCATCAGATTTTAAAACATTATCGTCTAAGGTCTAACGACTAACATCTAAAGTCTAAAAAATCTCCTCTCCTTGCAATAAGGAGAGGAGAAAAAATCAAGCATTATTTCCATTCAAAACTGCCTGAGAGCAATGTAACTCCCTTTTCGGAAACGGTGAGAAGTCCGCCGTCAACCGTGCCGAGCTTCTCCGTTCCGTCGGGCAGAACGACCTTGCAGTCGCAGGGCTTGAGTGCAGTTATAAACGGAATATGACCTGCAAGAATCGCAAGATCACCGTCAATTCCTCTGGCGGTGAGCATCTGCGCCTGATCGGAATACTTGTTGCCGTCAGGCGACGCTATTGTCAGCATAAAAGTGTTCATAATCACATCTTACCCGCCTTTGCAACGGCGTCGTCGATCGTTCCGACAAAGAGGAATGCGGATTCGGGCAGATCGTCGTGCTTGCCCTCAAGGATCTCCTTGAAGCCTCTGATCGTTTCGGAACGTGGAACGTATATTCCGGGGAAGCCTGTAAATTTCTCCGAAACGTGGAACGGCTGAGAAAGGAATCTCTGTACCTTTCTTGCACGGTTTACAAGCAGTTTATCCTCGTCCGAAAGCTCGTCCATACCCATAATGGCTATGATATCCATAAGCTCGTTGTAACGCTGAAGCACACGCTGTACCTCTCTTGCAACGGCATAATGCTCGTCGCCGAGTATTTCGGGATTGAGGATACGGCTCGTTGACTCAAGAGGATCGACAGCAGGATAAATACCCTGAGAGGAAATGTTTCTTGAAAGAACGGTCGTTGCGTCAAGATGGGCAAAGGTTGTGGCAGGAGCAGGGTCCGTAAGGTCGTCGGCAGGAACATAGACCGCCTGAACAGAGGTAATCGAGCCTTTCTTGGTCGAAGTAATTCTCTCCTGCAAGGCACCCATTTCCGTCGCAAGCGTCGGCTGATAACCAACGGCGGACGGCATACGTCCGAGCAGAGCTGAAACCTCACTGCCCGCCTGAGTAAATCTGAAAATATTGTCGATAAAGAGGAGAACGTCCTGATTTTCCTCGTCACGGAAATATTCCGCCATCGTCAGTCCCGAAAGACCGACTCTCATTCTCGCTCCCGGAGGCTCGTTCATCTGACCGTAAACAAGTGCAGTCTTGTTGAGAACGCCCGACTCCTTCATCTCGTTATAAAGATCATTGCCCTCACGGGTTCTCTCGCCTACTCCCGTAAAAACGGAAATACCGCCGTGCTGTTTGGCAATGTTGTTGATAAGCTCCATAATAAGGACAGTCTTGCCGACGCCTGCGCCTCCGAAAAGACCGATCTTACCGCCCTTGGAGTAAGGACAGATAAGGTCGATGACCTTGATACCCGTTTCAAGTATCTCGGTCGAGGTCGAAAGCTCGTCATAGCTCGGCGCAGGACGGTGGATGTTCCACCTCTCCTTTGTTTTCGGCGTTTCCTGATTGTCAACAGCCTCACCGAGAACGTTGAAGATGCGTCCGAGGGTTTCCCTGCCGACAGGCACGCTGATTGCGTGTCCCGTATCTGTTACGGGTGCGCCCCTCGTCAGACCGTCGGTTGAAGCCATAGCGATACAGCGGACGGTATTGTCGCCGATATGCTGGGCAACCTCAACCGTCAGCGTTCTGTCGCCGATCGGCACCGTCAGCGCATTGTCGATTGCAGGCAGATGTCCCTCGTCAAAGCGAACGTCAACGACGGGTCCCATTACCTGAGCTACGCTTCCTGTATTTGAATTATTCAATAATATCACTCCTTGAATGATCGCTTTTACATTTCGGATATTCAGTCTCCGCTTCCTGCGATGATCTCGGTGATCTCCTGCGTGATAGCACCCTGCCTTGCACGGTTGTACTGAAGGCGAAGATCGTCGATCATCTGCTGTGCATTCTTGCCTGCGGAATCCATTGCCGTTCTTCTTGCCACTACCTCGCAGGCGTAGCTTTCAAGAACCGATCCGAAAATAAGTCCCGTCACATACTCGGGAACTGCCGTATCAAGAATATATCCCTCGTCAGGCTCAAAAACAGTTCCTGCGCCCGACTCTCTTTCTTTTTTCTCAAGAGGAAGCACCCACTGAGTGAACGCCTCCTGAGTCATCATCGAAATATACCGTGTGCTGATTATTCCGAGCCTGCCGAATTCACCGTTTTTGAACTCCTCGCAAAGCCTTTTTGCAAGGGCATAAGCCTCGGATACAGGATATTTTTCGGAGGAAACGTAGTCCTGAGAAAATCTTTCACAGGCACGTTTTCCGATCGGAATAAACTCGGCGTCGGGATACTTTGCCGCTTCACGGAAAACATTCGCATTATATCCGCCTGCAAGTCCCCTGTCGCCGGCTATCACGATAATTTTGGTCTTATCGCTTTCATTTCCTGCAACGAACGGACTCTTGCGGCACTCGGCACAGGAGGAAAGCTGATCGACTATCGCCGTCAAAGCCGCGGAATAATCCCTGCTTCTGAGCATTGCCGCCGTTGCTCCCCTGATTTTTGAGGAGGCGACAAGTCCCATCGCCTTGGTGAGATGGAGAGTGGAGTCAACGCTCTTGATACGAATTCTGAGAGTTTTAATATCAGCTCCCATTCATATCACCTCTGCATTTCCTTGAGTACGCTCTCCAGCTCGTCTATATCGCTCTGCTCGAAAAATCCCGATTCAAAGCGGTTGAGCAGATTTTGATTTTCACTTTCAAGCTTTGCATAAAGGTCGTTTTCGTAATCCTTTACGTCCTGAACCTCCACGTTGTCAAGATAACCGTGGATAACCGCATAAATGATTGCAACCTGACAGCCTGCTCTGAGCGGATTGTTTCTGTCCTGCTTGAGAACCTCGACTATTCTTTCACCGAGGGCAAGACGCTTCTTTGTGTCCGCATCAAGGTCGCTTCCGAACTGCGAGAAGGCTTTAAGCTCTCTGTACTGAGAATAGAGAAGCTTCAATTCACCTGAAACCTTTTTCATCGCCTTGAGCTGAGCCGATCCGCCGACTCGGCTGACAGAAATACCGGGGTTGATCGCAGGCATAATTCCCGAATGGAAAAGCTCCGTTTCAAGGAAGATCTGACCGTCCGTGATAGAAATAACGTTGGTCGGAATGTATGCCGAAACGTCGCCAGCCTGAGTTTCGATTATCGGCAGGGCGGTTATAGAGCCTCCGCCGTATTCGTCGGCAACGCAGGCAGAACGCTCAAGAAGACGTGAATGGAGATAGAAAACATCTCCGGGATAGGCTTCACGTCCGGGCGGACGGCGGATAAGCAGGGACAGCGCACGGTAAGCGACTGCGTGCTTGCTCAGATCGTCGTAAACGATCAGGACATCTCTGCCCTTTTCTCTGAAATACTCCGCCATAGCACAGCCGGAATAAGGTGCAATATACTGAACAGGTGCGCTTTCCGAAGCGGAAGCGGACACGATAGTCGTGTATTCCATTGCTCCTGCCTTTTGCAGAGTCTGGGCAAGCTGAACGACAGATGTGTTCTTCTGTCCGATAGCTACATAGATGCAGATAACATCCTTGCCCTTTTGGTTTATAATTGTATCAATGGCGATTTCCGTCTTACCTGTCTGACGGTCGCCGATAATAAGCTCACGCTGTCCTCTGCCGATCGGAATCATACTGTCGATCGCCTTGATACCCGTTTGAAGAGGAACACTGACGCTCTTTCGCTGAATAATTCCGGGGGCTTCTGATTCTATCGGATGAGTTGCCTTTGCGTTGACGGGGCCTTTACCGTCAATCGGCTCGCCGAGAGCGTTGACGACTCTGCCGAGAAGCTCCTCTCCGACAGGAACGGAAAGAACACGTCCCGTTCTGCGAACCTTTGAGCCTTCCTTGATGCTGTCCGTTTCCGACATTACGGCAACCGACACGGTCTCCTCCTCAAGGTTCTGTGCAAGACCGAAGCTGCCGTCCTCAAACTCAAGCAGCTCGCTCGCCATACAGTTACGCAGTCCGTAGACCTTTGCAATACCGTCTCCGACAAGGATAACGGTACCCGTTTCCGCCATTTCTATTTTTGATTTATAATTTTTAATCTGTTCTTTTATAATGTTGCTGATCTCTTCAGGTCTGGCGTTCACCTATACATCGCTCCCTTCAATTCATGCAACCCTCTTTTTACACTGCCGTCGATGACTTTTTCGTCGACAGTTACCTTAACTCCGCCGATAAGGGATTCATCAACCGAGCAGTCAAGCTCCACCCTGTGTCCGCAAAGCTTTTCAAGCTTCGCTTTCAGCGCAGACTTTTCGTCCTCGGTCAGCTCTGCGGCGCTGACGACCTCGGCGGTCGAAACTCCGTTCGAGGCGTCGCTCAACTTTTTGAAATCCGATATACAGTCCGAAAGTGTGCGTATCCGTCCCCTGTCGCAAAGCAGAGAGACAAACGAAACTATATGCTCCGGGACTTTGCCGCCGAATGCCGCTTCAACAGCACCGACACGCTCCTGTCTCGGAATATCGGGCGAAGCGAGGAAATCAATGTACTCGGGATTTTCCTCCGTCACCTTTGAAACGGTATCCAAAGCCTTTGAGTATTCGGCGACGCAGTTATTCTCCAACGCAAGCGCAAAAAGCGCCTCGGCATATTCGTTACTTATCTGAGCCATCGCCGTCACCTATCCCCTCTATAAAAGAGTCGATAAATTTCCGCTGATCGTCCGAGTTGATCTCACGCTCAAGCACCTTTTCGGCAAGGAGCGTAGATACATCGGCGATCTCGTGCTTGATATCGTCCGAAGCTTTTTTCTTTTCAAGCTCGATCTCATTCTGAGCCTGACGCAGCATACCGTCCGCCTTTTCCTTTGCGTCCGTGATAATTTTCTCACTTCTTCTGTCGGCTCTGAGGGTGGCGTCCTTTATCATTGCGTCAGCCTCGGCATCGACCGATTTAAGCTTGTCCTCATACTTTTGCTTATCGGCAAGAGCCGCCTTTTCAGCCTCGTCCGCCCGAACATACTGTGCGTCAACATTCGCCTTTCTCTGATCGACGAATTTGCGTACACGGGCATAAAGAAACTTTTTGAACAGGAGAAAGATTATCAGAAGATTGCAAAGCGAGATCAATATCTGCCATATGTTTACGGATATGACATCCAAGTTCTGCATTACAAATTCACTCCCGACGGCATCAGCCGATGATGTTCATAAGGATATCTACAAGTCTGCCCGGTGCAACAAAGATGAGAAGAATTGCGATAACGAGGGCATAAAGTCCCGTTGTTTCTGCGATAGCGCAACCCATTATCATGGTCGTTGTAACGCTGCCCTTGCACTCGGGCTGACGTCCGATAGCTTCGCAAGCCTTTGCAACTGCGTTACCTTCACCGATACCGGGGCCGATACCTGCGATCATTGCCATACCTGCGCCGAGAGCGCAGCATCCGAGAATAATACCTATTGCTATTGCTGTCATAAAAATAACCTCCGTTTTTTATTTAACAGTCTCACATTGAGCTGTTTTCTTTTTACGATTTTTCTTTTTCTCCATTCGCTTCTGCCATTCCTCAACCGGGAAAGCTCCGGCAACGTAAAGCATGGTCAGCATTGCGAAGATGAAGGCCTGCATACATCCGCTGAAAATGTCAAAATACAGCGACAAAACAGCAGGAAGTCCTATCTGGAAGAGCGGGAACTCACCGAGCTTGCCCGGAATCCAGCTCAGAAGCATATGCGACAAGCCCTGAAGTCCCGTTGCCACAAGAGCCGAAATAACTGTTCCCGAAAGCACGTTGCCGTAATGACGGAACGACATCGAAACAGGAGTTGCAAACTCGCTGATGATGTTGAAAGGAGTCAGCACGGGCACGGGCTGAGTGAAGCTTTTGAGATAATTGAAAACTCCGCCCTTGAGCTTGTAATAGGTTATCAGGATAAATACTATTACCGCCCATCCGGCAACCACGTTGATATCCGAGGTCGGCGGAAAAATACCGAGCATTGACGACAAGCTCGAAAATGCCGAAAGCGCTAAAATACCGCAGACGAACGGAGAAAACGACTTGAAATACTCGCCCATATTCTCCTTGACAAGCTCGTCCGTTTTTTCGACGATCCATTCCGCAAAAGCCTGACGGCGTGATTCACACTTCTCCGTCAGTCCGTGGGTAAGATAGAGACACAGGAAGAAAAGCGAGATCATAATCAGCCAGGTGTTGACCTGACTTTCCGTGATCGGAAGATCCTGTATCGGCATGGGGATCGTGAAGAATATTCTTGCGCCCTCTATCGCAACTCCGTCGGTCGCAGGCTTCGTCATAACCTGTATTGCCATCGCGCAGGCAAGCGGCAGTATCATCATCAATATCAGCACGGCGTCAATCAGCTTGAAGCTCATGCTTTTTTTATTCATTCGGCGTCACCTCCATGAGTAACCGACTGTAACGGTCAGTCATTCTGCTTAAAAAGCGGTCTGAAAAGAATTGCTATCCTCGGAAAAAGGAGCGGCAGAAGAACTGCGATCGGGTTGAAGCACTTGAAAATACAGCCTACCGCGGCAAAGCCGACCAGCATCAGCATACGCAGACTCTGCGACAGCCTGACCTTTTTCCTTGCGCCCTCCTCGTCGAGCAGAACAGCCTGCTGAACGGTGTATCCCATCAGGAAAAAATTCAGCACCGCCGCCGTAAAGCCGAGCAGATTGCCGAGCGCAACCTTATAGCTCCAATAGCCGAGCAGAAGAAACACAAGCTCCATAACCGCACTGAAAATCAAGGTAAATGCGGCGATAAAAAGCGTCTCTTTCCTGACGGTAGCGTCTATCTTTTTCATTTTGGGCATCACCGTACTTTCCGTAAAGATAATATCTATATACATTTTATTATATCATATTGTTTTCGCTAAGTCTACATTATTATTCAACAAAAAACAAAAAGTTCAACAACAAGTTGAAATTGTGTAAAGCCTCTCGAAAACATAATAAACGCAACATTTCAAAACGGACTGTGCCTTGTGGGGAACAGTCCGTTTTAATTTTGTATGTTACGCTTTGTTTTTGCCGAGGGCTCTCTCAAGCCATATCGTTCCGATATCCATCGCATTGTAAAGTCCGTGCTTTTCGCTCTTTTTAACAATGCGCTCCTTCGGACGGCAATCGGGATCGGTGTTGAGAAGCTGGATCAGAACTCTGTCGGGAACCTCAACCTCACCCTGCATTTTCTTGCTTGTGATCTGGAGCAATATGACGAAAGGATCGTTCATATTTCCGTAGTAGATCATATTTCCGCATCGGACAAGAGGCTTGCCCCTGTAGGTGAGAAACTGATCTCCCTTTTTCTTAACTGCCATTTATATCAGCCTTTCTTAATCTTTGAGATAGTTTTTAACCAAGGACTGGAGCAACTCGTCACGGTCTATCCTGCGGATAAGACTTCTCGCATTGTTGTGAGTGGTGATATAGGTCGGATCCTCGGAAAGGAGATAACCGACGATCTGACTGGTGGGATTATAGCCCTTTTCACTCAGCGCATTGTAGACAGCTTTCAGAGTCGATTTCATTTCTTTCTCGTGGTCTTCCTTTATCGAAAACTGAATAGTTTTGTCCGTCATTGCAAACACCTCCGCTTAGTTACATTTTATTATATACCAAATCGGAGAATATAACAAGTAGGAAAACGAAGATATTTTTAAATTTTTTGTAAACGAATTGTTTTTTGCCGATACCAAGACGTGTTTACTGCTCTTTTACATAGGTTACGGAAACGGACTCTGCGTTTTTCTGAACAAGAGTCATTTCGTTCTCCGTCAGCTCAAGGATATATGTGTTGCTGACGGTCACTCCTGCAAGGTTTGCATAGTTTATCTTAATTTCACACTGTCCGTTTTCATTCATCGCTAAGGAATAGGTTCCGTCCGCAGTAAAGCCTACAAGCGATATCTTCACGCTCGAAGAATCGACAAATTCATATCCCGAAGCCGAGCTGAGCTTTGAAGTCCATTTACCGAGCAGAGCCTTCGCATAGCTCTGAGTATCTCCCGAAACAGCCGAGGTTTTCTCCGTTTTTTCGGTTTTCTGCGCTGTGCTCTTTTCGGTAACGGCAGATGTCGGTTTCTCGGTATTAAGCTCCGTTTCGTCGGTTTTTACAAGAATAAACTCCAGCGAGCTTCCCGTGTCCTTGAGATTGAGAGTGTCCTTATCCTCATTAAGTACGGCGTCAAAGGCTCGCTCGACGGAAAGTCCGCCGTAGATGTTTCCCTTGACCGTCAGAGTGTGCTTCTTTGAATCAAGATCATATTCGTCACGATATGTTCCCTCAGCCGTCTGACCGAGGACAACGACCGTCAGCTTGCCGTTTTCGTCAAAACGCACCTTGGTGATCTTAGAGGCTATCGTGCCTGTCGAGGTGTTCTTCCACACTCCCTGAATATCCTCGGTAAAATCGGCGGCGACCTTTTCGTCCTTGTTGCCGATCTTGCCCGTGTTGTAGGCATTGACAACGAAGATTGCGGTGAAAATCAAAAGAGCCACAACAACAATCGAAGCAATAAGCCACTTGATATATTTCATATTATTCTCTCCAATCAAGGATTTAATTTTAACCCTCGTACTCGCCGATCTCGATCTTTTCGATCACAACATCGTCAAAGGGCTTATCCATAAGGTCAACCCTTGTGCCTGCGATCTCGTCAACAACGTCCATTCCCTCATAAGCCTGACCGAAAACGGTGTGCTTGAAATCGAGCCACGGAGTACCGCCGACCTTTTTGTAATCTGCTATGCAGTCGGCAGGGAACATCTTCTCGCCGATCATCTCCATCTGTCCCATCAGGTTGCCGTCAACTGCGCCTGCCTGAACGATGAAGAACTGACTGCCGTTGGTGTTAGGACCTGCGTTCGCCATGGAAAGAGCACCCCTGACATTGTGAAGTCCGAGATCAAACTCATCCTCAAAGGAGTCTCCCCATATGCTCTCGCCGCCGCGTCCCGTTCCTGTCGGATCGCCGCCCTGAATCATAAAGTTATTGATGACACGGTGGAAGATTATTCCCTCGTAGTAACCGTTTTTAGCGTGTGTGGTAAAGTTCTCAACTGTTTTCGGGCACTGCTGAGGAAAAAGCTTGAACTTGATTGTTCCCCTGTTTGTTGTCATAATTGCGATCATGTCGCCCTTTTCGGGCATTGAAAGCTGTGAAGCCATAATTTTATCCTCCGATATAAATTGATTGTCTAATTATAGCATTTCACGGTATGAATTGCAAGATATGAAAATTTTTTGAAAACAGTTGTACGAAAATTCAACTTATGATATAATTATTTTGTATTATTATATCTTCAACTCATCAAGGCTTTTGAATACATAGCCCTGCTCCCTTGCGTAGTCGATTATGCGTCCCATTGCACCTGCGTTGTCAGCAGAGACGGCATGGAGAAGTATTATCGCTCCGGGATGCAGACGTGAGGTCACCTTTTCAAAAGCGTAGTCCGCACCTTTCTGAGCCTTTGTGTCCCAGTCGGCATAGGACAGCGACCAGAAAACGCTTGTGTATCCGAGCGAGCCGACAAGCTCAAGGGCGCACTCCGAATAATTGCCTTTCGGGAAACGGAAATACGGCGAAGTGTAGCCGAAATTCGTTCTCAGGTAATTGTCGCAGTCCTGAATTTCCTTTGTCATTTCACTGCGGCTGATCTCATCAAAGGACGCATGAGTTGTTGAATGATTGCCTACGATGTGCCCCTCCTTTATCATTCGGGCGATAACATCGGGAGCGGATTTCAGCTCATCAACCGTACAGAAGAACGCCGCCTTGACATTCTTCTCCTTGAGAACGTCAAGTATCTTGTCGGTGTAGCCGTTGTCGTATCCGCAGTCAAAGGTCAGATAGATTGCCTTATCCTGAGTTTTCGTATCGTAGGTCACAGCCTTGTAATTCTTGGATTCAAAGAATTTTTCCGAATCCACGGAGATCTGATGCGGCTTGCCGTCCTTTGCCACTCCGTAGGAATGTTCGATCCTGTCGGTCGGCAGTCCCCTCGAATTTTCGGGATCGGCGCATTTGAGCGTCACCTGCTCAAGGGCAGGATAACCCGTAAAGGTTGCGGCGGATTTCTGCTGAGTTTTTCCTGCAACGTTCTCCGCCGTTGTTCTGTCGGTCACGCTGTTGTCGGGCATATCCGCACCGCAGGCGCACAGCGTTGCAAGGAAAATAATTACCAAAAATAAAGAAATATACTTTTTCAAAATAATCACCCCATACTATCTTTACCGAAGGGAATGATATTATGAAATTCAAAAAAATAATTTGTATTGTTTTATCGGCGGTTCTGCTCGCCGTATGTATGCCTGTTCTTTCCACGGCTCAGGAGGTTGTTACCGCCGAGTACGTTGAGGACGAAATAATTTTTGAATACACCCCGACGGTTTCCACATACGGTATTGACCGCTCCGGTCCGAGCTTTGCTTCCAAGATAAAGGCTCTCGGCATTACGGAGCTTAACGAGCTTGAAACCTATGAGGAGGAATATCTCTCTACAAATTCGGTTTCGTCCGAATCCGTTACATATGTTGCGAAAATCAGCGGCGACGTTGAAAAAACCTGCCGTGAAATGGAAAAGCTCGACGGAGTAACCTATGCCGAGCCGAACTATCTGCTTGAAACCTACGGCTATACAACCCCCGTTGAGTTGAGCAACACCTCGGGACTTTATCCCACATGGGAAAAATGGTATCTTGAGGATATTATGAATATCTCTGCGGCATGGGAAAAATATCAGACCTGCGGCGAAGGCGTAACGGTTGCGGTCATCGACAACGGATATTATCTCGAAGCTTCCGATTTTCCGACAAATCTCTGGGACGACGGCAACGGCAACCACGGCTGGAACACTGCGAACAACACCTCCGACATCTCCCCTGCAATGAAGCCGGACGGAACGGTGCTGAACGACAGCGTTCACGGCTCAAACGTTGCCGGTGTTATCGGTATGGCTTCAAACGGAATTAACGGAATCGGTGCGGCTTTCGGAGCCGAGCTGATGCTTATCAAGGTCGCCTCCGACAACTACACCTCCTCCGACACTAAGACGAAGATAACAAGTGCCGCCGTAGCCTCCGGAATAAACTATGCAAGAATGTACGGCGCAGACGTTATAAATATGTCGTTGGGAATACTTGACTCATATCCGACAACCATCAAGAACGCCATTGACGCCGCATATTCGGCAGGCGTTGTACTCATAGCTTCCGCAGGCAACAATGTGACGGGCACAGCAACCGCTCTCAGCTATCCCGCCGCCGCAAGCAACGTTATAGGCGTTATGGCGATCGACAAGTCGGACACCTCGTCACTCACGGATTTTTCCAATTACGATGAAAACGGCGGTGCTTACTATGACGTTGCCGCCCCGGGATATGCCATTCTCGGCTGCGGTATCGAGGCGGGAAAATTCAGCCTGCTGAGCGGAACCTCGCAGTCCTCTCCCCTTGTTGCCGCCTGCGCCGCGCTCTATCTTTCCGTTTACCCGGACAGATCGGTTGACGATGTTTACAATTCGATAAGAAACTCGGCAACCAAAACGGTTACATCAAATTCGACCGTTTCCACCTCACAGACATATCAATACAAAATTCTTGACGCAGTCGAGCTTCTTGACTTCGGAGAAATCAAGCCCGAGATTGAATTTAACCTCTCCACAACGGTAATCCACGAGCCTAAGACAGGCTATATCTACGGACTTGATGAGGGCTACGCAAGCATTTCCGATTATATAACCGTAACCGAGGGAACAGGAACAACGGAATTTGTACCGACTGCCCTCGGCAACGGAACAGGCTCGGTTCTGAACGTTTACACCCTCAGCGGAGAGCTTTATAAAACCTACACGGTAATTATTTTCGGCGATGTGAACGGCGACTGCATTGCGGACGGACATGACGCAGTTATAACCGACTGTATCGCAAATAATTTCGGCGAATACTCCGACTGCATAAAATATGCCGCCGATGTTGATTTCGACAGCTCGGTCGGACAAACCGATGTTCAGCTTATTGCCGGCTATGCCATAGGCACCGACTTCGTATCACAGATCAGGTAACTCAGTTACCGACAAGCATCATCATTTCCTCAACGGAAATATTCGGCTGAAGAGCCTTGTTTATCGACATTCCTATAAGCTCCGACGCACGCTCGATAACTATGTCGATCTCACGGGGAGTAATTATCATATCACGGCTTTCATCGGGAATTTTATTATCCGTTCCCGTCAGATCGCCGACAAGGGTTCCGACGTCAACCACGGTCGGTATGCCGACTGAGATCACGGGGACGCCTACCGTCCTTTCGGTAATTTCTTTCCTTGCGTTTCCGACGCCTGAGCCCGGTATAATTCCGATATCGGATATCTGTACCGTTGTGCCGAGCCTTGACAGCTTTCGTGCGGCAAGGGCGTCAACGGCAATAACGGCGGACGGAGAAACCGATCTTGCAAGTCCTTTGACCGACTCTGCCGCTTCAACTCCCGTTCTGCCGAGAACTCCCGGAATAAAGCCCGCAACGCTTCTCAGCTCGCCGAGCCCTATTTCCTGTGAAAGCTCCTTGCTGATGTGTCGGGTGGCAAGCACCTTTGAAACGCTTTTAGGTCCTACGGCGTCGGGCGTGATATCGGTATTTCCGAGCCCTGCAACAAGCACGGTACCCGTGTCAGGAAGGAGGGAGCATAGCTCATCGGCAATCGCCTCTATTATCTCCTCGTCGTCAACGGGATTCATCATAAGCTGAGGTATTTCCGCCGTAATGTATGTTCCGATAGGCTTTCCGAGGGCTTCGCTGCCCTTTTGGTTCAATATTCGGATTTTTGTGAATTTTACCGTTCCCTTTTCAAACTCACGGCTTGAAACTCCCTCCGGCTCATTTTCGCCGAGAATTTCACGCTTTTCAAGGGCAAGATCGGTTCTGAATTCCATTGTCGGTCTCTCCAATCAACATATAAGAAAAATATTCCGGATTTTTTATAAAATATTAAAAAAACACTTGCATTTTATTCGTTTTAATGATATCATAACTAACTGTGTAAAGCATTTAAAGGAGGTGCAACAATGGCAAACATTAAATCAGCTAAGAAGAGAGTGCTTGTAAACCAGACCAAGGCTGCACGCAACAAGTCAAGAAATTCCGCAATGAAGACCGCTATCAAGAAGGCACACGTTGCCGCTGAGACAAACGCAGCAGATAAGGAGGCAGTCGTCAGAGCGGCTATCCAAAAGGTAGATCAGGCTTGCGCTAAAAACCTTATTCACAAAAACAACGCTGCCAGAAAGAAATCGGCTCTTGCTAAGCTTCTTGCAGACTGATATTGCAGCATAACGGACGGATTTATCCGTCCTTTTGTTTTTTAAAAATTGTTGTTCTTATTTGTGTACAAATAATGAATTTATCGCAAAAAAGCTTGACTTTATTTTGCACCTATACTATAATTAGGTAAATTAAACTTTTGGAGGTTTTCTATTATGTGCGATGTTATAAAGAAGATTTTAAAGGTAGTCGGTATCATTGTTGCTATTGCCGGTGCAATCGCAGGCATCTACTGCCTTGTAACTAAGGTTCTTCCCTGCAAGAACGAGGTTGCCGACGATGACGAGAGCGATTACGTTTCCTGCTCATGCTGTGAAGCAGAAGAGCCTGTCGAAGTTGAGGCTAAATAAACATATTCCGATAAACAGGGAGTAAGCATTGCGCTTACTCCTTTTTATTTGCTTCCGGACTTTGTTACGGCGGAAACAATCAGTCCCGAAATCAGAGCCGTCGCAATTCCTGCCGCACCTGCCGAAAAAGGCCCTGTCAGTATTCCGAGCCAGCCCTGCTCCCCTATCATCTTTTCCGTTCCCTTTGCAAGTGTGTAGCCGAAGCCCGTCAGCGGAACGGTCGCACCGCAGCCCGCAAAATCGACAAGCGGCTGATACAGTCCCAGAGCCTCCAGCGCAACGCCGAGCACAACAAATATTACCAGTATTCTTGCAGGCGTTATATTCGTTGCGTCAATCAGAACCTGGCCGATCACGCATATAAGTCCGCCGATCAAAAAAGCTGTTAAAAATTCCATAGAATCACCCTGACATTATTTTCTATCAACAGTCAGGAATTATTCTATGGAAATTTTTATTTTATTGCGCCAATCAGCACATAAAGGGATACAATAAGTATAAGGAAATTGCTTTTTGTGTATATTGCCGTCGCCGCACCGAGGAAGGACAGAACGATGCCGACGGTTATTCCGACAGTACGCATCGCACGATCGCTTAAAAATGACGACAATATTCTGCCGCCGTCAAGCGGTTTTACAGGCAGAAGATTGAACACCGCAAGTCCGATATTGATCTCAGCCGCAGTTTTCAAATTTAACAGATAAAATAAAACCGCCAAGATCAGATTTACCGACGGTCCTGCCGCCGCTATTACCGTTTCGGACAGCACGGGCATTATCGTACCCGAACATTCAATCTTCATTCCGAAGTAGCCAAGGGTGATTTTCTTCACCCTCTCTCTGAACAGTAGCATCGCCGTCAGATGACCGAGCTCGTGCAGAATACAGAAAGCAAAGCACATCAGTATGCTCTCGTTTCTGAAAACGACAAGGCTCAGCGTCAGCACGGCGATGAAATAATAGTCGATTATCAGGTAAACTCCTTTTATTCTTAATCTCATACTGCTCCGTGTTTGTGCGGAAGATAAATCAGCGGATCGACCGTATTTCCGTCAACTGTCAGTTCAAAATGAAGATGAGGGCCCGTACTTCTGCCCGTACTGCCGACAAGGGCGATTGTTTCTCCGGCACGAATTACCGCACCTTTTTCTGCTATTATCTTTGAGCAGTGGCAGTAGAGAGTTTCACTGCCGTCCTTATGGACAAGACTGATGTAATTACCGCCTACGCTGTTACTTCCTACCTCGCTGACAATTCCGCTGTATGCCGCCCTGATCTCAGTGCCGCTGTCTGCGGCAATATCTACACCCGAGTGCATAATGTATTCCCCTGTGACAGGATTTGTCCTGTTGCCGTATTCCGAGCTTATCTCGCCGTGAACGGGAACGGTTATTTCCTCATCACTTTTGAACATCGCCATAACCGCCACAACCTCACCGTCGGAGGCACTTTTAACGCTTGTATCCTTGATCTCTGTATCCTCCTGCTTCACGGTACTCTGTTCCGAAACAGAGCCGTTTGCCTTTTCCGCTATCTTTTTTGCCGACTCAGCCATTTCCCCTGCGTCCATATCGACCGACATTATTCTGTCATACTCGTTTTTTATATATTCAAAAGTTTTCGGGCTTAGCTTTCCGAGCAGGAACACGAAAACAACGGCGGCTATGCACACAACCGCCTGAACGAGCATAACCGTATTGGTCGGACTGATCTTTCTTTCCGCAGTTTTATGCTGTTCCTCACCTTCAGTCGGCTTTGTTTTTGCCTCATCCATTGTTATCACCTCATATAATTCTTATGCGGTAAGATCGGCGTAAATGCCGAAAAACAGGCAGATAAGAGGGTTCTCTGTTCACAAATTATTATCAATTCATCTATTGACTTTTCAATATGCAAATGAGATAATTTACTCAATAATAAACTTAACGGGAGCTAATAAAATGAAAAAACAAACTAATTATCCGCTGTATGAAGTACAGCCGTTCTCATCAATAAAAGAAATGATGGAGCTTGCCGTCCGTGACGCCGGCGACAAAATAGCATATAAATTCAAGGAAAACGACGAGATCCGTGAGGTGACATTTTCTCAGTTTGTAGACACAGTTAACCGGCTCGGAGCGTTTCTCCGTGATATTTCCGAGGATAAAAGGCGTATCGCCTGCATCGGCAAGAACTCCTATGAGTGGATAACCGCATATCTCACCGCACTCAGAGGAGACGGTGTTTTTGTGCCTCTTGACAGAGCTCTGCCCGAGACTGACATTATTCATGTACTCAACGACAGCGAATGTTCGATCGTGTTCTGCGACGAAAAATATGAAGAATTTTTCCGCAGTAATTCCGACCGGCTTCCTCTTGTGAAAAACTATATTGTTTTTGAAAGGGACGAGGATGACGGAGCTTTTCTTTCATACAAAAAGGCTCTTGAAAAGGGAAAAGAGCTTGATCCCTCGGCGTTTCTTTCCGAGCAAAGCGATCCTAACGAGCTGAAGCTCCTTGTCTACACCTCAGGCACAACGGGCTTTTCAAAGGGCGTAATGCTCTCTGAGCACAACCTTGTTTCAAGCGTATATTACGGACTTATGGTTTCCACCGTTTACGACACGGGACTTTCTCTCCTGCCCTATCATCACACCTATGAAGCGGTCAGCGATATTCTCGTATCCTTCCATCATCATTCCACGCTTTGCATCAATGAAAGTCTGCCTGCAATGCTCAAAAACCTTGTGATCTACAAGCCGTCTTATGTTTATGTTGTGCCTGCCATCGCCGAGTCGATGTATAAGCGCATTATGAAAAACATTAAGAAACAGGGCATGGAGGAGCAGTTTAACGAGCTTGTTAAAAAGAGCAACGAGCTTCGTGCTCAGGGCATTGACAAGCGCCGTGAGTTCTTCGGATTTATTCTTGAGGGCTTCGGAGGCAAGCTCAAAAAGATCGTTTGCGGCGGTGCACCGATTCGTCCTGAGGTTGCAAAATTCTTCGACGATATCGGTCTCGACCTCATCAACGGCTACGGAATTACCGAGTGTTCCCCTCTCGTCTGCGCCAACCATGATATGTATAACGATTTCAAGACCGTCGGCATCAAGCTGCCGTGTATTGAGTGGAGAATTGACAGCCCCAACGACGAGGGCATCGGCGAGATCTGCGTCAAGGGCGACATTGTTATGATCGGCTACTATAAACAGCCCAAGCTGACCGAGGAGGTTCTCAAGGACGGCTGGTTCTACACGGGAGACTACGGATACATCAACGAAAAAGATCAGCTTGTTATTTCAGGAAGAAAGAAGAACGTTATCGTTCTCAACAACGGCAAGAATGTTTATCCCGAGGAGATCGAGGGCTACATTCAGGACATCGACTATGTGAACGAGGTTGTCGTCAGCGGCGAAAAGGACAAGGACGGCAACGAGAACAGTCTGACCGCCGAGGTTTATCTTGAGGAGAAAAAAACAGCCTCCGAGGTGCTGAAAAGCATCAAGAAAGCGTGCGCCGACCTGCCTTTATACAAGCAGATCTCAAAGGTCAAGATCAGAGACAGCGAATTTCCGAAAACAAGCTCTAATAAGATAAAACGGTTTATTAAAGAAAAAACCGAAACGGTAAAGGAGAAAACCGAATCCGTTATTGAAACCGTTTCCGAAAAATATAACGAGTACAAAGAAAACAGAGAAACTGACGAGCACAAGGACAATAAGCAATAAAAATACACGGAGCTTTTCGATAAGAAGGCTCCGTGTTGTTTTATAGGCACACCTAAATATTTTGAAACCCGACAAAGTCCGAGGGCATATACTGTAACAGGATGTAAAAAATAAGATCAACGGATATTGATCCACGGTGACGTCCTGTCCGCAGAAATGCCGTGATCGGCGCAAGCAGATATCCGTTTAATATATTATGCCGACGGCACGGATATCTGCCGTCGGCAAATACCGATTGACATAAATCTCCGAATGAGATAAACTATAATAAAAACATCGGAGGTTAGTTTGATGAATAAAGAAGCTCTCAAGCGTTCGTTTCGTATAATAAAAAGAAAAAAATGGCCTGTTGTTCTTGCCGTCATTATTGTCATTGCGGTCATTGCAGCTCCCCTCGTTTCCAACGCAGTCAGCGACCGCAAAAGATACACGGCCAAAAGTCCGATTCCGCTTTCAAGCGTCTTTGTCAAGAAAACCGACCAAAGCAAGATTAAGCTTATCGCCCACAGAGGTCTTTCCTGTCAGGCTCCCGAAAACACGGTTGCGTCGATCAAAAAGGCGGCAGAATACGGTTTCGCTTCAGTTGAAATCGACGTTCGGCAGACCGCTGACGGGGTATGGGTGCTTTCCCATGATGCGGACATAAAGAAAATGACCGATAAAAGCGGCAAAATATCTTCATATACATATTATGACCTTATCACCGCGAATATCAACAACGGAGCAAACCACAAAAACTACGGCAATCTTAAAATCGCCACGCTCGACCAGGCACTTTCCGCCTGCCTTGAATTTAACATTATTCCAATGATTGAAATCAAGGATTACACGGCGGACGGGATAGACACCCTGCTGGAAACGATTGACAAAAACGGCTTTACAAAATCCTGCTCGGTGATCTCCTTTGACCGCAGCGTCCTGAAGACGATAAAGGAAAAAAATCCCGATATTCAGCTTTATGCCCTTGTCTCAAAGCTGAACGGCAAAGAGATGGAGCAATGCCTTGAAGATACTGCGATCGGCGTCAGCTTTAACGGTCACAAGACAATAAACAGCGAGAAGAAGATCAAACAGCTTCAACAGGCAGGAGTACCCCTCGCCTGCTGGACGGTTGACGACGGGGAAACGATGCAGAAATACTACGATATGGGTGTAACGACCTTCGTAACAAACCGAATCTATAAAAAGTGATTCTGTAGCATTATAAAAATTCTGAATGTGCAGACGAGTGAAAAGTGAAGAGTGAAGAGGTAAGAAGTAAGCCCCAAAGACATAAGTCTTTGGGGCTTTGGTGCCGGTGACCGGGGTCGAACCGGTACGGTATCGCTACCACCGGATTTTGAGTCCGGCACGTCTGCCAATTCCATCACACCGGCACATAACGCTGTATATTATACATTATGATACCGTAAAAATCAAGTGTTTTTTATAAATCTGTTCATTGACCTTTTTGAAAAAATTTTTTCCTTTTAAAAAATCATCAAGACCTATAACTTTATCGTCTAAAATCTGATGAAACTATGCAAGGCTTCCCCAAATTAGACGGTAGACTTTAGAAATTAGATTTTAGACCGTTTCTACAAGCTATTTACTTTATCGTCTGAAGTCTGACGTCCTTTGTATGCCTTCCCCTTGAGGGGAAGGTGGCACGGAGGAACGACGTGACGGATGAGGTGTAATAAAGTTTCTGCAAGCCTGCTCCACCTCATCACCGCCTGCGGCGGAGCTTCCCCAAATTAGACGGTAGACTTTAGAAATTAGATTTTAGACCGTTTCTACA
>JBJEPQ010000076.1:0-21407 GCA_051881315.1 Acutalibacteraceae bacterium | reverse complement strand
TTTTCTAATAAACAACTAACATATAACTAACAAGCAACTAACACTTTTTCTCCGCTCAGCGACCTTTTAAAACGTCTTTTTACCCTCTTGGGGTTTGTTTGGGGTTTATTTTGGTTTTTCTCATAAACAACAGACAATCACAGAACCGTCCCCTGATTGTATATCAGTGTCATTTTTAATTGACAAACGAAAAATATTGGTGCATAATTATTTTGTATTCATTATCTTTAAAAAGTTAAGAGGTACTAAATATGCATGAAGCAAAGCATATAACAATTATTTCAAGCAGGAAAAAAGTTGTTCTCGGTGTCAGTGCAATTTTATATATTCTTGTAATAGGTAAAAACACGCAAATTCATATTTTAGGTGAAAAGATTTATGAAACGAAAATGTCTCTGAGCCAGCTTGAAAAAGAGCTTGGTGACGGCTTTATAAGGGTGCATCGCGGATGCCTTGTGTCTGCAATGGCGATACACGATATTACAGACAAAATTAGCCTCATTAACGGAGAAGCTCTTGAATACACGGCACGAAAGAAAAAACAAATTATTGAACAGTTTCATTTAAAGAAAAAGAGTATTATCAACAGCTTTAACAGCAGCGGTGTTCCGAAAACAAAGGAGGAATATTTCAATCATTACAGCAGTTTTGACAATATGCCCTTTGCATTTACGGATATTGAGATGGTTTTTAATGAAGAAAAGCATGCAGTTGACTGGATTTTCAGATACGGTAACGCTGCTTTGTCAAAGCTTGAAAAACTACCGCTCGATGAGCTTATAGGTAATTCCTTCGGCAGTCTGTTCAGCAATATGGATTCAAAATGGCTTAAAAGCTACGAGCGCACGGCACTATACAGCGAAACCATTGAAATGAATGATTTCAGCCCTGAAATTGACACTTATCTTAAGATAATATGCTTTCCAACCTTCAAGGGCCATTGCGGTTGTATTTTGTTTAATATTGACGAAATAGATTTTTCACAAAACAGCAGTGAGGCACAGCATGCTTTGGAAATGTATTTAAAAATATAGTGTACCGGTAATAATTATAAATAAACGAATAGGATTGTATGCTTATGAAAAAATTAAGACTTTTAAAGGGCATTCTCAAACGCACAAACGCAAATCAAATAATAATTGCCTTTGTCATTTTCTTTTTTATTGATGCATTGCTTATTTGGCTTATTGAGCCGTCAATAAAAACCTATAGCGATTCACTGTGGTATTGCTTTTCGGTGTTTACTACAATAGGCTTTGGTGATTTAATAGCATCTACTGTTATAGGAAGGATATTAACAGCCTTGCTGTCGGTTTTAACAATATTCGTTGTTGCTCTTGTTACGGGTGTAATTGTAGCATTCTATAACGATGTTGTTTCAATGCAATATAAAGCAACCAAGGCTGAGGCTTTAGATAAATTAGAAAATTTGGATAAGCTTACCAAGGAAGATCTTAAGGCATTATCCGAGCAAATTAAAACAATTCTTTAAAGAGAAAATAATATGAATAAAAAGTTAGATTTTTTAAATGAAATAAAGTTTACAGTCTTTACTGCATTTATCGGTGCGGTGGCAGGTCTTGTTTTTTGGATGTTTTATGGCTTATAAATATTTAATATGGTAAAAAACCGAGCGCGACAGGTAATATACTGTATTATGCTTAAATAGATTTTACCGTTGGCGGACTTATCATCGGTTTTATAAGAAAACTTTTGGGGTGCATATCAACTTTCGTCTGCAATTTTTGTTTTATTTTTCGGATTATATGTCGTTTTATCCCTCTTAAATGTCGTTTCGCCCCAAGTCTATTGACTTTAATAATTGTTTAACGTAAAATATCAATTAATATTAAATGGTTACTGCCTATATTGAATAATATGGAAGTTTAAAACAAGTTTTGATTAAAGGTTATGGTAAGGTCAATGTCAAAAAAGCTTTGTCAATACAGCTTGTACTGTGCGTATGATCTTCAATGATTTCGATATCATTTGTCAATGCGCCGGCAGGAGCAAAAGCGTTTTTGCTGAATTTATATCAATCTATATCATAAAAAGGAAAAAATATGAGTAACATAAAGGAAAAGCCAAAGAAAAAGCTATTGATCGTCTTAATCGTAATCCTTATTATTGCGGCCTTGGGCATCGGCGGAGTTATTGTGTATAACAGCTTCTTTGCTGAAAAACCTACACCGTCAAAAGGCGTTGTGGGCGTTGTATCCGATGGTTGGGAGACCGGTCTTGAGAACGAACCTGCTCCCGAAGGTCGGGGTATTCAAATTCCCGGCTATGATACTGCCGTTATGAATGAAGGCGATACAAGTTTGGGCTTGAGCATTGGTAATCCCAAGACGAATAATTGCGGATTTTACGCAACCTTAAAGCTTGAGGACGGAACCGTGCTTTATAAATCCGAACTGCTGAAACCGGGCTACGGCCTGACAAAGGTTCCGTTGTCGCAAACCTTAAAAGCAGGAGAATACACTGCAATAGTTTATTATCAGTGTGTTACTCTTGACGAAGATCATTCTCCGCTTAATTCCGCAGAATCGGAATTCACGCTGATTGTTAAGTAAAGCCGATAATACGGTTTTCTTATAAAAAAATATTTGAAAGGATGATTTTATGAAAATCAAAAAACTTCTTGCTGTACTGATTGCTGTCGTACTTGCCACATCCTCTGTTATGTCAGTATCTGCAGCAACACTGTCGGATGTAGTACCCAATAGCTCAATGGAGGTAAAGGCCAACATTGTTGACCCGGGCTTTGTATCCTATGTAATCACAATTCCTGAATCTGCTGACTTTGGAACCCTCACTCAGCCTGAAAATACTGAGAGTGACAACTATACATTCTTCGATTTTCAGGTTGAAGCAACCGAGCTCAAAATAAAAAGCAATCAGGGAGTAACTGTTTATGTAAAGGACAGTGCTTCGGACGACGATCAGTTCTATATTACACAAAAGGATGTATCAGATCCGTTTAAAATGCAATATAGTATTTACAATGCAGCAGTTAACAATAGCAATATTGGCGATTATACTGCTTTAAACCAAAACATTGCCGGAGCATACGGTTACCATCTTTGCACCTTCCTTGCAGGTACAGAAGGCAGCACACAGGATGTAACACTCGCTTTGAACCAAAACGTCTTGTATAATCAAGATCTTTCCGTTATCGAAGGTGATTACAGCGGAACCATCTTGTTCCACAGTGCATTAGTTGAAATGTAATTTTACATAACTGTTATTTTAAATGAAAAAGATAAGTCTGAATAAGTTTTTATGCTTGATGCTTATTTTTGTGTTTTTTGTCGGTGTATTTACACCTCTACACGCTTTGGCTTTGGAAACTCAGGACAGTATGTCGGTACACGCGCACATCGAAGCGCCTGCTGAGGAAACCACATCGACGGCTCAGGCTGATGTCAAGCCAAGCCCTCCTAAGACAGGCGACAACAGCGGCTTGATTATCTGGTTGTTCCTGATGTTGCTCAGCAGCGTTATGCTGATTGTCACGGTTGTGTACGGAAAAAGCAAAAATATATTCCGAATCAAAACATAAAAGTAAAAATTTGCAGATTATCAATCCGCCTCTTGTCAGGTTCTATGTATCTGACAAGAGGTTTTTTATGATTAGTGATTAAAAAGGATTTGATAGTTTATGCGCTTTCACCAAGGTGACGTTACCATCAGGTTCTAATGAATTCAAGTTCATGAGAATCTGATAACTAACAAGCAACTAACATTTTTGCTCCACTCGGTGACCTTTTAAAATGTCTTTTTGCTCCCTTGGGGTTTATTTTGTTTTTTCTCATAAACAACAGACAATCACAGAACCGTCCCCTGATTGTGTATTGACATTTCCCTTTGGTTATATTATAATTCTTCGGAAACAGGGGGATATCAGGATGGGCACGTTATATATTTCGATTATTTTGCTGTGCCGGGTCGCACAGCATTTATTCACAAAACGCACAAGCAATCAAATTGAAGATTTGAAATGCTTTTTCAAGTACGGAGCTTTCCGCAATATTCTGAGCGGTTTATTGGGTTTACTGCTTATTCTGATTACAGGTGCAGGCTTGAGTGCCGACCTTCCTACCCTTTTGATCTCGCTTTTCTCCGGCTTGATGATCGCCGCTTCAACAGGCTTCGAGCTTATCGTTTTAAAGAGCGGAACGGTTGCACTTTCCTCGCTTTTCGGCACGGCAGGACTGCTTATCCCCTGCATCGCAGGAATTTTTCTGTTCAATGAGCCTATGTCGGTCGGACAATTTACAGGATTGTTTCTGTTTTTCATTGCGGCTTATTTTTTAATTGCAAGCTCGTCAAAGATTTATAACGGTTTTTCTTTCAAGACCTTTTTGCTTCTTCTCGGAGTAATGTTTTCAAACGGCTTTACAATGCTTGCGCAACAGATGTTCGCAAGCTATATTCCAAACGGAAATGTGTCGGTATTTTCGTTTTTATCGTTCAGCACAGTCGGAGTGATAATGCTTTTAATATCTTTTTTCATTCCTCAATCAAAGGAAAACGGCAAAAGCTCCCGACTTACGCCTCAGCTTTTAGGATTCGGCGCAATTCTTTCCGTTGCAGTATTCATAATAAATCAGCTTGCAACCATGGCGGCGGCTACGGTTTCGCCCGTAATACTTTTCACCTTTATTAACGGCGGAAGCACGATAATCGGAGCGATTGTTGCGGCGGTATTTTTCAAGGAAAAGCTCACAGTCAAGAGCGTTGTGGGTATTCTGCTCGGTATTATATCCCTTGTTATTATAAAAGCGCTTTAACGAAAGGACATTATTATGAACACGTTAAAATTTGACTTGAATAAAAAAGCAGGAAGTTTTAAGCTTCTTAATGCAACAAACGGAGGTCCGTGGCACAAAAGACATGTAACAGACCAGTACAGAAGCAACCTCAGCGATTATAAAGCGGCAAGGATTCCCTACTCAAGAAATCACGATTCCAATTTATGCGGTTCTATTTACGGCGGTCCTTATTCGCATGATATCACCGCCATATTTCCGAACTTTGACGCCGATCCCGAAAATCCCGATTCCTATGATTTTGCCTGCACCGACGAAAGCATTCTGACCACTCTTGACGCAGGAACAAAAACCTTTTTCAGATTGGGACAGACTATCGAGCACCAGATCAAAAAGCACGGGACTGTTCCGCCGAAGGACTTTAAAAAATGGGCTGTTATCTGCGAGCATATTATCCGTCATTATAATTACGGCTGGACTGACGGTTTCAATTTGAATATCGAATATTGGGAGATCTGGAACGAGCCGGATCTTGATCCCGATGACAGCACAAATAAGCGCACCTGGGGCGGCACTAAGGCTCAGTTTTTCGATCTGTACGAGACTGCGGCAAAGCACCTGAAAGCCTGCTTCCCCGAGCTTAAAATCGGAGGACCTGCACTTGCATGGAATCTTTCATGGGCAAGTGACTTTTTGCAGGAAATGCGAAAGAGAAATGTTCCTATCGACTTCTTCTCGTGGCATATTTATTGTGCCGAGCCTAAGGCTGTCACCGACAAAGCCGAACGCATAAAAGAAATGCTTAACGAAAACGGTTATCGGAATACCGAAAGCATTTTGAACGAATGGAACTACATAAAAAACTGGGAAGATAAATATATTTGCTCAATAAATACAATCATAGGCATGAAGGGTGCGGCTTTCACAATGGCTTGTATGTCGGCGGCTCAGCAGTCTTCGATAGATATGCTGATGTATTATGATACAAGACAGTCAGCGTTTTGCGGAGTGTTTGATTTTTACACCTATAAGCCTTTAAAGGGCTATTATCCGTTCAAATGGTACGGAATGTTTTACGACATGGAAGCTGAAATCAAGTGTGAAAAAAAGGTTGACAATATCTACACTCTTTGCGGCATCGGCAAGGACAATAAAACCCTCACGGTCATCACCCATTATTCCGATAACGACGAGGCTGAACCGCAAAGCTTCAACGTGGATTTCGGCAGAACCGGTGATTATGAGGTGTATCTGCTTGATAATGAACACGACGCAGAGTTAATTAAGCAAACCTCGGATTTGTCCTTTACTCTTAAAGTAAACACCGCCATACTCATTAAAGAAAAATAATCGGAAAAGCTAATCGGCTGTCACTTCGTTGTTAAGTGACAGCCGAAATTTATTTATTTACTTTTTCAGTCCTGCGAAAAGCTTCACGTTATCGAAACAGCATTTGTATTTACCCTGTTCGACGCCGTGGATAATTTCGCAAACCTTGTCATTATACGGGGTGGGTACACCGTATCTTCTGCCGTATTCGCAGACAACTCCGTTGATTGCGTCAACCTCACATAGTCTGCCCTTTTCAAGATCCTGAAGCATACTCGCCTTGAGCAGTCGGTGCTTCTTGATACATACGGGAATAAGCGCAAAGGAAAGTTTCTTTTTCAGTCCGTTGCCCTTGTAATAAAGGAGCTTGACGATATCCTTGCCCTGAACGGGTTCGATCTTTATTCCTGCGGCATTTGCAACGTCAATACATTCCTTGATTATGTTCTGACAGCAAACTCTCGATTCCTTATTCTCAGCCGCATCGCCGAACGTACCGCCGATAACGGCAGACATACCCGAAAACGCGCTGTTGATAAGAAGCTTTGACCAGCGGACGCCCATGAAATTGTCCTCAATCTCAACGGGACACATTTTCTCAAGCAGAGCCTTGACCTGCATAAGCTTCTCGTCCTTCTGACCGTTCATTCTGCCGAGGCCGAACGACATACTGTCGGGTTCGCTTGTCAGCTCGGAAACGCCCTTGCCGTGGAGAGTTGCGCCCCACGCAACGGTACAGCCCATTGTCCTGTCCTCCCCTACCACATTGGAAACGGAAAGCTCGGGCAGTCCGTTCTGGAGAGTGCAGACAATGCAGTCGTCGGTCATATTCTTTTCAAGACTTCTGAGAATGTTCTCGTTGTCAAGCTGTTTCGTGAGAAGAATTATCAGCTCATATTTTTCCGTCATCTGATCGGGAGTTAAAGCGTGGACGGGAACGGTCATATTCACCGTACCGATGATCTTTGCTCCGCCCTCGTTCATTGCGTCAACGTGCTCCTTATTTCTTGTTATCAGATCAACGTCAACGCCTGCTTTGGAAAGATATGCGCCGAGAACAGTGCCGAGTGAGCCTGCACCGTAAATTGCTGTTTTCATATCTGACACCCCGATTTATTGTCATATTCTTGCTACACCCGAATCACGTGCCGCCTGCGCAACCGCCGCCGCAACAGTCTTGCCGACTCTCGGATCAAACGGCTTGGGAATGATGTAATCTGCGCAAAGCTCCTCGTCGGAAACAAGTCCCGCAAGAGCCTTTGCCGCAGCGATCTTCATTTCCTCATTGATGTCGCTGGCACGGACGTCAAGAGCTCCGCGGAAAATTCCGGGGAACGCAAGAACGTTGTTGATCTGGTTCGGGAAGTCGCTTCGTCCTGTACCAACAACCGCCGCACCTGCCGCCTTTGCAAGGTCGGGCATAATTTCGGGAACGGGGTTTGCCATTGCAAGAACGATCGGATCCTTTGCCATTGACTTTATCATTTCCTCTGTTACAACGCCGGGAGCGGAAACACCGATGAAGATGTCTGCACCCTTCATAGCGTCGGCAAGAGAGCCTCTGACACGGTTTTTATTCGTAAAGTCTGCGATATCCTGCTTTGCCGGTGCAAGATCGTCGCCGTCGCAGATGATACCCTTACGGTCACACATAATGATGTTGCCCATACCCATACTTGTAAAGAGCTTTGCAATCGCAACGCCTGCCGCACCTGCGCCGTTGAACACAGCCGTGCAGTCCTCAATCTTCTTGCCGACAAGTTTGAGAGCGTTGATAATACCTGCCGAGCAGATAACCGCCGTACCGTGCTGGTCGTCGTGGAAGATGGGAATATCAGCCTTTTCCTTGAGCTTTCTTTCGATCTCGAAGCATCTCGGAGCGGCGATGTCCTCAAGGTTAATTCCGCCGAAGCTTCCGCAGAGCAGAGCAACGGTGTTTACAAACTCGTCAACATCCTTGGTGCGGATGCAGAGAGGGAAAGCGTCAACTCCGCCGAATTCCTTGAACAGAACGCATTTACCCTCCATAACGGGCATACCTGCCTCAGGTCCGATGTCGCCGAGACCGAGAACAGCCGAGCCGTCCGTAATAACGGCAACAAGGTTTGAGCGGCGTGTCAGCTCATAGCTTTTGTTGATATCTTTCTGAATTTCAAGACAGGGCTGTGCAACGCCCGGTGTGTATGCAAGAGAAAGAGCGTCCTTATTGTCAACCTTTGCCCTTGCAATAACTTCTATTTTGCCCTTCCACTCATAATGAAGCTTCAGGGATTCCTTTGCATAATCCATTTGATTGTCCTCCGATTATTTAATTATTTCTCCCACGGGAATACATAGTCAAGCTTGAGGTCGTCACGAACCTTGTTCATTTCAGCCTGAACGGACTCATTGATAGGAACGCCCGAATCCTTTCTCTCGAGCCATACGTTCCACTCTTTCTCGCCTGCGGAGAAGATGTGGTCGTGACCGGGGGCTTTCTTTGATGCACGGACGGAGCGGATAATCTCGCCGGCTTTCTTTCTCGTCTCCTGCTCGCCGAGGAAATGATCCGTGTCGATTGCAATGAAGAAATGGCCGAGATGATAAGGAACAAGGTTTCCGTTCTCGTCCTTGCCGTTAAGAGCCTTACCGTAGTTGCCATCCTGGAGAGCGGCGGAAAGAAGCTCGATAACCATTGCGTAGCCGTAACCCTTGTAGCCGCCGAGAGCCTCGCCGATACCGCCGAGAGTTGTCAGCGCCGCTGTGCCGTTGCGGATCTTCTTGAGAGCCACACCTGCGTCGCCCTCAACGGGATTGCCGTCAATGTCGATAACCGTGCCCGGATGAACAGGCTCGTTAATTCTTTCGTAGTATTCGATCTTACCGTTCTGAGTGATAGAGGTTGCACAGTCGATAACGAAATCGAAATCCTCATCGGTCGGGATACCGACGGTCAGCGGATTTGTGCCGAACATACCCTCAACGCCGAAGGTCGGAGCAACGGACGGACGTGCGTTTGTACCCGTAATGCCGATACAGCCTGCCTTTGTCGCCATTGTTGCGTAATAGCCTGCAATACCGTAATGGCAGGAATTGCGGACGGCAACCATACCCATACCGTATTCCTTAGCCTTTTTGATAGCCATTTCCATCGACTTGTAGCCGATGACCTGTCCCATTCCGTCGTGACCGTCAACAACAGCCGTCGTCGGAGTTTCCTTAACGATCTCAAAGTTTGTTACGGGATTCTGAATACCTGCGTTTATTCTGTCGATGTAAATCGGTTTAAAGCGGTTGCAGCCGTGGGACTCAATTCCTCGTCTGTCCGATTCAAGAATGATATCAACGACGATCTCGCAGTCCTCCTCGGGAACGCCCACGCCCTTGAAAGCGTCGACCATAAAATCGTGCAGTGTTTTCCAATCACATACAACTTTACCCATAATAGTGACCTCCTATTATAAAAAAAATTATTTATTTATTGTTCCGCCAAAGCGGTTTTTGCCTTATTCCGCATCCTCCTGAGCCCACTTCATCGAACGTTCAACGGCTCGTTTCCAGTCGGCGCAGAGCTTGTCTCTTTCTTTCTTATCCATCTTGGGAATGAACACTTTTTCGACCTCGCGGTTCTTTTCGATCTCCTCCGTCGTTTCCCACATTCCGACGGCAAGTCCTGCAAGATAAGCCGCTCCGAGCGCAGTTGTTTCAACGGTCTTGGGACGGTTGACAACTGTTCTGATGAGGTCTGCCTGAATTTGCATCATAATATTGCTGACGCTTGCTCCGCCGTCAACACGAAGCTCGGAAAGAATGATGTTGGAGTCCTTCGTCATCGCCCTGAGAAGATCCGTCATCTGGAAGCAGATCGACTCAAGCACGGCACGGCAGAAGTGAGCACGGTTTACTCCCCTCGTCAGTCCGACTATCGTGCCTCTTGCGTACATATCCCAGTACGGCGCACCGAGTCCCGTGAAAGCGGGAACAAGGAACATTCCGTTTGCATTCTCAACGCTTTCGGCAAGCTCGTCAACTCTGGGTGCGCTATCTACCATATGAAGCTCGTCCCTGAGCCACTTGATTACCGAGCCTGCGTTGAAGGCACTGCCCTCGATTGAATATGTAGTCTTGCCGTTAATGCTCCACGCAACGCCTGTGAGAAGATTGTTTTCCGAATGAACTCGCTTGTCGCCCGTGTTCATAAGCAGGAAACAGCCCGTTCCGTAGGTGTTCTTAGCCTGACCGGGATTGAAGCATGCCTGACCGAACAAAGCGGCAGGCTGATCGCCGATCGCTCCGCAGATCGGAACGCCCTCAAGTTCCTCAATACCGATAATTCCGGGAGCTACCGTACCGTAGATCTTGCTTGATTCAACGGGCTCGGGAAGCATACACATCGGCACTCCGAGCTTTTCGCAGAGGAACTCGTCCCACTGAAGCTTGTCCACATCGAAAAGCATTGTTCTCGAAGCGTTGGAATAGTCCGTAACGTGAACCTTGCCTCCCGTAAGATTCCAGATAAGCCATGTCTCAACCGTACCGAAAAGAAGCTCTCCTCTCTCGGCTCTCTCTCTTGCGCCCTCAACATTGTCGAGGATCCATTTGATCTTTGTTCCGGAGAAATATGCGTCTATAAGCAGTCCCGTATGCTCACGGATATAGTCGCCGAGTCCCTCCTCCTTGAGCTTTTCGCAAAGGTCGGCGGTACGGCGGCACTGCCATACAATGGCGTTATATATCGGCTTGCCCGTCTGCTTATCCCAAATAATCGTGGTTTCTCTCTGATTTGTAATGCCTATACCGGCGATCTCTTTAACGTCGAAATCGCCCGAATTGATGACAGACGAGATGGCGTGCATCTGACTGTAAAGAATATCCATCGGATCATGCTCAACCCAGCCCGACTTGGGATAGATCTGAGCAAATTCATTCTGTGCTTTGGAAACAATGCGTCCGCGCTTGTCAAAAACTATAGCCCTGGAGCTGGTTGTTCCCTGGTCAAGTGCTAAAACATACATATCGCTTTCCTCCTGAATTGAACAGCAGTAAAAAAAGAACAGAAAAGCAAACTGTTTAGAAAACAGCCGATTTTCCGTTCATTGATAACTAATCATTTATAACCGCCGCCCAAAAATTCTGTATGAATATTGTAACCTATTTTTTCCAAAAAGTCAACACTGTTTGCAGTTACAGACGTCAAATAAATGTATAGAATTAACAAAAATATTGTTGATTATTTCAAATGTCAGACAGATTGATTGAAATCACTATTCTTTGTCACCAACCTCCCTGTTTTTCATACAATGTTAGTGTAAGACGAAAGGAGGTCAGAAACATGGGTTGCTGCAATAACTGGATCTTTATTCTCATCATCATCCTCTTATTCTCAGAGTGCGGTTGCGGCTGTGGCTGCGGATGCGGATGCTCTAACAACAACGGTTCGTTCCTCAACAACAACGGCTGTGGTTGCTGACATTAAATAGCTGAGAAAAACGCCTGCGGACAATAGTCTGTGGGCGTTATCCTTATAAATTGTTAATTTTTTAATTAGTTGCGTTTCTATTGAATTTGTTCTTTTTTCATAGTATAATAAATTGATTTTGATATATTAGGTGATTTATGTTGAAAAACGGCGAAAGAATAAAGCTGAATAAAAAATCGCTCATTGCGATTATACTTTGCGCCGTCATTGTTTTCGGCATCGTATCATATGATTTTATCAGCGGAAAAAGCTCCTGCGAAAAGACCTCAGTTGCAATGGGCACGGTTGTCACCGCAAAGCTCTTCGGCTTCGGTGCAGAAAGCGAGCTTGAAAAAATCGAAAAAGAGATCAGCGGGCTTGAAAATTCGGTGCTGAGCTGGAGAAAGCAAGGCTCGGATATTTATCGGATCAACGAGGGCGCAGGCTCTTCGGTTTCTGTTTCTCCCGACACGGCGAAGATAATCGGTCAGTGTATAGAGATTTCCGAGGACTGCGGCGGAGTATTCGACATCACAATCGGAAAGGCCGCTCAGCTCTGGGACTTCGGAGGAGACAATCAGCGTCTCCCCTCAAAAAATGAAATTGAAGCAGCTCTCAGTGATGTGGGATATAAAAACATTTCCGTTTCGGGAAAGGCTGTTCAGATAAAAGAGGGACAGGCTCTCGACCTCGGCGCAGTCGGCAAAGGCTTCACCTGCGACAAAATTAAAGAACTTCTTGAAAAAGGCAAGACAAAATCGGCCGTGGTCTCGGTCGGCGGCAGTCTTCTCATCTACGGCGACAGAACCTTTTCCGTCGGCATCGTCAATCCCGATAATGACAAGCAGTCGATGGGAACACTCAAGCTCAAGGATGTCTGCGTTTCCACCTCGGGCAGCTACGAAAAATTCTTTGAGCAGGACGGCAAGCGTTATCATCACATTCTCAATGCGACGACGGGCTACCCTGCCAACGGCGAATTTAAGAGCGTTACCGTTGTGTGCGAGTCGGGACTTCTCAGCGACGCTCTCTCCACGGTGTGCTACATTGTCGGCTATCGCAAAAGCATTGAAATACTTGAAAAATACGAGGCAGAAGCCGTATTCATCTTCAACAACAACGCTGTCAAGGTCACGGACGGACTGTCGAATAAGTTTGAGCTTACCGACGACAGCTATACTTTAGATCAATGAAGCTATTTAAAAAAACGGATTTAATCATAATAATCGCCGTGCTCCTTGCGGCGGCGCTGATATCTGTTCCGAGGTTTATCGGCTCGGACAGACTGACGGCAGAGATATATGTAAACGGAGAGCTTGAAAGGACTGTTGAGCTTTCCGAGGTCGAAACAGAGTACACCGTCTCACTTTCAACCGAGCCTGAGGTTGAAATAACCGTAGGCAGGAACGAGATATTTTTTTCAAAGGCGGATTGCAAAGACAAGCTTTGCGTAAACAGCGGAAAGCTCACCTCGGGCGGTCAGACTGCCGCCTGCCTGCCGGCAAAGGTGGTTATTTCCGTAAAATCAAATAAAGACAAAACAGATATAATGACATATTAAAGCTATGAACAAAAACAAGGATCTGACAAGAAAAATAGCTCTTACGGGAATAATGTGCGCCCTTGCGCTTGCGCTCTCCTATCTGGAGACTCTTATTCCTGCCTATCCGGGTTTTCCTCCGGGGGCAAAGCCCGGTCTTTCCAACATTGTCACCATGTTTATGGCAGGCAGTGCGGGACCTCTCTACGCCTTTTTCATCACGGTTATAAAAGGACTTTTTGCAGGAGTGACAAGGGGCTTCACCGCAATGCTGATGAGCCTTTCGGGAGGAATACTCAGCACAGCGGCGGCGTGTCTTCTTTTCAGATTTTCAAAGAACAAATTAGGATATATCGGCATAAGCATTGTTTGTGCCGTTTGTCACAATATCGGTCAGCTTGCGGCGGCGTGTATCATTTCGGGTACGGCATCGCTCGTTGTCGGCTACGGACCGCTGTTGTTAATATTTGCGGTCGTGACGGGCTTGCTCACGGGCGCAATTCTCAAGGCGGTCATGCCGACGCTGGCAAAGATCGCAAAAATTCAAAACTAATTGGGAGCTTTCCCATAAAGCAAAGGGGTTGAACAAATGGGTAAAATCCACGTGGACGGAGTTATCTCGGCAGTCAAAAAGGTTCGCGGCGGCGTAAAAGTCGATCACCACAAGAACACCGCAGGCTGTGAGGTAGTGCGTATTCCCGTCCCGAAGCAGGTAGTTTTGCCTATGCAGCAGCACATCGGCGCCCCGTGCGTACCGACGGTCAAGGTCGGCGACACGGTTGCGGTCGGTCAGGTCATCGGTGACAGCGACAAGTTCGTCAGCGCACCGATACACGCCTCGATTTCGGGTACGGTAACGGCAATCGGAAACGTCAAGCTTCCGAGCGGCGTAATGGCTCAGGGCATTACAATCGAATCCGACGGCGAAATGAGACTTTACGAGGGACTGAAAGCCCCCGAGGTCAATAACAAAGAGGAGCTTTGCAAGGCAGTCAGGGAATCAGGTCTTGTAGGAATGGGCGGCGCAGGCTTCCCAACCCACGTCAAGCTCAATGTTCCCGACGATAAAAACATTGACACTCTTATCATCAACGCCGCAGAGTGTGAGCCTTACATCACGGTCGATTACCGTGAATGTATCGACAATTCGTGGGATATTTGCTCCGGCATAAAAACGGTTAAAGAGCTTCTCAACATTCCGAATGTAGTCATTGCTGTCGAGGACAACAAGCCCGACGCATTTGAAATTCTTCATCAGATTGTCGATAAGGAAAACGGAGCGGACGCTTCAATCAAAATAATGCAGCTCAAATCCGTTTACCCTCAGGGTGCGGAAAAGATGATGGTTCAGTCCGCAACGGGACGTCAGGTGCCTCCCGGAAAGCTTCCGGCAGATGTCGGCTGTATTGTAATGAATGTCACTTCTATAGCCTTTATCGCACGTTATCTTAAAACAGGCAAACCGCTCGTCAGCCGTTCAATGACCGTTGACGGCAAAGCGATTGCCGAGCCCAAAAACGTCCGTGTTCCGATCGGCACCAGCTTTGCCGATGTTGTTGAATTCTGCGGCGGCTTCAAGGACGAGCCGGTCAAGATTATTGCCGGCGGTCCTATGATGGGTATGGCGATAACGGATATCAATTATCCGATTTCCAAGAGCAACAACGCTCTGCTTGCCTTCTCCAAGGAGGACGCTAAAATTTTCCGTGAGACCGACTGTATCCGCTGCGGCCGCTGTGCCGCCGCCTGTCCGCTCAGCCTTGTTCCGACAAAGGTTGTCCGTGATTCAAAGGCAAAGGACGTAGACGCACTTCTCAAGGACGGCGTTATGGTCTGCATGGAGTGCGGAAGCTGTGCATACTCCTGCCCGGCTAAGAAACCGCTTGTTCAGAATATGAGACTTGCAAAATCTATCATCAGAGAGGCAGGTGCAAAGAAATGACATTAAATAATAAGCTCGTTGTCAGTGCGTCGCCTCACGACCGCAGTCCGAGGACCGTCAGAAGTCTTATGCTCGACGTCATCATCGCACTTATTCCGGCTCTCATTGCTTCGGTCATCTTCTACGGACCGAGAGCACTTTTGATCGAATGTGTCAGCGTTGCGACCTGCGTTATATTTGAATACATCACAAGGATCGCTTTCAAGCGTCCTCAGTCAATCGGCGATCTCAGCGCAGTTATAACGGGACTTCTGCTTGCATTCAATCTTCCCGTTTCGATCCCCCTGTGGATGGTCGTTATCGGATCGCTTGTTGCGATAGTAGTCGCAAAGCAATTCTTCGGCGGAATCGGTCAGAACTTCGTCAACCCTGCTCTTGCAGGACGAATTGTTCTTCTGACTTCTTTCCCCGTTGCAATGTCAACATGGACTCAGCCGCTCACATGGACAATGTCCAAGCTCGACGGAATAACCTCGGCTTCTCCCCTCTCCTCTATCCACGGAATGATCTCCGGCGGAGAGGCTCCCGATGTTTCACTCGTTGAAATGCTCATCGGCTGGCGTGCAGGCTGTCTCGGCGAGACCTGTGCAATCGCACTCCTCCTCGGCGGAGTATATCTTGTTATCCGTAAGGTTATTTCCCCGACAATTCCGCTTACATATATCGGAACAGTCGCCGTTATCATGCTCATCGCAGGCAAGGGTGATTTCCGCTTTATGATTTATGAGCTTCTCGGCGGCGGACTTCTCCTCGGTGCAATATTTATGGCAACGGACTACACCACCTCGCCCATCACCTTTAAGGGCAAGATCATCTTCGGCGTCGGCTGCGGACTTATCACCGCCGTCATCAGAATCTTCGGTAATCTTCCCGAGGGTGTTTCCTACTCAATCATCATTATGAACATTCTCGTTCCGCTTATTGAGAACGCAACTCTCCCGAAACCGTTCGGCACTCCTAAAAAAGAAAAGAAGGAGGCTGAGGCAAAATGAAAAAACAGATCATAATTCCCACGGTTGCGCTTTTCATCATCTGCCTTGTTGCAACGGCTCTGCTTGCTTTTGCAAATAACGTGACCGCACCGATCATCGAAAAGAACTCCGCCGAGTCCGAAGCTCAATCCCGCATGGAGGTTCTTGAGGAGGCAAAGAGCTTCGAGGACAAGACCTGCGGCAAAATCAGCTACGCAGTCGGACTTGACGAAAACGGACAGACGGTCGGTATGATATTCACAACAACCTCAAAGAGCTACGGCGGCGACCTTGTTGTTATGACGGGCGTTGACAACGAGGGCAAGATCACAGGCATACAGATCCTCCAGATCAGCGATACCGCAGGTCTCGGCATGAAGGCACAGACAGATTCCTTCAAGGATCAGTTCAAGGGACTTGTCAGCGGCATAAAGGTTGCCAAAAACAGCGCAGATCACGACAGCAACGAGATACTTGCCCTGACAGGCGCAACGATTACCTCGAATGCGGTCACGACCGCAGTAAACGAGGCTCTTGAAAACTTTAAGACTATTACGGAAAACGGAGGTGCAAACTGATGGCAGAAAAGAAATCACTCGGCAAGGAGCTGACAAAGGGCTTCATCATCGAAAACCCTGTTCTTCGTCTTGTTCTCGGCACCTGTCCCACCCTCGCCACAACGACCTCGGTTTCCAGTGCGATCGGTATGGGCGTTTCGGCTTCGATCGTTCTCATCTGCTCGAACATCGTTATTTCGGCTCTGAGAAAGGTCATTCCGCAGAAAGTCCGTATTCCTGCATACATAGTTATCATCGCCTCTTTCGTTACGATGGTGCAGATGCTTGTCAAAGCGTTTGTCCCCGTACTCAACGATCAGCTCGGCGTTTATCTCCCCCTTATCGTTGTAAACTGTATCATCCTCGGCAGAGCTGAGGCATTTGCAAGCAAGAACGGCGTGCTCGCCTCGGCGGTTGACGGACTGGGTATGGGCATCGGCTTCACGGGCGCTCTGTTCGTTATGGGTGCAATCCGTGAGATACTCGGCGCAGGCACCTTCCTCAACGGAATAAGCGACCTCATCGGCGGCAGCTTCAACGGATTTTCAATTCCTTTCCTCAACGAAAACCCGATGCTGATATTCATTCTCGCTCCCGGCGGATTCTTCGTATTCGGTATGGTAATGG
Organism: Acutalibacteraceae bacterium; assembly: GCA_051881315.1. GTDB lineage: Bacteria > Bacillota > Clostridia > Oscillospirales > Acutalibacteraceae > CAG-488. The sequence continues at coordinate 4,232 of JBJEPQ010000076.1, read as the reverse complement.
CTCTCGCCAACAAGATAGCCGAATCCAAGGGCAAGCCAAAGGCTGTGCTTCACGGCTGTGAAAACTGTCCGATGGCAAAGCATTGCTCTATCAAGGACACCCACGAGGGCTGTGAGAAGAAGGAGGCTGAAGCATAATGGAAATGACAAAAGGCCTTTTGAGCATATTGCTCACAATGATACTCACTCAGAACTTCGTTCTTGCAAGATTTCTCGGAATATGCCCGTTCCTCGGCGTTTCCAAAAAGCTGAACACGGCGGTCGGTATGTCGCTTGCGGTTATCTTCGTTATGGCGCTTGCAACTGCGGTAACTTATCCGATCAACAAGTATCTGCTTGTTGCCAACGATCTTGAATATCTTCAGACTATCGTATTTATTCTTGTAATCGCCGCTCTCGTTCAGATGGTTGAGATCGTTCTAAAAAAATACATACCGTCGCTTTACAACGCTCTCGGTATTTATCTTCCGCTTATCACTACGAACTGTGCGGTTCTCGGCGTTGTAACGCTCAATGTTGACAACGGCTACAACTTCTTACAGTCTCTTGTATGTGCTATCGGCGGCGGCGTAGGCTTCCTGATTGCAATGGTAATGTTTGCAGGCGTTCGTTCAAGACTTGAATCCTGCGACATTCCCAAGTTCCTCAAGGGACTTCCGATAACACTTGTTGCCGCTTCGCTTGTTTCGCTCTCATTTTTGGGCTTTGCAGGCGTTGTCGAAAAGATATTTGCATAAGGAGGCGTTGAGATGAATCCAATTTTATTAGCGGTTTTGATCGTTTCGGTCATCGGACTCATTGCAGGTCTCGGACTTGCCGTCGCCTCGATAGTTATGGCTGTTCCCGTGGATAAAAAGGCGGAGGCGATCCGTGAATGTCTGCCCGGTGCAAACTGCGGCGCATGCGGATTTTCAGGCTGTGACGGCTATGCTTCGGCTCTTTCAAAGGGCATTACGACAAACACGGCTCTCTGCGCTCCCGGAGGAAACGATACCTCCAAGGCTATTGCAGAGGTCACGGGACTTTCTGCCGGCGAGGTTGCTCCCTCAGCGGCTGTCGTAATGTGTCAGGGCTTCTGCGGCAAGGCAGAAATCAAGATGCAGTACAACGGCGTTGAATCCTGCCAGATGGCGAAACAGCTTTTCGGCGGTCCGAAGGAATGTATTTACGGCTGTATCGGTCTCGGTGACTGTGTAAGAGCCTGCCCGTACGAAGCTATTCACATCTGCGACGGAGTTGCAAGAGTCAATCCTGCGATGTGCAAGGCTTGTAAGCAGTGTCTCAAGACCTGCCCGAACCACATTATCAAGATGATGCCTCTGCACGAAGCAAAGGCAACAAACCTCTGCTCCAACCACGACAAGGGCGCAATCACCCGCAAGGAATGTGCAAACGGCTGTATCGGCTGTATGAAGTGCGTCAAGGCTTGCGAATTCGGCGCAGTCGAGGTCAAGGACTTCTGCGCAAAGGTTGATTACAGCAAGTGCACAGGCTGCGGCAAGTGCACCGAAACCTGCCCCGTCAAGTGCATCAACCTCATCACTCTTGACTGATAATCGGGGCGGTTGCGAAAGTAAACTAAATTGGCTTGTATCGGATTTTTATACCGATACAAGCCTTCTTTTTCTGTTTATCGCCGCTTGACTTTTTTATTCTGTTGTTATATATTAGTCATGTAACGTCCCTGATCGGACATTGTTTTTTGTATTACTTTCAGGAGGTCTGAAGCCGTGACTAATGAAAATTATAATAACCATAAAAAGAAAGGTGAAGAACTTGCCTCTCAAATGTCATTGATCGAATTGGCTTCGCAAATGCGAAATTCATCTAAATCAATAGAGCGTTTGGGAATCAAGCAATATAACTGGTGGAACGAGGGCTTGCACGGCGTTGCAAGAGCCGGAATTGCGACTGTTTTTCCTCAGGCGATTTGCATGGCTGCGGCCTTCGATCCGAAAGCGCTAAAAAAATGTGCGGACATCATCTCTACGGAAGCCCGTGCGAAATATAATGAAAGTCAGAGCAAGAACGATTACGGCATCTACAAAGGCTTGACACTCTGGTCGCCAAACATCAATATATTCAGAGATCCTCGCTGGGGCAGAGGTCACGAAACCTACGGCGAAGATCCGTATCTTACAAGTGTTCTCGGTTGCGCCTTTATCGAGGGTATTCAGGGTGACGATGAAAAATATTACAAGGCTTCGGCGTGTGCAAAGCATTTCTGCGTCCACAGCGGACCCGAAAGCCTGAGACACGGCTTCAACGCAGAGGTTTCCAAAAAGGATTTTTACGAAACATACATACCTGCCTTTGAGGCGGCGGTCAAGGTCGCCAAGGTCAGCGGCGTTATGGGCGCATATAATCAGACGAACGGTGAAAGCTGCTGCGCATCGACTTTTCTCATCAATGATTTACTTCGTAATCAGTGGGGCTTTGACGGATATTATGTTTCGGACTGTTCCGCAATCATAGACGTTTTTTACAGGCATAATAAAAGTTTAAATCCCGCAAAGGGAGCGGCGCAGGCGGTGAAGGCCGGTTGTGATCTTGAATGCGGAGTGGTTTACTCCCTGCTGCCCGTTTCGGTCGCATTGGGCTACATCGACAAACAAACTCTGAGAAAATCCGTTGCAAGGTTATTTGCAATCAGGAGCGCACTCGGAATGTTTGACAAGAACTGTAAGTACAATCAGATCTCTCCAAAAGAATACGCAACGCCCGAACACGAATATGAAGCGGTTAAAATGGCTGAAAAAGGTATTGTGCTTCTTGAAAACGACGGCATTTTGCCGCTGAAAGAAAACGCACAGAAAATTTTCATAACCGGATATAACGCCGACAATAAATTTGCTTACCTCGGCAATTATTACGGTGATCCCAAAAAATTTGTGATGGTTCCCGACGCAATCAAGGAAATGAATAAGGAAACCGAGTTTTCGGCAGGAATACACCTGTTCAGAAGCGACGAATGTACGGGTGAAAAAGAAGCTCTTGAAAAAGCCGCAAACGCCGATATTATCATTATGTGCAGCGGTCTGGACTCCTCTATTGAGAGTGAAGAACAGGGAGGATTTCTTTCCGGAAACGGCGGATCAATCGGTCAGCAGGGCGACCGTGATACGATTGATCTTCCGGAAATACAGCAGAACTACATTGAGAAGCTCATCGCAACAGGCAAGAAGATTATAATTCTGAACTTCTCAGGCGGATGTATAAATTTTAACGACTACCGCAACAGAGTCAGCGCAATTATTCAGTGCTGGTATCCCGGCGCTCACGGCGGAAAAGCAATCGCTGACATTCTTTTCGGAAAATGCTCTCCCAGCGGAAAACTGCCCGTCACCTTCTACAATTCAACAAGCGATCTGCCCGATTTCTGCGACTATTCGATGAAGAACAGAACCTACCGCTATTTCAAGGGAGAGGTTCAGTACCCGTTCGGCTACGGCAGGACTTACACAAAATTTTCGCTGAAAAGCATCGGTTTAAACGGTATGACCTTGCGAGCCGAGGTTGAAAACATCGGAGATTTTGAAAGCGATACGGTTTTGCAGTTGTATCTCACCCGTCCCACCGCCGATTTCGATAATCCTATCAAATCCCTGATATCATTTAAAAGACTCAGTCTGCGTCCGCAGGAAACCGAGAATGTCGAATTTGAAATTGAAAAGGATCAGCTTCTTTCCGTGAACGATCTCGGAGAAAAAGTGTTGCTCGACGGCGAATATAAGCTCGTCCTGACCGACGGCTGTGACTTCTCAAGTGAGCCGATTTATTTTCAGATTCAGTAATCACGAATAAAATTTTAACAGCCCTCCGATCAAAAGGAAGGCTGTTTTTCTATTCACGCAAAAATCATATAATTAGTTTTGTGCGTATGTAACGAAAATCAAACTGATATCATTATTATTTGCCTTCAAAACAATTCTTCGGCTTTTAATTGACAAATTTGTTCAGAATATCATGGTTGTTGTTTCTGAAGCATTATAACGTCTTTATAGCCTCTTTCATGGATTTTACATATTCGCCTATGTATTCGGGAGCTTCTTTACCGTGGATTTCAAGCAACTTAATAATTGCTGAACCTACAATCACCCCGTCGGACAAACCTGCCATTTTCTTTGCCTGTTCGGGGGTTGAAATTCCGAACCCGATAGCACACGGAAGGTCCGTACTCTGACGGACAACCTCAACAATGGATTCAAGGTCGGTTTTGATCTCACTTCTGGT
>JBJEPQ010000075.1:0-64495 GCA_051881315.1 Acutalibacteraceae bacterium | reverse complement strand
TGCACTTGATATTATAATCTACCGAGGTGTCGCATTTATGCGACGGAGGGGATAAGTGCAGATGACAAGTTTTTACAATCCCTCAGTCAGCTTCGCTGACAGCTCCCTTTACACAAGGGAGCCGAAAAATTCATCGAAATTTAAAACGATACCTTCTAAAATCTAACATCTAATATCTAAAGTCTATTTGGGGAAAGAAAAATTTTTATTATTTTACTTTCTTTACAAATAACGGTTGTTTTTTGTCGCCGTCTGCGTTATAATTGAAAAGGTTAATATAGAATAATATGGGATTTTGCGGACACAGCTAACTGTCACATCTTTTTAGTATTCAAAATATTGATTAATATTCAGTTTTTTATTCATTTTTTGGAATTTATCGGATTGTTGTGCAGCTATACAGCAAAAGTCCTATTTTATTGCGATTTTCCATATAAATATTTGTCACAAGGACGATGAATATTTTCTGTATTGTCCTTGACATATATTGTATATTTATGTATAATTATACCCTATTAACGAATATAGAGGTTCATGCTATGAAAAAGGTTTTTATTGACGGCAAGGCCGGCACAACAGGGCTGAGAATATATGAAAGACTTTCCGAAAGGGCGGATATCGAGCTTATGCTCCTGCCCGAGGAAAAACGTAAGGATATTGAGGCTCGCCGTGAGATGCTCAACACCTGCGACATCGCTTTTCTCTGTCTGCCCGATGCGGCGGCGATCGAAGCTGTCGGACTTATCGAAAACGAAAAAGTCAGGGTGCTCGACACCTCAACGGCTCACAGAACCGATCCCGGTTGGGCATACGGTTTCCCCGAGCTGTCCGAGGCTCACCGTGAAAAAATAAAAAATTCAAACAGGATCGCTGTTCCCGGCTGTCACGCAAGCGGTTTCATCTCCCTTGTCTATCCGCTGATTGAAGCCGGTGCGATATCCAAGGACACGCTTCTGACCTGTCATTCGCTGACCGGTTACAGCGGCGGCGGTAAAAAGATGATCGCCGAATACGAAGATTCGGAGCCGGACATAGCTCTCGCCTCGCCGAGACAGTACGGTCTGACGCAAAATCACAAGCACTTAAAGGAGATGAAAGCGATCACGGGAATAAATTCGTTCCCTGCTTTCTGCCCGATTGTTGCGGACTATTACAGCGGTATGCTCGTAACCGTTCCCCTTTTCAAGGAACAGCTCAACGGCGTTACGTTGCAGGATATAAAAGATATTTATGCAAAAAAATATACTTCCGATATGGTCAGCTTCAAGGACGAAATCGGAGAAAACGGATTTATCTGCTCGAACAAGCTCTCCTTTAACGACTCAATGGAGATATTCGTTGAGGGCAACGAGGACAGAATACTCCTTATGTCACGCTACGACAATCTTGGAAAAGGCGCATCGGGAGCGGCAATACAAAATATGAACATTCTTCTCGGAACAGACGAAAAAACAGGACTCGAGGTATAAAATAATGAAAGAAATTCAGGGCGGCATCTGTGCCGCAAAGGGCTTTAAAGCCAACGGAATCCACTGCGGAATAAGAAAGAATAAGTCAAAGCGTGATCTCTCGCTCGTTGTCAGCGACGTCAGGGCGACTGCGGCGGCGGTATATACGACCAATCTCGTAAAGGGTGCGCCTATACTTGTCAACCAGAAGCACCTTGCGGACGGTTATGCTCAGGCTATCATCTGCAACAGCGGTATTGCAAACACCTGCAACGCCAACGGCATTGAAATGGCAGAGGAAATGGGCAAGCTCGTTGAGAAAGCTACGGGAATTAAGAGCGACGATGTTGTTATCGCTTCAACAGGCGTTATCGGTATGCCCCTCAATGTTACTCCGATTGCCAACGGTATGGACGAGCTTGTAGCAGGTCTCGGCTATGACAACAACGGTCTTGCCGCAGAGGGAATAATGACGACCGACACAAAGAAAAAGGAAATCGCCGTCAGCTTTGAAATCGACGGTGTTGAATGTAGAATAGGCGGCATGGCAAAGGGAAGCGGAATGATCCACCCGAACATGGCGACAATGCTTGTCTTCGTCACCTCCGATGTCGCTATCACAAGCGAAATGCTCCGGAAAGCGGTCAGCGACGACGTCAAAACCTCTTTCAATATGATAAGCGTTGACGGTGATACATCAACAAACGATACCTTTGCCGTACTTGCCAACGGAATGGCAGGCAACAAGGTCATCGACTCCGAGGGCGAGGCATATGACGCATTCTGCGAGGCTCTGCACAAGGTCAGTGTTGATCTTTCCAGAAAGATTGCAGGCGACGGTGAGGGCGCAACGAAGCTGCTCGAATGTAAGGTCACGGGAGGAAAAACGGACGAGATTGCCAAAAAGGTTGCAAAATCCGTTATCTGTTCCTCTCTTACCAAGGCGGCAATGTTCGGTGCGGACGCTAACTGGGGACGTGTGCTTTGTGCAATCGGTTACAGCGGAGCCGATGTTGATATCGAAAAGATCAACGTGAGCTTCGAATCGGCAAAGGGTACTATCGAGGTTTGCCACAACGGCGCAGGCGTTGATTTCTCCGAAGAAAAGGCAAAGGAAATTCTTCTTGAAAACGAGATTGACATTCTCATTGATCTCAACGACGGCGACTTTGACGCAACGGCATGGGGCTGTGACCTCACATATGAATATGTCAAGATCAACGGTGATTACAGAACCTGAGGTGAAATATAATGGATATTTCTATGGACGAGAGAGCCGGCATACTTACCCGTGCCCTCCCCTACATTCAAAAGTATAACGGCAAAATCCTTGTCGTAAAATACGGCGGAAACGCTATGATAAGCGAAGAACTCAAGGATTCGGTTATGAGCGACATTATCCTGCTTTCCACAATCGGCATCAAGGTCGTGCTTGTTCACGGCGGCGGCCCTGAGATTACGGGAATGTTAAATAAAATCGGCAAGAAGAGCGAGTTTGTCAACGGTCTGCGTGTCACGGATAAGGAGACGGCGGACATTGTTCAGATGGTGCTTGCAGGCAAGATCAACAAAAGTCTTGTAAATCTGCTCTGCTCAAAGGGCGGCAAGGCGATCGGTCTGAGCGGCTCGGACGGCGGAATGATTAAGGCGAAGCCGAAGTCAAGAGAACTTGGATTTGTCGGAGAAATAACCGATATCAATGTTCAGCCGATACTCGATGTGCTGGAAATGGGCTACATTCCCGTTGTATCGACCGTCGGTTTCGACTCTGACGGCAACACCTACAACATCAACGCCGACACGGTTGCGGCAGGCATTGCCGGCAAGCTCAAGGCAGAAAGTCTTATCTCCATGACGGATATCGCAGGAATACTGAAAGATAAGGACGATCCCTCAACCCTTATTTCAAAGATCTATGTCGAAGATGCGGCAAAGCTGATGGACGAGGGAATAATACAGGGCGGAATGATACCTAAGGTTCAGTGCTGTGTTGACGCAATCAACCTCGGCGTGCGAAAGGTTTTCGTCATTGACGGAAGAATCCCTCACTCGATAATTATCGAAGTGCTTACCGACGAGGGCATAGGAACAATGTTCGTTAAAAACGATAAATAATCTCGGAGGCGTAAAATGAGTATTACAGAAAACGATAAAAAATATGTTGCCAATACATATGCAAGATTTCCCGTTGAGCTTGTCAGCGGCAAGGGCGCAATTCTCAAGGACAGCAACGGTAAGGAATACATAGACCTCGGAAGCGGAATTGCCGTCAACATCTTCGGTGTTGCCGACGACGAATGGCAGAAAGCCGTTACGGATCAGCTTTCCGTTCTTCCGCACACCTCAAACCTCTATTTCACCGAGCCCTGCTCGGAGCTTGCCGAGCTTCTCTGCAAGAGGACGGGAATGAAAAAGGTCTTTTTCTCCAACAGCGGTGCGGAGGCTAACGAATGTGCTATCAAAACCGCAAGGAAGTATGCTTTTGACAAATACGGCGACGAGAGCCATTCAACGATCATCACCCTGAAAAACAGCTTCCACGGCAGAACGATCACCACCCTCAAGGCGACAGGTCAGGATGTTTTCCACACGAATTTCGGACCTTTCCCCGACGGCTTTGTTTATGCCGAGGCCAACAATATTGACGATATCAAGAAATATGCCGACGGCGGAAACTGCATCGCCGTTATGATGGAGCTTGTTCAGGGCGAGGGCGGCGTATGCAAGCTCGATGAGGATTACGTCAAGGCGGTCGCAGAATATGTCAGGGAAAAGGATATGCTTCTCATCATCGACGAGGTTCAGACGGGCAACGGCAGAACAGGCGAGCTTTACGCTTATATGCACTACGGAATTGAGCCTGATATCGTTTCAACTGCAAAGGGACTCGGCGGCGGTCTTCCGATCGGTGCGACAATGCTTGGCGAGAGAGTCGAGAATGTTCTCACCTCAGGCTCTCACGGCTCAACCTTCGGCGGAAATCCTGTTTGCTGTGCAGGTGCCTGCAACATCATTAAGCGCATTGACGACAAGCTTCTCAGCGAGGTTAAAGAAAAATCCGCATACATCTTCTCGGAGCTTGAAGGCGCAAAGGGCGTTAAATCGGTCAGCGGTCTCGGTCTTATGATCGGCGTTGAAACCGAAAAGCCTGCCAAGGAGATTGTCAACGCCTGCATTGAAAAGGGCGTGCTTGTCCTCACGGCAAAAACAAAGGTAAGGCTTCTCCCCTCCCTCAACATTGATTGGAAAACTCTTAAAAAGGGTGTTCAGATTCTCAAGGAAGTCATTGCCGAATAAAATAACAGAATATTTTTTCCTCCCGTTAAGTTTCTGCTCAACGGGAGGATTTTTGCGGAAAACTGCACAAAATACTGATGATACCGTTTGTTATGTTTGGATAGAAAAAGTCTTGCCGATATGGTATAATATCAACCGTACGAGTGAAAAGGAGAGGACGTATGAAAGAAAACAAGATGGGCGTTATGCCCGTAAACAAGCTCATTATAAATATGTCACTGCCGATGATCATTTCCATGCTCGTCCAGGCGCTTTATAATATTGTCGATTCCGTATTTGTCGCAATGGTAAATCAGGAATCGCTGACGGCGGTTTCGCTCTCGTTCCCTGCTCAAAATCTTATGATCGGCTTTGCAACGGGAACGGCGGTCGGTGTGAACGCCCTGATATCCCGTGCCCTCGGAGAAAGGAACGGTGAGCGTGCAAACCGAATTGCCGAGAACGGAGTTTTTCTTGCTCTTGTCACCTCAATAGCGTTTTTCCTGTTCGGTATTTTCGGCTCAAGGCTTTTCATCGGCTCTCAGACCGATGTTCCGTATATCATCGACGAGGGTGAAAAATATCTCAGAATCTGCTGCGGAGCGTGCTTCGGAATTTTCTTTGAAATCATGTACGAGAGACTTCTGCAATCCACGGGACGGACTTTCTACACAATGATTACTCAGGGAGTCGGTGCAATAGCAAACATCATTCTTGATCCCGTTTTTATTTTCGTTTTCAAGCTCGGAGTAAGCGGAGCGGCAATCGCAACGGTCATCGGTCAGATTATCGCTTTCATTCTTGCGGTTTACTTTAATCACAAAAAGAATCCTGAGCTTCGCCTGCATTTCAGGAGCTTCAGACCAAACGGCAGACTTATCGGTGAAATATATAAAATCGGCGTTCCGTCCATTCTTATGGTTGCGATCGGCTCGGTAATGACCTATTTTATGAACAAAATACTCATAGTTAACACGCTCGGCAAGGAGCTTTCCGTCAATGTTTTCGGTGCTTTCTTTAAGCTGAACAGCTTTATCTGTATGCCGATTTTCGGACTGAATAACGGAGTTATTCCGATAATTGCATACAACTACGGCGCAAGATACAAGAGACGTATGCTGAAAACAATCAAGCTTTCGGTTATCTATGCGGAGGCGTTCAGCGTGTTCGGAGCAATTCTTTTCTTTGCCCTGCCGACCGTGCTTCTCGGCTTTTTCTCCGCAACGCCTCAGATGCTTGAGATCGGAATCCCTGCGCTCAGGATAATCAGTCTCAGCTTCCTGTTTGCCGGAATGAACATTGCGCTCAGCGCAGTATTTCAAGCTTTCGGAAAAAGCGTATTTTCAATGATTATGTCCTTTATCCGTCAGCTCGTCGTCCTCATTCCGGCGGCATATATTCTGGCAAGGTACGGGCTTTCGGTCGGTAACAACGACCTTGTGTGGTGGGCATATCCGATCGCTGAGATATCCGCCGTGCTCTCCTCGGTTGTTTTCTTTGCCGTACTTGATAAGAAAACAATAAAGCCGCTTAAAGAAGCCGAAGAAAACAGGTAAACTCCTTCCTACAAAATGCTTGCATTTTGCGAGGTATGGGTATATAATAACAGTAACAATTAAACAGACGGGAGCTTGTGTTACAGGCTGAGAGGGAGGTTTGACCTCCGACCGATAACCTGATTTGGATAATGCCAACGTAGGGACGCCTGATAAAAAATCATTTGCGGGAAGCATCCAAATCGGTTGCTTCCCGTTTCTGTTTTTTTCAGGGAGGTACAGATATGGTTAAAATCAACGGTAATCAGGAAAATGCCGCAGGAAAAACGCTTGCGGAGTATCTTGAAACGACAAGCTTCGACACCCGTCGGATTGCGGTTGAAATAAACGGTGAAATCGTTCCGAAAGCTCAATACGCAAACACGTTGATAAATGACGGCGACATTATTGAGGTTGTCAGCTTTGTAGGAGGCGGTTAATTTGATACCGACAAAAGAAGAGCTGACCGCGGCTTTAGCTCGGCGGCACGGTGAAAAGCTTCAGCAGACATTCTCGGCGGCAACCGTTGCCGTGTGCGGTCTGGGCGGTCTCGGATCAAACATATCCGTTTCGCTCGCCCGTGCAGGAATAGGCAGGCTTATTCTCATAGACTTTGACCGTGTGGATATAACCAATCTGCACCGCCAGCAATACAAGGCAAGCCAGATCGGAATGTTCAAAACCGAGGCATTGACCGAAAACCTGAAAGAGATTGCACCCTATGTTGAACTGCAAGCTCACACTGTACGCATAGACGAGAGCAACGCTTTCGAACTTCTCAAGGATGCGGACATAATCTGCGAAGCCTTTGACAATGCGGAATGTAAAGCAATGCTGACCGATGTTGTGCTTGAGAAAATGCCCGACAAGTATTATGTTGCCGCATCGGGTATGGCAGGAATAGGAAATGCTAACGACATCAGAACAAGAAAAATAACCGACAAATTCTATCTCTGCGGTGACGGAGTGAGCGACGTCAACAGCTCGGAGGGACTTTTCTCCTCCAGAGTTATGCTGTGTGCGGCGCATCAGGCACATGCCGTCCTGCAAATATTAGCCGGCAAATTATAAAAGAAAGAAGGAATACCAATGAACGACGATAAGCTTGTAATAGGCGGACGTGAATTTAATTCACGTTTCATTCTCGGATCGGGTAAATACTCAATGAAGCTTATTGAAGCGGCGATAAAGGACGCAGGAGCGGAAATAATCACTCTTGCCGTGCGACGCACCAACACAAAGGATCAGGAGAGCATACTCGACTATATCCCCGACGGTATCACTCTGCTTCCTAACACAAGCGGAGCGAGAACCGCCGACGAAGCCGTCCGCATTGCACGCCTTGCAAGAGAGCTTGGCTGCGGCGACTTTGTAAAAATTGAAATAATGAGAGATTCCAAATATCTCCTCCCTGACAATCAGGAAACGGTCAAGGCGACTGAGATCCTTGCAAAAGAAGGCTTTGTAGTAATGCCGTATATGTACCCCGACCTGAACTCTGCCCGTGATCTTGTAAACGCAGGTGCGGCGGCTGTTATGCCGCTTGCCTCTCCGATCGGCTCAAACAAGGGGCTTGCAACCAAGGATTTTATTCAGATCCTTATTGATGAGATCGACCTGCCGATCATCGTTGACGCAGGAATAGGCAGACCGTCTCAGGCTTGCGAGGCAATGGAAATGGGAGCCGCCGCAATTATGGCGAATACGGCTCTTGCAACCGCAGGCGATCTTCCGATGATGGCTTCGGCTTTCCGTCAGGCGATCGAAGCCGGCCGCAAGGCTTATCTTGCAGGACTCGGCAGGGTGCTCACAAGAGGAGCTTCCGCCTCGGATCCGCTTACAGGTTTCCTGCGTGATTAAGGAGTGATTTTATGGAAAATCAATTCTTTGTCGATTCGGAGTTTTTGTCTGAGGCGGCACTCGAAAAGAAGCATCGGCTTGAAAACGATCCGTCAAGCCGCAAAAATCATATGGAATATCTCCCCGGTATGGAGATTATACAATCCGATGTGTGCGAAAACGTGATGGCGCAGATGAACTCCTACGACTACACTAAATATACTGCAAAGGACGTCAAGGCCGCCCTTGAGCATGAGACCTGCTCCGTTGAGGATTTCAAGGCTCTGCTCTCCCCTGCCGCCGAGCCGTTTCTTGAGCAGATGGCACAGCGTGCAAGGCTTGAAACGAGCAAGCATTTCGGCAACACCGTCTACCTTTTCACTCCGCTTTACATCGCAAACTACTGCGAAAACTACTGCGTTTACTGCGGCTTCAACTGCTACAACCACATCAACCGAATGAAGCTGACGCCCGAACAGATCGAACACGAGATGAAGGTCATCGCCGACAGCGGTATGGAGGAGATACTCATTCTCACAGGTGAGAGCCGTGCTCAGAGCAGCGTCGAATATATCGGAGAAGCCTGCAAGCTTGCAAGAAAATATTTCCGTATGGTCGGGCTTGAGATTTATCCCGTCAATACAGACGAGTACAGATATCTCCACGAATGTGGAGCGGACTATGTTACCGTTTTTCAGGAGACCTACGACACTGACAAATACGAAACGCTTCACCTTATGGGACACAAGCGTGTCTGGCCTTACCGCTTTGACGCTCAGGAAAGGGCGCTCAGAGGCGGAATGAGGGGAGTTGCGTTCTCTGCCCTGCTCGGTCTTTCCGATTTCAGAAAGGACGCCCTCGCAAGCGCCATGCACGTTTACTATCTTCAGCGCAAGTATCCGTATGCGGAAATGTCGCTCTCCTGTCCCAGACTTCGTCCGATTATAAACAACGACAAGATAAATCCGCTCGACGTTCACGAAAAACAGCTTTGTCAGGTGCTTTGCGCCTACCGCATTTTCCTGCCCTTTGTCGGCATAACCGTTTCCTCCCGTGAGAGTGCGGAGTTCAGAAACGGAATTGTCAAGATTGCCGCCACCAAGGTTTCCGCAGGGGTATCCACCGGAATCGGCGATCACGAAAGCAAATACAGCGGAAAGGAGTCGGACGGCGCTCAGGGCGACGAACAGTTTGAAATTGACGACGGCAGAAGCCTTGACAAAATGTACCGGGATATAACCGAAGAAGGCTTACAGCCCGTCCTGAACGACTATCTCTATGTCTGATATAATTGTTATTACCAACCGCTTACTTTGCCGTGAGGATTTTCTGTCACGAATTGAAAAAATCGCACTTGCACACCCGACCGCTATCGTCCTGCGTGAAAAAGATATGAGCGAAAAGGAGTATAAAAGCCTTGCGGCTCAGGTTTTGGAAATCTGCAATAAGTACGATGTGCGGTGTATTCTTCACAGCTTTCCCGAAGCGGCGGCAGAGCTTAACTGTTCCGCCCTGCATATGCCTTTGCACCGCCTGAGGTTGCTTTCTTCGGAGGAAAGAGCGTCTTTCAAGATTCTCGGCGCTTCCTGTCATTCGGTCGAAGATGCAAAAGAAGCGGAAAAGCTCGGCTGTACCTATATCACGGCAGGCCATATTTTTGACACCGACTGCAAAAAGGGCTTGCCCGGACGTGGACTTGCTTTCCTGAAAGAAGTGTGCGAAAGCGTTTCGATTCCCGTCTATGCGATCGGCGGCATAAGCGCAGACAAGGTCGCCCTTATCAGAGAAAGCGGCGCAAAGGGAGTTTGCGTAATGAGCGGAGCAATGACCTGTGAAGATGTTCAAAAATATTTAGGAGAGTTCAGATGAAATTAAGTAAGGATGACCTTTTACTTTATGCAATAACCGACCGTGGCAGTCTCAATAAAAAAGTGTTTTTCGAGAAAATCGAAGAAGCCCTGCAAGGCGGAGTGACTATACTCCAGCTTCGTGAAAAGGAGCTTGACGAAGACAGCTTTACAGATGAGGCAATCGAGGTTAAAGCTCTGTGCCGTAAATACGGCGTTCCGCTCATCATCAACGACAATGTCAACGTCGCTTTAAAAAGCGGAGCGGACGGAGTTCACGTCGGAATTGAGGATATGCCGATAGATGAAATCCGCAGAAAAACTCCCGACAGCTTCATCATCGGCGCAACCTGCAAAACCGTTGAGCAGGCGCAATCCGCCGAAAGGCTCGGTGCGGATTATATGGGAGTCGGCGCAGTTTTCCCCTCCCCAACCAAGAAAAATGCCGTCCGCATTACAAGAGAACAGCTCAAAGAAATCTGTTCTTCCGTTTCGATCCCTGCGGTTGCGATCGGCGGCATAACCCTTGAAAATGTCGGGGAGTTACAGGGCGGCGGAATGTCGGGCATTGCCGTTGTGTCGGCAGTATTTTCCGCCGATGACATTCAAAAAGCCGCTTCATTTCTAAAAGAAAAAGCCAAAAGCTTGATTTAAACAATATTTGCGGCAGACCGGGGGCACCACTCTCTGTCGCTTAACAAAAATAATGCAAAACAATCCGAAAGGAAGTTGAGACATTGAAAACAGCATTATCAATCGCAGGAAGCGATTCCTGCGGAGGCGCCGGCATTCAGGCAGATATCAAAACAATGACGCTGAATGGTGTTTATGCAATGAGTGCAATCACCGCTCTCACGGCTCAGAACACGACCGGCGTAAGATCAATTCAGGACTCGTCTCCCGAATTTCTTAAAGATCAGATCGACGCCGTATTTGAGGATATTTTTCCCGATGCGGTCAAGATCGGAATGGTTTCCTCGGCAGAGCTTATCAGGGTTATCGCCGACAGACTTACCTACTACAAGGCGAAAAACATTGTTGTCGATCCCGTTATGGTCGCAACAAGCGGAGCTTCCCTTATCCGAACAGAGGCTATTTCCGCCCTTGAAGAAGAACTGCTTCCCATCGCTTTTCTCGTCACACCCAACATTCCCGAAGCTGAGATGCTGACAGGAAATAAGATCGTCACACGGGAAGATATGCAGAAAAGCGCAAAACAGATCGCCGACACCTACGGCTGTAATGTCCTGCTGAAAGGCGGTCACAGCGTAAACGACGCTACCGATCTGCTTTATTCCGACGGTCAGGCACAATGGTTTGAGGGTAAGAAAATCGACAATCCGAACACCCACGGAACAGGCTGTACTCTTTCAAGTGCAATCGCCTCCAACCTTGCAAAAGGCTACGGCCTTGCCGAATCCGTAAAGCGTGCAAAGGAATATATCTCCGGCGCACTTTCCGCCATGCTTGATCTCGGTCATGGCTCAGGTCCGATGAATCACGCATTTGATCTCAATTCATATTTTGCAAAATAATATCTGTTTGAAAGGACTATGTTAAAATGAGAAATTACACAACACAAATGGACGCCGCAAGAAAAGGCATTATCACACCCGAAATGAAGGCAGTTGCCGCAAAGGAGTACCGCACCGAAGAAGAGATCCGTGACCTTGTTGCAAAAGGACAGGTTGCGATCTGCGCAAACAAGCTCCACACCTGCATTGATCCCAACGGCGTAGGCTCAATGCTCCGCACGAAGATCAATGTCAACCTCGGCGTTTCCCGTGACTGCAAGGACTACGACATTGAAATGCAGAAGGTCATGGCGGCTGTCAATATGGGCGCAGAGGCGATAATGGATCTCTCGTCCCACGGCAACACACAGCCCTTCCGCCGCAAGCTGACAGCGGAATGTCCTGCAATGATCGGAACTGTTCCCGTTTACGACAGCGTTATCCACTATCAGAGAGACCTTGCCACACTTACGGCAAAGGACTTCATTGACGTTGTCCGTCTGCACGCCGAGGACGGTGTTGACTTTGTGACCCTGCATTGCGGCATTACACGCAAAACTATCGACCAGATCAAGAAGCACAAGAGAAAGATGAACATTGTTTCACGCGGCGGCTCGCTCGTTTTCGCATGGATGAGTATGACGGGAGAAGAGAATCCGTTCTATGAGTATTTTGATGAAATTCTTGACATCTGCCGTGAATATGATGTCACGATCTCCCTGGGTGATGCCTGCCGTCCCGGCTGTCTTGCCGACGGAAGTGATGTTTGCCAGATCGAGGAGCTTGTCCGCCTCGGCGAGCTTACAAAGCGTGCATGGGCAAAGGATGTTCAGGTCATGGTTGAAGGTCCCGGTCACATGCCGATGGATCAGATAGAAGCGAATATGAAAATCCAGCAGACGATCTGTATGGGTGCTCCGTTCTATGTTCTCGGACCTATTGTAACAGATATTGCACCCGGCTACGACCACATCACATCCGCTATCGGCGGAGCTATTGCGGCGGCTTCGGGAGCGGCATTCCTCTGCTACGTTACGCCTGCCGAGCACCTCGCCCTGCCGAATGTTGACGATGTTAAACAGGGAATAATCGCCTCAAAAATTGCGGCTCATGCCGCCGATATCGCAAAGAAAATCCCCCACGCAAGAGATCTTGACGACACTATGGCGGACGCAAGACGTACCTTTGACTGGGAGAAGCAATGGGAATGTTCGATTGATCCCGAAACCGCAAAATCAATTCGTGACAGCCGTGCTCCCGAACATGAGGACACCTGCTCGATGTGCGGCAAATTCTGCGCCGTCAGAAGTATGAATAAGGCTCTCAACGGCGAGTACATAGACATTCTTTAAAAGCTGCTAAAAAACGGTGCAGATCCATTTCGGAACTGCACCGTTTTTTTAATTCGTTTAATTATTTTGCAAGGTTAGCCTTGAGATTTTCAAGCTGATCTCTGAGCTCCTGCGGAAGCTTGTCGCCAAACTTCTTGTAGTGCTCCTCGATCTCTGCGGCTTCCTTGGTCCATGTGTCCTTATCAACATCAAGGATGGACTTGAGAGTATCCATATCCATATCGAGGTCTGTGAGGTCGATATCCTCCGGCTTCGGAACATAACCGATAGCTGTCTCGGTTGCGTCAGCCTTGCCCTCACAGCGGTCAATGATCCAGTTGAGAACACGCATATTGTCGCCGAATCCCGGCCAGATGAAGTTGCCCTCGTCGTCGGTACGGAACCAGTTGACGTTGAAGATCTTGGGAGCCTTGTCGCCGAGCTTCTTGCCCATGTCAAGCCAATGCTGGAAGTAATCGGCCATATGATAGCCGCAGAACGGAAGCATAGCCATAGGATCACGGCGAACAACGCCTACTGCACCTGCAGCGGCTGCTGTTGTCTCAGATGCCATTGCAGAGCCGATGAACACACCGTTCTCCCAGCTCTTTGACTGGTAAACCAGCGGAGCGCACTTTGCACGACGGCCGCCGAAGATGATAGCGGAGATCGGCACACCCTCACCCTTGTTGAATTCGGGAGAGATGCAGGGGCAGTTTTCTGCCGGAGCGGTAAATCTTGAGTTAGGATGAGCCGCATAGGTTGACTTGTCAGCCTTATTGAACTTGGAAGCGTCCCACTTGTTGCCCTTCCAATCAAGAGCGTTTGTCGGAAGATCCTTGTTAAGTCCCTCCCACCAAACTGTATTGTCATCAAGGTTAAGACATACGTTTGTGAAGATCGTGTTCTTCTTTGTTGACTCAAGAGCGTTGAAGTTGGACTTCGAGTTTGTTCCGGGAGCAACGCCGAAGAAACCGTTTTCCGGGTTGATGGCATAGAGTCTGCCGTCCTTGCCGATTCTCATCCAGGCAATATCGTCGCCGACTGTCCAGATCTTGTAGCCCTTCTCCTGAAGATACTTAGGAGGAATAAGCATTGCAAGGTTTGTCTTACCGCAAGCTGAGGGGAATGCGGCGGCAACATACTTAACCTCACCCTTGGGATTCTGAAGACCGAGAATGAGCATATGCTCAGCCATCCAGCCCTCTTTCCAGCCCTGATAAGAAGCAATTCTCAGAGCGAAGCACTTCTTGCCGAGAAGAACGTTTCCGCCGTAAGCAGAGTTTACGGAGATAATTGCGTTATCCTCAGGGAACTGGCAGATATATCTGTTTTCGGGATCAACATCGCATTTTGCGTGGAAGCCTCTGACCCAGTCATTGCTGTCGCCGAGAACGTCCATAACAGCCTTGCCGACACGAGTCATGATAGCCATATTGAGAACAACATAGATAGAGTCGGTGATCTCAACGCCGATCTTTGCAAGAGGAGAGCCGATCGGACCCATTGAGAACGGGATAACATACATCGTTCTGCCCTTGTAAGAGTCTCTTGCGATGTCATAAAGCTTCTTGTACATTTCGTCAGGATCGCACCAGTTGTTGGTCGGGCCTGCGTTTTCCTTCTTCTTGGAGCAGATGAAAGTTCTATCCTCAACACGCGCAACATCGTTGGGCTGGGTTCTGTGGAGGTAACAGCCGGGAAGCTTTTCCTCGTTGAGCTTGATCATTTCGCCGGTCTCAACAGCCTCCTTGCGAAGACCGTCGAGCTGCTCCTCAGAGCCGTCGATCCATACGATTTTGTCGGGCTTAACGAGATCGGCCTTCTCGCTGATCCAGTCAAGTACAGACTTGTTTGTCGTTAATTCCATGATATTCATTCCTTTCGTAAAAATCAATTTTTTACAGATATATTATATCCTTTTTTCGGGCAATTTTCAACATACAAAACGCACATTATTACAAACTTTTGGGTTGATTTTTGTATGAAATTACAAAACTTGCAGTAAGAGTTTGTTAAAAATAAAACGATCTTATACTCTTTGATATGCTCAAAACCGAACGAAAAGGAAAGGGAGCGCAGTTTCCTGCGCTCCCCGAAATATTTCAGCTAAAAGCTAATTTTATAATTAACTTATTTAACTGTGTAGGTGAACTCACCGGCATCATGCCATGCGTTACCGTACTTAACCTGAACCTTGATAACGTTCTCGCCTGCAAGGTAGCAGCTTGCCTGAGCGTTAAATACCTTCATGCCGTCCTCAACAGTGTAAGCCTTAGTAGTAAGAGTACCACCGTTAGCCATTACTGTACGAACACCCTGGATGTCCATACCTGTAACAACTGTAACAGGAACACGACCATATGTGCCCTCTGTCTCGTCAGGAGCGATAGCATAAACTGTTGTGTCAAGCTCCGGCTCAATAAGGTTGATGGAGAATACATAAGCCTTATCCAAGCTCTCCCAAGTATAATCATACTTAGCGATAACCTTGATTTCAGAACCTATTCTGAGGCTTGTGGTGATCTCCCATACGTCATAAGCTGCCTCACGGTCAAGCTCATGGCACTGTGAACCGTCATTATTGTAAGTAGAGATAACAGCTGCACTGCTATGTCTTGTGATAGTTCTTGTGTTGCCGTCAATATCAACGAACTGAATCTTTGATGCATAGTTGCCGTCAACATAGTTTACTCTTACAACATAGGTGTTGAGAGCTGATGTGGACGGAGTCCAATCAACAGAAACAATGGAACCGTTGATCTCTACAGGCTTAGCCCGGAGAGCTGCGATAGCTGCGTTAAGCTCGTTAGCTGCTGTATCAACAACATTCTGATCAGAAATCTTGAGATCACGGGCAACTGCCTCAGCTGCTGCAAGCTTAGCTGCCATTGCATTGTAAGAAGACTCGGTGTAATCATCGGCATTCTTAGTCTTTGCAAGAGCGATAGCTGCATCAAGAGCTGTGTAGTCAGCATCCTTCTCTACGAGCGGCATTGCATCGTTGATAGCTGCTGTAGCTGCGTCAACTGTAGCCTGCTCGTCGATTGTAAGTTCACGTGAAAGTGCCTTACCGGCTGCAACTGCTTCCTGAAGAACCGCTACAGACTTATCGGTGTAGATTGAGGACTCCTTGAGAAGCTCCTCAGCTGCTGCGATAGCTGCATCGAGATCTGTATAATCAGCGTACTCGATAACCGGGATAAGCTCAAGTGAATCTGCCCATGCAAGAACAGCCTTCTCCTGATTTCTTGCTGCCATGTACTGGCTGATTGTCTCGTCGCCACGCTTTACAGGATCCTGAACGTAATCCCACTTGATGTTAGCGAAGATAGCGTCAACAACTGCAAGAGATTCCTCTGTGTAAAGGCTACGGTCAATAGCCTCATACGCTTCCTTAGCATTGTTGATGTTCGTGTAATCCCACGGAAGGAACTCAGGAGCGTTAATAAGTGCATTTACTTCAGCAGTCTTAGCGTCTACTGTTGCCTGATCCTTAGCCTTGAGAGCACGGAATTCAGCATCGTTAGCGGATGCGATAAGGTCTGCTGCTTCAGTCTTATAAGCATCTGTGAGATACTTAGTGTAAGTTGTAAGGTTGGAGTTGAGCTTCTGGATAGCTGTATCAAGAGCTGAGTAGGAAGCGTCTGCTTCAAGAAGAGCGTCGATAGCTGCGTTGAGCTCATCAGCAAATGCATCAAGAGTAGCCTGCTGCTCCTTGGTGTATGCTGTCTGAGAAGCGGTAACCGCTGCATCATACTTAGCCTTTGCAACTGTCCATGTAGCTACTGTCCAATGAGACTCTGTAAGAGCTTCAAATCTTTCGATAGCTGTATTAACCTTTGAATAGTCAGCGCCTGCAGGAACAAGGTTCTTAACTGCCTCGTTAAGAGCTGCTGTCTGAGCGTCAACTGCTGCCTGATTGTCCTTCTTTGTGAGACCTGATGTTGCATAAAGAGCATTAGCGGCATCAAGCTCAGCCTTCATTGCGTTGTAAGAATCTGAAGTGTAAAGGTCAGCGTTGATAGCTGCAGCCTTGTCAATAGCTTTCTTGAGAGCTGATGTGTCAGCCGGAAGAAGCTCAAGAGCTGCTGTCTTAGCAACGATTTCTGCTGCATAAGCGTCAACCTCAGCCTGCTTATCCTTTGTAAGACCGTAAACTACAGCGTCCTTAGCGGCGATAACTGCTGCTGCGGATTCTGCGGTGTAGTAAGCGGAAAGATCTGATGTTGCGGGGATTGCCGCAATAGCGTTATTAACTGCGGTGTAGTCAGCCTCAACAAATCTGAGAGCTGCCTTAGCTGCAACGAGATCCTCAACCATCTTTGAAACCTGAGCCTGCTCATTCTCCTTGAGGTTGTGATCGTCAACCATCTTCTGAGCGGCAGCAAGAACTGTCTGATATGCAGACCATGTTTCTGTGGTGTAGTAATCCTCAGTATAAGCTGTTCCCTTTGCTATCTCAGCTTCGAGCTCTGAATAATCAGCGCCGCCGAGAGGAACAAGGTTTGTCTTAGCTGTGTTAAGTGCGTTATAAGCTGAATCAATAGTAGCCTGATCCTTAGCCTTGAGGCTTCTGTCTACTGCCTTAGCAGCTGCGAGAGCATTAGCAAATGTGCTCCATGAAGCTGCTTTGTAGTCACCCTCAACAAGCTTGTCGCACTCAAGAACGAGAGCGTCAAGAGCTGTGTAAGAAGCGTCAGCCTCTACAAGAGCCAATCTTGCAGCTGTAAGAGCTGATTTTGCATTGTCAATTACAGACTGACTTGAAGCCTTGAGAGTTCTGTCAACAGCCTTAGCATTTGCAAGAGCTGTTGTGAATGCTGACCATGTGTCTGCTTTGTACCAACCTGACTCGGAAGCATCAACAATAGCCTGAGAAGTTGCGATTTCAGCGTCAAGAGCTGTGTAATAAGCATCTTCCTCTACTGTCTTAGGAGTAAGGTTTGCAATAGCGTTTGTAAGAGCTGTTGCAGCAGCAGCAATCTCAGCCTGATGTGTTATATCAAGACCGGAAGCGATAGCTTCTGCATTTGACTTAGCGGTCTGGAATGCTGTCCAGTTAGCATCCTGCTCATAGTTGTCAGCGCTGATAGCGTTAGCTGCAGTCTTAGCATTGTTAAGAGCTGTGTAGTCAGCGGACTTGATCTGAAGAGCATCGTAGCCTGCGGTAAGGTCTGCAAGAGCAGAATCAACAGCAGACTGATCTGCAGCGTTCTTGTTGTCAAGCATATCCTTAGCGGCTGCAAGAGCTGCTACGAAAGCGTCTGTGTTGTTGTAGTTAGCAACTACTGTGTCCTTAACAGCGTCATACTTTGCCTGAAGATCTGTGTAATCAATCTCAGTTGCGCCACCCTTAACAGTAAGAGTGATGTTTGTGCCTGTAAGATCGAAATACTGATCCTCGTTGAAGTAAAGATTTGAAAGATCAGCAAGGGTAGCTGCATCAGCAACACCGTCCGGGCACTCACCAACGAATGTACCGCCGGCCTTGTTTGCAGTTCTTCTGATGTTCTCTTCCGGCATTACAAACTGGAATGTATCGCCGGGCTGTGCATCCTCAGGAACCTGAACGGGGAATGCAATGTAATACTCTTCCGAGCCATCCATCATGGTTGTTATTTCTTCCTCAGGATTCGGATAAGCATCAAATTTGAAATATTCCCAACCTGAAGCCTTAGCTTCTGTACCGGAAGCAAATGTGCCTCCGTCAGGCTTGAAGTATGAATTTCCGTCATCATCGTGAGCATTGTTAAGGTCGAGTGCAAAGTTGTTATCAGTAGCCAATGATGAAGGAGTACTGATACGATTTGAAAGAACGCTGTTCTCAAGGAACGGGAAACCTGAAGCAGGAATTCCTTTACTGGGATCACCAGGATCATACTCATTCCAAGAAATCATTTTCTTTGCTTTGGCAATTGTTGCAGTTGCGCCTCTCTGAGCTGTGAAAATCTCAGCTGCATCAAGAAGTCTTCCATCATAGAAAAGAAGGCTCTGGCAATGTCCAACATAATAGTTTGTTGAAACATGAACTGCAATCATTACATACTGACCGGGCTCAACTTCCATGTCACCTGTCTGTGAATCAGTCCAAGTAGCCTCTGTGTACTTGGTGTTGCTGGTCCATTCACAACCTGCGGTAATCGGAGAAGCTGTTACCCAAAACTTAACCTGGTGCGATGCTGTGTCAGGGTTTCCGTTAGCGGAAGCTGCAACAGCGAACGTACCGAGTACCAAAGCGATTGCAAGCAACACGCTAAGTACTTTCTTTGCAATTTTCATGCGATTATTCCTCCCAAAAAGAAATTTAGATTAAAGGGATCAATAAGGATTGACCTGATCCAAATCACTGAGTGAACTTGCGACAGAATATGCTATAGTGGAATCCACCGTATCAATAACATTGTCGCCGTTCAAATCTGCTGCCTTGACAATAGAATAATCATTATAATCTTTTAACGAACTTGCTACAGCAAGAATATCAGTAGAATCGTTCGTATCGATCAATGCGTCACCGTTTACGTCTCCGAAAATTACTATTCCGTAAGTCTTTACGATAGCATCGTCAACAACAACGTTGATCTTTGCGCCCGTGCCCAAGCCGTACTCAGTATACTCAACACTGATTGCACCTGCACCGGTAGCAATGACCTTCTGCTTTAATTCAGCAGTTGTTGCCATTCCGACATCAAAGCCATAAACGACCATATTCGTCTTGTCGATGACAGCCGTTGAATCATAGGCCGAATTTGGTACAAGATCTGCCGTCTCGCCGACAACATTTACAGTAGCAGAAATAAATTCCTTTGCAAATGCCGCATCGTCGATGTAGTAGATCGTGGTTGCATCTGTCGGAGTCTGGATCGCCTGATTATAAAATCCGGTGTACTCCGTGGGGATTAAGAATGTACCGCTCTTTCCCGCTGCAGATGACTTTGCCTTTACTGTGAATGTGAAACATACCTCACCGTCCGGAAGATTCAAACATCCGAGAGTAGCATTGGAAACAGCCGCAGTCCACTGGACAAGTATGCAGCTAAATTCAGATGCATCGTAACCCTCAGGTATGTAAGAACCGTCGTTCTGTGAGTTAGCCATTAACGTTCCCTTTGCCTTACAGGTATTGAGAGCCGTAAGGTTGATAAGATTCGGAATTTCAAAAACTGCCGAATCAAACAAAATCGGGAAACGGAAGGCTGTCATATTGTAGTTTGTCTGGAGTGAAACGCTGACAGTAATTGTATCACCGGGAGCATATGTATCCTGATCGGTGGTAATTGTTACTTTCATGCTTTCATCGCCGTTTGCCGTACCCTCAGCAGAGGCACAGACACCGAAAACAGCTACTGCAAGAATAACAGACAATATGACTGAAAGAATTTTCTTCGTTATATTCACTTGGAAATTCCTCCTTCATTTTTCGGGATAAAGAGCTGACCTCTCCCGTTATTTTTCTCAATCAGTATATTTTTAGCACGCTGATTGAAATATAACCACAGCCATCGCTGTAATTACTTTAACGGATCATAATGGGTTTATCAAAAAATATATTCATTTCAAGATAAACCCATTACTAAGTTTATTTATCGCCTATATTATCTGTAATCCAAATTATAAAATAACAATGGTACGGTTAACATAGTCAACATCTGCAAGACCTGATGCAACAGTTGTGGCATTTGAAGCATCAGTTGCATCAATACCGTCATCACAGTTCAAATCTGCTGCAAGAATCTTTGCCTGTGTATCAAAGTCTGACAATGAGCCACCTACTGCACAAATATCAGAAGCATCAACTGAATCACAGTTACCGTCACCGTTAACGTCACCTGTTACGGAAACGATATATGTTTCAACTGTTGCGCCTGAGGAATCCTTAACAAGGATCTGAGCACCTGTGGTGAATATACCCTGATCATTCTCAACAAGCTCAACCGTGCAGTTTGTAAGAGTGCTGAAGTACTCTTCAACAGACTTTGCGTTATTACCGAGTACACCGACGAGGACGTTGCCGTCTGCCGTTGCAATCGTCTGAACATCAGAGATAAGCTCATAAACCGGTGTGTCTGATGTAGAGCCTGCCGGCATAAGTCTCTTCTGATACTCAAGGAGCATCTCATAAGCTGTGTTGATCTTTGTCTGTCTGAGCGATGATGAAGCATCGTTATTGACAGTGTTTGCAAAGGTCAAAGCTGTCTGATAAGCATTCCATGAGTCTGTTGTGTAATCAGATGCAACATATCCTCTTGCGGCAGCATTTGCAAGTTCATAAGCAAGATGTGTCTTAACAGCATCCTTCTTGAGAAGACGCTCGCCGTAGAGTGAAAGACGGTGATTTCTGTAAGTAACGGTAAGTGAATCCGGCGGATAAACTTTACCATCAGCATCAGGAATCTCAGCCTTTTCGATCATTCTGTTAGCTTCCTTGAGCTCGTCACGGAAGTTGTAGTATGTGTACGGCTCATAGTCGTCAACACCGAAGAAGCTGAAGTCAGGATCTGTGTAAATCTTGCCCTCATTTGAAGGAGCATAGCTGTTCATGATCTGCTTTGTTGCGTCAAGACCGCCTGCGATTTCGTTGGCGTCAAGAGTCTCAACAGCAGCAAGGAGAGCGTTGTATGATGACTCATACTGCTTTGCCTTTGTTGTAAGGAAGTTACCGGAAACGAACGGAGAGTAAACAGTAGAAACTGCTGTCTGCATTGCTGCAACCCACTCGTCCCAGCCTGTGCTGTAGTTAGAAGCCTGACGGTGTCTGCCGATTTCGGTTTCAAGAAGTGAATCAAGACCGAAGTTATCGTAGCAGAATACGTTTACAGTCTTCTTAACAGCTGTTGAACCGAAGTTTGCACCGATTGAATAGATATACTTACCGGGAGTACGAGTTGTAGCACCGTCGGCACAGATAGCTGTCCAAGCTGCGTCTCTCTCTTCCTCAGTGGTAAGAGCATCATAGGTTTCGGTTGTTTCAAGTACATAAGACTTAGCGATACCGTTCTGGTCGCCTGTCTTAGCAAGGATATCAAACGCATCAGTCTTAGCTGTGATATAATCTGCGCTGATAGGCTTGGTTGAAGTTGCGATAGGAGTACATCCTGTGAGTGCTGTAGCAGAAGCATTTTCAAAGGTGTACTGTGCCTTATAGAGATCTCTTATGCTGCTTGCATAAATCTGAGCAGGACCTCCTGTGATGGAGTAGTTGCCGCTTGTGTAGCTGATCTCTGTATCCTTATCACTGTTAGCTGCAGCTGAAATGTAGCTGTAAACATACTCAGTGATCGGAGAATCGGTAAGCGGTGAGCCGTCCTCGGTAAGAACATCATAAGTGATGGTAACGATGAACGGAGCAGCACCTGAATATGTGCCTGTTGCGCTAACGCTGATGTTAGCCTCTTCACCGGCAGCGATCTGAGTCTTATCAGGTGTAAGAGAAAGTACGCTGCTGTTTGAAGTGATGGACTTAATATCATATGTATAAAGCGCATCCTGATGGAAAGTACCGTTTGCATCTGTGTAACCGGTGTTGATACCTGTGGAGTTGTTACGAAGCTTGATTGTGAAGCTCGGTGAACCTGACTTATCATAGATGAAAGTCTCGCAGGTAACGGTCGGGAACTTGAACTCCTGAGCAGTAGTGAGATCAAGAACGGAGCAAACGATCGGAAGAGCACCCTTCATAAGGTTTGCTCTGTAGTTATAGAGATCCGAGAAGATCGCATTAACTGTATTAGCGAGAGCTGCATTTGTGACGAGAGCGTCGATTGTTGTAGCAGAAGTACTGAGAGCACCCGGGAAGATGATGTTCACAATTCTTGTAACTACATCAAGGATAGCAGCCTTCGGGGTCTTGTTAATGTCAGAAGCTGACGGGAATGCAGAATTCTCAAACATATCGAGAACAGCCTTGAGATCAAGGTTAGCGATATTGTCAACCAAGCAATCAAAGACAAATGTCTTTACATCCTTGTTTGCAGCGGTCGGAAGCCAGTTGAGACCGAATAAGCCGTCAAAAATCTTGTTGAGCGTTGTCCAACCGGAATCGCTTGTGCTGAGTGAAAGACCGTTGAGAAGTCCGCCGTAATTGTTGATGCCGTACTGTGCAGCAACCTTGAGCTGAGCATCAACTTCATCCATTGTAGAAACATAGGTAAGTCCCATGTCGATAGCGGAGTTAACGCTGTAGATAGCATAGTTAACACCCATGATTACAAGAGTGTCAATGTTCTTTGCATAGCCTGAGAAATCAAGCTCAGGAGCATCGGTTGCAAGGAGCTGAGTAAGAGCATAGTAACCGAAGTCGATAATTGTTGTTACGTCATCGGGAATGTACATACCCTCAACAGAACCGTTGATGATTGCGCGAAGAGCATAAACGAGAAGCTCCTCGTTTGACATAGCCTCAACCTGAGCCTTGTCGGCAACCTCGATGTAGGACGGGAAGAAGTCATCACCTGTGTTGATGAGAACAGCCTTTGCAAGACCTACGAGGTTATCCATAAGCTTGGAGTTGTCACCGTTTACCCAAGTGTAAACGCCGGGCTTGAGAAGTGTGCTTACATAAGAACCGAGAACGTTGTTTACCTGAGAGATAAACGAAGCACTTGTGAACGAATATGCAGGATATACATAGTCGATATTAAGATAGTTAGCATAACCGTTGAGGTTATCTCTGTTAGCTTCAATCTTGTTGCCGTCGGCATCCTTTATGTAATTGCCGTTTTCGTCCATCTGGAATTCAACACCGCAAAGCTTCTTGATCTCATTCTTGATGCTGCCGTTAAGAGCTTCAAGAAGGATTGAATTGAAGAGCTCCTTGAGAGCTGTATCAATGAAGTTGTAGGTTGTACCTGTGCTGATGTTTGTCTTGCCCTCAAGAGACGGAACCTGCTCAAGAACAAGTTTGTCTATGAGAGTCTGAGCCATAGAGTCAACAGACTCTGTGACCTTGTCGGGAACTACCGGCTTAATCTTGTTGCCGTCTGCGTCCTTAGTTGTGTAAACTACTTCGTAAAGCATCTTCTTGAGAAGCTGGTTAACGTCAGTAAACTCACTAAGGTCAACAACTGCGGGAAGAATTGAGCCGAGGTCGATTGATCCGTCAACAAAGCTTACGAAAATGCCCTTGTTGTCATAGAGGAACTGGAGAACAGCGTAAAGCACGTTGATATCTCCGCTCGATCTTCTGACAGTTGCAAAAGCATTTGCATTAAGGTTGGCAAGATCACCGAGCATGCCTTTGAATGTTTCAAAGGTTCTGCCGGTTACAAAGTTGTAAACCGACTGCATCGTCATGTCAACTGATGTAAGATCAAGTTCACCGATACCGTAAAGGTCAGATTTTTCAAGCTTAATCTGTTCCTTTCCGAGCATACGGTCGAGCTCGTCAACTGCTGCCGATGCGTACTGATTTGTGGTCAGAACAGGCTTGTCGAGCTTATTGTACTGGCCTGCAATAGCACTGCCCTTGTAAGCATCGTAAGCGCTTGCACCGATAACGAGCGTCGAAAGAACCATGATCATTGCAAGAATGACACTGAGGAATCTTTTTGCATTACTCATTTTGGATTGCACCTCCATAAAATTTATATGCCCAAAGCATACATAACGCACTTTTGTTTATCCAACCCGTGCCGGTTGGCGCGACATCATTACGCCGATCGGTCTTCTGTCTTCCGAACCGCCGTCACACCGCCGAAGCCTTCCCGCATCGACAGGCAATTCAGCCCGGAAAAATTGACCGACAACGTCATTACGACGCATTTGTGAACCAGGTGGGTCGTAATGAGGTTTCCTACGCAAGGGCGCAGTACACCCAATGACACCACTTTTATGGTTATTTTAAATATAACGCATAAATGGTCAAAAGTCAATATTTTTTTTGGCTGTATTATTGATTTTGTACATTTTATACATAAGTAATATTGAATTTTTGTGTCATTCCATTTAAGAATTATATTACAAAAATTCAGCGGCAGGATATACATTTTAAAATAAGACATATACCCTGCCGTTTCGACTTTTATTTTATTTTGTGCCCGAATAGTTCGGAGCTTCCTTTGTGATGAATACATCGTGAGGATGGCTTTCAATCAAGCCTGCATTCGTTATTCTGACGAACTTAGTCTTTGTTTTAAGCTCCTCAATGTTGTGGCATCCGCAGTAGCCCATACCGGAGCGAAGACCGCCGAGCATCTGAAAAATCGTGTCGCCGAGAGGTCCCTTGTAAGGTACACGTCCCTCGACTCCCTCGGGAACAAGCTTCTTGTTGTCCTCCTGGAAGTATCTGTCCTTGCTTCCGTTTGCCATTGCGGCAAGACTGCCCATTCCACGGTAAACCTTGAAGCTTCTGCCCTGGAAGATTTCCGTTTCGCCCGGGCTCTCCTTACAGCCTGCAACAAGCGAACCAACCATGATTGCGCTTGCGCCTGCGGCAATAGCCTTAACAATCTCACCCGAATACTTGATTCCGCCGTCGGCAATTACGGGAATGCCGTGCTTCGCCGCCGCATTTGCAGAATCGAATATCGCCGTAATCTGCG
Organism: Acutalibacteraceae bacterium; assembly: GCA_051881315.1. GTDB lineage: Bacteria > Bacillota > Clostridia > Oscillospirales > Acutalibacteraceae > CAG-488. Next base: position 39,166 of record JBJEPQ010000075.1, on the reverse strand, counting down.
GAACACCGATACCTGCAACAACACGGGTTGTACAGATTGATCCCGGTCCTATACCTACCTTTACAACATCTGCGCCTGCGGCAATAAGAGCCTCGGTAGCCTCTGCCGTTGCAACGTTTCCGGCGCAGAGAGTGATGTTCGGGAATGCGTTCTTGACCTTTTCAACCGATTTGAGAATATTCTTGCTGTGACCGTGAGCGGAGTCGAGAACAAACAGATCAACGCCTGCCTTAGCGAGCATTGCGGCTCTGTCGAGCACATCGGCTGTTGCGCCGATCGCCGCACCGCAGAGAAGTCTGCCGCCCTTGTCACGGGCAGAGTTCGGATACTGAACGCTCTTTTCGATATCCTTAATGGTGATAAGTCCCTTGAGGTAGCCCTCGGAATCGACGAGCGGAAGCTTTTCGATCCTGTGCTTCATAAGTATCTGCTTAGCCTGCTCAAGCGTTGTTCCGACAGGAGCTGTGACAAGGTTGTCCTTAGTCATAACCTCGCTGATCTTAATGTTGAAATCCGTCATGAAACGCATATCACGGTTTGTAAGAATACCGACGAGCTTTCCTCTCTCGTCGCAGATGGGAACACCGGAGATCTTATATTTCTTGCAGAGATTTTCTGCGTCATAAGCATAATGATCCGGAGTAAGACTGAACGGAGCGGCAATAACACCGTTTTCCGATCGTTTAACCTTATCAACCTCCTGAGCCTGAAGCTCCATCGGCATATTCTTGTGGATTACGCCGATACCGCCCTCACGGGCTATTGCAATCGCCATGGGAGCCTCCGTTACGGTATCCATGGCTGCGGTCATAATAGGTGTGTTGAGAACGACCGTGTCCGAAAGCTTTGTTGAAATGTCGATATCCTTGGGAAGAATATCCGACTCCGCAGGAATCAGAAGCACATCGTCAAACGTCAAGCCTTTTTTTCCGAATTTTTCGTCAAAAGTCATATTAACCCTCCGTTACTCTGTTACTTAAATATAAATTGATTTATTGTATCGCAAATTGGGAAATAAATCAACCCCATTTTAACATTTTTTATAAAAATATGGAAAAGGACAGCTTCCGCCGAAACGAAAGCTGCCGTTTATATATTTGATTACTGGAACATAATGAGCAGGAAGCCTGCGGCAACTGCGGAGCCGATAACACCTGCAACGTTCGGTCCCATGGCATGCATGAGAAGGAAGTTTGTCGGGTTATATTTCTTTCCCTCGTTCTGTGCAACACGGGCAGCCATAGGAACTGCCGAAACGCCTGCCGCACCGATAAGCGGATTGATCTTGCCGCCTGTGACAAGGTAAAGAAGCTTTCCGAGAAGAACGCCGCCGACCGTCGAGAAGCTGAACGCAACAAGTCCGAGAGCAACAATAAGCAGGGTTTTAACCTGGAGGAAGCTCTGACCGTTTGCCGTTGCGCCGACGGTAACGCCGAGAAGAATAACAATAATATTGTTAAGAGCATTCTGGGCAACATCGGAAAGTCTGTCAACAACACCGCACTCACGGAAGAGGTTGCCGAGCATCAGCATACCGAGAAGCGGAGTAACCGACGGAAGAATAAGTGCAACCAGAACGATAACGATTACAGGGAAGATGATTTTCTCGGTCTTTGTAACCTTTCTGAGCTGAGTCATCTTGACCTTACGTTCTTTTTCGGTTGTGAGAGCCTTCATGATCGGAGGCTGAATAAGCGGAATAAGCGCCATGTAGGAATATGCCGCCAGAGCAATCGGTGCAAGAAGATGAGGTGCCAGCTTCGATGTCAGGTAAATTGCCGTCGGGCCGTCCGCACCGCCGATGATGGCGATAGAAGCAGCCTCCTGCGGATCAAATCCGAGAGCAATGGCAATAAGGAACGCAACATAAATACCGAGCTGTGCCGCCGCTCCGAGGAGCAGGCTGATCGGGTTGGAAAGCAGAGGGCCGAAATCGGTCATAGCTCCGACACCGAGGAAAATGAGACACGGGAATATGTTAGATTTAACGCCGGCATAAATAATTCGCAGGACGCCCGAATCGTACCAGTGCTCGCCCTGTCCGGCAAGTGAACCGTCACCGCCGAAGATCTGTCCGGCTGTCAGGTCGTCCATTATTCCTGTACCGGGAAGGTTGGCAAGAAGAATTCCGAATGCGATAGGAACCAAAAGCAGAGGTTCAAATCTGAATTTTGGATGAATGGCAAGGAAAAGGAAAACGAACGAAACAAGGATCATAACGATATTCTGCCACTCGAGAGAAGCAAATCCGGACGATTCCCACAAGCCTTTCAAAACATTTAATACTAAGTCCATTCTGAATACCGTCCTTTATTATAAAACTGCAAGAATTTGATCCGTATCGACCGTTGAGCCTTTGGCTACAAGAATCTGCTTGATCGTTCCGTCGCAGGGAGCAACGATCTCGTTTTCCATCTTCATGGCCTCGAGGATAAATATAACGTCGCCTGCCTTGACAGCCTGTCCCTCGGAAGCATTGACCTTGAGGATAGTGCCGGGCATAGGTGATATGACCTGAGTTCCGCTTACTGCGGCAGCGGCAGGTGCAGCGGGTGCGGCGGCAGGTGCGGCAACGGGTGCCGCAGCAGGAACGGGAGCGGCAGGAGCCGCATTGCTTACGGAGGTGAGTACGGCGTCGCTTTCGCTGACCTCGACCTCATATCTTTTTCCGTTTAACGTAACAACATACTTCATTTATTTGTCCTCCGATAATTTGATGGATTTGAACGCAAGCCTGTCAAGGCTTATTCCGCTGCGGTGACTGACTATTGCCATAATTATCGCCGCCGTCTGCTCGTCGACATTGATGAGTTCAACGCTCGGCTGAACGGTAGCAGAGGGAGCCGTCGGAACGGGTACTATCGGCGAGGTTGTTGTCTTTTTCTTCTTTGCGGATTTGTCGAAAATCGCCGAAATGCCCTTAATGAACAGAGCGATGATTGCAAGAATCAGCAAAACCGTGCAGAAGCCGACAACCGCAACAAGAGCCGCTTTAGCGAATGTCATAGCGTCATTCGAGCCGTAGATATTGGCGAAAACACCGAGAAGCTTAGGAGTAATATTCATATTATAAATCCTCCTTAATCAATTTTCTCAATGGAATATGTGAAGGTGTTTCTTGCTTTTTCGTCACGCTTGTCAAAGAAAGCCTCAGCCTGAGTCGGGAATGCGATGTAGGAAAGAACGTCCTCCTCGCTGTGAGCCTTGTCACCTATCTCGGCCTTTGCCGCTTCGTAGCCGTCACCGAGAGTATCGGCATATCTGCCCTCGATCGGCTTTTCATCGCCGAGAACTTTTTTGATAAGCTCGGGATCAATCTCTCCGGGAGCTTTGCCGTACTCGCCCTTGACATAGGCACGGATCTCCTTGGAAACATTCTTGTATCTCTCGCCTGCAAGGACGTTTGAGGTTGCCTGAACGCCGACCATCTGGCTCATCGGAGTGACAAGCGGAGGATAGCCGAGGTCTGCGCGGACTCTCGGAGTTTCGGCAAGAACTTCTTCAAACTTGTCCATCTTTTTCTGAGCGGTGAGCTGTGCGACAAGGTTTGAAAGCATACCGCCGGGTACCTGATAGGTCAGGGCGTCGGTATCCGTTGAGAGTACAACGGGATTGAGAAGTCCGCTTTTGAGAGCGTCCGCCTTGACGGGCTTGAAGAAATCGTTGATCTGCTTGAGCACATTGGTGTCAAGTCCCGTATCAAAGCCCTCCTGAGTGAGAATGTAGTTCATCGTCTCAGTTGCAGGCTGGCTTGTGCCGCCCGAGAAGCATGAAATAGCAGTATCAATAACATCAACGCCTGCCTCAGCCGCTTTCTGCAAGGTCATGGGACCGAGTCCCGTTGTGCAATGGGTGTGGAGGACGATCGGGAGCTTGACATTTTCTTTCAATGCCTTGACAAGCTCGAATGCCTCTTTCGGGCTGATAATACCTGCCATATCCTTGATACAGATGGACTGAACGCCCATGTTCTCCATATCCTTTGCGAGCTTGATATAAGCCTCGGTATTGTGAACGGGGCTGAGCGTGTAGCAGATAGTACCCGAAGCGTGTGCGCCCGACTTGATCGCCTGATCGACGGCGACCTCAAGGTTTCTGACGTCGTTGAGCGCATCAAAAATTCTGATGATATCAATTCCGTTTTCGACGCTCTTTGCAACAAATCTTCTTACAACGTCGTTGGGATAGTGCTTGTAGCCGAGGAGATTCTGTCCTCTGAGAAGCATCTGAAGCTTTGTATTCGGACATGCCTTGCGGATCTTTCTGAGTCTCTCCCACGGATCCTCGTTGAGGTAGCGCAGACATGAATCAAAGGTTGCGCCGCCCCAGCACTCAAGCGAATAATAGCCTGCCTTGTCCATCGTTGAAAGAATGGGCTCAAAGGTCTCAAAAGGCATTCTCGTAGCTATCAGCGATTGCTGAGCGTCACGAAGTACGGTTTCGGTTAATTTAATCTTTTTCATAGCTTTGCCTTCCAATTAAAATACTTTAATTTTAGAATGATATTTTTGACGAAATATATTCATTCAATTCGTCGATCGGCAGACGAACCTGCTCCATCGTGTCTCTGTCACGGACGGTTACGCAGTTGTCCTCGAGCGAATCAAAATCAAATGTTATGCAGAACGGAGTTCCGATCTCGTCCTCACGGCGGTATCTCTTGCCGATTGAGCCCGTCTCATCGAAATCCACCATAAACTCCTTGCTGAGCTTCTCATAGACCTTGAGTGCGTCAGCCGAAAGCTTCTTGGAAAGAGGAAGAACTGCCGCCTTGTAGGGAGCGACCGCAGGACTGAGATGAAGCACAACTCTTGTATCGTTCTTTTCGGCGTCGATGACCTCCTCGTCATATGCCTCGCAGATAAGCGCAAGAACGGTTCTGTCAAGTCCGTATGTGGACTCTATTATAAAAGGTATATATCTTTCATTGGTTTCGGGATCAAGATACTCCAGCTTCTGACCGCTGTATTCCTGATGTCTCGTGAGGTCGAAGTTTGTGCGGTTGTGCGTGCCGTTGATCTCACCCCAGCCGAACGGGAAGAGGAATTCGATATCGCAGGCCGCCTTTGCATAGTGAGCGAGCTTCTCGTGATCGTGGAAGCGAAGATGTTCTTCGGCAATTCCGAGATCGAGATAATACTGATGTCCGTAGTTCTTGAAGTATTCGTAGAGCTCAGTGTCCGTACCCTCCTTACAGAAGGTCTGGAACTCCATCTGCTCAAACTCGATCGTTCTGAAGGTGAAGTTGCCGGGAGTAATCTCGTTTCTGAAAGCCTTACCGATCTGACCGATGCTGAACGGAAGCTTGGCTCTCATACTGCGCTGAACGTTGAGGTAGTTTACATACTCACCCTGTGCGTTTTCGGGGCGGAGATAAATGATGCTCTTAGCGTCGTTTGTAACTCCCCTGTATGTCTGGAACATAAGATTAAATTCTCTGATGTCCGTGAAATTGTGCTTGCCGCAATTCGGACAGGGAATCGAATGAGCCTTGATATATTCAAACATTTCCTCTTTCGTCATACCGTCGGCATGAGCGTCGGGATCGAAATCGTCGATGAGGTTATCGGCTCTGTGACGCATTTTGCACTCCTTACAGTCAAGAAGCGGATCGGAGAAGCTGGCAACGTGACCGCTCGCCTCCCACACTCTCGGGTGCATAAGGATATCGGCGTCAACCTCGTAGCTGTTCTTTCTCTCCTGGATAAAACGCTTTCTCCAGGTGTCCTTAACATTGTTTTTCAGCCTTGCGCCGAGAGGGCCGTAGTCCCATGTGTTTGCAAGACCGCCGTAGATATCGCTGCCTGCAAAAATGAAGCCTCTGTTCTTGCAAAGAGCAACGATCTTGTCCATTGTTTTTTCAGTATTAGATAGCATTAAACCAATTCTCCCTCATTTTAAAATCCGTAGAAATTATAAATTATTTTGTATAAGAAGTCAATTAATAAAGTATATGAATAATTTAAACACTTAACTTGTAAATATTGGTTATATTGACAATTTCTTAACAAATCTGCAAAGATATCCTTTTTCGTTCCGTGAAGTTGCTTTTCAGATTGTAAATTTCATGTCAATGTGATATAATAAATAATCAGAAAAACAATTTGGAGTTGATCGGAAATGCCTGAAAAAAATATTAAATTTCTTAACTTCGGATCTCTGAATACCGATATGGTCTACACGGTCGATCACACCGTCCGCCCCGGAGAAACCACGGCTTCGTCAAAGCTTGAATACTTCTGCGGCGGAAAGGGGCTCAACCAGTCTATCGCCCTTTCCCGTGCAGGTGCGAAGGTCTTTCACGCAGGCTGTGTCGGCTCTGACGGCGACCGCCTGATTGAACAGCTTGAAAAAAACGGGATTGACGTTCATCTTGTGCAAAAAGCCGATATGCCGAGCGGTCATGCGATAATTCAGGTTGACAAAAACGGTCAGAACAGCATACTGCTTTTCGGCGGTGCGAACAAGCAGATCACCTCGGAGCATATAGCCGCCGTGCTGTCCGATTTCAAAGCGAGCGACCGTCTGTTTTTGCAGAACGAGATCAACAATGTTGATAAAATAATCTCTGCCGCATCTGAAAAGGAAATGGATATTGTTTTCAATCCCAGCCCGTTCGGTGAAGAAATACAAGCATTTCCGCTTGACAAGGTGTCATGGTTTGTTGTCAACGAAACCGAAGCGCAGGAGCTGACAGGTGAAACCGTTCCCGAAAAAATCTTATCCGCATTTTCCGCAAAATATCCGTCCGCAAATGTCCTGCTCACGCTCGGCAGTGACGGAGCATACTGCAAGGCGGACGGCAAAACTTATTTCCATGATATTTTCAATGTTCCCGTTGTTGACACGACTGCCGCAGGCGACACCTTCCTCGGATTTTTCTTTGCCACGCTTGACAGCCGAGGAGTTGAAGAAGCCTTGAAATACGCTTCCGCCGCCTCTGCCGTTGCAGTTTCAAGAAACGGAGCGTCCTCGTCTATCCCCACGGTTGAAGAAACTGAAAAATTTTTAGAGAATTACAACTGAGCTTTACGCAAAAATGAGTTTGTACGGTTGATTCCGCACAAACTCATTTATTTTTTATTCAATTATTTCAGCCGCTTCGCTGTCCGTCAAATTCGGATCACGGATAATTGCCGACAGCAATGCCGCAGGCTTAGGAATTTCCGTCTCAAACAAGCCGTCCTCAACAAGTCCGTACAGGTAAACATCTGAGCCTGAATCGGCTATCTGCCTGATAATATCCCTGCAAAGTCCGTAGTTTTTCTTCCAGCCCTCCGTGAGCTTTTCCCACTTGGGCGCAACCTCCGCTTTCTTCGCATCGATCAGTTCACGGCTCGCTTCACCGACGGTATAAGGCTCGGTGTGGTACTCAAAGCAGGACCAGTCGAGAGTTGTCATACCCTTGATGATAAAGCCGCTTTTTTCGTCCTCGCCTCTGAGGTGCAGACACTTATCCGCAAAACTCTTTGTTTCATCAAAACCATCTGTGCAGAGCGGATCATATGCAAACGGAAAAGCTCCGCAGTCCTCCCAGATAATTCTTATTCGCGGATCGACCTTTGCAATCGTACCAAGATGATCCTTGACCGAGGTTGCGTGAAGTCCGAATAAGATTTCCGTTAACGGAGATTTTTCAAAAATCCTTGCGGCGGTTTTGTTGACAAGCTCGGTCACCGCCTCGGCAACGCTCACCCCGTTTATACTGTCAGCGCCAAGCTCGGTAAACGACTGAAAATAAATCCCGTCCGGGCTTATCCTCTGATAGTCGCCGGCAAAGGTGTCTGCAATATCGTCACTCAGTTTTTGCAGGGCTTCGGCGTCAATGGATTTGACATTCTCTCCGCATTTATCCACCCAGCCCCACGCAAAGCCCCAGATGACCTTTATTCCGAGTGAGTGGGCATAGTCCAGAACATCTTCGCTGTTCAGCGGAACAATGTCGTTCCAGATGATAACCGAGTTCATTCCGAGCCGCTTCATATTGTCAAGAAATCCGCGGTAGTCGTATATTACGTGTCCCCAAGACCAGATGCCGTACTGTTTAATTGAATTAACCGTCATAAAATCAACCGTTCAAAAGCTTGAAGTTCTTTTTGTTTGAGGAATAGAGCTTCTTGAAAACTTCAAAATTCTTGTCATATGCCGCTTTGAGCGAGGTGTTCGGCTTAAAGGTCTTTTTGACGGGAATATAGTTCTTTACACTTCCGAGATCCTTGATAACTCCCAGTCCTATTCCGATTATCGCCGCCGCACCTACTGCGCCGACGTCCTGCGGTCTTTCAACGACCTCAATCGTCCTGCCCGTAATATCGGAAAGTATCTGAGCCGTCACGTCGGAGAGAGCACCGCCGCCGACAAAACGGATCGGATTTGATGTTTTTATCTTCTTATCCTGTGCTTCGAGCATCCAGCGCTGATGGTAGCATACGCCCTCGATTACGGCTCGGAGCATATCGGATTTGCCTGTGTTTATATTGATATTGAAGAACATTCCTGCGGCGTTCGGATCCTCAAACGGACAGCGGTTGCCGTGAAGCCACGGGGTAAAAATAACGCCGTTCGCTCCTGCCGGAACCTTGCCGATAACCTCAGACATATAGTCATAAAGGCTTGTATAGGCTTTCTCCGTGTGCTCGGTTATCTTCTTCGACTCTATGAAGATGCCGATCTCGTCAAGGCAAAGATGATCCTTTACCCATTCAAGGCACTTGCCCGCCGTCTCCATCTCGGCAAAATAGTTGAAGCTGTTCGGGTCTGCGCCGACGATCGCCGCTATCATTGCCGATGTATCTACAAGCTGTTTTTCAACAACTGTACCTACCCAGCCGGAAGTACCCGAATAGATATGAGTATCGCCGACGGCACAGCTTCCTGCGCCTACGCCGATGAGAGAAGCGTCACCGCCGCCGCCGAAAACAGGCGTTCCTGCTTTGAGTCCGAGCTTTTCCGCCGCCTTTTCGGTTATTCCGCCGACCATATCGGTGGACTCGATTATATCGGGCAGATGCGACATATTGACCTTGAAGATATCGCTGACCGTCTTGCTCCAGCCCTCCTTGCCCTTTCGGGTATCGTAGAGCAGGGTTGCAAAAGCGGAATCCTTTGTCATTGTGAATTTATCGGTGCATCGGCTGATAAGAAAATCCTTGACGTCAAGCCATTTGTAAGCCTTTTTATAATTCTCCGGCTCGTGATTTTCCACCCATTTGTATTTGTAGACGGGATCCTTGACGCTGCACGAAACCGCTCCCGTTACCGCAAGGGATTTCAGAAGCGGCACGATATTCGCACCTGCTATCTGGAGACCGTATGCCATATATTCTTTCAGTTCCTCCTTGGCACGCTGATCCATATAGCTCATAGGTCTGCGGACGGGATCGCCGTTTTTGTCAACAAGGACAAGAGCCTGCATCTGAGAGCAGAACGAAATGCCTGCGATCTGTTCGGGCTTGATATCCGTCTTTGTGAAAATCTCCTTTGTCGTGGAACACATTGCGTCCCACCACTCATCGGCGTCCTGTTCCGCACCGCCGTTTTCGAGTATGTAAAGATTGTATGAACCGTACGAATTGACGATCGGCTTGATCTTTTCCCCGATCTCAAAAAGGCAGGTTTTAAGTCCAGTCGTTCCGACATCGTATGCAATAACGTAAGTGTTCATTTACATCAGCTCCAGTTCGCTTAATTTATATATAGTATTCTACCATAAAACAAGCAAAAAGTAAAAATATTTTCCCCTTTTTTTACAAATTTTTTTATATGACATATTTAAAAAAGCGATAAGATGTGTTAGAATATAATTGCGGTAAAATCCAAAAGGAGGAATTTTCCATGGGAAATAATTTCGCAATCAAAAATTACCTTGATGCCGATAAGGTGACAATGGAGCTTGACGCTCTTATCAAAAAGCCGATTTACAGCATCAGACCCGAAGCTCTCAAAAAATACGAGAGCGAATACTACGGCAAGAAGTGTCAGAAATCAAAGGAAATGATAGACACCGCAAAGCAGAGAATACCGGGCGGAGTTCAGCATAACCTTGCTTTCAACTATCCGTTCCCCCTCGTCTTTACCAAGGCGTCGGGCAACAAGCTCTACGATATAGACGGCAACGAATACTACGATTTTCTTCAGGCAGGCGGCCCGACAATAATCGGAAGCAACCCTCCCGAAGTGCGTGAAAAGGTCATTGAATTGCTCAACGACTGCGGCCCGTCAACAGGTCTTTTTCACGAGTACGAATACAAGCTTGCGAACAAGATCGCCGAGTGCGTTCCGTCCGTTGAGATGTTCCGTATGCTCGGTTCGGGAACAGAAGCATGTATGTGCGCCGTCCGTGTTGCAAGACTTGCAACAGGCCACAAAAATATACTTAAAATGGGCGGAGCTTATCACGGCTGGTCGGATCAGCTGGCTTACGGTATGCGTGTTCCGGGCACAAAGAACCTCCAGTCAAGGGGCGTTCCGATGTTCGTATTCAAGCACACCGACGAGTTCTTCCCAAACGACCTCAATGACCTTGAAAGAAAGCTCAAAAAGAACGAGCTGACAGGCGGTACGGCAGGCGTATTCATCGAGCCGGTAGGCCCCGAAAGCGGAACAAGACCGCTCAGCAAGGAATTTATCAAGGGTGCGGAGGCTCTCTGCCGCAAGTACGGCGCATTGCTCATATTCGACGAGGTTGTAACAGGCTTCAGAATAGGTCTTTCGGGTGCTCAGGGATATTTCGGAGTTGATCCCGATCTCACTATCTTCGGCAAGATCATTGCCGGCGGATATCCGGGAGCAGGCGGAATCGGCGGTCACAGAGACGTTATGGCTCACCTCGGCGCAGGTCTCGATTCTTCGGGCAAGAAGGTCAAGAAAGCAATGTGCGGCGGAACAATGGCGGCAACTCCCCTTTCCTGCGTTGCAGGCTACTACACAATCTGCGAGATCGAAAGAACAAACGCCTGCGAAAAGGCAGGACTTATGGGCGACAGGCTCATCGAGGGCATACAGAAATCCATCAAGAAGCACAATCTTCCGTTCGTAGCTTTCAATCAGGGTTCGATCTGCCACCTTGACACGGTCGGCACGATGCACTTTGCTATCAACTGGTCGAAGCCGTGGGAGATTCCCGAAATTCTCAAGCAGACAAGCGCACGTCAGAAAGAGATGGAGCATATGGGTGCGGCATATATGGCAGAGGGTATGGTTACCCTTGCAGGAAGCCGACTTTACACCAGTGCCGCATACACCGAAGAGGACATTGACGATGCGATCTCCCGCTTCGACAGAGTTTTCGACAACTGCGGAAGAATAGGTTAATTACATAAGGGGGACGTTTCATTGTATACTTTGGAAGAAGGCAAAAAGGCTGTCATCGAGGCAGGACACAGACTGCTTGAGACAGGTCTCATAGCAAGAACGTGGGGAAACGTGAGCGCAAGGATATCCGACACTCAGTTTGTCATCACTCCGAGCGGCAGAGCATACGACACTCTCACGCCCGACGACATAGTCGTTGTCAACATTGCCGATTGCTCATACGAGGGTGAGGTTAAGCCCTCAAGCGAAAAGGGCATCCATGCCGACGCTTACGCTTTGAGAAAAGACGTTAATTTTGTAATTCATACCCACCAGATCAACGCTTCAATATTCGGTGCGGCAGAGCTTGCGCTCGATCCCGTTCCGAAAGCATACAGGGAGCTTCTCGGCGAGACTGTTCCGTGTGCAGGCTACGGAATGCCGTCCACGGATAAGCTCAGGAATGAGGTCAAGACCGAGTATGCCGCTCACCCCGACTGCAAGGCTTTTCTTATGGCGCATCACGGTGCGGTTTGTCTCGGTAAGGATTTTGACGAAACCTTCGAGATCATACAGGCTCTTGAAAAGGCTTGCGAAGTCAAGCTGCAAAAGGCTTTCCTCGTCTATGAGGGTACGCCGGAATACACAAAGAAGCTCATGCTTGACAGCTATATCAGACACACAGGCGGCAAGGCTCTGCCGGAATATGTATCCGACTTCGGCAGCAGCGTAAGGGACGGCGATTTCTTCATGCTCACCTTTAAAAGCGGAGCCTGCTTCAATGTCAGGATCAAGGGCTGTGAATACCGCGGAGAGAAGAAGCTGCCTGCGGTTGCAAAAATTCATGCCTCAATTTATCAGTCGTCCGACATCAATTACATAAGACATCTGACCGAAAGCGATATCATCGCATACAGCCTTACTTCGGATCAGATCGACGCAAGACTTGACGACTTTGCCCAGATAGCAGGTGCAAGAATCGGCTCTCTGAAATGGGACGGTTCTGCGGCTTGCGCCAATGATGCGGCAAAGAAGCTCAAGGATAAGAATGCCCTGCTCATTCACGGTGCAGGTGCGATAATCACAGGCAAAAGCCTCGGCGATCTCGATGCGGTCGAGCTTGTTATGAGCAAGGAGTGTAAGGCTCAGATAGGTGCGCTCTTCCTCGGAAACGGAAGTCCGCTCAGCCTCGTTGACCGCATAGTTCAGAGAATTGTCTATGTAACAAAATATTCCAAAAAAGCGGCAGAATAAAACCGAAAAAAGCAAAAAATACCACACCCACGATTATCATCAAACGATCGTGGGTGTGATTTCTTCGGTGCAATCCGATTATCTTTCGTTTTCGATATCTGCGAGCATCTGCACTCTTTTTGCGTGGCGTCCGCCCTCATAAACTCCCGAGAGCCATGCGTCAACGATCATCAGAGCGAGGTCAAGTCCGACTACCCTTGCGCCGAAAGCCAGCACGTTGGTATCGTTATGCTGTCTTGAGAGCAGGGCGGAATACGGCTCACTGCAAACAACGGCTCGGATTCCCTTGACCTTGTTGGCGGCAAGAGAAATGCCAACGCCCGTTCCGCAGATCAGAATACCCTTGTCACATTCGCCCGACGCAACAGCCTTGGCAACCGCCTTGCCGTAAATAGGATAATCCGTGCGCTCGGTGCTGTTCGTACCGAAGTCAACGACCTCGATACCCTTTTCTTTAAGATGCTCAATGACCTTGCCTTTCAACTCAAAGCCGACATGGTCACAGCCTATTGCAATTTTCATACCTGAACCGCCTTTCGTTTAACCGCCGAAAAGGCGGTTTGTTTTTTAATGAACCGTGCGGACCGATTTTCACCGATCCGCACATAAAAATGTCTTTTGATCCTGACTCAAAAAGCAGTTTTTTTGGAAAATAGAAGGGGAAAATATATCAAGAAGCGAGTGGATCGACCGACATTTTTTCTTTACTGCTCCGAAGCTCGGTTTGCAGTATGCCTTGAACGCTTCGGAGCGGAGTAACCTCTGATAATTTTGGGATCAAATCATCCGGTTACATATAATAAAGTTCGGAGGAAAGAACCTTATTAGTTATTTTGTTACAAGGTTGGAGTCAACCGGAATTGTCTCGGGAGTTGCGTTAGGATCGATTGTTTCTGCATTCTTAACAGCCTCGATCATACGGCGGAGTGATGTTGCGCCGATTCCTGCCGAGTCCTGAGCAACCGTTGCTGAAAGCTCGCCTGCCTGAACGCTCTGGAGAGCCTCTTCTGCACCGTCAGTACCTACAACGATAACGTCCTTGCCTGCATTCTTAACAGCCTGGAGTGCGCCGAGTGCCATTGTGTCGTTGCAGCAATAGATAGCCTTGAGGTTCGGGTTGGACTGAAGCATGCTTGCTGCTGTGTCAAGAGCCTTCTGTCTGTCCCAGTCAGCCGGCTGAGAAGCAACGAGCTTGATGTTTGAAGCAGCGTTGAAAGCGTTTGTTGAGCCTGTCTTTCTTGCTTCACCGGAAGCGTTGCCTGCCTTACCTTCAATGATAGCAACTTCGCCGCCGTTTGCAAGGTTGTCAATGATGTACTGAGCGCCCTTTTCGCCGACCTTTACGTTATCAGTTGTTGCAAAAGCGATAACGCTGCCGCCTGCCGCCTTCAGAGTATCCATATCGATCTTCTCGTCGATGTTCATTACATAGATACCCTTCTTGTTAGCCTCAACGATACCGTTGATGAGGTTTGTGGGTGAAAGCGGAGCAACACCGATAGCCTTGTAGCCCTTTGTGATGCAGTTCTCAAGGATCTTGAGCTGGCCTTCTGTATCTTCCTCTGTTGTTGCTGCAAAAACATCAACTGTAACGCCCTGTTTCTTTGCTTCTTCCTCAATACCGGCCTTCATCTTTGCCCAGAAGTCATTTGAAAGCGGCTTGAGAATTACGGCATAATCTGCCTGAGCCGTGTTCTTGTCAGCACCGTCTTTTGTGCCGCAGCCTGTGAGTACGATGGCGAAAAGTGTGACCACCGCGAGGATAATGCTTAAAATTTTTGCCTTTTTCATGGTGATAATCCTTTCTTTAAATAAAAATTTTTTTATATTACCGACGGAACGCCCGTCAGTTAATACCTTTGATTTTTTCGTGAGCAAAAATTCCGCTTCCGTAAATTCCACTCTGCTGATCGTGTTCGGAGAAAAGTATTTCAAGATTTTTCTCCGGATACGGCTTGCGTACCTTTTCGTGAATTGCCTGAACGAGGATATCCTTTGGGAAGCCCTCCATAAATACCACGCCGCCTGCAATTATCGAATAGTCGGGATCGAGAATATTTATCTCGGTTGCTATCGGAATTGCCAGATCCCTTACAAACTTCGTGAGGATCGGTGAATTTCCGTGATACTTGAAAACATTTCTTATCGCAACATCGTCAAAATATTTTGAAGCGATAAATTCAAGTCTCTTGCCGGAGCATCTTGTTTCCGAACAGCCTATGTTTCCGCAGGTACATTCCTCGTCAATCTCATAGAAAGGAATGTGTCCGAGCTCTCCCGCCGCTCCGTTCTTGCCGGCATAAAGCTCGCCGTTGATGCAGATCGCATTTCCGAAGCCTGTTCCGACATAAAAGCCGAGCACGGTTTTATTATTGTCAATTTTCAGCTTCTTCATATCGTTCATCAGCAGAAAATTTACGTCTCTGTCAAGGAAAACGGGCAATCCGAGCCTTTCCTGAAGCTTGTCGCTGAATCTGATATTGTTGAAGCCCTTTAAATTCGGGGTTGAGATAATCGTCTTTTTATCCTTGCTGACGATCGACGGGATTCCGACTGCGGCGGCTTTGACAGAATCACGGATACCGTATCTTTCAATATAAGCCTCAATCTCTTTGTGAATGATCTCAACCACATCGCCCTCGTCGAAGATCCTGCTGGAGTTCTTTTCAAAATGGCTGATATTGCCTTCGGCATCAACAGCTCCTATTCTGAAATTAGTTCCGCCGATGTCAATTCCCAAAGTTAGATTTCCCATCCTGTCCACCTCCTTAGACGGTAAAATATTTTTATATTTCTGCGCCTGTCAATGTTTTAAATTCCTCTGTCATGATATCCCACGCTTTTGTGAGATCCGGATCCTTGGAGAAAAGTCCCGATGAGCCTACGATGAACACCTCTGTGCCTGCGTCGTACAGTCTCTTAAAGGTCTTCTGATTGCACGAACCGTCAACTTCAATGAGGAAGTTGTAGCCGTATTTCTCTTTAAGCTCCTTTGCCTCGCTGATCTTTGCGAGCATCTCCTCGATAAACGGCTGACCTGCAAAACCGGGATCAACGGACATGATCGTCAGCTTGTCGATCCTGTTAATATAGTGCTTGATCGCCGAGAGAGGAGTTGACGGGCTGAGTACAACGCCCTTTTTACAGCCGAGAGCTTCAATCTTGTTCATTATTCTGAACGCATCGTTTACTATCGTTTCGGCGTGGGGGCAGATATAGCCTGCCCCTGCCTTTGCGAGAACTTCAATATAGTCGTCCGGATCGGTCACCATAAGATGACAGTCGATCGGCTTTTTTGCTATTGTCGAGAACACCTTTACGAAATCCGGGGAAAGTGTGATGTTCTTGACGAAGTGACCGTCCATTATATCCACATGGTAGAGGTCGCATCTGTCGTTGAGGATCTCCGTCTGATTTTTGATATCCAGAAGATCCATACACATAAGCGACGGATTAAACAACGGTTTCATTAAAATCACCTCTGAGTTAATTATTTCTTGCGTGCAACAAATCTGTCGAGAGCAACCGATCCGATGATGAGCAAGCCCATAACAACCTGCTGCCATACGCTCGGAACTGCGAGAATGTTAAGACCGTAGTTGATAACGCCGATGATAAGACCGCCCATTACAACTCCGAATATCTTACCTTTACCGCCGAAGAAGCTTGTTCCGCCGATGATCGAAGCTGCGATAGCGTAGGTCTCAAAGCCTGTTGCCGCTGCCGGCTCAGCCGAACCGACACGTCCGAGAAGAACGATACCCGCAATACCTGCACAGATACCTGAGATAATGAATACTATCAGGGTGTGCATATTGACGTTAATTCCCGAATACCATGCCGACTCTTTGTTTCCGCCGAGTGCGTAGATGTTTCTGCCGACTTTTGTTTTCCTTGTCAGGAACGACAGGATAACCGCAACGACTATTGCAATGATCGCAACTATCGGGAGAAGATCAAATACCTTGTAGGAGATAAAGCTTGTGAATGATTTCGGGAAACCGAAAACTGCGCTTGAATTTGAAATGATGAGGGTTGCGCCTCTGAAAACTGACTGTGTGCCGAGTGTGATGATAAAGGGATGAAGTCCCGTTACGTTAATAAGAAGTCCGTTGATGAAGCCGAGGAAACCGCCGAAGATTATTCCGAGGAATACGGCTAACAGCGGATTGATTCCCGCTACCATCATCTGAGCCGAAACCATACCGGTCAGGGCAACTACCGAGCCGACCGAAAGGTCGATACCTGCGATAAGGATTGCGAAGAACTCGCCCATCGCAATAAGAATGTTTACAGAGCTCTGTGAAAGAATCTGGGTGATAGTATCTGTTGAGAAGAAGATGCCCGGTTTCATTACCGCCAGAATAAGAAGAAGTATAATGAGTATTCCGAATGTACCGTACTTCTGCCAGATCATGTTAAAGGTAATTTTCTCTTTTGGCTTAACCTGCTTTATTTTTTCAGACATGGTGTTCACATTCCTTTCTTATCAGGCGATATCCGCCGTTGACGCTTTAATAATATTTTCTTCTGTTGCTTCCTTATGCGGGAAGGTCTTGACGATCTCGCCCTCTCTGAAGACGTGGATTGTGTCGCACACCGCAAGAAGCTCTGTAAGCTCAGATGATACGACAAGCACTCCCCTGCCCTCGTCGGCAAGCTTTCGCATAAGAGCGTAGATTTCACTCTTACTGCCGATGTCGATACCCTTTGTCGGCTCGTCAAATATAATTATCTGTGAGTCGGCGGCCAGCCATTTGCCGAGGATAACCTTCTGCTGATTACCGCCCGAAAGCTCCGTGATTCCCTGATCTACGGAATAGCACTTGATGTTCAGGCTCTTTTTCTGAGCCTCGGAACAGGTTTTTTCGTACTTACTGCTTGTCAGTCCGCCTGCTCCGCCGAGTGTTGAAGATTTTATAAACGGAAGAATTGAAATGTTCTTCTTGATATCAAAATTGTGGAAAAATCCGGTTTCACGTCTGTTTTCCGTAACCATTGCAAGTCCGTGCTTGATTGCGGAATAGGGACTCTTGATGTTGACTTTTTCGCCCTTTATGAAAACCTCGCCGCTTGCTTTCGGCTCGGCTCCGAAGATCGATTTCATCATTTCGCTTCTGCCCGATCCGACAAGTCCCGAAAATCCTACGATCTCGCCCTTGTGAAGCTTGAAGGAAACGTCCTTGACCTTTCCGTCCTTTCTCGAAAGGTTCCTGACCTCGAAGATGACCTCCTCGTTCTCGTAGCTGTCGGGAGCGTCCTCATGCTGGTAGGTATTCTGAACCGTTCTGCCGACCATCATCGTGACAAGATCGTCAACCGTTGCTTCACTGACCTGCTTTGTTCCGACATATGCTCCGTCCTTGAGAACCGATACTCTGTCGCCGATCTCCTTGATCTCGGCAAGCTTGTGGGAAATGAATACAATTCCTTTTCCCTCTTTCTTCAGCGCTCTGATAACATCAAAGAGATGCTCAACCTCTTTGTTAGTCAGAGAAGCTGTCGGCTCGTCCATGACGATTACCTTACTGTCTGCGGCAAGAGCCTTGGCGATCTCGACCTGCTGCTTTTCCGAAACGCTGATATCCTCAACGAGGGTTTTCGGATCTCTGTTCAGACCGATCTTTGCAAGAAGCTCCTTCGCCCTTTTGTTCATCTCTGCATAATCAACCACCGAAACGGGACCGACCTTTTTCATCGGGAGCTTGCCAACAAAAAGATTTTCCTGAATTGACAGCTCATTGATAACGCTGAGATCCTGGTAGATAACGCTGATTCCGCATTCGTAGGAGTCTTTAGGAGTGAGCTTGCTGAATTCCTTGTCTCCGATGATTATTTTACCCTCGGTGGGCTGGTAAACACCGGAAAGGATCTTCATCAGCGTTGACTTGCCTGCTCCGTTTTCTCCCAGCAGAACGTGTACCTCGCCCGATTGGATATCAAACGATATATCCTTCAGGGCGGTTACTCCGGGGAATTTCTTGACTACCCCTTTCATTTCAACGAGAGTACTCATGATATCCTTCCTTTCTCTAAACACTGCCTTTCGAAATATATTTTGGCAAATTTTTGTCTAATATGTTGGGTAAAGGTTTACTCAACTGTTATATTAAAAAAGGGGGCTACCCTTTTTTAATTGAATTAATCCGTGCTTCCTCTGACGGAGAGTGTTACTGGGATTGTATATTCGTGAATTTTGCTTGCGTTGTTGTTGATAAGATCCATGAGCACTTCAACAGAACGTTTTCCGAGCTGTTCGGTATCCTGAACAACCGTCGTGATCGGCGGATCGGAGATCTCCGTATGCGTTATTCCGTCAAAGCCTACCAGTTTGACGTCTTTCGGGACTTTCCTGCCCGACTCCTTGAGACCTCTCAAAGCTCCGAGAGCCATGGTGTCCGTTGTGCAGAAAATGCCGTCAAACTCCACGCCGTCGGAAATCAGCTTTTTAACCGCCTGTCTTGCGTCCTCGTATGAAACCCGACAGGAAACGATCCTTGAATTCTCAATTTCGGCTCCGTACTTTTTCAATGCGTTCAGATAACCCTGAATACGTTTGTTTACTGTCGAATAGGAATTAACATCGTGAATAATCACAATTTTACGGCAGCCTTTTTTGATAAGCTCCTGCGTTGCGAGGAAGCCGCCCATCTCGTTATCCGAGGAAACGTAATTAAATTCAACGCCCGGTCTTCTGTCGATATAAACAACGGGAACGGTAAATTCCTTTGAGACCTCGTCAACCAAAGTTCTTGCGCTGATATAAATTATGCCCTCAACGCCCTTTGACTGGAGCGAAGCAATGTGAAACGCTTCATAATCCACGTTTTCGTTGCTGTCGCACACAAACACGTTATAGCCCAAGGGAATAACCGAGCTTTCGACTGATCTGACAATGTGTGAAAAGTATTCGTTCGTGATATCGGGAATTATAATTCCGATAGTCTTTGTGCGGTTCGTTCTTAAACCCTGAGCATTGGGATTTATGGCATAATTGTATTTCTCGACGACCTGCAATACCTTTTTTTCTGTCTCTGCGGAGTAGCGTCCGTTCTTATTGAGCACTCTTGAGACCGTTGCTATTGATACCCCCGCCATACGGGCGATATCTACCATCGAAATATTTTTATTATCCATATTATCTCCAGCTTGTCTTGCTTGGGTAATCGTTTACCCTACGCCCTTAGAATAGTCCAAAAAAGATTATTTGTCAATAGATTTCCATTAAAATTTTATTTTTTGTGAATTATGTTAAAAAACGTGTTTTCTGTTTTGTGTATAAAGCGCAAAAGAGGTTGAGTTCAAAAAGCCCCTATTTGAGAATAATGCTTTTTCTTGATTTTAGCCTTTGTGTATGTTATAATGCATTATATATGTGTTTATAATCAAATTACTGCTATTATAAAGGTGGCGATTGTGTGAAAACAGTAATACTTGCAGGAGGCTTCGGCACAAGAATAAGTGAGGAAAGTCACCTCGTTCCCAAGCCGATGGTTGAGATCGGCGGTATGCCTATTCTCTGGCATATAATGAAAATTTATTCCGCATACGGATATAACGACTTTATAATCTGCTGCGGCTATAAACAGCACGTTATCAAGGAATACTTTGCCGACTATTTCCTTTACAGAAGCGATATCACCTTTGACTTTACCGAAAACGGCAAGATGATTGTACACTCAAACGAGACCGAGCCGTGGAAGGTAACCCTCGTTGATACAGGCCTCAACACCATGACAGGCGGCAGAGTTAAAAGAATAAAGAAATACATAGGCGACGAGCCGTTTATGCTCACCTACGGCGACGGAGTTGCCGACATAAATATCGACGAGCTTGTCAAGTTTCATAAGCAAAACGGTCATATTGCTACCCTGACCGCCGTAAATATCGGTCAGCGTTTCGGTGTGCTTGACATTGAGCAGGACAACAAGATCTCCTCCTTCCGTGAAAAAAACGAAAATGACGGAGGACGTGTGAATGCCGGCTTTATGGTGCTTGAGCCGAAGATTTTTGACTTCATCGACGGCGACGAAACCGTATTCGAGAAAAAGCCGCTTGAAACCTGCGCTTCCCTCGGTCAGCTTGACGCTTATATCCACGACGGCTTTTGGAAGCCGATGGATACCCTCAGAGAAAAACAGCAGCTTGAAAAAATGTGGGCGGACTCCACCGCCCCTTGGAAAATATGGTAAAAAGCGATCCGAACATTAAAAAAGTGGTGATATTATGTTCAGTCTGTCATTTTACAACAATAAAAAAGTTCTGGTAACAGGTCACACAGGCTTTAAGGGTGCTTGGCTTTGCAACATTCTGAAGCTTGCAGGCGCAGAGGTCACAGGCTATTCGCTTGAGCCGCCGACCGTTCCGAGTATGTTCGAGATAACCGGCATCGGCAAAAAAATCAATTCGGTTATCGGAGACGTCAGGGATTTTGAGCATCTGAAAAACGTCTTTGACGAGGTTCAGCCGGAGATAGTTTTCCACCTTGCCGCACAGCCGATCGTTCTGCAATCCTACAACGATCCGAAATACACATACGAAACCAATGTTCTCGGCACGGTAAACATACTGGAGTGTATCAGAACGGGAAACTCGGTTAAATCTTTTCTGAACGTTACAACGGACAAGGTATATAAAAACGATGAAAACAATCAAAGCTTTCGTGAAAACGATCCTTTGGACGGCTTCGATCCTTATTCCAACTCGAAATCCTGCTCTGAACTTGTAACTCACAGCTACAAAAGCTCCTTCTTCACGGACGGTCATGTCAGGATATCGACCGCAAGAGCGGGCAACGTTATCGGCGGCGGTGATTTTGCCGATAACAGAATTATTCCCGACTGCGTCAGGGCGGCAATGAAAGGCGAGGTTATCAAGGTCAGAAATCCAAATTCGATCCGTCCCTATCAGCACGTTCTTGAGCCGCTTTACGTCTACCTTATGATTGCGGCGGCTCAGTATGACGATCCTGAGTTCTCGGACTGGTACAATGTCGGCCCGAACGAGTCCGACTGTCTGACTACGGGAGAGCTTGCAGGCTGTTTCTGCAACGCATGGGGCAACGGACAAACCTTTGCCGCAGAGCATAAGGACGGCCCTCACGAGGCAAACTTCCTGAAGCTCGACTGTTCAAAGGTCAAATCCGTTTTCGGCTGGAAACCGAGATGGACTGCAAATCAGGCTGTTGAAAAAACCGTCGAATGGACAAAAGCCTATGCCGACGGTGCCGATATGGCTGAATACACAGAAAAACAGATAAAAGAATTTTTTAATATATAATCGGAGAATAAACATGAACTCAGAAAAAGAACTTCACGATGAAATACTCGCAAAGGTCAGAGAATACTGCGAAAAATATCACAATATACCGAAAGAATTTACAGAGGGACAGCGTATTCCCTACGCTTCGAGAGTTTACGATGCCGAGGAGATGGTCAATCTCGTTGACAGCGCATTGGAATTCTGGCTCACGGCAGGCAGATACACAAAGCAGTTTGAAAGCGATTTCTGCAAATATCTCGGTGTAAAATACTGTTCGCTCGTCAATTCAGGCTCAAGTGCAAACCTCATCGCCTTTATGACTCTCACCTCCCCCCTGCTCAAGGACAGAGCCGTTAAACGGGGAGACGAGGTAATCACCGTTGCGGCAGGCTTTCCGACTACGGTAACGCCGATGATACAGTTCGGTGCAGTTCCCGTTTTTGTCGATGTTAAGCTCCCGAATGCCGATATAGATGTTTCCATGCTTGAAAAGGCATACTCCGAAAAAACAAAGGCGGTTATGGTCGCTCACACTCTCGGCAATCCCTTTGATCTCAAGGCGGTCAAGGACTTCTGCGACAGTCATAACCTCTGGCTCGTTGAGGACAACTGCGACTCCCTCGGTTCGACCTACACGATTGACGGAGAAACAAAATTCACGGGCACGATCGGCGACATAGGCACAAGCAGCTTCTATCCTCCGCACCATATGACGATGGGCGAGGGCGGTGCGGTTTACACGAACAATCCCCTGCTTCACAAGATCATTCGTTCGATGCGTGACTGGGGACGCGACTGTATGTGCGAGCCGGGACAGGACAACCTTTGCGGTCACCGTTTTGACCGTCAGTACGGCGAGCTTCCGCTCGGCTACGATCATAAATATGTATATTCACATTTCGGCTACAACCTCAAGGCAACAGATATGCAGGCGGCGGTCGGCTGTGCTCAGCTTAAAAAATTCCCGACCTTTGTTGAGAAAAGAAAGCACAATTTCAATGTGCTTCATGACGCTTTACAATGCGTTACGGACAGGCTTATGCTTCCCGAGGCGAACGAAAATTCCGATCCGAGCTGGTTCGGTTTCTTCATAACCTGCAAGGAGGAAGTTGACCGAAACAAGCTCGTTCAATATATTGAAAGCAAGGGCGTTCAGACAAGAATGTTGTTTGCAGGCAACCTAATCAAGCACCCCTGCTTTGACGAGATGCGTGAGAGCGGCGAGGGCTACCGTGTTGTCGGCTCACTCGAAAACACCGACAGGATAATGAACGACTCCTTCTGGATCGGCGTATATCCCGGTATGACCGACGAAAAGCTTAATTATATGGCAAAGGTCATTATCGAAGCCTTAAACGAGCAGTAAACCTCCCGAAAGGACGTTCAACGGAATGAACAAAATCAAACAGCTTCTTCAAAACGAAAGGCTTGCGCCGCTGATACAGTTTATCAAGTTCGGACTTGTCGGCGTCTCCAATACTGCAATATCCTACGGCACGGAGATGCTGTGTTACTACGTTCTTTTCAAAAACTCAAGATTTATTTGGATTCTGGACGTACTGTCCCGCATGGGAATATCGTCGGACGCAAACAATGTAAGAATTGTTATAACAACGGCCATCGCTTTTGTTATCAGCGTAACCAATTCATATTTCTGGAACAACAGATATGTTTTCAGCTCGGGCAAAAAGAGCTTTGCTCAGCATATCAAAACCTATTTAAAAACCTTTGCCTGCTACGGCATAACGGGACTTGTGATTTCTCCGATCATCAAAATATTGCTTGACAGGATCGGCGTTCCGTATTTCATCGCAAGCCTCGGCGCACTCGTCATTACAATTCCGTTGAACTTTATAATGAATAAATTCTGGGCTTTTAACGCAAAAAATGCAAAGGATGGATCAGATGAAGATAAGACTTGCTGACTATATTGCTGACTTTCTCGCTTCACACGGTGTAACCGACTGCTTCACGGTTGTCGGCGGCGGAGCTATGCACCTCAACGATGCATTCGGACACCACGAAAAGATCCGCTGTACCTACAATCACCACGAGCAGGCAAGCGCAATCGCCGCAGAAGCCTATGCAAGACTTAACAATAAAATTGCCGCCCTGTGCGTTACAACAGGTCCCGGCGGCACGAACGCAATAACGGGAGTTGTCGGCGGCTGGCTCGATTCGATCCCGATGTTTGTTGTCAGCGGTCAGGTCAAATATACGACAACGGCACGCTATGCCGAGCGTTTCACAGACGGTCTTCCCCTCAGAGCGGTCGGCGATCAGGAGTTTGATATCACCAAATCGGTCTCCTGTATGTGCAAATACGCCGCAATGCTTGAGGATATAAACGACATAAGATATATGCTTGAAAAAGCGTGGCACCTTGCCGTAACGGGCAGACCCGGTCCCGTATGGATAGATGTTCCCGTAAACTATCAGGGCAGTTATATCGAAACCGACGGTCTCAGAGGCTATGATCCTGCCGAGGACGACGCTTTTCTTCCGCCGAAGGTCAGCGACGAGACCGTTAAAATTATTCTTGAAAAAATCAGAAATGCGAAACGTCCCGTCATCTATGCAGGCGGCGGAATCCGTCTTTCGGGCGGTGCGGAAACATTCAAAAAGGCTTCAAAGCGCCTCGGAGTTCCCGTTGTAACCTACTGGAACAGCATTGACATCATCGAGGACGACGATCCGCTTTACTGCGGCAGGGGCGGAAATATGGGCGACAGAGCAGGAAACTTTGCCGTGCAAAACTCCGATCTTCTGCTGACAATCGGTACAAGAATTAGCATCCGTCAGGTCGGCTACAACTATGAAACATGGGCAAGAGCCGCAGAGGTAATAATGGTCGATATCGACAAAGCGGAGATGAAAAAGCCTACTATCCACGTTGATATGCCTGTTTTCGCCGACGCTAAGGATTTCCTTGAAGCGATAATCAGAAACGTTTCCGACGGCGGTGTTCCCGTCTCAGGCTCGGACGATTGGCGAAAGCAATGCGCTCAGTGGAAGAAAAATTATCCCGTCGTCCTCCCCCGTCACAGGGAAGAAAACGGAAAGACGGCGAACGTCTACGCTTTTATAAAATATTTATCCGATCAGCTTCCCGAAAATTCGCTCACAGCCGTCAGCAACGGAGCCTGCTGTGTTGCAGGTCACCAGTGCTGGACGGTAAAGCACGGCACCCGTTTTATCATCAACAGCGCAATAGCGAGCATGGGTTACGGCTTGCCTGCGGCGGTCGGCCTCTGCGTTTCGGGCAGAAAGAGGGACACCGTTTGCCTTGAGGGTGACGGAAGCATTATGATGAATCTTCAGGAGCTTCAGACGATCATAACGAACAAGCTCCCGATTAAAATTTTCCTTATCAACAACAGCGGTTATCACAGCATCAGGCTGACTCAAAACAATCTTTTTAAGGGCAGAGCCAAGGTCGGTATAGGCCCCGAAAGCGGCGACCTCTCCTTCCCGAATTTCAGAAAGATTGCCGAAGCGTTCGGTTTCCCGTATTTCAGCGCAGGCAGTAATGCCGAAATGCAGGAGGCTGTCAAGGCCGCCCTTTCAACAGACGGTTATGCCTTCTGCGAAATCTTCACCGATACCGAGCAGGTTTGGGAGCCGAAGAGCAGTACAAAGCGGCTTGAGGACGGCACACTCGTCAGTCCTCCGCTTGAGGATCTTGCTCCGTTTCTTGACAGGGACGAGCTGGCGCAGAATATGTATATTCCTTTAATAAATGAGTGATGTTATGAAAAAGGCAGTTGTTACGGGTGCGACAGGCTCGGTAGGGCACGCCCTGATCGAAAAACTCGTTGCCGAGGGCGTTGACGTGACTGTTCTGTATCACAGAGGATCACAAAGAATAGACACGCTCCCCAAAAGTGAACGCATTAAAACGGTTTGCTGTTCGCTTGACGAGATGAAAGATTTTGTCCCGAACGAAAGCGACTTCGATGTTTTCTACCATCTTGCGTGGGCAGGTACAACGGGTGCGGCAAGGAACGACACCGGGCTTCAGCTTAAAAATATTGAATACACGCTCGATGCGGTTGAGCTTGCAAAACGAATGGGCTGCCGTAAATTCATCGGCGCAGGCTCTCAGGCTGAGTACGGCCTTTGTGACAAGCCGTTGACTCCGAAAACTCCGACCTTTCCTTTCACGGGTTACGGTATGGCAAAGCTTGCGGCAGGTCAGCTCAGCCGATTGAAATGCCGTCAGCTCGGTATGGATCACTCATGGATTCGCATACTCAGCGTTTACGGCAAATACGACGCTGAAAATTCCGTTATAAAAACTTCCGTTAAAAAATTTACAGGCAACGAAGACGCCGAGTTCAGCAAGGGCGAACAGCGCTGGGACTTTCTCAACGCAAAGGATGCGGCGAATGCGTTTTACCTCGTCGGAAACGACACACAGCATAACGAAAGCGTTTATTGTCTCGGAAGCGGCAAATCCGCTCCGCTGAGAGAATATATAGAAACAATACATAGGCTTTGCAAAAGCAGTTCAAAAACCGATTTCGGAGCAATTCCCTATTCCGAAAATCAGGTGATGTTCTTGCAGGCGGACATCTCCGACCTGACAAGAGACACGGGCTTTAAGCCCGAAATAAGCTTTGAAGCAGGAATTAAAGAATTATTGGATTGAGAGGCAGAATATGAAAAAAATCAGCATAATGATCCCGTGCTACAACGAGGAAGAAAACGTAGTCCCGATCAGCGAAGCCGTAGTCAGGGAGCTGACCGACTCCCTGCCGGAATACGATTACGAAATACTTTTTATCGACAACGATTCAAAGGACAACACCCGTCCTCTGCTTCGTGAGATCTGCAAAAAAAATCCTAAGATTAAGGCGATATTTAACGTGAAGAACTTCGGACAGTTTAATTCGCCGTATTACGGAATGTTGCAGACCACAGGCGACTGCACGATATGTATGTGCTGTGACTTTCAGGATCCCGTTGAGATGATACCCAAGCTCGTTCACGAATGGGAAAACGGCTATAAAATCGTCTGCGCCATCAAGACAACGAGCAAGGAAAACAAGATAATGCGCTTCCTCAGAACCTGCTATTATAAGCTCATCAGGAGGATGAGCGACGTTGAACAGATCGAGCATTTCACAGGCTTCGGTCTTTACGACAAATCATTTATCGAGGTTCTGAGAAATCTGAAGGATCCCTCGCCTTTCCTGAGAGGAATTGTTGCGGAGCTTGGATACAGGCGAAAGGATATTCCGTATGAGCAGGCGAAACGCAGAGCGGGCAAAACCCACAACAACTTCTACACCCTCTACGACGCCGCAATGCTCAGCTTCACCTCTTACACGAAAATCGGTCTGCGTCTTGCAACCTTCTGCGGAGTCGGCGTAGGTATTGTCAGCTTCCTTGTCGGAATGGTCTATCTGATTCTTAAACTCATTATGTGGGACAACTTCCCGATGGGTATGGCTCCCGTGCTTATCGGAATGTGCTTTTTGGGCAGCGTCCAGCTTTTCTTCATCGGTCTGCTCGGAGAGTATGTCCTCAACATAAACACAAGAGTAATGAACAGACCTCTTGTTATCGAAGAAGAAAGATTAAATTTTGACAATTCTGAGAACTGATAAATATTTCGTTATTTATGAGGTGTATTATGTTTAAAAACAAGCTTACAAACAGCAGTTTGGATCTGAAAGCTTCAATTTACAAAAGAATATCAAATCCGCTGTACCTTATTTTTGTTGCATTGACCGCAGTAGGAGCTTACGGCTTCTATCTTGCCAATCCCTCGCCCTCGATAGACTGGCTTTCATACGACAGATATTACAACGGTCTTCTTTTCGGTCAGGGCAGATTCACCGCTACTATTGTTGAAAAGCTTCTGATGCTCGGCGACTGTCCCGTCTGGTTTGAGCCGATGCTGGGACTTGTCTGCTTCATTATCGGCAGTCTGATACTGCTTGCGATATTTGACGGCTTCACGGAATATAAGAGCATTGCCCCGTCAATCGTTTTCACCTGCACATACATTTCTTTTCCGCTTCTGTCGGAATATTTCATTTACAACGGTGCAATTCTCACCGTCGGCGGATGTACGGTGCTTTTCTCGCTTGCGATTTATTTCTCGATAAAATACAAGGATTTTATAAGGAGCTTTCTCCTGCCGACCGTCCTGATTATTTTCGTTGTTTCATGGTACGAATGTCTTGTCCTGCCGTATATCGGAGCTGTTTTCGGCATACTTCTGCTCCATATCCGCAAGAACGGCAATGTCAAATTCAAGGAGCTTATTTCGCTGGGACTTCCTTCCGCTTTGATCGCTGTGATCGGAGTTTTCGGAGAGCTGTTTCTCGGCAAGCTTCTGATAAAGCTATTCTCCATCGAGTTGAACTTAAACGCAAGAACCGGTTCAAGCTGGCAGATAAGCTTTGAATCGGTCAAAAATCTGATATTCTCATATATGTGCAACTGGTTTGCAATGGTGTTCTGCAATCCTGCGTTTACGGTGCTGTTCATCGTTGTTGTCACGTTCCTTGTGATAACGGTAATCGACACCGTCAAATCAAAGAATTTCTCACGCTTCGCCGTTCACATCGGTATGCTTATTCCCGTTTTTGCAATGACGTTTTACAGATGCGGAGGCAGAGAATACAGAACCGAGCAAGGTATGCCTTTCTTTGTTGCTTTTGTTTGCTTCTACATCGCTTTGATGATAAAAGACCGAAAGTCCGTGCTTAAACGTGCGCTTTCCGCCGCATTTGTTTTTCTGCTGATAATTCAGGTCGGCGCAATGAACAAAAGCTTCTGGATCAACAATCTGCGTTATGAGGAAGAAAAGAATGTCGTGCTGAACATCAACAGTATGCTGTCGCAGAACTGCGACCTCTCCAAGCCCGTTGTGTTCATCGGAAATTACACGATGTCGGACAGTTTCACCGAAAAGATCACCGTCCCCTCCGCCTCCGTTGCCGGAAGGATTTATAATTTTTTTACTACTTCTCAATACCGTCAGAAGCGTATAAGTAAATTTGATTTTCTCGGAAAATCCTACATAAATTGGTCAATTTTGATGTATTTTGACTTTGATGCTCCTTGCGGCGAACTATACAAGTTCTGCGATTACATCGGAGTAACCTTCAAGCACTGCACGGTAGAACAGTTTGAGAATGCTAAAAAGCGTTACGCCGATTTACCTGCATATCCGAGCAAGGCTTGCTTTGAAGAAAACGATGAATACATTGTTGTTAAACTGAAATAAAAAAAATCTGCGCTGAATTGAAAAGCGCAGATTTTTTTCATTTTTTATTTAATTACTAAGCCTAAAAGCTCCTTGAATACTTTAACAAGGAATGAAATAATTTTTTCAAGCAGGCTCTGCTGAGGCTGTTCCTGTTCCTGTTCCGGTTCCTGCTCAGCTTCCAATTCGCCGTCCTGGGAGATCAGACCTGCATATTCATCGTAAACCGACGATGTGCGGATATCCTCCTGGCCGATCTCGGCAAGCATTATTCCTGCCTGTTCAAGCAGAGCCGTGTCGGCATAATCGACAGCACCGTCACGGTTGCAGTCTGCCGCAAGTCTCACCGCCGCATCGGGAGAAAGCATACCACCCTCGATCATAGCGACCAGCGTTGCGTCACGTCCGTCATAAATTCCGTCGCCGTTGACGTCACCGAATACGACAACCGTATATTTGCAGACAAGATCCTCTGTTGTGTCGGCTCTGACCTCAACAATTTCGCCCGTCCTCGGCTGTGTAGTGTTCCTGAAAACGAAGTGCGTTCCCTCTTTGAGCGTGAAGGCGTCTTTGATCGGCTGTCGGATATCCTCAAACAAAGTGAAGCCGTAAATCAGCGACCTGCTCTGATCGACCGTAAGAGCCGAATTGTTCACCGTCGGAATCAGATCCTCAATTTTGATCTTTTCTATCGCTCGGTATTCCTTTTCGCCGCAAGCGCAGGTTCGTTCCTCCTTACCCTCGGCCTGTGTGGTTGGCTTGATTACAACCGTCCAATCGCTGAAAGAATGGACATGAGCAATCTCCAGCGCATCATATTTCATAAAGATTTCGTTTTGAGCTTCAAATATCTGATCCTGCGAATAGGAAGCGGCGCCGTCATCCTTGAAGTCCTCAAGAATTGCCTTGGCATAATTAAGAGCAGTCGTAAAATTGTTTGCGGACTCGGCTGTGTACGGCGAAAGATCAATGCCGCTGTACGAATTAACATTAGCCTCAAGCGAAGTGATATCAACCACAGTATCAATGCTCTTATAGTAGAAATAAGCCGCCTTGCTTCCTGCTCCGGAATTCAAATCGGCTAACGTGTCATTCTTGCCGAACGCCGTTGCCGTTGTATATCCGGAAAGCGAGGCACTTTCTCCTGCCGAAACCGCAGTAATTGCTCCGCCGTATCTCGGATCCTTTGAGTAAATAGCATAGATATATTTTCCGCCTGCTCCCTTGTTAAGGTCAACCGTCGAAGCAAAGACATAATTATCTATCGTCATGCCCGAAGCGTCGCTGCCCGAGATAATGAACTTGACGGATTTTATTGCGTCGGCATAGTTTGTCGTCGTTTTATATCCCATATAAATGTATCTGCCGCCGACCCCCTTGTTCAGATCGTAGTCAATGACCTGATAGCCCTGATTCGTCAGCTCACTTTTTGCGGAAGAAGCCGTTGTCGCCGCAGCGGCATTCAGATCGCTGATAAAGCTCATACCCGTCTGATAGCTTCTGTACTGTAATTCGGGTACTTCCTGATCATAATAAAGACCGCTGTCATTTCCTACGTAGGTGTAGGTATTTGATTCGTATTTCGTGGTGTCTTTTTCGTCAAGGGTGATCAATCGGCAGCCTCTGACATTGTCGTCGCCGTAGGACTGTAAGCTCATTCCGGCAGTCTGAATAAGGTCAACGCCTTTAACCGTTCCGATAAAGCTGTTCGAGTGGTCATGTCCCGTAACTATGCCGAGCACTCCGCCCATCTGTGCCAAAGTGTCAAGCTCTCCCGAATTGACCGCAGGCGGACAGGGAAACTCACCGAGATATCCCGTAGCCTTTTCGTTGAGCGTCTGCTCATATTTTTTGCCGTTATATGTCTTGGAGCCGTTTGGGTTTTCAACAAGCAAATCGTAAGCCTCAGGCACGATTATGTGCTGGAAAGCAAGTGAATTGACGGGATGTCCCACACTTGCGGTCAGGGCGGCGTTAGTCGATTTGATCCAATCAAGCTGATCCTGATGGACATTGTCATAATTACTGCCGTCATATGTGTTTGAATCAATTATCCAGAGATTGAACGCAGTGTCCGTTCCGTCCGATGAAAGTATCGGCAGATTACAGGTTCCGAAGCCTGTCATACTCGGATTTGCGTCATAGGTAAGGCAGTTTCCGAGCGTCATATATACCGAGTGCTGATACTCCTTGCTTACGCCGAGCTGATCGTCATGGTTGCCGAAGGTGTAGGCGTA
Source organism: Acutalibacteraceae bacterium (assembly GCA_051881315.1). Lineage (GTDB taxonomy): Bacteria > Bacillota > Clostridia > Oscillospirales > Acutalibacteraceae > CAG-488. The sequence goes on along the minus strand of JBJEPQ010000075.1, from coordinate 7,900 downwards.
GGGTATGCCCCTGCTGATAAGCGGATCAATGATCGCCTTTGCACCTTTGTCAAAGGAAGACTTGATGCTGACATAGACATTGTCGCCCGTAAACACAACGAGGTCGGGTTTTGTCAGATCAAGCATATCGTTCATGAACGATATCATCTCGCTTTTCGGGCTTGAATCATCCTGACAGTCGGCAAAAACCATTATTTTGAACTTTCCGTCACTGTTGAACTTCAGTTCGCCGTTCTGTGCGGAAGATGTGGTTTTGCAAAATACACTGCAGGAAAAAACAAGAGCAATGCAAAGAAAAACGCTGATTATTTTTTTCATAATTGTCCCTCCGAATAATATTTGATTTCATGCTGTCAATTCCGTAACGCTTTGCCGGCACGATTGTTTCATTTCTTTTTATTAAAAAGCTTTTTTTGCATTTCCGCCATTTTCTTTCGTCGTGCCGAGGTTTCGTCAGAGTCAATAGTATAGCCGTTTTCCGTGAGGACGATTATTTCTCCCTCACGGATGTTTTCGGGAAGCTCGTCAAGACTCAGCTTAACCGTTTTGCCGAGGTCATCCTCGCACAAAGCAATATTTTCTTCAATTCTCTCCACCGAATATTTCATCATTTTATTACCTTTATCCTGTCGTCAAAGCGAGGCTTCGGCTCAGGCTTCTCGTCAGGATAACCGATAGCTATTGCAATCAGGAACTTGTAATTTTCGGGAATATCCCAAGCCTTTTTCCACTTGTTGCCCTGCTCGTTACCGTCGGCAAAGAGCGCGCCCACGCTTGCGATAATGCAGGTACCGAGTCCGAGACTCTGAGCCGCTATGCAGATATTCTCGCACATTATTCCGCCGTCCATATAGCTCTCGTTTTCAGCGAAAAGCACGGCGAAGGTAGGGGCATTGTGATAGACCGGATTGACGTCCCAGCGTGTGTACGCAGGTGTGTCATAGCCGACAAGCTCCTTAAAATCCCTGTTCATCTGTTCAAGCATTTCCCTGTTCTGTACGAATCGGACATGACAGGGCTGCATATTTCTTCCGCTCGGAGCCTGCTTTGCCGCCTTGATGAGCATATCAAGCTGTTCGTCTGTGATCTGATCGGGTTTATATGATCTGATCGTCTGACGTTCGAGTATTGTTTTCATTACTTCATTCATTTCAAATCATTCCTTTCTGTGGTTTCCAAATAACTCTTAATACACTCACTTACTGCATAAACCTTTTCTATATTTTGGCGACGCTTTAGTAAAGATATCAACTTCAATTTATCTTCTGGTGACAATGCCAAATCTTTTAATAGATTAACTGCTAAGCATCGATTTTTATAAAATTTACTATTTATAGAATCAAATAAATAATATAAAAAATTTAGATTACCGAGTAAGTATGCAGTCCTTGATATACATATTTTAAGCCACTCACTTTGCTCTTTGTCAAACATCTTCATAACTAAGCAATTTAAATTTGAAAATGTATTTTCTGTGCTTACCATATTGCAATATACATCTCCTAAACTTAAAATAGCATATCCCCTAACCAAAACCGTTGTATCTGATGTCATCCGAATCAAGTGGTTAAACACATTCAAAGAATCACTAAAACATAGAGAATCACAAGCAGAAGCTCTTATAATTCTTTCTTTATCTTTAAGCATTTCAACAAGTATTCTCTCACTTTGTGCACAGTGATAATCCGCAAGTGACTCACTAATTCTTAATTTTTCCTCAAAATTTCCATAAAGTGCCTTATTTTCAAGATCGATCCACCTATGTTCATTTGTTTTTTCCATTTTTATTTTGTTTAACAAACTTAAAACACAATCTGTCATATTACACACACTTATTTTCTCAAAAATTTTCTTATCAGTTTCTTTCTCGTAACCACATTATATATCAGCGCACCGATGAAATATACCGCCGCAATTCCGAAAACGACAAGCAGAGCCGTCACTACCGCACGAACGCTTATCAGCTTTGCAAGCAGAACAAGCAATAAGACGATCACCGCCAACCCAACGGCGCACTTTGCCGCAAATACCGGAACATCTCCGGGGGATGACGGTCCGACGCTGTAAATAAATGTCTTGACCGGCTCGGCAAGCGGCTTCTTACACACATCGCCGTATTTGACGGTGTAGGTCTTGTAGTTTCTTACGTCGCTTTCATCGAACTCAAAAACTCTGACGCCTCGCTGAATATTACCGTAGGAATTGTAGCCGGCTCCCGGACAGTAGCCGAGGTCGATTCCGTCAACCGTTCCGATAAAGCTGTCAAAATGATCGTGTCCGCAGTAAACGGCAAAAACATCGCCCTGCTTTTTAAGCTGTTCAAACTCGCCGCACTCAAGGGGCAGAGCCGCAGGAGTTTCGCCGTAATCGCCCTTATGCTTTATACCGTCCCTGAGCCTGTAAAATTCACCCTTTCTTGTTCCGTAGGCAGGGTGAGCGCCCTTTGTTCCCTTCGGCACCTTTTCAAGAAGCTCATATATCTCATCAACGGGAATGTGCTGAAACACGATTGAATCAACATTTACCTCCCGGCTTGTTTTTTCAAGCCATTCAAGCTGTTCCTTTCGCACACCCTGATACTTTCCTTTTATCTTCGTGCCCGTGTCAACGACATAAATGTTCATCGCCGTGCGGCTTCCGTCCGAGGAAAGAATGGGAACGTTGAATGTGCCTGCGTCAGGTCTGCCGTCGTTAAAATCGTCAAAGCAAATGCAGTTTTTCATCCTTGCATAAATTTCCGCCTGCTCCTCATTCGTAAGTCCCGTTTGGCGGTCGTGATTGCCGAATGTAAGAACAAAGGGAACGTCAAACTTTTCAAAAACGCTGAAAAGCCGATTTATTGCCTTTTCAACATTTCGTCGGCACTTTCCGCCCTTGCCCCAAAAATCTGCCACATCAAGCTGATCGCCCGTGAAAACAATCAGATCAGGCTTAATACTTTCAACGGCGGACTCCATAAAACGAAGCGTATCAACACAGGTGAAGCGGTTATCCTGCAAGTCGGAAATTTGCAGAACCTTCAAATGTCCGTTATTGAATTTGATGGTTTTTCTCATACTCATTTTATCACCGGGTTAAACTCATTTCTATTTATTATATCAGCATTATACGCCGCAGTCAATCGTATTTAGATATCAAAGTTCGTCCGCAATGACTTTTATTGACGAAAAATCCTCTCGCATATAAAAACTTCGTTATTCTAATTGACATTATATATTAAAAATATTATAATTACTGTGTTTGGAACATAGTTTCCATATCTCATTTGGAGGTGCTTTCATTGGTAAGAGCAATAGTCGGCGCTAACTGGGGCGACGAAGGTAAGGGCAAAATAACAGATATGTTTGCGTCAAAGGCGGATGTCGTTATCCGTTTCCAGGGCGGCGCAAACGCAGGTCACACTATCATCAACGATTACGGAAAGTTTGCTTTGCATCTTCTTCCGTCGGGCGTATGCCATCCCGAGATCACAAACATCATCGGCAACGGCGTTGCGCTTGATATTCCCAAGCTGGTTAAGGAAATCAACGACGTTATGTCAAAGGGCGTTCCTCAGCCCAAGCTTCTCGTTTCCGACAGGGCTCAGATTATGATGCCCTATCACGTTCTTCTCGACACATATGAGGAGGAGCGTCTTGCGGACAAGAAGTTCGGCTCAACGAAGTCAGGTATCGCTCCTTTCTATTCCGATAAATATGCAAAGATCGGTTTCCAGGTCTGCGACCTTTTCTATCCCGACGAGCTTAAAGAAAAGCTCAAGAACGTTTGCGAGGTAAAGAACCTCCTTCTTGAGCATGTTTACCACAAGCCTCTGCTTGATGTGGACGAGCTGTTCAACACTCTTATGGAGTACAAGGAAATGATCGCTCCCTACGTTGCGGACACAGGCGCATTTATCCGTCAAGCTATCAAGGACGGCAAGGAGATCCTTCTTGAAGGTCAGCTCGGTTCGCTCAAGGATCCCGATTTCGGTATCTATCCGATGGTTACTTCTTCCTCAACTCTTGCAGGCTACGGCGCAGTCGGCGCAGGTATTCCGGCACATGAGATCAAGGATATCATCACCGTTACAAAGGCTTATTCCTCGGCAGTCGGCGCAGGCGAATTTGTCAGCGAGATCTTCGGCGAGGAGGCCGACAAGATGCGTAACCACGGCGGTGACGCAGGCGAATACGGCGCAACAACAGGACGTCCCCGTCGTATGGGTTGGTTTGACTGTGTTGCAACACGTTACGGCGTTGAGGTTCAGGGCGCAACTCAGGTTTGCCTGACCGCTCTCGACTGTCTTGATTATCTTGACGAGATCAAGGTCTGCACGGCTTACGAGATCGACGGCAAGATCGTCAAGGACTTCCCGAACACTCATATGCTCAAGAAGGCAAAGCCCGTTCTTGTAACCCTTCCCGGCTTCAAGTGCAACATCAGAGGCATCAAGGAATTTGACAAGCTCCCGAAAGAGGCTCAGGACTACGTTCTCTTCATCGAAAAAGAGATAGGCAAGCCGATCACAATGGTTTCCAACGGTCCCAAGAGAGAAGAAATTATTTACAGATAAAATAAAACTGTCGTGTTGAGATAAGACGAAACTGTCTTTTCAAGCACGGCAGTCCCTATCTTTAACGAAAGGACGAATAGAATGAACGAAAAAATACTTGTCCTCGATTTCGGCGGACAGTACAATCAGCTCATCGCCCGCAGAGTCCGTGATTTCAACGTTTACGCCGAGATTCTCCCCTACACCACCGACCTTGAAACTATCAAAGCGGCAGGCTACAAGGGCATCATCTTCACAGGCGGTCCGAACTCTGTTTTCGATATGGAGTCGCCTCACTACACCAAGGATATTCTTGACATCGGCGTTCCCGTACTCGGAATTTGCTACGGCTGTCAGCTTATGGCATGGATGGGTGACGGCAAGGTTGCCACAGCTCCCGTTTCCGAGTACGGAAAAATTCATCTTGAAATATCAAGGGACAGCCTGCTTTTTAAAAATGTTCCGAAGATCAACGTTGTATGGATGAGCCATACCGACTATATCGCAGAGCCTCCCAAGGGCTTTGAAATAATCGCAAGGACGGAAAACTGTCCCTGCGCCGCAATGCAGAATGTTGACAAAAAGCTCTATGCCGTTCAGTTCCACCCGGAGGTAACGCACTCCGAATACGGCAATCAGATGCTCAAAAACTTTGTTTTCAATGTCTGCGGCTGTTCGGGCGACTGGCAGATGGACAGCTTTATCGACACCACGGTCGAAAAGCTTCGTGAAAAGATCGGCGACAAGAATGTTGTTCTCGGTCTTTCCGGCGGAGTTGACAGCTCGGTTGCGGCGGCTCTTCTCAGCCGTGCGGTCGGCAAACAGCTCACCTGCGTTTTCGTCGATCAGGGACTTATGCGAAAGGACGAGGGCGATTTTGTTGAAAAGACCTTCACCTCTCTCTTTGATATGAACTTTGTCCGTGTCAACTGCGGCGATCACTTCCTCTCAATGCTCAAAGGCGTAGTCGATCCCGAAAAGAAAAGAAAGATCATCGGCGAGGAATTTTATAAAGTATTCTGGAACGAGGTCAGAAAGCAGGCAAAGGACGGCTTCTTCGCACAGGGTACGATCTATCCCGACAGAATAGAGTCAGGTAAGGGCAAGAGCAAGGATAAGGCGAACACCGCCGTCATCAAAACTCATCACAATATGGTTGAAAAGCCGAAGGATATTGAATTTCTCGGCACGATTGAACCGCTTCAGGATCTTTTCAAGGACGAGGTACGCAAGGTCGGAGAAATGCTCGGTATTCCGCATGAGCTTGTATGGCGTCAGCCTTTCCCCGGACCGGGACTCGGCGTCAGAATAATCGGAGAGATTACGGCGGAAAAGGTCAGAATACTTCAGGACGCAGACTTCGTACTCAGAGACGAGATGGCAAAGAACGGCTACGAAAGAAACCTCAGCCAGTTCTTCTGCGTTTACACGGGATCGAAATCGGTCGGAGTTATGGGCGATCACAGAACGTATGAAAACGTCATCGCAATCCGTGCCGTCACAACGGACGACTTTATGACAGCCGACTGGGCAAGAATTCCCTACGATATCCTTGCCACCGTCTCCAACCGCATCACCAACGAGGTCGAAGGCGTCAACCGCATAGTCTACGACATCACCTCCAAACCCCCCGGCACCGTGGAGTGGGAATGATTTCACACCCGTGAAAAAGCCCGTAAATAAAGGCTTTTCGCCGTTTGAAAGCCCTCTGTGGCAACAAAATGGCAACATTATTTGAATTATTGTAAAAGTAAAGAGCTAACTGATTTTTTGAGAAGTCAGTTAGCTCTTTTTCTGTTTATTTAATATTTTGCGAGATATAGTCCTCAAACTCCTTAAGTTCGGTGGCTTTTACATAGTAACCCAAATTGGTCATTATAGGAGTTGATGTTTGAACTTTTTGTTGTGTTGGAATTGTTCTTACAACCAAATCGCCTTGAGCATTATATTGTGGTCCAGCATAAAGAATACCCACTAATATAATTCTGCTTCTTCCTAAATAATGGTTTCCATTTTTGTCCACATACCCATTCTCATTCAGAATGTAAATCGGTGAACCGGAAGAACCAGGAAAGCAAGCCATATCAACCAATCCAATGCCTTTTTCATTAAAATCAAAAGCTGGGTGTGATGCAGTATATCCTTTCCTAAATACTGGAAAGTTATTTTTGGAGTCCCATAGTCCGATAGGATATCCAACCATAACTAATTCTTCGAGAGCACTAAGTTCATCCAGTTTTTGAGAAGTAGCGACAACAGAATTATCATTTGCAATGTAAAAAACATCTTTGCCAGTTCTGTTTTTCACCTCCTCAAAAACGGGATTTATAAAGCAAAAGCATAAATCTTTTGTTGAATGAAATATCCACGTAGTTGCATATGTGACTTGGTAATTTTCGTCGGATGCCTTTTCTCCTGTTCTTAAGTGTAGGTAAAAAGTCATTGTTTCGTTTTGATTATAGTTCACAACGTGTTTATTAGTGACGATTGTGGGATACACCTTATCATTTACCCTGAAATTGTAGAAAAAGCCTGTTCCGGAAGTCCCATTACTTGCCACTAATTTTACGGTGTTAAACATTAACTGTTCAGAAATTGTTTTAGGTTCCATAAAAATCACCCCTGTTCGCTTTTCTCTGTTTCTTTTAGTGCATCAAGAACTTTCTTTGTGCGATGTACTTCTACTTCTGGATATTTATAACGCCAATTATCATATTCCTCTTTTGAAATTTCGCCATTCTTCAGCTTTTCAGCCTGTTCTTTCCAAGCGGTGAACATTTCAAACATAGTAATGTAATTTGTGCCCATACCCTTATCCAAATGCAGACAAACCTCTCCGTCTAACTCGGTGATTTTAAGACCGTATAAATCTTCAAGGGTAAACAAGGTATGCATTAAGCCGTTATAGCTGTCAATATCGGGTACGGTTAAAGCGCTTGTTGATACTCCGAACACTTCTGCAAGGCTGTTAGTCAGGTCTGCTTTCGGCGTTCTTGAGCCGGATTCGTACTGCGCCATACGGATGTCGGCGGTCTTTTCAGGAAAACCAACCTGCATACCAAGATATTTTTGAGTCATACCTCTTAAATTTCTGAAAAAGCGAATTCTTTCTCCGATAGCCATAAAAATGCTCCTCTCATATTTCTAAAATACAGTATAGCATTACAAGTTAAGGTGTGTCAAGATAACTAAAGCAAAAAAAGTAAATATTTTCTCGAAAACCACTTGACTTTACGGAATTTGTTTAGTATAATAGTTAAGCAAATAGCGTTAGATTATTTGCTTGACAACTGAATAACCGTCATATGTCACGGTAATGGCATATCCGCTCGGGCAAATCGGAATGCGGTCAGAAAGTTCTCCGAC
>JBJEPQ010000074.1:2336-4326 GCA_051881315.1 Acutalibacteraceae bacterium | reverse complement strand
AGGACGACAAGCATACCGATAGGCATAAGCTGCTTGCCGAGGTCAAGAATGTCATAACAGATAAGTCGGTTATCCGTATCAACATTGGTCGGCTTTGCGAAGGTATTCAAAGAACCGTGTGTAAACAGCTCGATGGCAAGGGCGATTTCCTTTGCTTCCGGCTCGTCCTGTTTCAAAAGCTCCGCACGGAAGTCCTGCAAGGTCGGTACAGTACCGGTATATCCTCTCTGCTGATAGTCTCGGTAAACGCTCGCCGTACAACGGTCGATGATAGACTTCTGCTTTGCTCCGAGGTTTGTGCCGCCGATAAGCTGTTCGCAGAGGGACATGATAAACTCGGATTTCAGAATAACCGGGTTTGCACCGTCGCCGTATTCCTTGTTCATATCCATCGCATTGATATGACTCGGCGAAGTTGCGGAAATATTGATGATTTCGCCGCCGAGAGCCTTTACAAGCTGCGAATACTCTCGCTCAGGGTCGATGATAATAACATCTGCGTTGGAGGAAAGAATGATGTTTTCAATCTCTCCCTTTGCCGCAAAGGATTTACCGCCGCCGGATACGCCGAGGATAAAAGAGTTACCGTTGAGTAGCTGTCTGCGGTCGGCGATAATCATATTTTTGCTGATGACATTCTGACCGTAGTAAATGCCGTTTTCGTGGTAAATGTCCTGAACCCTGAACGGGATAAATACCGCAAGGCTTTCTGTGGTAAGGGTTCTGAATGCGTCAATCTTGCGTGTTCCAAAGGGCATAGCCGTATTCAGTCCGTCCATCTGCTGATATTTGAGAACGGCAAACTGGCACAAATGCTTTCTTGCAGTCGTAAGCAGAGCTTCGGTGTCGTTATCAAGCTGTTCTTTGGAGTCCGCAGTATGAACCATAGTGAGTACAGCGAACATCATTCGCTGATCACGAGTGGTGAGGTCATCAAGGAACTCCTTCATTTCCTTTTTCTGCTGCTCCATATCATAAGGAACGGTGGCGGAAAAGTTATTGTTCTGATTCTGCTTTCTCTGCCAGTTGGTAATGTTCGTCTCAACCCCAAGCAGTCTGCTCTCTGCTTCTCGCACCGCTTCATCGGTAGGAACGGGTACAATGTCAATGGACATCATCAGGTTGCGGTTCAGGTCGGTAAGCTCGGCTACCATACTGTCCTTGATATAGGAAGCGTACTCACGAAGAAAAAGGACTCTCCCGTAACGGTTTCCCATTTTGAAGTAGTCCTTTTCAAATTCCATTGTATCGGGACAAACATAATCTTTGAAATCGTGTCCCTTTTTTCTCGTTTCCTTAATATTGAAGTGGTAGGCGGTTTCCTCACCGACACGGAAGAAATCGTGGACAATTCTCAGTCTCTCATCGGTTTCAAGCTCCACACATTTGCTTCCGAGTCTTGCAAAGTGGGAAATGAGGTCAGCACCGACACGGGCAAAATAGGTTCTTGCGTCCTCCACGCTCTTTTTGTTAATGGAGATAGTAACATACTTATCCTGAACGATTGCATTTGCACCGGTCGCCTTGTCGAGAAGCATTTTGTTATATTCCTCTCGGTAAATATCAAGCTCATCGCCGGTTTCGGGAATAAGAATGGTTTTCTCAAAATCCAAACGGTTTAGCCGTCTGTTATTGATAGTAAGCTTTGTAGTAGCTCCGCTGTCAAGAGAGTTGAGAAGCTCGGAATATTCAAGGAACATCGCTTCCTTATCCTCACGGCTTGCTACGGCATAGTTAATATCCGTGAACTTGAAGCTCTTTGAATACTTGTCCTTGCCCACACGGAAAATGCCGTCATCATAAATAGCGGTAATGGGAATACAATCCTGTACGCCCTTTGGTACTACAAACTTTTCTTTGTCCTGCTTTAACAGGTTCGTAAGGGTTTTAATCATTGTTCTTATAAGCCTCCTTCTGTTTCTGTTCGATTGTCGGTTTCATCAATTCGTAATAGGTGTTGGTGGAATGAAACACCAGCTTTTTCGGCATA
>JBJEPQ010000074.1:0-2236 GCA_051881315.1 Acutalibacteraceae bacterium | reverse complement strand
TTTCATCAATTCGTAATAGGTGTTGGTGGAATGAAACACCAGCTTTTTCGGCATAAGGAACTCGGACTTAATCCACGCCCATATAAATTTCTCAGCCGTCATTCCGTTGTATTTCACAAAGCCGAGAGCCGCAAAAGGGGCAGCTCCCAAAATGCACACCCACGATACGGTTTCTGTTCCGAGGTACGGTTTTAGGAGAAAGTAAAGTCCTACCGCTACCGCACAGGCGAGAACAGAAAAAATGAACTGTCTGAGCGACAGTCCAAAAAACATTGACTCTGTGTAATTTCGTATCTCTCGGTTAATTTTGACTTCCATCAAAAGCTCCTTTCTCTGCGATATACTTGTTTTGCGTGACGGATTTCATCAGAGCAGACGCAGGTGTCCGCAAGGCAAATTACATTGCCGTTTTTCTTTCCTCCGTAGTACACACAATATTTGCAGTCGCAGTCGGCAGGCGTATAGCCCTGCCATCTATCGTTATTTTTCTTGTTTTTCTTCATCAGAGAACCTCCCGTTATAAGCCCATCATTTCACGGATAATTCGGTCGCTCATCTTAACCGCACCGACAAGCACAAGCATATTGAATACCAGTTCGCCGATATATGCCCATACCTGAGTAACGGCTGCTGCGTCAGGGTTCACTACCGGCGGCGTAGAAGCAAATAGGGAGAAGATGATACAAGCAAGTACAATTACTGCTCCCTCAAGCAAAACGGCACAGTAGCTCTTTATAAAGCTCTTACCCACATTCTGCGACGGTTCTCCGGCAAAAGTGGAAAGCGGTATCGGAGCGAGAGCCGTGTACATATACAGCTTGAAAAATCGTCCGTACACCGTCATTATCATAATGAACGACAAGACCGTGATAAACAGTCCGCCGATAAGAGTAACCGCCCACAATGGGATACTCTCAAAAAATCCGCAGCTTTCAATGGTTGTTACCATTTCAGCAGGTAAGGTTGTTTGATTGGGCGTACCGAATCCCGCAGATGTCATAATGGTTGAAATCGTACCTTGTACGATGTCGAACAGGGCAAGCATAAGCTCCAGCCCGTAGGTAATCACACCTTTGGCAATGGCAAATCGAATGAACAGCTTTAATGCGTGTTCCGGTTTCTTTACATCGGTAAAACTGCCGCAGGTGCGAACCACACCGACAACAAAAAACAGAACAAGCAGGGCAAGACCGATAGCCTGAACCGCTCCGTTGATATTCACCATTACCGACCAAATACTGCCGCCTTTGAACTGCTGCGGTGAAGTGGTTAGTAACTGCCATATTTCCGATAGCTTGCTGTTCCAAGTTTCAAGGGCATTTTCGAGGTTCTGAACTACCCAGTTATCACTCATCTGTTTGCACCTCCTTTAAGATTAGGGGCATACCTGAAATGCCAGGTATGCCCCGTTTGATAACTGTGTTCTCTTAACCGGTAATAAGGGTCAGGATTTCCTTTGCAAAGGTGATGATGATACCGCCCGCAAGGGTCAGGAAACCGTTGGCTCTCTGAGACGGGTCGTGAGACTTCAAAGAGAGACCGACCTGAACGATACCGAAGCCAAGCAGGATAAGACCGATGGCACGGATAAGTCCGAAGATGAAATCGGACAGATTGTTGACTACGGTAATCGGGTCGCTTGCGGCAAAAGCGGTAACGCTCATACCGCAAACAAGAGTTGCTGCTGCGATTACGGCGCAGTAGGCACGGAAGCCTTTCTGAACCTTTCCGGTCATAGGCAGCTTCTGAGTAGTTTTCTTTTCGTTGTTCTTCTTAAAAATAGTCATTGTGTTTTTCCTCCGTTAATATAAGTTTTTATTTACTTCAAAATCCTCATCGGACAGAAGCTCGTAATTGGTTTCTCCGTAGCTTTCCTCCGGAAGTTCTTCCGGGTCAATAGAAAGAACGGAAATTGATGAGTGCTTGATGGTAACTTCGCCGTGCTTATAGGCAGAAGCCTTTCCATCGGTTGTAAGTGCCACATTCGGGTGCTTCAAGATGTCATACTTGAAGTCCATAACGGGGCGTTCTCCACGAATAAACAGAATTGCGTATTGGTTATCAAGCATACGAACCTCATCAGGGGTAAGAAGCTCTCGACCGCTAATCTGATAATTTGTGGAGTAGTTACCGCTTCGACCGGTACTCTTTCCGAAAGTGTTGGTATCAATGGTTTCCTTACCGAGAAGCTCGGACACATATTTGTGGGTGCTTTGCTCGTTGCCGCCGAGATACA
>JBJEPQ010000073.1:0-4447 GCA_051881315.1 Acutalibacteraceae bacterium | reverse complement strand
ATCTTAATCAGATGCGGTCTGTCGCTGTGTACTACAAAGAGTACAGCAGCATCGAAAACTTGCAGTTGCTCGGCGAGAACTACATAAAACAGATGAAGCGCGACTTAACGCCATTGACGTTCCAAACCTCTATCCTTTGCCAACGCATAGGCATTGCCAAAGACGGTTTTTATTCGTCAATGCGTGAGGGACACAAGTATAATGCAAGCGATTTTGAATTTCTTGATGAGAAATTCAAAAGTGGAGAGTGGAGTGCGGAGAGTGGAGAGGCATTTACTTGTGATGCTGATTCCGACGTTAATAAGGACGCGCCGATTTGCATTGGTATGGACTACAATGCAAATATTAACTGGATTGTTGCCGGGCAGCCGGATGGGCGGCGGCTCAATGTCATCAAGTCGTTCTACGTCAAGTTTGAGCGTAAGATTCCGGAAGTCGTTGACGACTTCTGCACTTACTACGCTTCGCATCGCAATAAGACGGTGGTCTATTACTACGATGCTACCGCTCTCGGCTCTAACTATGCCGTCAACGAACAGGACTTCCGTTGGGTGGTAGTCCACGAGTTTGAACGCCACGGCTGGACTGTCGAGGCGGTCTATCTCGGCAATCCCATGCGGCACGATGAGAAATATCTTCTCATCAACCAAGGTTTTGCCGGCAAGCAACGCCTTATGCCTTTCTTCAACCGCCAGAATAACGACGACCTTATCCTCGCCATTCAAGCAGCCGGCGTGAGCCGCGGCCGCAACGGTTTCCGCAAGGACAAAGGCGGCGAGAAACTCGCCGAGTCGGAGGAAGACCTCCTCGAACACCGCACCGATGGCACAGATGCGTTTGATACACTCTACATAGGCTGCGAGAAATTCCCTTACCGAGATGCGTTCTCAATTAATGTTTCAGGGGTAATTTGATACCAGTTTCTGTTGGGCGATGCGTTGAAATGATTTTGCCCTTGCAAACGCTGTGCTCCGGGCAGTTCCTGACGGACATTCGAGAAAATCATTCCACCGCCGGGCTATCGTGAACGGAGCCACAGTCTCCGCCATTCGGCTTCTATCCCTATCGCACGGCAAAAATATTTTGCCTTTTAAGATTAAATAAGAAAGGTGTGCTCAATTCTTGCTCACATTTGATATTATCTTTACGGCGGATTACTGCAAATCCACGGAATATACATTATATATGCCCTTAAACATATAGTTTTCGGCATATTAGTTAAAAAATATTTCGTAACTTTGCAGTTAATACATAAACAACGCCTTAATCGGCAATCAATATATCAAACTTTCTTACAAAATGGAGACACCCAAATTATATAACAATACGACAGAGAAAGTCGTTGATGGTCTGAAAGCCGACTTGCAAAGCGGCTCTCGACTTTCTATTGCCGCTGCGTCGTTCTCCATTTATGCTTACCAGGCACTAAAAGCAGAACTTGAAAACATTGCTGAACTGAGATTCATTTTCACTGCTCCGACGTTCAGCAAGTCAAATACATCAAAACAAAAACGTGAGTTTTTTATCCCGAAACTCAATCGTGAACGCAATCTTTTCGGCTCGGAGTTTGAGATTCGTCTGCGTAACGAATTATCTCAAAAAGCCATTGCACGAGAATGTGCTGAATGGATTCGCCGAAAGGCTTGCTTCAAATCAAATATTACCGACGGATTTGTAAATGGTAATTTGACGGTTGAAAACGGCAAGGACGTTTTCACTTATATGCCGTTCAACGAGTTTACAACTCCCGAACTCGGTTGCGAGAAAGGCAATAATATTGCTCCTCAAATTATGCGGCTTCCGTCGCCAAATGCCGACCAATTTCTCGCCACATTCAATCAAATGTGGTACGACGGCGAACGCTTTACCGATGTTACGGAAATTGTCATCGACAACATCACCAACGCTTACAAGGAGAATGCACCTGAGTTTATTTATTTCGTAACGCTCTACAATATCTTCAGCGAATTTCTTGAAGATATTTCGGAAGACGTATTGCCTAATGAGGCAACCGGTTTCAAGTCGAGCGTTATCTGGAATAAACTCTACAACTTCCAACGTGATGCAGCTCTCGCTATTATCAACAAGTTGGAAAAGTTTAACGGTTGCATACTTGCTGACAGCGTAGGTCTTGGTAAGACGTTCACCGCACTTTCGGTCATTAAGTATTACGAAAACCGCAACAAATCGGTTCTCGTTCTATGCCCGAAGAAATTGTTTGACAACTGGATTACCTACCGTGGCAACTATATAAACAACCCATTGGTAAACGACCGTCTCCGTTATGATGTGCTTTATCACACCGACCTTTCGCGTTCATACGGCTATTCAAATGGAACAGACCTTGAACGCATCAACTGGGGCAACTACGATCTCGTTGTTATTGATGAAAGCCATAACTTCCGCAACGGAGGCAAAGTTACTACCGACGAGAACGACGAGAATCCACGTGAGAACCGTTATCTCCAACTGATGAACAAAGTAATTAGAGCCGGTGTCAAGACAAAGGTCTTGATGTTGTCGGCTACCCCCGTCAACAACCGCTTTAATGACTTGAAGAATCAACTTGCTCTCGCCTACGAGGGCGACGTATCGAACATTAACGGACTTCTCAAAACCGAGAACTCCATTGACGATATTTTCCGCCAGGCTCAGGCTGCTTTCAACCACTGGAGCAAACTTCCTGCCGAGGAGCGTACCACTAAGGCTCTGCTTGACAGCCTTAGTTTTGATTTCTTTGAAGTGCTCGACTCTGTCACTATTGCTCGCTCGCGTAAGCATATCGAGCAATACTACGACACAACCGACATCGGCAAATTCCCGAAGCGGTTGAAGCCCATTTCTCGCACTCCAAAACTCACGGATCTTGCCGACCGCAAAACCGTTACGTTTAACGAAATCTATGGTGTTTTGAGCGAGCTTAACCTTGCTATCTACACGCCATCGGACTTTATTCTTGCGAGCAAAGCCTCAAAATACAACAAGAGCGAGGACGACGAGTATGCAAACCTTTCACGCCTCGGACGTGAACGCGGTTTGCGCCGCCTCATGAGCATCAATCTGCTCAAACGCCTGGAGAGTTCGGTGAACTCTTTCCGCCTCACACTCGAAAGGATTAAGAAATACATCGCCGAAACGGTCAATACCATTGACAATTTCAATGGTGGCGAAACGTCGGTTGACGACTATTCAATAGCCGCAGAGGAAAATGATAACTACGGTTTTGATTTCGACGACCGCGAAGATGCTGTTCTTATCGGCGGCAAGAAGTCGAAAATCGACCTCAAAGATATGGACTATGTGCAGTGGCGCGATTATCTCAGTAAAGACCTCGACAATCTCAATTTGCTGCTCGTTATGCTTGCCGACATCACGCCTGAGCACGACAGTAAATTGCAGCAGTTGTTGCAGGATATTCGCGACAAATTCGCTCACCCTATCAACGGCAATAACCGCAAAATAATCATTTTCACTGCGTTCTCTGACACTGCTCAATATATCTACGATAATATTTCGCAAGTTATACTCGACAAGCACGGCATCAACACTGCACTCGTTTCGGGCGACATCGAGGCACGAAGCACATTGAAGTTGCGTGAAAAACTCGACTTCAACAAAGTGCTTACTCTTTTCTCCCCAGTGTCGAAAGAACGTGACGCACTTTATCCCAATCTCAAAAAGGAGATTGACGTGCTCGTTGCCACCGATTGCATCTCCGAAGGTCAAAACCTCCAGGACTGCGACTATCTCATTAACTACGATATACACTGGAACCCGGTGCGTATCATTCAGCGTTTCGGACGTATCGACCGCATCGGCTCAAGGAACGAAGTAATTCAGCTTGTGAACTACTGGCCCGATATGGACCTCGATGCCTATATTGACCTAAAGGCTCGTGTGGAGGCTCGTATGAAAGTATCGGTGCTCACCGCCACCGGCGATGACAACCCGATTTCAGCCGAAGAAAAGGGCGACTTGAAATATCGTCGCGACCAACTTCTTCGTCTGCAAGAAGAAGTGGTGGACATCGAGGAGATGAACACAGGTGTTTCGATTATGGATTTGGGCTTGAACGAGTTTCGCCTCGACTTGCTCGAATATATGAAGAAACACAACGACATTGAGCATACACCAATGGGGCTGCATGCTGTTGTTCCGGCTTCTGACGATAACCCACAAGGCGTTATCTATGTGCTGAAAAACCGCAACAACGGTGTGAACATCGACCGCAAAAACCGTTTGCACCCATTCTATTTGGTATATATCACTAAGGATTCGGAAGTGTTTATAAACCACCTTGAACCCAAAGACCTGCTCGACCATTTGCGGCATCTATGCCGCGGCAAGGCTGAGCCTATTATGGAACTTTGCCGGAAGTTCAACGGCGAAACTCGCGACGGCTCGCACATGGGAACTTATTCCAAGTTGCTCGGCGACGCTATCTCCT
>JBJEPQ010000072.1:0-4643 GCA_051881315.1 Acutalibacteraceae bacterium | reverse complement strand
ATAAAATAATTGAAAAGTTCGGCGAGGATGTACCTATCAAGACGGATTCGGAGGATCGCTTCCGTATCAGGGCAACCGTTGAAATGAGCGAAGGTCTTGTAAACTGGATACTCCAGTACGGCACAGACATCAAGGTAATTATGCCGAAAGCTCTTGCAAATGCCGTAAAAGAAAAATCTGCCCAAATTCTGGCAATGTATGAATAATACCAAAAAATACAGTCAACACTTTACCCGAAAACGAAGTAAGGAGTTGACTGTATGTCTTTTTCAAAAAAAATAAAAATTTCAATTTGCGTCAGTATGATTGTTGCAATTATTTTTTCGATCTGTTCCTTTGCCAAAACCTCTCAGGAAATCCGTTCCGATGTTCTGAGGCTTCATGTTATTGCAAATTCCGATTCAAGCGTCGATCAGAATTTAAAAATCCGTCTGAGAGACTTCCTGCTTGAGGAGGGTAAAAGCATTTTTGACGGCAGCGTCAATGTTGAAAACGCCGTTGAGAAAATTGAACCGCAAATTCCGGTTTTGGAGAAGTCGGCAAAAGAATTTATCCATACGTCAGGCTTCGATTACGACGTAAAAATTTCTCTTTCAAGAGAGTATTTTACTACGAGAACATATGAATCCGTCACCCTGCCTGCCGGTCGGTATCTTGCCCTGCGTGTTGTTATCGGAGCAGGTGAGGGGCATAACTGGTGGTGCGTTATGTTTCCGCCGATGTGCGTGCCTGCCGCAGATAAAAAAGATGAAATAGAAAATGTTTTTACCGAAGACGAAATTAAACTTGTTGAGAGCAGTCCGAAATATGAGATCAGATTTAAGGTTGTTGAAATCTGCGAGGAAATTAAAGAATCATTAAATGAAAAATTCGGACAAGCTCGATAAATTATTTAATATTCACAGTTTTACTTTTTGCAAAGAAAAATCTATCATTAGTAATATATAATAAAAAACCTGCTTGATTTTTGTATGAAAAGTAGGTTTTTTGTTTTTTAATTTACAAACAATCATATAATGTGATAAAATTATTTAAGATAATATGTGAGATTTTCTCGCAAAAAGAGAGAAGGTTTTTTATGGCAAAAGGCAATTTCTTACATAAGCTTTTCGGCACAACTCCCGGCGAGGGCGTTCAGCCGAAAGAGGCTATTGCTTACAGCATTACGGGCTTCGGTCAGAACTTTATCTGCACCATTATCGGTTCTTATCTTACGATTTTTATGACCGACGCTTTACTTTTCGGCGCGGCAGAAAAAGGTCAGCTTTTTAAGACGATATCAGGTGCAATGGCCGTTGCGTTTTTGATGCTGTTTACCCGAATTTTTGACGCACTTAACGATCCTATTATGGGATCAATCGTTGACAGAACGAGAACAAAGTGGGGCAAGTGCCGTCCCTACCTTAAATGGATGGCTATTCCAATTGCCGCAACTACAATTCTTTGCTTCTGTCCGTTCTTTGAAGCTAAATCCAAAACAACGTTCTTTATTATTACCGTAATTTATGTTATCTGGTCGATGGTCTATACTGTTGCCGACGTTCCTTACTGGGGACTTTCAACCTGTATGACAAACGACACCGTCGTCAGAGGTAATATACTCACATTTGCAAGACTTGTTTGTACTCTCGGCGCAGGTCTTGTAACGGTCGGTGTTCCTATCATCACAAGTGCAGTAACCGCAAAGTATAAGGACGCAGACGGAAATGTTCTGCCGCAGTATATTATGCAGAATGCGGAAACCTTAAAATGGACTTACTTCATCTGTGCTGTAGTTCTTGCATTGCTTGCAATTCCGATGTTCTTTTACGGATTTAAAAACACAAAGGAACGCTTCACCACAAACGAAGCTCCTCCGTCACTCGGACATAATCTCAAGCTCCTTTTCAAGAACAAACAGCTTCTCCTTGTTGTTCTTTCGGGTATTCTCGGCGGAGCGAGAATGGTTTATTCATACACGGGCGGTCTTTACTTTGCAAAGTATGTTCTTAATAACGAGGGCATTTTCAGCGTTATTACCCTGCTTGTTGTTCCCGGCGGACTTGTTGCTTCCGTCCTCGTTCCGTGGATGACTAAGAAATTTACAAAAAAGTGGGCTTATATCTATGTTCACATTCTCGGCGCAGTCGTAATGTTTGCTATGTACTTTGTTGGCTATGACGCACCGTGGAAGCTTGTTTTCAACGCTGTAGGACTTGTTCTGCTCGGAATACCGCAGGGCGTAAACAACATCATCACCTACGCTATGATCGGCGACACGGTCGATTATCTTGAGTGGAAAACAGGCGAGAGAGGCGAGGGCATCTGCTTTGCAATGCAGACCTTTATCAGCAAGATAGGTATGGCTCTCGGCGCATTTATCGGCGTGTTCTCTTACAGCTGGGCGGGCATCAATCCCGAAGCCAATCCTGCAATCTCTCCCGAGGGCAAACAGCTTCTCTGGAACATCCTCATTCTTGCAGGTGCAATAAGTATGGTCGGCACAATCATTCCTATGCTTTTCTATAACATCACAGAGAAAAGGCAGAAAGAAATGGTAACAGAAATTGAAGAAAGAAAAAAGAGCGGTCAGAAAGTGAAGTGATTAAATGTCAAAATATATGATAATCAATGCCGATGATTTCGGCTCGTTCAGAGGCGCAAACCTTGCAATTTTCGATCTGCTGAAGGATCCCGACAGCGCTCTGACCTCATCGACAATTATGGCTCCGTGTCCGTGGGCACCCGATGCAGTTAGATTTGCAAAGGAAAATCCCGAGCTTTGCATAGGCGTTCACTGGACGTTTACGAACGAGTGGAGCACCTACCGTTGGGGTCCCGTTGCACATCAAAATACGGAAAGTCTGCGTGACGAATTCGGATATATGCACCACGAGAGCGACGAATTTGAAAAATACGCCGATCTTGACGAGGTTTATGCCGAGGCAAAGGCTCAGATTGAATTACTTAAAAAGCTCGGCCTTGAGCCGTCACACCTCGACAATCATATGGGCTCAATCTACGGCGTTGCAACAGGCCGTTTTGAATTGCTCAATGTTGCATTCAGACTTGCCGCGGAATACGGACTTCCGTTCCGATTCCCCGCAAACCTTGCCGACGAGCAGTTCAGCAATTCAATGCTTGATATTCAGGTTGACAAAAATGTTGTTCTCGGACTTCTTGATAAGGTTGTAGCCGCCGCAGAACAGAGCGGTACAGCCATTCCCGATTACCTTATACCGAACGAATGGAGTGGTCCTCAGAACGACAGCTATGACAATTTCAAAGAGTATATCTATGAGCTTTATAAAACCTTCCCCGACGGTGCTGTTACGGAAACATATATGCACCCGTGTCTTCCGACCGAGGATCTTAAAGGTGCGTCGGGAGCATGGCATAAGAGAGTCTGGGAATACGAGCTTCTCAAGGATCCTCAGACGAAACAGCACATTGAATCGCTCGGCTTTAAGCTGATTGATTACCGTGATCTTAAAAAGATGAAAACGGGCAAATAATTGCACTTAACCAAAGTTTTTTGAAGGGAGAATATTATGTCAGAGTTTACACAGCACGAAATAACCTCTAAACAGAAGCTTCTCAACGCAAACGGAAACATAACAGAGCCGGGATTTGCAAAAAAACTTTACTGGGAATACAACAGAAACGATATTAAAGCCTCAAAAATCAGGATCAAGGAATGGGACTATTACTATATCGGCAATCAAGATTGCGGTCTGTGTCTGACGCTCTCAGACAGCGGATATGTAAGCTGTCTGAGCATTTCGCTTCTCGGCTTCGGCGGCGAGCCGTTCCAGATGAATGACAGCGAAATAGGTGCGTTTCCTTTGGGAAAATTAAATTTGCCGTCCACAAGTGAAAAAGGTGATGTCCATGCTAAAGTCGGCACCTGTGATATGACCTTTAAAAATGACGGCAAAACACGGCATCTCTACGGTACATACGGAAACTACTGCAATTCAGGCAAGCTCCTCACCTTTGACGTCACTTTGACCGACATTCCCGAGGAAAGCATGGTAATTGCAACTCCCTTTGATAAGGATAAGCATTTTTACTATAATCAGAAGATCAACTGTATGCGAGCGAACGGTAAAATGACCTTCGGCGATCTTCATTGGGAATTTAACGAAGAAAATCAATCGCTTGCAACGCTTGACTGGGGCAGGGGAGTCTGGACTTACGACAACACCTGGTACTGGGGAAGCGGACAGATGATCCTCGACGACGGCAGCCGCTTCGGCTTCAACATCGGTTACGGTTTCGGCGACACCTCGGCGGCAAGTGAAAATATGCTTTTCTATAACGGAAAGTCTCACAAGCTCGATCAGATTACATTCAATATTCCCAAGAGAAACGGCGAATACTTCTATACCGAGCCTTGGACTTTTACGAGCAATGACGGACGGTTTGAAATGGAATTTAAACCGATAATCGACCGGGTTGCTCCGCTTGATCTCAAGCTGATCTGTATGCTTCCGCATCAGGTTTTCGGCAAGCTTTCAGGCAAGGCGGTGCTTGACGACGGAACGGTTATTGAAGTAAAAGATAAGGTTGTATTTGCTGAACGTGTTCATAATAAATGGTAAAGAATGGGTTGTCGCACTAAGCGAAGAACAAAAGAAACAAAAATAAAACCAAAAGGCTTG
>JBJEPQ010000071.1:0-68999 GCA_051881315.1 Acutalibacteraceae bacterium | reverse complement strand
CGATCGAGAACGATGTATTCACAACTCAGGGCAACACCGTCAGAATCAGCACGGGAGAGGCGAACAAGAGCTACACTCTGACCATGACGGATAAGGCGACCAACTCATCAACAGCAACGGTCAAGAGCGACGAGAACGGAATCATCACTCTGAGTGTTGAAGATACTGCGTATGAGAGCGGAGTTTACACCTTCATGCTCAACTCGATAGAGGTCAACCTCTACGACGGAGTAGAAAAGTACGTTCTCAGCGTAACAGGCGACGAGGTTGACGAGGGTGAAGCGGCTCAGATCACCGTCACGACAAAGGGCGATGTATCAAAGCTCAGATTCACAGATGAAAGCGGCAATACTTCAACAGTATCAAGCTTCGTGCAGAATGACGACGGAACAAGAACATGGACATTCGCAAAGGCAAGACCTGCCGGCGAATATACCTACAAGATCACGGTCAAGGTCGGCTACGAATGGCTTGATGAGGGCGATACCGCAGCTCTGACCTTCAATGAGAGAATACTCGACAGCGGCAAGGTACGAAGTGCCGAGTATGACGAAGAAACGGGACTTTACAAGGTAACGTTTGAGGGCAGAGCGACGAAGGTACAGTTCGTATCCGAAGACGGAATGACGAGAACATACACAAGATATGCCGAAGCGGTTAAGAGCATCAAGACCTACGACGCTGACGGAAACGAAGTCAACGACACGGCAAGAACTCTCGACCATGAGGTATGGTATGTCGAAGCAAGACTTTATTCGGGACATAACTACACCGTAGCCGGCAAGTTTGAAGCCGGCTGGAACAGAGCAGAGGACGCAACCTCGACCGTTACAGGCAAATAACCCAAACATAACAAAACACGGGTCGCAGAATAATCTGTGATCCGTGTTTTTCGTGTACTTATTTATTTAATTGCCTTAAATTTTGAAATAGGTGTATCCGTCGGATTGTAATTTTCAATATAATCAAGCAATTCGGCAGGGGAGTCGGAAATGAAATAAAGCTTCTTACATTCCTCAGCCATGAAATGATTTTCAATTCCGTTTTGAATGAATTTCTGCAGGCTGTCGTAATAGCCGTTTGTATTAAGAATGGCAATCGGTTTATTGTGTCGGTTTAGCTGTTTAAGCGTCAGTATTTCAAAAAATTCATCGAACGTTCCTATTCCGCCCGGAGTGATGATAAAAGCATCGGAAAGCTCCTCCATTTTTTTCTTTCTTTCCCGCATGTTCTGAGGATAGATGAACTCAGTGCAGTTTTCAAAAAGAATACCGTCAACATTGAAAAATTCGGGTGCAATTCCGATGATTTTGCCGCCGAATCGGTGTTCTCCTCTTGCAACTGCGCCCATAAGTCCGTTTGCGCCGCCGCCGAATACAAGCCCGAAATTTCTTTTTGCCATTTCTTCACCGAGTATTTCACCTGCGTCAATATAGGATTTTGCAATGGTTGCGCTTGATGCGCCGTATACACATATGTTCATTTTGTCCTCCGATCAGTAGTTTTCATTAAAGTATAATTCGATTTCTTTTCTTGTTATGCTTGCGTTACCCTGCAACAGTTCGGCAGATCCGCCGCCTTTACCGTTTAACGCCGCGGTAATATCTTTTGCTTTTTTCGTCAGATCAATACATTTTGAAGCAATCGCAAAACGGTAGCCTTTTTCATCGTTCCCGACAAAACCTGCACAAAGCTTATCTGTTTTTTCTGCTCCGCTTAATACAAGCTTGCGGAGATCGTTCATCTGAATTTCTTTTTCGAAAATTAAAACACAGCTATCCGTATCGGAAATCGCAGAGGATTTAAGGCTTGTAATCTCTTTCTTTAATGCGGCGATTTCAGCTTTTAACTGTCCGTGATCGTTCATCAGCTTTTCAAAGGCTGATGCGGTTTCATTTTGCTTTGAACAAAGCTCAGCGGCGATCCGACGAAGGTTTTCGTATTTCTTTTCATAATCCTCAACTGCGTCGGCACCGCAAAGCATATGAATACGCACTCCGCCCCGGTGACGGTTAAAGTCGAGAATTTTTATTATTCCTATTTCACCGCTTGAATAAACATGGGGTGCACAGCAGGCACAGACGTCATAATCTTTAATTGTTACTATCCTGACGTTTTCTGTCAGTTCAAGTTTACTGCGGTAATCAAGATCTTTCAGCGTTTCTTCATCAGGGTACTCACAGATAAATTCGACATTTTTGTAAATCGCTTCATTGGCAAGTTTTTCAATATTCAAAATCTGATCTCTTGTCAGCTCGCCGTTAAAGTCAACGGTTACGTCCTCACCCATATGGAATCCCACGTTATCAAAGCCGAAAAGTCGGTGAACTATGCCCGAAACAATGTGCTCGCCCGAATGATTTTGCATTCTTCTGAAACGCTGATCCCAATTTATCGAACAGTTGACTGTTGTTCCGATTTCGATTGCACCGTCCGAATAATGAACGATTTCTCCGTCAATAATCTGAACATCGCTGATAATGCTGTTGTTGATTTTACCCGTATCGGCAGGCTGTCCGCCGCCCTCGGGGAAAAAGGCGGTGCGGTCAAGAATTATTTCATATTTCCCGTCATTTTTGCGGCAATCAAGAACCTTTGCCGTAAAATCCTTAATATGGCTGTCTTTATCATAAAGCTTTTCCGTTTTCATCGTTTCACTTCCTTTTAGTTTTAATATATTATCATATCTCCGTAAGAAATGCAATTTGCAGTTTTAAATTGGAATAGATAAAAGTTTTTAATTTGAAATTTTTATACAGATTATTTGAAAAAATGCTTGACATTTACCTTTGTTTGCGGTATTATATTCAAGCGTCAAATATGCGATGTGATTCATTAGCTCAGTTGGCAGAGCACTTGACTTTTAATCAAGGTGTCCGGGGTTCGAATCCCCGATGAGTCACCAAGCCGCAAGCCTTTCGGTTTGCGGCTTTTTTCTGCTTATTCTGACTTTTATTCGGATAATGGTTGATTTATTTTTTGTTTGCGTATAGAATATAAATATACTTTCTCGGAGGAAATATATGACAGACGAAGAATTGCTATATGCCGTGCTTGACGATAAGCTCAGGGAATGTGAAAACAACAACTACATTTCCTGCACAAGCTTTCTTGACATTTATCAGCAAAGCAAGGCCATGCGTTATCTTTCAAAATTGAATACGAAATATGAGCTTTTCGGCGGTTTTGAGGACTGCGAACGCAGGATTGTAATTTTTCTTCCCGAATATGCCGACGGGGATTTTTTGAAAAACTGCGATGATGTTCCTGTCGTGCCTCTGAGGATTGAAAAGGACAGCTTTTCCGAGCTGTCCCACCGTGACTATCTCGGCGCAATAATGGGGCTCGGTATAAGGCGAGAAATGCTCGGTGATATCCTTACCGACGAAAAAGGCTGTACAGTCGCCGCAATGAAAAGCGTTGCAAAATATCTCTGCGAAAACCTTACATCGGTCGGCAGAGGAACGGTCAGAACTCATATTCTCGACAGCTTTGAAAATATCAGAAGCGATGAAAAATTTGATTTAAAACGCTGTTTTGTCAGCTCAATGCGGGCCGACTCTGTTATTTCAGCCTGCTTCTCTTTTTCAAGAAGTGAAGCGGTCAGGAGAATTACCGCCGGTGAAGTGTTCATTAACGGAATTCAGATCACTAAATCAGATTATAAGGTGCCTTTCGGCTCCAAGGTTGTTGTTCGCGGAAAGGGAAAGGTGCTCGTAACCGAGGACTGCGGAATTACGAAAAAAGGCCGTCAGGCTTTTATTATAAAAAAATACGGATAAGGAGACGATACCATGTTAAACTTTGCTCACAGGGGCTTCAGCGGAAAATATCCGGAAAACACAATGCTTGCCTTCGAAAAAGCCGTTGAATCGGGTGCTGACGGAATTGAGCTTGATGTTCACTTTTCGAAGGACGGAGAGCTTGTTGTTATCCATGATGAAAAACTTGACCGTACATGCGACGCAAGCGGCTTTGTCAGGGATTATACTCTCAAAGAGCTTCAGTCCTTCGATGCGTCGGCAGGCTTTAAAGGAATCTACGGCTTTAACAGGATACCGACACTCAGGGAATATTTTGAATTTATCAAGCCTGTTGACGGTTTTTTAACGAACATCGAGCTGAAAACAGGGGTCTATACATATCCGGGAATTGAAAAAGCGGTTAACGATATGATAATTGAATTCGGTCTTGAAGACAGAATAATCATTTCAAGCTTTAATCATTTCAGTGTAATGCGTTTAAAAAAAATAAATCCGAGAATCAAATGCGGATTTCTTGAGGAAAGCTGGATCCTTGATTTCGGAAAATACACAAAAAAACACGGTGTTGAGTGTATTCATCCGATGCATTGGACGCTCACCGAAGAAACCTTCGGTGAAATGAGAGAAAACGGAATCGAGATAAATACCTGGACAGTCAACGATGAGGAAAGCGTCAGAAGGCTTTATGACCTCGGCGTTGATTCTGTAATCGGAAATTATCCCGATATGGCGAAAAAAGTCATTGATTCGTTAAAATAACACTTGATTTTATTAAACATTGAGTGTATTATGAATAAGGTTTAGAAAGCCGAAATCGGTTTGACTTTCAAACTAAAAATTTTCAGAAGGTGTTTAAATGTTTACTGGTAAACCGGAAGAATACAGAGGCGTATATGCGCTTCTTCTTACTCCCTTTAATGAGGATAAGACAATCAACTATGATACATATGCAAAGTATGTTGAGTTTCAGGCTGAAAAAGGCGCTCATCATCTCTTTTCCGTTTGCGGAAGCTCGGAGATGACTCATCTTTCTCTTGAAGAAAGACTCAAGTGTGCCGAAACTGCCGTTAAGCATGCAAACGGCGTTGAGATCGTTGCAACAGCCAACCTTGAGCCGACATGGAAAGAGCAGATCGAAGAGGTTAAGCGCATGGAGCAGACAGGTGTTGACGGACTTGTTTTCGTTACACGCGGCTACGGCACATGCGACAAGAGAATTGTTGAAAACCTTTCCGAGCTTTCGGAATACACTTCTCTTCCCGTTATCCTTTATGAGTTCCCCGGTTTCCCGAACTGCCATATGTCCGGCAAAGCATACGGTGAGCTTGTTAAGACGGGCAAATTCCACGGAATAAAGGACACAACCTGCTCAATGGAGGGCATCAAGGATAAGCTCAATTATCAGGGAGATTCCTCAGTTCTTCAGGCTAACATTCCTCTCCTTCTTGACGCATACGAAGCAGGTGCAAGAGGTGTTTGCGCAACTCCTACCTCCTGCGGCGTTAATCTTTTCCGAAAAATGTATGACGAGTTCTTTGTTGAAAAGAATTACGAAAAGGCAAGAGAGACCTTTAACGAGATCATTCTTCTTGACTGTGCAATCGACAGCGGCTTTAACGCAAGCGCAAAATATCTTGTTCAGCTTCAGGGTGTTCCGTTCACAACGGTTACACGCGCAGGTTCGTCTCTCAGCGAGCCGAGAATAAGAAGTCTTCAGTCCTTCTACGAGTACGCAAAGGCTCACGGTATTCTTTAATCCGAATAATAATAAGGGGTTGTTGCTAAGTGCAGCAGCCCCTAATTTGTTTTAAGAAGTTTTTCTCTTTG
The DNA here is from genome assembly GCA_051881315.1 of Acutalibacteraceae bacterium. Taxonomy (GTDB): domain Bacteria; phylum Bacillota; class Clostridia; order Oscillospirales; family Acutalibacteraceae; genus CAG-488. The sequence goes on along the minus strand of JBJEPQ010000071.1, from coordinate 63,408 downwards.
TTTATAATCAGGCATATATTTTTCAATCAAAGCGTAAAAAGCCTTGCTGTGATCGTGATGAACCGTATGCGCTAATTCGTGCACTACAACATATTCGATCGCTTCAATCGGATACTGCATCAGGATATAAGAATAACATATGTTGTTTTTTGCACTGCATGAGCCGAAGCGTTTCTGAGCCGAAGTAATCTTGACCGTGCCGTAGCTCACACCCATAATTTTTGCGTATTTTTCGGTCAGCTTCGGAAGAATTTCTCTTGCCCTGTTCTTCAATTCAGATATTTCTTCGGCTGAAAGCTCGTGAGTGTTTTCCTTTCTGCTGACCGCTTCGGCGGTCTTTTTCTCTATCCATTCTCTGTGCTTTTCAACAAGCTTGTTTATTTTATACTTTGGAAACCTTTTGGGCACACGAACTATCAGCTCTCCGTCCTGATTTATCTGTAAGGCTACTGTTTTTCGGTCGCTCCTGATAACTGTATAATCCAATTCCGATCACCTCTTGATAATTTTATCAGCAACCGTCTTTCATGTCAAATTTAAGATAAAAAACATTATTTGTTATTGATTTTATTACAATAAGAATGTATAATCTAATGGAACATAAGTAAAGGAGTGTTTGTATGTATAAATTTCCTATCGGCGTTATAATTGACAGCTTCAGAGTTGATATAAAGACTGCGGTTGAAAAGGCGGCTGCGGTCGGAGCAAACGGTATTCAGGTTTACTCAACGAGGGGAGAGATGGCTCCCGAAAATCTTGTAGGACAGAAAAGAGCGGACTTCCGCAAGCTTGTTGCAGATAACGGACTTGTCATTTCCGCGCTTTGCGGCGACCTCGGAGGCGGCGGATTTGCCGTTAAAGAGGATAATGAATGGAAGGTCGAGAAATCCAAGAGAATACTTGATCTTGCAAAGGAGCTTGGCACGGACGTTGTCACCACTCATATCGGTGTTGTGCCTGAGGACGAGAATGCAGAAAGATTTAAGGTCATGCAGGAGGCTTGCTTTGAGCTGAGCCGTTATGCCGACGAGATCGGCGCACATTTCGCTATTGAAACAGGTCCCGAAACCTCAGCCACTCTTAAAAAGTTTCTTGATTCTCTCGGCTCAACGGGAGTCGGCGTAAACCTCGATCCCGCAAACCTTGTTATGGTTACGGGCGATGATCCCGCAAAGGCTGTTCACAACCTCAAGGACTACATTGTTCACACCCACGCAAAGGACGGAAAGCAGAATTTCTATGTTGATCCCGATATCATTTACGGAATGGTCAAGTCGCACATTGTCACAAGCAACAGCTTTATCGAAGTTCCTCTCGGCGAGGGCAGCGTAAACTGGGACGAGTATCTCAAGGCTCTTGAGGATATCGGATATAAGGGCTTCCTTACTATTGAAAGAGAAGTCGGAGACGATCCCGAAAAGGATATCAGAAAAGCGGTTGAATTTCTTAACGGAAAGATGGGTGTCTGAATATGAAAATTGCGATCAGCAGTTACAGCTATTCTCAGCTTAAAAACAGTGATTTTGAAAGAATTGACCTTGCTAAGCAGATGGGCTTTGAGGGCATTGAATTTGCCGAGATAAACCCCGGCGACAGGGATAAAGCGGAATATGCCAAGGAGCTTAAAGCCTATGCCGACAAGGTCGGTGTTGAAATATCAAACTATGCTATCGGTGCGGATTTCATAAACAGAGATGTTGACGATGAGATCGAAAGACTGAAAAAAGAGGTCGATATCGCAGAGATTCTCGGAGTTAAGACAATGCGTCATGACGCTTCGGGAGGACCGGAGAGCGAAAGATTTTCAAAGACGGGATTTGAAAAATATCTTCCCGTGCTTGCAAAGGGCTGTAAGGCTGTTACGGAATATGCAAAGACAAAGGGTATAAAGACCTCGGTTGAAAATCACGGCTTTTACTGTCAGCAGAGCGACAGGGTTGAGGCTCTGATGAAAGCGGTCGATGATGAAAATTTCGGCTGGCTTGTTGATATCGGAAACTTCCTTTGTGCCGATGAAAATCCGCTTGACGCAGTTAAGGTCGGCGTAAACTATATGATTTATGCTCATGTCAAGGATTTTTATTTTGCAGACAAGAGCGTTGAAACTCCCGACGGATATTTTGATACAAGAGACGGAAACCACCTTTGCGGCTCAGTGCTCGGCGACGGAATTGTGCCTGTTGAAAAGTGCGTTGAAATGATTAAAAATTCGGGCTACGACGGTTGGGTTACGCTCGAATACGAGGGCAGAGAAACTCCGCTGACAGCCGTGCCGAAAGGCTTGGATTTCCTGAAAAAACTTGTATAAATTATACAGAATAGAGGACAGACAATGAGTGAAAAAAGAATTGAAACAAAGTGCGTGCAGGGCGGCTACACTCCGGGAAACGGAGAGCCGAGACAGATCCCTATAATCCAGAGCACGACCTATAAATACGACACTAGCGAGGATATGGGAAAGCTCTTTGACCTTGAAGCGGAGGGCTATTTCTACACAAGACTTCAGAACCCGACAAACGATTATGTTGCAAACAAGATCTGTGAGCTTGAGGGCGGCACGGCTGCCATGCTTACTTCTTCCGGTCAGGCGGCTTCTTTTTACGCTGTGTTCAATATTGCAAACTGCGGCGATCACGTTGTTGCTTCTTCTATGATCTACGGCGGCACATACAATCTTTTTGCCGTTACGATGAAGAGAATGGGTATCGACTTCACCTTTGTTGATCCCGGCTGTTCCGATGAGGAGCTTGAGGCCGCATTCAAGCCGAACACAAAGCTCGTATTCGGTGAGACTATCGCGAATCCTGCGCTCACCGTTCTTGACATTGAGCGTTTTGCAAAGGCGGCTCACGCTCACGGTGTTCCGCTCATCATTGACAACACCTTTGCAACGCCGATAAACTGCCGTCCGTTCGAGTGGGGTGCAGATATTGTAACTCACTCAACAACAAAGTATATGGACGGTCACGGAGCAGGCGTCGGCGGCTGTATTGTTGATTCGGGTAATTTTGACTGGATGGCTCATGCCGATAAGTTCCCCGGTCTCTGCACTCCCGACGACAGCTATCACGGAGTTGTTTATTCCGAGCGTTTCGGTCAGGGTGGAGCTTTCATCACAAAGGCTACCGTTCAGCTTATGAGGGATTTCGGATCAATCCAGTCTCCGCAGAATGCTTTCCTGCTCAATCTCGGACTTGAAAGTCTGCATGTCAGAATGGCAAGACACTGTGAAAACGGACTTGCCGTTGCAGAGTTCCTTGATTCCCACGACAAGATCGACTGGGTCAATTACCCGTCTCTTAAAGGTGACAAATATTATGAGCTGGCGCAGAAATATCTGCCGAACGGCTCCTGCGGAGTTGTCAGCTTCGGCATAAAGGGCGGAAGAAAAGCGGCAGAAACCTTTATGAAAAATCTTAAAGTTGCCGCTATTGAAACCCATGTTGCCGACGCAAGAACCTGCTGTCTGCATCCTGCAAGCGCAACCCACCGTCAGATGAATGACGCTGAGCTTGCCGCCGCAGGAGTTCCCGCAAATCTTGTTCGCTTCTCCTGCGGACTTGAGAACGCACAGGATCTGATCGAGGATATTGCACAGGCTCTTGAAAAAGTTTGATTGAAGAGTGATAACAAATGCCTATTAAAGTACCTAACGGACTGCCTGCCGTAAAAACGCTCAAGGACGAAAACATTTTCGTCATGACGCATAAGAGGGCAGTCAAGCAGGATATACGACCGCTGAAGATTTTGCTTCTCAACCTTATGCCAAAGAAGATCGAGACAGAAACTCAGTTTGCCCGACTTCTCGGAAACACTCCGCTTCAGGTTGAAATGGAAATGATGTATACTACCTCGCACAAGTCGAAGAACACATCCGAGGAGCATCTTTTGGCGTTTTATAAGACCTTTGACGAAATAAAGGACAACAAGTACGACGGAATGATAATCACCGGTGCGCCCGTTGAAAATATGGAATTTGAAGAGGTAGAATACTGGGATGAGCTTTGCGAGATAATGGAATGGAGCAAAACCCATGTCACAAGCACTTTCCATATTTGCTGGGGAGCACAGGCAGGACTTTACTACCATTACGGTATTCAGAAGCATCCTCTGCTGAAGAAGTGCTTCGGAGTTTATCCTCATAAGGTGGACTACAAAAGGTCGATCCTTTTCCGAGGCTTTGACGAAACCTTTATGGTGCCTCAGTCAAGACATACAACGGTCTATGCCGAGGATATCAAAAAGGTCAAGGGCTTGAAAATTCTTGCCTCATCAAAGGAGACGGGAGTTTATGCCGTTTCCACAAACAAGGGCAAGCAGATCTTTGTGACCGGACATTCGGAATACGACAGGGATACTCTGAAAGATGAATATTTCCGTGACAAGGAAAAGGGACTTGAAATTGACATTCCTAAAAACTATTTTCCGAATGACGATCCGACCAAGGAGCCGATAGTTTCCTGGAGGGCGCACGCCAATCTCCTTTTTTCCAACTGGCTGAACTATTTCGTATATCAGACGACTCCATACGACATTGAAACAATAGAATGACATAAAATCAACCTCCCGAACATATCAATTACTGATATGTAAATTCGGGAGGTTTTTCTTTTGAATGATTTAGCTCGGATTCGTTCGGTTGAACTCGGCGAATATATCGTGAAAAACAGATCGACTGTCAGAGCCGCCGCAAAGGTGTTCGGAATTTCAAAGTCAACGGTACATACGGACGTCACGCAAAAGCTTGAGGAAATTGATCCCGTATTAAGCAAAGAGGTCAGGGAAATACTTGATATCAACAAGGCGCAGAGACATATCAGGGGCGGAATTGCCACGAGAGAAAAATATAAGGGAAAGAAAATGAGGTGATTTAATGTGCGGAATTTGCGGACAGGTCTCGTTCAGCAGGGATTTGGAGGAATATGAAAGTCATTTTTACAATATGCAGAACAAGCTCTATTCAAGAGGTCCCGATCAGCACGGCGAATACTTTTCACACGATGCGGTTTTGATGCACAGGAGACTTGCCGTTGTCGATATTGAGCGAGGAAAACAGCCGATGACCTATGCGGTAGACGGGGAGCTGTTTACGCTTTGCTACAACGGTGAGCTTTATAATACCGATGAGATCAGAAACGGGCTTGAGAGCAGGGGATACAACTTTTTCAGCCATTCCGATACCGAGGTCGTGCTGAAAGCCTACTGTGAATACCGTGAAAAATGCGTTGAGCTTTTCAACGGTATTTTTGCCTTTGCGGTTTGGGAGCATGAGACTAAACGCCTGTTTGTCGCAAGGGACAGAATGGGCGTTAAACCGCTTTTTTATTCGATGTGCAAAAGCGGATTTGTTTTTGCCTCGGAAATTAAAGCCTTGCTTGAACACCCGGAAATCGAGCCGCTGATGGATATTCGGTCGCTGTCGGAGATTATGCTGATCGGTCCGGGCAGAACTCCCGGAATGGGGGTTTTCAAAAATATCAGCGAGATAAGACCTGCCCACTATGCGATATTTGACGAAACGGGGCTGACAATCCATCGCTACTGGAATGTCGAGGCTCATGAGCATACCGACAGCTTTGAACAGACAGTTGAAAAGGTGCGTTATCTTGTAACGGACTCAATCAAACGACAGCTTGTTTCCGATGTTCCGCTTTGTACTTTTCTTTCGGGCGGACTTGATTCCAGCCTGATTTCCTCTGTCACGAATGAGGAGTTTAAGAAAAGGGGAGAGGTGCTTCACACCTTTTCCGTTGACTATAAGGACAACGACAAATACTTCCGAAAATCAAAATTTCAGCCGAACTCCGATCCCGAGTATATTCGCATTATGGAGAAATATCTCGGCGGCGCACATCATTGGATCGTTATAGATACCGCCGAGCTTGTGGATGCGTTGTATTCTTCGGTTGACGCAAGGGATATGCCTGGAATGGCGGACGTGGACGCTTCTATGCTTCTTTTGTGCAAGGCTATCAAGGAGTACGGCACGGTTGCCCTGTCGGGAGAGTGTGCGGACGAGATTTTCGGCGGTTATCCGTGGTACAGAGACAAAACAATCCGTTCTTCCGAGGGCTTTCCGTGGGCACAGTCTACGGATTACAGAATGTCTTTTTTGAAAGATGAATTTGCAGAACAAATCGACGGAGCGGAATATGTCTACGGCCGCTATAAGCTCACCGCCGACAGTGCTCCGCTCTATGAAAATATGTCGGAGGACGATCTGAAAACGGCGCAGATGATGAAGCTCAATCTTGATTGGTTTATGCAAACTCTGCTTGACAGGAAGGACAGAATGAGTATGTATTCCTCGCTTGAGGTCAGAGTTCCTTTCTGCGACCACAGGATTGTCGAGTACCTTTATAACGTGCCGTGGCAGATGAAGGATCACAACAATTATGAAAAAGGACTGCTCAGAGAAGCGATGAGGGGATACCTGCCCGATGAAGTGCTTTGGCGCAAGAAAAGCCCTTATCCGAAAACGCACAATCCGAATTATCTTGCCGCTGTTTCGGAAAGATTGCAGGCGATAATTGACGACGGCAGTTCTCCGATGCTTGATTTTATAAAGAAAGAAAAGCTGACTGAGCTTTTAACGGAAAACAAGAGTCAGCCGTGGTACGGTCAGCTTATGACAACTCCTCAGACAATAGCCTATTTCCTCCAGTTTGATTATTGGCTTAAAAAGTACAAGGTTAGATTTATATAATTAGAAAAAGATATCAAAACGAGTGTCGGCATCACGCTTCGGGGACTTGATATGCACGATATGCAGTCAACGATCTTTCAAAGATGTACGACTGCGGCAACTGAACGTACACTCCGTATAAGAGAACATTTTTGGTTTGCAGAATACTGAACTTTTTCAAGTATCTGTTCAACAGAATCGAGCAGGATTTAATTTATCTGATAAATAAATATCTATAAAAATGTGACCGCAAGTTTATCCGAAATGGAAAGACTTGCGGTTAATTAGATTTTAGATGGTAGATGTTAGACTTTAGACGATATTATTTCAAAGTTTGATGAAATCATGTAAGGCTTCCCCTTGAGGGGAAGCTCCGCCGTAGGCGGTGATGAGGTGGAGCAAATCAGATGAAGTTTCATTACACCTCATCCGTCACGTCGTTCCTCCGTGCCACCTTCCCCTCAAGGGGAAGGCTAAATATAGACTTTAGATTTTAGACATTAGACATTAGACAATTAAGTTTTAAATTTCGATGAAAATATCTGGCTGGCACGGCAAAGCCGTGACGGAGGGGATAAGTGCAAACAAAAAAGACTTAAAAGAGAAATAAGTCTTTTGACAATCCCTCAGTCGGCTTCGCTGACAGCGTCTCGCTGCAGCTCACTCCCGTGGCGACGCTTCGCTACCTTTACACAAGGGAGCCGAATAGTTTCACCGAGATTTTAAGTGATACCGTCTAAAATCTAACATCTAATATCTAAAGTCTATTTTGGGGAAGGCTAAATCAGTAATCATTCCTGTTGAACTTACTTTTTATAAATTCAATAACTCCGCAAACAAGACCTCCTGCGGCATAGCTGATAATGTCGCCCCACGCAAACGATGTTCCCATAAGAGTACAAAGCAGGGGATTGTTGCTCACGCCGAGTAATTCGGTGTAGTTGAAATATTGTCCTGTTTCTATCGCACAGGCAAAGAGAAACACCCACAGAGGCAGAAGCCTGATCCGATCTGGAATAAAAATCCTTACAAAGCTATACAGCAGTATTACGACAAGTACATCTCCGAAATAAGCACGGACAAAATCAGAAAAATAAAACTTAGCAATCAGTATTTCACAGATAAACAGGAATATAAACATTCCGAGAAAAAACAGTCTGCTCTTTATCGGTTTCATTTTTATTAATTCAATCCTTTCGGTATTCCAATATATCGCCGGGCTGACAGTCGAGAGCTTCGCAGATCTTTTCAAGCGTTGTAATTTTTATTGCCTTTGCTTTACCGTTTTTAAGAATGGATATGTTCGCCATTGTGATGCCGACGCGCTCCGCAAGCTCGGTAACACTCATTTTTCTTTTGGCGAGCATAACGTCAATGTTTACAATAATCATTTTTTTACCTCATATCGTCAGATCGTTTTCTTCCTGCAATTCGGTGGCTTTCACAATGAGCTGAGAAAGTCCGAGGGCGGCGATAAATATGGCTAAACCGATAAGCTCGATTACCATGCAGAAAAGGAATACCGACGGATGACTGATACCTATCACTAAAAATAATATATTGCCTAAAAGCACAAGCACGGTGTCTGCGGCAGAGCTTATGGCAATGTTTTTCAGATTTTTTGCGTTGTCGGTGCAAAAGGCTTTGTTCTTGCCGATGTTGACCGCAGTCCGCCATGAATAATAAAGAGCGGGGATCATCGGAATTGCCGTTGCCCAGATCAGGCACATCCACGGAAGTCTGTATTTTTCGATATCATCTGCTTCGGAAATAATGAACATCAGCGATGCAACGCTCTGCAAAGCCAAGGCACAAAGTCCCATTGCAATGATTATGAATTTAAGGCTTCCTGAGATTTTTTTGAGTGAAATCTTATTTTCCATAATTTTCCTCCTGAATGTTTGTTGACTGCATTATATCATCGAATAGATTAAATGTCAATAGAAATTTATCGAATTACGATAAAATTATTTTGTAATACATATATTAAAGGAAAAACTGCAAGTTATCCGTAAAGATGTACTTGCAGTAATTTTAGATATTAGATTTTTAATGTTAGACTTTAGACGATTATACTTTTTCTTTGCATGAGTAAACTGAAAATACTGATTAAACCTTTCAAGGCTTCCCCTTGAGGGGAAGCTCCGCCGTTAGGCGGTGATGAGGTGATAAAAGATTTTAGATTTTAGACCTTAGACTTCAGACGTTTAAGTTTCAAATTTCGATGTAATTATCCGGCTCCCTTGTGTAAAGGGAGCTGTCACGACCGCAGGTTGTGACTGAGGGATTGACAAAAAACTCATGTCTTAGTCTATCTTTTATAGTTTATATAAACTATAAATTTCCTCGTCTAAAATCTAACATCTAAAATCTAATGTCTGCTATTACACCTCATCCGTCACGATCTGCGATCGCGACACCTTCCCCTCAAGGGGAAGGCTGAAAACAGACCTTAGATTTTAGACTATAGATGTTAGAGTATTATAATTTTATTTGCACATGAAGCTGATAATACCGATTTACTCCGCTGTATTTTCCGAATTCCTGAATACGACGAATTTATCGAATAAAAATTCTGTAATCATATTTGTTACCATTGTGACAGCAAGGACGATATAATCAATTCCGACAACCGCAGCAAATTTTGCCGTGAAGAAGTTTCCCAAAACTGTTGAAACCGGAGTAAATACTGCGTAATAGCCGAGCACCTTTAACATAGCAATCGGAATATTGTTTGCTGATTTAAAGGTAAATTTTCTGTTGAACGTGAAGTTCCAGATGACAGAAAGAATGAGAGCGATCAGATAAATCGGTCCGTATTCATTGTTCATTATTTTTGCAAAGCCGGCATGCTCCGCCATAAGCTCCTGAAAAAAGCTCAGCTTGATAATGACCTCTTTCATTAGCGTGAAGCTTCCGATTTGAATTAAACCGGCAGACGCCGAGAACAGCACAAACTTAATGAACTGTATTACATTCTGCTTTTTGTTTGTTTCACTCATTTTGACCACCTGATTTTTAATTTTTAATATAAATATAATACATCTGTTTTTTATTTTTTTCAAGGTCAATAATATGTTTTATAAAAAAAGGACTGTCGCAATAAGATGAAGAAGCCGTTTTCTTCCGATGCCCGGCGTATGTGTATACGTCAAATCGGAAAAAACGGCTAAAAAGAAACACTAATCTTTGCAATTTATTCTAAATATACAATAAGAAAGGCTTGTATCGGTGAAAAAATCCAATACAAGCTTTTAGGTTTTATTTTTGTTTCTTTTGTTCTTCGCTTAGTGCGACAGTCCGTTTAAAAGCTCTTATTCAGCCTCAAATGCGTCCTTACCAAGTCCGCAGATCGGGCAAACCCAATCCTCAGGAACATCTTCCCAAGCTGTGCCGGGAGCAACACCGTTGTCGGGATCACCGATTTCGGGATCATAAACATAGCCGCAGGGGCATACAAATTTCTCCATAGTAATTCTTCCTTTTAGTATTATAAATTTTGATTAACCGAAATATCTCTTGAGGAGACCTGCAAATGCCTTGCCGTGTCTTGCCTCGTCACGAGCCATCTCGTGAACTGTATCGTGAATAGCGTCAAGGTTAGCTGCCTTTGCTCTCTTAGCAAGGTCAAACTTACCTGCGGTTGCGCCGTTCTCGGCGGCAACTCTCATCTCAAGGTTCTTCTTTGTGGAATCTGTAACAACCTCACCGAGAAGCTCTGCAAACTTTGCTGCGTGCTCAGCCTCTTCGTAAGCTGCCTTTTCCCAGTAAAGACCGATCTCCGGATAGCCCTCTCTGTGAGCTACTCTTGCCATTGCAAGATACATACCAACCTCAGAGCACTCGCCGTTGAAGTTAGCGCGAAGATCCTCGATGATGTCCTCTGAAACGCCCTGTGCTACGCCTACAACGTGCTCAGCTGCCCAAGACATTTCTTCATCCTGCTTCTGGAACTTCTCAGCAGGAACACCGCACTGGGGGCACTTCTCCGGAGGAGTGTCGCCCTCGTAAACGTAACCGCATACGCTGCATACCCATTTTGCCATAATTGTTTACCTCCAAAATTTAATTTTCTTCTGCGCCGAGACATTCATCGCACACTCCGCTGAATACCAGCTCATGTGAATTGATGTGTCCCTTTGCAAATGCTTGCGCTTTTAAATCAATACTATCAAATGTCGGCATATCTATGTCGTAAACCTTTCCACATTCAAGACAGCGAAAATGATAATGAAGCGTCTTGTTACCGTCAAAACGGTCCGCTCCCTTAAAGCTGATTCTCAGAATAACTCCGTCACAAGCAAGCATATTAAGGTTTCTGTAAACCGTGCCGAGGCTTAAATTCGGCATATTCGGCTTTAAAGAAAGGTACAGCTCCTCGGCTGTCGGATGATCCTTCCTTGAACGAAGCTCGGTGAGGATAGCTTCTCTTTGTCTTGAATGTTTAACAGCAGCCATAGATTTTCCTCATCAATAATAGTAATTGTTACTGATATTATAAACTATTATTAGCTTTTGTCAATAGCAAATTGAAAAATTTTTGACAATTATACTTGTTTGATGTATCATAAAATAAAACATTACAGGAGAAAAAATATGATTAAGAAAATTATTGTAATAACTTCAATATTTTGTGTTTTATTATCCGTATTATGTGCCTGCAAGGGTAAAAACGATGAAAAATCATCAGAAGAAACAACGCAGGCTACTCTGCCGCCGCCTTACACAACCGTTGTTGACGGAGAGCCTATGACGGCTCAGAAGCTCGGCAGCTCCGACGAGGATTATGAGATCGGCTGTTATGATGAAAACGGCAGGGGAACACGAATAGAATACTATAAGGACGGCAAGCTCAGCTACTATTATGTTTCTTCGGATTTTGACGAGAGCGGCAACGAGTCATTACAGACATATTACAATGCTGACGGTAAGCTCCTCGCTTCAATAAAGGACGGTCAGTTCTATAATGCCGACGGCAAAAAAATAACCGAGGATCAGATGGAAACGATTCTTGAAAAATACAAATAAATTTTTATATGAATTATAACTAAAGCACTGAGTATTAAAACATAACAAAAAATACTTTTATTTTTAAGTACAGTGTGATATACTAAATAATGATTTTTTATATTGCAAAGGGTAGTGAAGCTATGAAAACTCAGATTTTGGGCGAAGGTATTCGCTTTTGCTCTGTTAAAACCGACAAATTCAAAACCTGTCGGGTAAATATAAGCTTGGCAATGCCGCTTGACCGCAATGCCGCTTCAAGGGCTGTTCTTCCTTTTATGCTCCAGCGCAGATGTGCCGAGTATCCCGATTATATTTCTCTTAACCGTGAGCTTGATGAGCTTTACGGCGCTTCAATCTCTGCCGGCGTAACCAAAAGGGGAGAGGCTCAGGTTCTCAATTTCAGCCTTACCGCCATTGACGACCGCTTTGCCCTTGACGGTGATAAGGTTGTTCTCAAATGTGCGGAGCTTCTGACAAAGATGATTTTTGAACCTCTGACCGATGGAGAAAGCTTCCCTGCCGATATTATCGAGCAGGAAAAAAGACTTCTCATTGAGGTTATTGAAAACGAGCTTAACGATAAGCGCCGTTATGCGATGCTCAAATGCGAGGAAGCGATGTTTGCCGATGAGGCTTACGGACTTAACCGTTTCGGAACGGTTGAGGAGGTAAAGGCTCTCACTCCCGACACCGTTTATTCCGCATGGCGTGATGTTCTTGAAAAATCGACCGTTCAGATCGTTATGGTTTCAAGCCTTGATTCTCAGCCTGTGGCAGAGCTTATAAAGTCAAGGTTTGAGTCTGTTGAGAGACATCCCGTTTCAATAAAAACCCAGTTTGTTCCCGGACTTCCTAAGCCCGAATATGTTTCGGAGACTATGCCGCTCAAGCAGGGCAAGCTTGTTATGGGCTTCAGAACGGGAATGCGTAACGAGGACGATATGATGCCTGCGATGAAGGTTGCCGTTGACATTTTCGGCGGCGGAACTTATTCCAAGCTTTTCTCTGTCGTAAGGGAGAAGATGAGCCTTTGCTATTACTGCTCGGCGGGACTGTTCAACTCAAAGGGAGTTGTAATGGTGCAGAGCGGTATTGAGGATGTGAACGAAGAAAAGGCTAAGAATGAGATCATTCATCAGCTTGCGCTGACTGCAAACGGAGAATTTACCGATGAGGATTTTTCCGCTTCTATAAAAAGTCTGACCGATTCAATTCTCGGAAATTCGGATACTCCGGAGGAAATCTGCGTTTGGTACGTTTCTCAGATATTGCGTGAAAAAATGAAAACACCGGAGGAATATGCCGAGGAAATCCGCAAGGTTGACAAACAGGATGTTGTCAGAGCGGCGAAAACAATCATGCTTGATACGGTGTTTATGCTCAAATCAAACGGGGAGGCGGAATAAATGAATATCAAAGAAATAAAAAATGAACTCCTCAACGAAAAATATTATGATATAGATCATCCGTCAGGCTTGAAAATCCTTGTTATGCCTAAGGAAAACTATTCGAGCACCTATGCGATTTTTGCCACCAAATACGGCTCGATCGACACGATGATCCAGATGAAGGACGGTTCCTTTAAGGAGATTCCCGAGGGAACCGCACATTTCCTTGAACACAAGCTTTTTGAAAGCGAGGATCTTGACGCATTCGAGCGTTTTGCAAAGACGGGCGCATCGGCCAACGCTTACACAAGCTTTGACAGGACAGGATATCTTTTCTCCTGTTCCGCAAACTTTAAGAAAAATCTTGAAATACTTCTTGACTTCGTTCAGAATCCGTATTTTACTCAGGCTACGGTTGAAAAGGAGCAGGGTATTATCGGTCAGGAAATTGATATGTATAAGGATGTTCCCGACTGGGAGGTAATGTTCAACTGCCTGATGAATATGTATCATAACCTGCCCGTCAGAATTGATATTGCAGGCACGCATGAGTCGATCGCACAGATATCTGCCGAAACGCTTTACGGCTGTTACGACAATTTCTACAACCTTCACAACATGGTGCTTTCCGTTGCGGGAAATGTCAGCGTGGACGAGGTTATTGAGGTAGCGGACAAGATGCTCAAGCCCGTTGAGGGTAAAATGGCTCAGCGAAAGGTGATCGACGAGCCTAAGGATGTCGTTTCTCCATATGTAGAGGAGAAGCTCTCCGTAGCAACGCCCCAGTTTATGTTCGGCTTTAAGGAGAACAGGGACACTCCCGAAAGAACGGCTAAGGAAGAGGTCACGATGGAAATTCTTCTTGACATGATATCGGGACCGTCCTCCGAGCTTTACAGACGGCTTTTTGACGGCAAGCTTATCAATAACAGCTTCGGCTTTGAATATTTCACGGGCTTCGGGTACTCCTGCGTATTTTTTGCAGGCGAAAGCACAGATCCAAAGGCTGTTGCAGACGAGATAGTTAAGGAAATAAAGAGCTTCAGAGAGAACGGCTTTGATAAAGCCGCCTTTGACAGAACAAAAAAGAAGCTCTACGGCAGAATGATAATGGGTATGAACGATGTTGACGGAATTGCAAACAACATGGCTGTTTCATACTTTGCCGGTGAAGATATTTTCACCGATTTTGAGATATACAAGACCGTCACTCTTGAGGACGTCGAGGAGCTTTTCAAAGATACGCTTGACGAGAATTACAGCGTTCTTTCCGTCATAAAGCCAAACTGAAAAACTATTGGAGTTGATTAAAATGGATACCGTTACGGTATATTTCAACGGACTGAAGCACGGATTTGAGGTTTCCTCAATCCTTGCTCAGTTCTCTGTATTCGGACACGATATCACTATCCGCTGGTACGGTGCGATTATTGCGTTCGGTTTTCTGCTTGCCGTGCTTTTCGGCGGAAGAATGGCATATAAGTGGAAGATGAGCATTGATAAAATGCTTGATGTTCTTATTTATTCGACAATTTTCGGCATTTTGGGCGCAAGACTTTATTACTGCATCTTTGAGTGGGACAGATATAAGGACAACCCGATTGAAATACTGTATATCTGGAACGGCGGTCTTGCGATATACGGAGGCATTATCGGAGGAATAATTGCCGCATATGTTGTGTGCCGAGTGCGTAAAATGAACTTCTGGAATTTGATGGATATTGCTTCAATGAGCTTGCTGATCGGACAGGGTATAGGCCGCTGGGGCAACTTTGCAAATCAAGAGGCTTTCGGAACAAACACCGATCTTCCGTGGGGTATGTGGAGTGAGAAAACTGCCGCTTACATAACTCAGTATTCGGACAAGCTCAGCGCAAACGGAATTGTGATGGATCCCGATAAGGCGGTTCACCCGACATTTCTTTATGAATCAATCTGGTGCTTGCTTGGATTTTTTGTGCTGTATATCATCACAAGAAAAGCAAGAAAATTCAGCGGACAGATCTTCCTGACCTACGGCGTATGGTACGGAGCGGAAAGAGCCGTTGTCGAGGGCTTCAGAACAGACAGCCTTTATATTGCAGGAACAACAATCAGAGTTTCTCAGCTTCTCTCGGCAGTTCTTGCTCTCGTTTGCCTTGTAATTCTTATATGCTTGCTTGTTAAATTCACAAAGCACCCCAAGCCTATTGATGGCGTTGATTATTTTATGGAAGTTGAATTGAAAAAGAAGGCGGAAGAAAAAGAAAATATAGAAAACAGCGGTGATACCGAAACGGAGGATAACGATGTTCAAAATAATAAGCGGTAAAGAAATATCTCTCTCGGTCAAGGAAAGAGTTGCAGAAGAAGTTAAAGAATTGAAGAAAAACGGAATTGAGCCTTGTCTTGCGGTCATTCTTGTCGGTGACGATCCTGCGTCAAAGGTCTATGTCAACAACAAGAAGAAGGCGTGCGAATTTTGCGGAATACGTTCGCTTGAATATCTTCTTCCTGCCGACGCTTCTCAGGAGGAGCTTAACGCGCTTGTTGAGAAGTTAAATGAGGACGAAAGCGTGAACGGAATACTCTGCCAGCTTCCCTTGCCCTCTCACCTTGACGAAAAAGAGGTTTTAAATCTCATTAAACCCGAAAAGGACGTTGACGCTTTTCATCCCGAAAATGTCGGTCATATTATGATCGGTGACTTCAATTTCCTGCCGTGTACGCCTGCCGGAATTATGGAGATGCTTAAATACGAAAACATCAGCCTTGACGGTAAAAACTGCGTTATAATCGGCAGGAGCAACATTGTCGGCAAGCCGATGGCAATGCTTATGCTCAAGGAGAATGCGACCGTGACGGTCTGTCATTCGCATACAAAAAATCTTAAAGAGATTGTTGCTCGGGCGGATGTTGTGGTTGCCGCAGTCGGCAGGGCGAAGTTTGTCACGGCAGATATGATAAAGGACGGAGCTGTTATTATCGACGTCGGCATCAATCGCTGTGAGGACGGCAAGCTTTACGGAGATGTTGATTTTGAAGCCTGCAAGGAAAAGGCAAGCTATATAACTCCCGTTCCCGGCGGAGTGGGTCCGATGACGATTGCAACACTTATGCAAAATACCGTTACGGCGGCTAAAATACAGAAAGGATGAACAAAATGAAAAACAAAAAATTATATCGAAGCACAACGAACAAAATGTTCTGCGGAGTATGTGCCGGCGTTGCCGATTTCTTCGGCATTGATCCGACTATTGTAAGAGTTATTTACGCTCTTGTTTCCTTCTTCTCGGGAGGATTTCCGGGAATTATCGTCTATTTCATTCTTGCTTTTATCATTCCCGAGGATAACGGAATGATTGATACGGACGCTACAACTCACGATGATGAGTAAGATATTCCCTACCGAGAGGTGACGGCCTTGAAGCAGATTATCATTAAAATAATTGACATCATTGTAAAGCTCTGGCTGAAAATTAAGGATACCTTCTGGAGTGTTAAGGATTCTTTTTACAGGAAGCTTCGCAAACCTCCCGAAGTGGCGTCCGTTGACGAGACTATTGACGAGATAGTCAAAAACAATCGCTCGATCGCAAGATTCGGAGACGGAGAAATCAAGCTTGCCGCAGGCAGGAATATTTCCTTTCAACAGTCAACATCTTTTATAACCAAAAAGATGCGTGAGGTTCTTTCGAGCGACATTGACGGACTGATGATCGGAATTGCCGATATTTTCGGAGACGGAGAACGGTACGACGATTTCACAAATAATTATTGGAAGAAGCATCTTGCCCGTTTCAGGGGAGTGTGGTACAAGTACCTTATCAAAGGTAAAAAGTATTATAATGCTTCTATGACACGTCAGTATATCGGTCTTAAAAACAAGAAAGAAAGCGGAGAAATTTTCGATCATATCAAAAAAATCTGGGACGGCAGAGATGTTGTTATTATCGAAGGCGAGATGAGCCGCCTCGGAGTCGGCAACGATCTCCTCGACAATGCAAAATCAATAAAACGTATTCTCGGCCCGTCAAAGCAGGCTTTCGATAAGTACGACGAAATACTTGAAGAAGCCAAAAAGACGGATAAAGATTCGCTTATTCTTCTTGCACTCGGACCTGCCGCAACCTGTCTTGCCTATGACCTGCACAACCTCGGTTATCAGGCTGTCGATATCGGACACGTTGATGTTGAGTATGAATGGTACAGGATGAAGGCAAAGAAGAAAATGCCCGTCAAAAACAAGATGGTGCATGAAGCGGTTGTCAATGAATTTGACGAGCTTAATGATTCGGAGTATGAAAATCAGATCATAGCAAAAATACTTTAACAAAAAGAGCGGATTCTTCGGAATCTGCTCTTTTGCACAAGTAAATATATGTAAGTTTGTTAATTGTGCCTAAATTGCGAAATGAGAATAAATTTACAACAAATGTTTATATTGTTGTTTTCGAACAATATAAACAAATTGTTATAAATTGTAGGGATAATTGTCGAATTAGTGAGTCAAAATCTTGACAATCACGCTGATTTTGTCTTATAATATATGCGGCTATTAATGTCAATTTATATAATTGGAGGTTTATGATGAATAAGAAAACCGTATTTTTGACAGGTGCGTCAGGAAACATGGGCTATGCTGGTTTCAAAGAACTTTATCAGAGAAAGGATAAGTTCAACCTTGTTCTTCTTCTCAGGGGCAGTGAAAAGAACCGTGAAAAGTTCAAGGCTTATGAAAACGATCCCTCAGTAAAAATTGTATGGGGTGACCTTACAAAGTACGAGGACGTGCTTGAATGTGTTAACGGCTCCGACATTGTTCTTCATGTCGGCGGAATGGTTTCTCCCGCTGCCGATTATTATCCCAAGAAGACAATCAAGACCAACACGACTGCTATGCAGAATATTGTAGACGCTGTTAAGGCTCAGCCTGATCCTGATGCTGTCAAGGTTGTTTACATAGGTACAGTTGCCGAGACAGGCGACCGTAATCCGCCTATCCATTGGGCAAGAACAGGCGACCCGATCAAAATCAGCATTTACGACCACTATGCGGTAAGTAAGGTAAGAGCCGAGCACATCATCGCAGAATCCGGTCTCAAGCACTGGGTTTCACTTCGTCAGTCAGGTATCCTTTATCCGGGTATTCTCAAGAATATTGATCCGATTATGTTCCACGTTCCGATCAACGGCGTTCTTGAGTGGGCTACGATCGAGGATTCGGGACTTCTTCTTGCAAACGTCTGTGAGGATTCCGTTCCCGAGGATTTCTGGAGAAAGTTCTACAACATCGGTTCCGGTCAGGAGTACCGTATCACAAACTTCGAGTTTGAGGAGTACCTCCTCGGAGCTATCGGCATGGGCTCTCCCAAGAAGATCTTCCAGCCGAACTGGTTTATTCTCAAGAACTTCCACGGTCAGTATTATCTTGACTCCGACAAGCTTGAGGAATACCTCCACTTCAGACATAATGTTCCTATCAAGAAGTATTTTGACGATATGTCAAAGACTCTTCCCAAGTTCTACAAGCTCTCAAAGCTTGCACCTCCGTTCCTTGTTAAGAAGCTGCTTATGGAGCCTCTTGCCAACAAGGAAGTATTCGGTACAATGAACTGGGTTAAGAATAAGATTCCCGAGCGTTTGACCTCTTACTACGGCTCATACGAGGACTGGAAGAACATTCCGTCATCATGGGATGAGTTCGAGATCAAGAAGGCAAGCATGACTCCGACTTACCTTGACCACGGCTATGACGAGACCAAGCCGCAGTCAGAGCTTGATATCGAGGATATGAAGAAAGCCGCAGAGTTCAGAGGCGGTAAGTGCCTCAGCGAGACTATGACAAAGGGCGATCTGTACACTCCGCTGAAGTGGGAATGTGCCTTCGGTCATACGTTTGAAATGACTCCGAACCTTGTTCTCAACGGCGGTCACTGGTGCCCCGACTGCGATCCTATTCCGTGGAACTACGACGAGATCGCAAAGAAGAACCCGTTCTTCGCTCAGGTCTGGTATCCGAATCACCACAAGGACGAGCACAATGTTTACGGAATGGAAATCTTCAAGGATTTCAATGAAAAATAATTAAGACTTTTTAGGAGAGATCACCAATGAAAAAAACAGTTGTAACGTGCGTTACCGCAATTCTTTGCGTTATTGCGGTTTGCGTTTCCTCTGTGCTCGGCACAAGCAAGCTTGCGGACGCTAAGGTTGAGGCGGCAAAGTATGCACCCTCCGGCTCTGTTAACACGGTATCAGGCGGAGCTTCGTACGCAGACAATTTAGACAGCGATGTTCCTGCCGATGTTCCGACAGATTCCGATGTTCCGACTGATCCTGCCGCAGACGGTCAGGATGTAACCGATGCATCAAACAGCACAGGCTCCGATACCGATACTCCCGCTTCTTCCGGCAGCACCGGTACAAGCAGTTCTTCTTCGGCAACTTCAAACAAAACTTCTTCCAAGCCTTCCACAACTGCCGAGATCCTCAACTACTTCAACACTTCCGTCAACAAGGTTAAGACAAGCTCAAAGGGCGGCGTGAAAAACTATGAGAAAAACACTCAGGCAGGTACATTCACACTTACCGGTCCGTTTAAGAGATTGTCGGGCGTAATCAACGGTCTCGTTGAGAAGAATATGGGTGAGAAGAAAGGTCATACAAACCTCAAGCTTTCAAAGGCTGATTTGAAGACATATTTCCCCGTTGAGAACGAGACATGGGCTTCAAAGCTTACAACCTCCAACATTTCAAGTGCAAACCTTACGGAAAAGAACGGCAAGTATGTTATTACCATTCAGGTTAAGCCCGACGCAGCGTCAACAAATCCGACGCACGGCGCAGGAAACCACGGTAAGGCTTTCAGCATCGTTCAGGTAAGCACAATTCTTGACAATGCAGGTCCGCTCAAGTCAATGCTTGACGGCAACGTAAAGATCGGTTACCACAACGGAAAGATCGTTGCAACGATTGATCCCAAGACCGGTAATCTCACTCACATCAACTATTACTATGTATGGGATCTTGACGTAACTGTTGCAGGCAACAACGTTAAGGCTCCGTTCGGAATTGAGTCCGATTTCACAATCAACTGGTAATTATTTAGAAAGGATAATAGGGCAATACTCTGATATTGCCCTATGGTGTTGTTATGAAAGTATTTATGATAGGCGGCACAGGTCTGCTCGGTTCGGCGGCTGCCGCAGAATTTATCAAAAGAGGTCATTCCGTTAAATCCGTAGCTCTTCCTCCGCTTCCCGAGGGAGCACCCATTCCCGAGGAGATGGAGCTTGTTTTCGGCAACTATCTTGAGCTTTCGGACGCTGAGCTTACCGAGATGATGACGGGCTGTGACTGCTTCGTCTTTGCCGCAGGCGTTGACGAGAGAGTTGAGTTCCCGGCACCGGTTTATGATTACTACACAAAGTATAACATTGATCCTGTCAGACATCTTCTTACGGTTGCAAAGAGCGTAGGCATCAAAAACAGCGTTATTCTCGGTTCCTATTTCTCATATTTTGCAAAAGAGCATCCGGAAATGGAGCTTACCAAGAAGCATCCTTACATCAGAAGCCGTATCGAGCAGGAGGAGGTTGCACTCTCCTTTGCCAAGGACGGAGAGATGGACGTTGCTGTTCTTGAGCTTCCCTACATTTTCGGAACTCAGCCGGGCAGAAAGCCTGTATGGGTTATCCTTATTGAACAGCTTTCCAACA
Organism: Acutalibacteraceae bacterium; assembly: GCA_051881315.1. GTDB lineage: Bacteria > Bacillota > Clostridia > Oscillospirales > Acutalibacteraceae > CAG-488. The sequence goes on along the minus strand of JBJEPQ010000071.1, from coordinate 42,625 downwards.
TGGGTCCGATCACAATGTATCCTAAGGGAGGCACAACAATGGTTACTGTCCGTCAGGTCGGCGAGGTTATCGTCGGTGCGGCAGAACGCAACAAGGGCGGCAACGCTTATCCCGTCGGTTACTATAACCTCACATGGGACGAGTTCCTTCATATTGTTCATAGGGCTATGGGACAGCCGAACAGAAAGATCATTCACATTGCAAAGTGGATGTTCAAGATGTACGGTGTTCATATGATGAACGAATACAAGAAGCGCAATGTTGAGTCCGGTATCAATGCCGTTGATCTTGCCGAAATTATGTGTATGAACACCTTTATTGACAAGAAATGGTGCGTTTCCCTCGGCGTTCAGGAGGACGATATTGAGTCAGCTATCTTTGATTCCGTCAAGCTTTCGGTTGACGCATTCACGGGCAAGCAGAAGCTCCTTGAAATGAAAGGAGAATAAGACATGGAAAAGATCAGTCTTATCACGGGCGCAACAGGCCATATAGGCTATGCGCTTCTCAAAGAGCTTGTCGATAAAGGGGAAAAGGTGCGTATCCTTATCAGAAAAGATGTTCCCGTTTTCGACGGTATCGACTGTGAGAAGGTCTACGGAGATGTAACTGATTCCGCATCGCTTGAAAAGGCTTTCGAGGGTGTTGACGTTGTTTATCACCTTGCCGGCGTTATTGACATCAACCCCGGTATGGAGGATCTGACCTGGAAGGTCAATGTAAACGGAACTAAAAATGTCGTCAGAGCTTGCAAAAGATGCAATGTCCGCCGTCTTGTTTACGCTTCCTCTGTTGACGCTTTTCCGCCGCTTCCCGATAATCAGCTTATGACTGAGCTGGATCATTTTGATCCTAAAACCCTTGACGGTACATATGCAAAAACTAAGGCTATTGCAACTCAGTTCGTTCTTGATAACGTTCACGACGGAAGCCTCGACGCTGTTGTTGTTCATCCCGGCGCATGTATCGGACCTTACGATTTTAAGGTCTCCAGCGTCGGCGAAATGGTTCGTATGTTTGTAAAAGGCAATTTCCCTTGTTCTCTTTCTTTCGGCGCATATAACTTTGTTGATGTGCGTGATGTTGCCAAGGGAATGTATGCGGCGGCTCAAAAGGGTAAAAAGGGTGACTGTTATATCCTTTGCGGCGAGATGATTTCCACGGACGGATTTATCAAGGCTGTTGCTAAAGCCTGCGGTAAGAAAGCTCCGGGCTTCAAGATGCCGTACAGCGTTGTTAAGCCTGTCGCACCTATTATGGAGAAGTATTATGCCATAACCAAAACAACTCCGCTGTTCACCCGTTATTCGATCAGAAAGCTTATGTCAAACTGCAATTTCTCTATTGAAAAGGCAAGGAAAGAGCTTGGCTACGATCCGATGAGCGTTCAGCAGTCGGTTGACGATATGGTTGCCTGGATAAAGGAATACGAAAAGAAATAAATTCAAATGGGACTGTCGCACTAAGCGAAGACCAAAAGAAACATTATTAAAAACTAAAGGCTTGTATTGGATTCTTGAACCGATACAAGCCTTGACAATTCTTATTTAGAATGAATTGGACATATAGGTGTTTCTTTGTCCTTCGCTTAGTGCGACAGCCCATTTTCCTGTATTGCAACAATTTATGACTTATGTTTTGTTGACAATTCCTTGATGTTATGATATTATTACATTATTATAGGCTTAAAAGGAGACTCAATTTATGAAGGATTTTGACGCACCCTCAGTTCGTGAATTGCTTGACAGCGGAGCTGAAAAATACGGCGATTCGACCTTTATAAAGTTTATCAGAAACGATGTTATCGAGGAGAGAAGCTTTGTAAAAGTCCGCAGTGACAGCCTTGCCGTTTGCCGCTGGATCAGAAGTCTTTCAGAAAAGAGAATGCACATTGCCATAATAGGTAAGTCAAATTACGAATACATAACCTGCCTTTCGGGTATTCTCATCAGCGGTAATGTTGCCGTGCCTTTTGCTCCTGACATTTCCGTTGAAGAAGCGGCTGAGCTGTTTAAACGTGCCGATATAGAAATGGTGCTTTATGAGCAGGAATTTTCAGAAAACGCCGCACGTCTTAAAGAGCTGTGTCCGTTTATAAAATTTGCCGTTAATCTCGGTGATCTCAATGAGTTTGACAGGATTTATAACGAGTATTCGGACGATTCGGAATACGCCGCTTTGTCGGATATTGAAGTTGACAAAAATGCCTGCTGTGTAATTATCTTCACCTCGGGCACAACGGGAATTAAAAAGGGAGTTGCCCTTTCAACTCTTGCGCTTGTCGGCAACATAATGTATCAGGATTACATCACCGATATCTTCACTCCCAATGATGTTGCACTGTCGGTTCTGCCGATGTACCATATTTTTTGTTTTTCAGGCGACTACATTAAAAATCTCAAGGACGGTGTTCAGGTCTGTCTGAACGGTTCGCTTAAAGATATTATCAAAAATCTTACCATTTTTGAGCCTAAGGTAGTCCGTGTTGTGCCGATGATCGCTCAGACGCTTTTGCAGAGAGTGAAGGCAATCCTTGCCAGAAATCCCGAAATGCCGGTCAAGGAGGCCGTTACACAGGTTTTCGGCAGAAACATTCAATGGCTTATTTCAGGCGGAGCTTATCTCAATCCCGAGCTTATTGATGAGTATGAAAAGCTCGGAATATTCCTCCGTCAGGGCTACGGTATGACCGAGGCAGGATGCAGAATTTCTGTTCCCGACTATACTGTGTCAAGAGAGTCCGTCGGCAGGATAATCGACTTATGCGAAGCACGTATTCAGAACGGCGAGATACAGGTCAATACTCCGACCGTTATGCTGGGCTATTATAAAATGCCTGAGGAGACAAAGGAGATGTTCATAGAGGACGGTTGGCTCAAAACAGGAGATATCGGCGAGCTGACCGAGGACAATCAGCTCTTTATTACAGGACGTGTTAAGAATCTGATAATTCTTTCAAACGGAGAAAATGTTTCTCCCGAAGCGATTGAGAAAAAATTTGCCGAGGTTGAGCTTGTAAGCGAGGTTCTTGTTTTTGCCGAAAACGACAGGATAATTGCCGAGATCTATCCGAACTATGAATACGCCGAGCTTGAGAAGATCGAAGACATTCGGTCGGAGCTTGAACAAACGGTTGACAGAATGAATAAGACCGCTAAGGCCTCTCACATTATCTCCGAGGTCAGAGTCAGGACAGAGCCTCTTGAAAAAACCGCAAGCGGAAAAATCAAGAGAAGAGAAACGAAAATATAAAGCGAGGCGTTTAAAATGCAGAATGTAAACAAGCCGATTTATAAACTCATTCCTCCGCAGGAAATGATTCAGTTTATGCTCAAATACAGCTTCTTTCATAAACAGGTTACTCAGATTCCCGATTCTGTTATTGTAACTAAGAAAATCGACTTTGCCAAAATGACCGAGGCTTTTAATATCGAGATCGAGCGTAACGACTGTCTGAGGCTTTGCTTTTTCAAGCAGAACGGAAATATAATGCAGTATTTCCGTGATCCGTACAAGGTCGGGAATGTTCCCGTGCTTGAATTTTCCTCCGATGAGGAGAGGGAAAAGGTTCTGACCGAGGACGCAAGAAAGCCTATCAGAATGTTAAAGGGCGAAATTTTCAGGCTCAAGTTCTTCAAAACCCATGACGGCAGATACGGAATTTATATTTGTATTCATCATCTTGTTATGGATAATGCCGCCGTGTTTATGTTTTTCAACGATCTTTTTGCGATTTACGATCATCTGACCGAGGGCAAGCCTATGCCTAAGCCGCTCGGCAGTTATGAGGAAAGAATTAAGAAAGAGTTGGCTTATGTTGAGGATAAGAGCAACCTTGAAAAAGAAAAGGAAGCTTATACTCAGTATATAACCAAGAACGGTGAGCCGCTTTATCTCGGAGTTGAGGGACCGAAGCTTCTTGAAGCCGAGAGGAAAAAGAAAAAGAATCCCGATATAATGGCTCCGTCGCTTTTCGATCCTATTCACGACAAGGCTGAGCTCACCAAAAAAACTGTTCCTCTTGAGCTGAGCAAAAAGGTGTTCAAGTTTATGGAGGACAACAATGTCAGCGGCGAATGTCTTGTTCAGCTTGCAATGAGGCTTCATCTTTCCAAGATCAACGGCGGACATCTTGACACATATTTTATCTCGCTTTGCACAAGACGCAGAACGCTGACCGAAAAGCGTTCGGGCGGAACAGTTACAGCTCCGCTTCCGTGGAGAGTTCACCTTGAGGAAGACGACACTTTCTTTGACGCACTCGGAAAAATGTCCGAGGCTCAGGTCTGGGCTTACCGCCATATGGATTATCCGTATCTTGAGTACCGTGATCTTCAAAGAGAGCTGTTCAATTATTCCGCCGCCGCAGGAGCGTCAACGATGATGTTCTCGTGGTTCCCGATTGATGAAAAGTCAATGAACGGCTGGGATTATGAGTACATCGGCTACGGTCTCGGAAGATATATAATGGTGCTTTACACCTTCGCTATGAAGGATGTTCACAGCGGATGTCTGAAAACCAGCTTCCTCCACAGGACAAAGTTTGTCAGCACAGAGGATATTGACGCTTTGCAGGACGGAATGGTGAAAGCTCTTGAACTCGGAATAAGCAATCCCGAAATTACCGTTAAAGAGCTGCTTGAAAAAATATAAGAGGGGTTTAATTAGTATGCTTGAAACCATAAGAAATATAATTTGCAGTTACGTTGACATTGATCCCGACGAGATCACGGAGAGCTCCAAGATCCGTTCGGATATCGGACTTAATTCTTTCGATTTGGTAAACGTTGCGGTTGATCTTGAAAACGAATACGGAATATCGGTTGACAGCAAGTCCTTCGGCGGTCTTAAAACCGTCGGAGACCTTATGACTTATATCAACTCGGTAAAATAAATAATTGCAAAAAAATTTGGGCTGTCGCTTAGTGCGGCAGCCCGTTTTCATATAACAACTTTTATGACCAGATGAACCAGAGGAGAAGATATCCTGTGATAACAGCGGCAAGGGTAAAGGGTACGCCGTATTTCATAAAGGTTGTAGCCTTGACCTCGTAGCCCTCTTTCTTGAGGATACCTATACCTGTGATGTTTGCGCTTGCACCGATCGGTGTGAGGTTTCCGCCGAGTGTAGCTCCGCAGAGCAGACCGTAATAAAGCAGCTTCGGCTCCATACCGACATTTGCGGCGATAACGGGAACGATCGTGAGCATCGTTGCGGTGTAGGGAATATTGTCGATAAATGCCGAAAGGAGAACCGAGATCCAGACAATTACTGTAAAGATCAGGAACTGTGAGCCTGCGCCGACCTTTGCGATTGCGTTGCCGATTACATCAATTACGCCTGCATTCTTTATTCCGCCGATAACAACGAAAAGACCGATGAGAAGCGAGATAGTGTAATAGTCGATCTCCATAAGAGAATCCTTGAGAATTTTGGTATTCTTTTTGAAAACGATCTCACGGATAAGTCCGATGACGAAGAACGCAATGCAGATAACACCGTTTGTGATGTCGGGCTTGTAGAACTGACCTTCAGCCGCAGCGCTCTTATATGGAATGAACGAAACGGCGATAAGGCAGATTATAGTTCCGAGGAGCAGAAAAGTAGGGAACTTATCCTCAACCTTTGTGCGTGAATTAAATTCGATCTTGCCGTTATCCTTGCGGAACATAATAAGTATGATAAGTGCGCTTACAAGTGCTCCGGCTTCAACAACCCAGAACATTCCGGGATGGCCCTCATCAACGAAGAAATCGGAGAAGTCAAGGTTTGCAGCCTTGGCAAGAAGAATGGAGGTCGTGTCACCGACGAGGGTTGCCGCACCTTGAAGATTGGAGGAAACGGCGATACAAATGATTGACGGAACAGGGGAGATGTTGAGCTTCTTGCACAGGGCAAGTGCAACGGGCGCAATCATAAGCACGGTTGCAACGTTGTCAACAAATGCGGAAACAATACCTGCAAAAAGCGACAGAGCAAATATCGTCCATTTGACATTCGGCATCTTGGAAATAAGAATATCCGACATAAGCTGAGGCATCTTGGACTCGATGAACAGATATACCGTTCCCATTGTGCCGGCGATCATCATAATTACGTTCCAGTCGATTTCCTTCAAAGCCTGTAAAAATCCGTATGAATAGGTCGAATTACCGACATTGAAAAATCCGCTTCCGAAAAGATCGGGCGAAACCGAAGCGATTATTCCCAGACTGATGAAGATCAGGGCTGAGCCTATCGCAACATAAGGTCTGATCTTCTGGAAAGCCATCATAAGCACATAGGTGACGGCGAAGAGGATCAGGGCTGTGATTGTGATTGGGTTCATAGTGACACTCCTCAATATGTAATTTTCGGTGGATTTATCCGGTAACCGTTTAACGTTTGCCTAAAAATAAAGACAGAATCCCCACGGATTCTGTCTTGAAAAGACCATAGTACGACGGTCAGTCCAACCTGAAACAAATAACGTAAAAACGCTATGACAGACTCCACCGCTTGCTGTCGGTTTAACCGACAAAATCAGGTTGCTGAATAATTATATCATAATTATTCCAAGTGTCAAGGAGAAAGAACGTATTTGTTCATTATTTAACCGCTCTTTTTACTGAAAACAGATCGTCGATTTCAATCTCGGAATAATCCGAAAGGATCAGCTTTCTGTTGATTTCATCAATCTTTTTGATTCTGACTTCCTTTTCGATATATGCTCCGCCCTCTTTTCTGCCGTCGCTTTTAAAAAAGGTGATTATAACGGGTATATCTCTTTGCGGATTATTTTTTATAAAAAGAAGCTCACGGTTGATAACCTGCTTTTGCTCCTCGTCGAGTATTATTTTTTTGTCCGTAAGCCTTGCCGTTTCCTCCATCTCATCGTCAAGTCCCGTCAGAGCCGCAAACGGTGCAAACTGAGCCGCCCTTGCACTTCTTGTCATTCTCGGATGCTTAGTAGAGGTGTGGTGCGGCAGATTGATTATATCGTCATACTTTCCGCTCATGCCTTGTGACCTCCGATCTGACGGTTTCTTTCAAGTGCGGTTGCGCCCTCCTCAAGATTCATTCCCTTGATAATTGCGTTTTTTCCGTATTTTTGTTTTATTTTTACGATGGCGTTTTGCATATCCTTTTCCTTTTTCAGACTGCTTTCTTCGTCCTCGGCTTTTTTGGTGTCGGTAAAGAAATCAAGCTGTTCATATTCGCTTTCTTTTTTCGCCTGCGCTTCGGTAACAACATGGTTTGCGACTATATACATTCTTCTGACAAGCAGGTTTTTATCCACGGTGCGGTCAAACAGGCTCATAGCCGCCTGCGTTATGAGCTTTGTCGAAGCGGTAAACCTGCCGATATTTTCGCTTCCGTGCGCATATTTCGGCATCTTTCGGCCGTATCGGTCGGTTTCGACTGCACCCTTGTAGTCTTTTTTGAGGTTTCCCGTGTCATAGCCGACCGTCAGGACGATCTGGTCGGTAACAAGCTTTTTTTCAACAAGATCAAGCGAAAGAAGATCGGCCATTTCTTTGTAAACGAGCTTCGCTTTATCAAATTCATACGGCTCCTGAAGCACCTGACCGGAGCTTAAACTGCTGTTTTCGGGGCGGTAGGCTTTGATATCGGAAATCTCCGTCGGCTCCCAACCCCAGGCATGATCTATCAGAAGCTCGGCATTCACGCCGAAAAGCTTGTATAAAAGCTCCTCGTTGTAATAATCTGTTTCCCTGCCGACCGAGCACCGTGCGATGTCGCCCATGGTGTAAAGTCCGTGCGCTTCAAGCTTTGTTGAATATCCTCTGCCGATTCTCCAGAAATCCGTCAGGGGACGGTGACCCCAAAGGATTCTGCGGTAGCTCATCTCATCAAGCTCGGCAATTCTCACTCCGTTTTCGTCAGGCTCGGTATGCTTGGCGTAGATATCCATTGCTATCTTACAAAGATAAAGATTTGTTCCTATTCCCGCAGTTGCCGTAATTCCCGTTGTTTCAAGAACGTCCTGCACCATTTTCATCGCAAGCTCACGGGGAGTCATACCGTAGGTTTTCAGATAATTGGTAACGTCAATGAAAACCTCGTCAATCGAATAAACGTGGATATCCTCGGGGGCGATGTATTTTAAATAAACATTGTATATCTGCGTGCTGACCTCCATATAGTGAGCCATCCTCGGAGGTGCGGTGATAAAGCCAAGCTCTGCGTCAGGCTCTTTGATAAGCTCGGAATGAAAGAAGGACTCGTGGGTAAAGCTATGATTTGGAGCTTTATATTTCCGCTGAGCATTTATTTCACGCACCTTTTGATTTACCTCGAAAAGTCTCGGACGTCCGGGAATTCCGAAAGATTTCAAAGACGGAGAAACGGCAAGACAGATCGTTTTATCCGTTCTGGTGGGATCGGCTACAACGAGGTTTGCGTCAAGCGGATCAAGACCTCTGTCAACACACTCAACAGAAGCATAGAATGATTTAAGGTCTATTGCAATATATGCCTTGTCAGCCAAAAACCCACCTCCTGAAATTATTATGAGAATATTATACATCGAAACACGGATTAAATCAAATTTTAATGTACCGAAAAATGTACTTTGACGAAAAGAGTAATTTTTATAACATATAAATGCAATATGCACAAAAAGCACGCTTCGTACTTGTGTATTTTGACATGGCAAAACTTGACTTTGTCGGCTTAAAAATATATAATATCCGTGCATTTTCAAATTTAATGAAAGGGAGTATCACTTTGAGTGAGTACATTGAAAGAGTTCTGTCCTGCGTAAGACAGAACAATTCCTCCGAGCCCGAATTTGTTCAGACGGTCGAGGAAGTTTTTAAATCAATCGAACCGGTTGTTGAAAAGCATCCGGAATACGAAAAGAACGGTCTGCTTGAAAGACTTGTTGAGCCGGAGCGTATGTTCTCTTTCCGTGTCGCATGGGTTGACGACAACGGTAAGGTTCAGGTCAACAAGGGTTACAGATGTCAGTTTAACGGAGCTATCGGACCGTACAAGGGCGGTCTGCGTTTTCATCCGAGCGTTTATTCGGGAATCGTTAAATTCCTCGGATTCGAGCAGATCTTTAAAAACAGCCTTACCGGACTTCCGATCGGCGGAGCAAAGGGCGGCTCGGATTTTGATCCCAACGGAAAAACTGATGCAGAGATCATGCGTTTCTGTCAGGCTTTTATGAACAATCTTTACAGATTCATCGGTCCCGACATTGACGTTCCTGCCGGCGACATCGGCGTAGGCGGCCGTGAGATCGGATATCTCTACGGTCAGTACAGACATATCAAGGGCGTTTTTGAGAACGGTGTTCTCACCGGTAAGGGCAGAAGCTACGGCGGCTCGGATATCCGTCCCGAAGCTACCGGCTACGGTGCGGTTTACTATGCCGAGGAGGTTCTCAAGCATTTCAGCGAGGATATGAACGGCAAGACCATCGCAATTTCAGGCTTCGGCAACGTTGCCTGGGGCGTTGCCAAGAAGGCGGCTCAGCTCGGCGCAAAGGTGGTTACGATCTCCGGACCTGACGGATATGTATATGACAAGGACGGAATTTCCACCGATGAGAAAATTGAATATATGCTCGAAATGAGAGCGCACGGAAGCGGCAAGGTCAAGGACTATGCCGACAAATTCGGGGCAGAATATCATCAGGGTGAAAAGCCGTGGGGAGTTAAGGCAGACATCGTGATGCCATGTGCGACACAGAATGAAGTCGATCTTGAAGAAGCGATGAAGATTGTAAACAACGGTGTAAAGTATTATATCGAGGTTTCCAATATGCCGACCACCAACGACGCTCTTGAATATCTTCAGGAGAATGCGGTTGTCGCCCCGTCAAAGGCGGTAAACGCAGGCGGTGTTGCGGTTTCCGCTCTTGAGATGAGCCAGGACTCCATGCGTTACAACTGGACTGCCGAAGAAGTTGATGAAAAACTCAGAGATATAATGAAAAATATCTATTCCAATTCCGTTAAGGCGGCCGAGGAATACGGCTACGGCTATAATCTTGTTGCAGGCGCAAATATTGCAGGCTTCCTCAAGGTTGCCGACGCAATGATGCAGCAGGGTATATTCTGATAAAAATTCGCAAAAGAGGTGTTTTTTCGCCTCTTTTTGCTCTTTTGTAACCATTTGTAATTGAAAAAAATAAAAAACTTGTTATAATATTTCGGAGGTGAGCGTAATGAAAGGAAAAATCATCGTTATTGAAGGGCTTGACGGAAGCGGAAAGTCAACTCAGATAGAGTATCTGAAAAATAAGCTTTCGGGACAAAATGTCTGTCAGATCAAGCTTCCCGATTACGACAGCGATTCAAGTGCGCTTGTAAAGATGTATCTAAGAGGAGATTTCGGGAAAAAGCCCGAAGACGTGAATGCATATGCGGCGTCCGCCTTTTACGCTGTTGACAGGTATGCAAACTTCAAGATGAAATGGAAGGATAATTACGACAAGGGCGATATTATTATTTCCGACCGTTACACAACCTCAAATGCTTATCATCAGGCAACCAAGATCCCCAAGGAGGACAGAGCCGAATTTTTCTACTGGCTTGAGGATTTTGAATACGGACTTATGGGGATTCCTGAGCCTGATGCGGTTATCTTCCTCGATATGCCGATCGAGATATCACAGAAAATGATGTCGAAGCGGTATGATGGAGACGAGAGTAAAAAGGATATTCACGAGAGCAATCTCGATTATTTATACAAATGCCGTGAGTCGGCTCTTGACGCCGCACGGGAAATGGGCTGGTTTGTCGTTCAATGCAGCGACGGAAATGAGCCGAGGACGATTGATGATATCGGAAATGAAATTTTTGGCATTGTTACCCGGGAGGTATTATGAGCTGTTCCTTTCATAAGCCCGCTTTTGACGATATAAAGTGGATGAAAGAAAAATTAAAAGAAAGTCAGCCGAATTGCTGTGATTTTTCTTCGGGAAATCTTATCGGCTGGAGCAAGTTTTACAACGGCAGAGTGGGGGATATTGATAATTGCCTGACTGTAAGAATAAAAGACGAATCGTCTTTCTGTTTCCCGAAAGGTAAAAACTATGAGCAGGCGTTAAAGACTATCGTCTCTGAGTACGGTTATCCCGATTTCTACACCCTTGAGAAGCATGAAACCGAGATTATTGATAAACTATTTCCCGGGAAATACAGATTTAATGCCGTGAGAAACTCTTTCGACTATGTTTATTCCCGTGAAAAGCTTGCAACGCTTAAAGGAAAGAAATACCACGCAAAGAGAAATCATATCTCATATTTTGAGAAAAACAATAATTGGAGCTTTGAACCGCTGACGTGTGAAAACATTGCCGACTGCGTTGCCATGAACGAAAAATGGTATGAGCTGAATGTCGAAAAGGACAGAGTCGGAATTGAACACGAGCGTGAAGTCCTGCGTATGAATTTCAATCATTTTGATGAGATCGGATGCGTCGGAGGTGTTCTCAGGGTTGACGGAGAGGTTGTTGCCTTTACGTTCGGTGAAAGGCTCAATGACAATACCTTTGTAACTCATTTTGAAAAAGCGTACTCCGATATCAGAGGAGCATATCCGATGATAAACATGCTCTTTGCACAGGAAATGCTTTCTGATTATGAGTTTGTAAACCGTGAGGACGATGTAGGCTCCGAGGGACTCAGGAGCGCAAAGCTGTCATATCATCCTGATATTTTATTAGAAAAATTTGTTGCCTTAAAAATTCAGGACAAGCCATAAGGCGTTTGTTAAGGATTGATTTATAATGAATTGTGTTGTTGATACCGTTCGGTACAGGGAGGATATTGTTTCTCTTTGGCACGAATGTTTCGGTGACGGAAAGGAATATATCGGGTTTTTCCTTGATAACTGTACGGACAAGCTGTGCCTCGGTTATATCGGGGAAGACGGTCTTGCTTCAATGCTGTTCCTTTTAAACGGAAGCGTCAACGGCTGTTCCTGCAAATATATTTATGCCGCCTGTACCTCTAAGCATTTCAGAGGACGTGGACTGATGGGCGGACTTATTGAATATTCAAAGCAATTCTGCATTGATAAAAAGATTGATTTTATTTTTCTTGTTCCGGGAGAGGAGAGCCTGTATTCTTATTATTCAAGGTTCGGCTTTGTCCCTAAGATGATGAGGACGGATATTGAACTGAAAGGCGGCAGCGGTGCTTTTAACCCACATAAGACGACAGATATCCGCTTTGCGGCAGAAAAAAGATTGAAGCTTCTGCCTGCCGACCGCTTTGCCTTTGACTTGAAAACGACCGAATATACGGTCAGGGAATTTCTTCACACGGGCGGAGAAATCTACTTTGCGGACGGTGAAAACGGTTATATCGCCTTTGCTGTCAGGGAGAACAAAAAAATCCTTATCAAGGAGCTTTTAACTCAGTTTAACGAAAATTTAACAAATATTTTAGCATTATTTGAAAAATTAGACGCTGAAAATGTTTACATTCGCACTCCGTTAGTGTATAATGATATGGATATTGGGTCTGTGTGCACAAAATGTGGTATGTTGTACCCGATTTCTGACAAAGCTAAAGATTGTATTAACGGAACAGATATATTCTATTCGGGAATGTATCTTGACTGAGAGGTATAAAAATGATTTATGTTTTTCTTGCAAACGGATTTGAGGAGATCGAGGGCCTTACCGTAGTCGATTTTTTAAGACGTGCAGAGCTTGAGGTATGCACCGTGGGCATCTCCGGCAAGCTGATTGTCGGCGCACACAATATTCCGGTTTTCTGCGATCTTGATGAATCCGAAGTCAGACTTGACGATGAGCTTACCGCCGTTGTGCTTCCCGGAGGAATGCCCGGCACGCTTAATCTTGAAAAATCGGAAACGGTTACAAACGCCGTGAAATTCTGCGCCGAAAACGACAGATTTATCTGTGCTATCTGCGCCGCTCCGTCAATTCTCGGTCACATGGGTTTGTTAAAGGATAAAGAGGCGTGTTGCTTCCCCGGATTTGAAAACGAGCTTGAGGGAGCAAAGGTGAGCGAAAAAATTGTTTGCCGTGACGGAAAGATTATTACGGCTAAAGGAATGGGAGCAGCGATTGATTTTTCGGAAAAGATTGTTTCCTGCCTTGCCGATGAAAATAATGCGAAGCGGATCAAGAGATCCCTTCAATGTCCCTATCAATAAAAAGGAGGACGAAATATGAAAGACGAATACGGCAGAGAGTATTCCGACTACGATATTGACAAGCTCATCGAAGAGTATTCCAATATCAACAGGGAGCCTGAGCCGCAGCATATTTCACAGCCGCCGAAGGAAAGAAAAAAATTTGTCGTTCATATCGACGAATCCCTGATCGACGAGCCTCAGAACGAGGAGCCTAAGCCTCAGTCGGGCGGAATTTATTTTTCAAATTACCAGAAGCACCGCACCCCGACCGGAAATGCAGGAGGCTCTGTTCCTGCCCAAAACGAGAGAAAGACACCCTCGGCAGGCAGTCGGAAGACTCATGCAAAGCTCACTCACGAGCAGAAGGTCAATAAAGTTAAAAACGGTATTGAAAGAGTCGGAGGCAAAGCCGCCGTCGGTTTTCTTGCGTTTATACTTATTTCCACGATTCTGCTTTCCTATATCGGCATAACCTGTATCGGCGATATGCTTGCGATCAACAGGAGCGAGGACAACGTTGTCGTCGAAATTCCGGCGGAATCAAGTTACAGTGATATTATAGACATTCTTCAGGACAACGGACTTATCAAGAGAAAAATTTTCTGCAAGATGTTTACGAAATTCCGTGGCTTTGACGATGAAACATATCTGAGCGGACAGTATTATCTCAACGGCAAAATGGGCGTTGAGGGTATGCTTAAAGACATTATGGCGGCTCCGGTTTCGGCAGAGTCGATTTCTCTGAGCTTCCCCGAGGGCTGGACTGTTTCGCAGATCCTTGAAAAGATTGAAAAGTATGACGTATGCGATTCATCAAAGGTTCTTACCGTGATGAGAACAGGAAAATACAATTATGATTTCATCAACGATATCAAGGATAACAACAAGAGATATCTCAAGCTTGAGGGATACCTTTTCCCCGATACCTATGATTTCTATGTTGACGCCGATCCCAACTATGTAATCAACAAGTTCCTTGAGAACTTTGAGGCAAAGTGGGAGGACGAATATGACAACCGTGCGGCTGAGCTTGGATTTACAAGGGATGAGATCATCACAATCGCTTCAATCATTCAGAAAGAGGCCGCAAACTCCGATCAGATGAAGGTTATTTCCTCTGTTATTCACAACAGACTGAAACATTCTGCGGACTATCCGACGCTCGGATGCGACAGTACGGCGCTCTATGTCAGCAATTATGTCACTCCGGTTGTCGGTGAGGCTCAGGGCGCAATTTACTATAATGCCTACGACACAGGTGCGATCAAGGGACTTCCTCCCGGACCGATCTGCAACCCCGGTATGGATGCGATCAGAGCCGCACTTTATCCGTCGGATACCGATTACTATTTCTTCGCCCATGACAAGTCAGGCACTATCTACACTGCCTCGACCTATAAGGAGCACAAGAATAATCTTGTCAAGATTATCAAGGCGAACAGCTCAATGGACTAAGGATAATTATGAGTAATATTAAAACAGTCGTGCCGGAGCTACTTTCTCCGGCAGGCGATATGGAAAGATTTGAGCGTGCTCTGTATTTCGGAGCCGATGCGATCTATGTCGGCGGATCGGCATTCTCAATGCGTGCCGCTCCCGCAAACTTCACTCAGAGCGAGTTGAAAAAAGCAGTAGACGCCGCACATAAAAAGGGAGTAAAGGTTTATTTGACCTGCAACACCGTTCCGAGAAACGATGAGATTGATGAGCTTCCCGATTTTCTGATGGCTTATGCCGAAACGGGAGTTGACGCATTCATTATCTCCGATCTCGGAGTTATGACTCTTGCAAAAAAATATACGCCGAACGTGGATATTCATATTTCGACTCAGGCCGGTATTACCAACTACGCTTCGGCGACAGAGTGGTATAACATGGGCGCATCGAGGGTTGTTACCGCAAGGGAGCTTTCGCTTGAGGATATTGCAACTCTTAGAGCCAAGACTCCCAAGGAGCTTGAAATTGAATGTTTCGTCCACGGCGCAATGTGCGTTTCTTTTTCCGGCAGGTGCCTTTTGTCGAACTATCTTGTTGACCGCGATTCCAACAGGGGCGAATGTGCCCAGCCCTGCCGTTGGCAGTACAGCCTTATGGAGAAAACCCGTGAGGGCGAATATTTTCCCGTTGATGAGGACGAAAACGGCACATATATTTTCAATTCCAAGGATATGTGTATGATAGAGCATATTCCCGAGATGGTTAAGGCAGGTATTTCAAGTTTTAAGATCGAGGGAAGAGCAAAATCCGCTTACTACACTTCGGTTATCACAAACGCATACCGTCAGGCTATCGACGGATATCTCAAAAATCCGACCGACAGCTATAAGCCCGAAAAATGGGTTGTTGACGAGATGTATAAAATCAGCACAAGAGAGTATTGCACCGGTTTCTATTTCGGACATCCGAGGGACAATGCGCAGATTTATTATGACGGCGGATATAAAAGAGACTGGAGCGTTATGGCAGAGGTTCTGTATTCCGAAAACGGAAGGACGTTCTGCCGTCAGAGAAACAGATTTTTTGACGGAGAAAGGCTCGAAGTTCTCCAAAGGGGAGTTGAGCCGTATGAGATCACCGTAAAGGATCTCAGAGATGAAAAGGGAGAGAAAATTGAAAAAGCACCTCACCCGATGATGACGGTCAGCTTTGAAAGCGAGAGGGATATTCCCGCAGATGCGCTGATAAGGAAGGCTGTCTGAACCACTTGTTTAATTTATATCGGAGGCTTTTATGCTTTTAAGTAATATTCTGAGCGGTATTGAATATCAGTGTGATAATTTTATTGATTTTGATATTAAGGATGTTACATATAATTCAAAAAATGCCGGTGAAGGAAAGTGTTTTGTCTGTCTTGTCGGTACGGTTTCAGACGGACACAGCTATGCCCTCAGCGCTTACAACCAAGGCTGCAGATGTATTTTTACTCAGAGAAAGCTCGATCTTCCGAGCGACTGTGTTCAAATCGTCACTCCTGACACCCGCCATACTCTTGCGGCCGTTTCCTCAAATTTTTTCGGCAATCCCTGCGACAGCCTGACGATTATCGGAATTACGGGAACAAAGGGCAAGACGACTACCGCCCATCTTATCAAAATCTTGATCGAAGCGTGCGGAGAGACTTGCGGACTGATCGGAACGGTCGGCGCAATATTCGGAGATACCGTTATAGATACGCTTAATACTACTCCCGAAAGCTATGAGCTTCATAAGATTTTCAGACGTATGGTAGACGCCGGCTGTCGGTTCTGCGTTATGGAGGCTTCCTCTCTCGGACTGAAAATGCACCGCACCGACGCCATAGAATTTGATGTCGGAGTTTTCACAAATCTTTCTCCGGATCACATCGGTACAGTTGAGCATCCGACCTTTGAGGACTATGCTCAAAGCAAAAAGCTCCTTTTCAAATATTGCAGGTATGCAGTCGTCAATTCAGACGATCCTGCTTCCGAAGATATGCTGGAGGGCTTCAACGGTGAAAAGGTAACCTTCGGTCTTTCAAATGCCGATTTTACCGCCGAGAACGTTACTCAGTTCAGAAGCAAGGATTTTTTCGGATTAACTTTTGACTGCATAGGAAAAGACGAAACAATTCATATTGAAGTTCCGGTACCCGGTTATTTCAATGTTTATAACGTTCTTGCCGCCGTTGCTGTTTGCAAAACATTCGGCTTTGATATAAAGAATCACGTTGACAGTCTCAGAGATTTCAAGGTGATCGGCAGGACTGAAATTGTCCGTGTAAACGACGACTATGATGTTATTATAGATTTTGCACACAACGGACTGAGTATGCACAGTCTTTTATCCACACTTAAAACATATCCGCACAACAGGCTTATAGTTCTTTACGGCGCAATAGGCGAAAAAAATCAGATACGCCGCAGTGAGCTTGGTACTGTAACGGGCAAGGAAGCGGATCTGTCCATATTGACCTCCGAGGATCCGGGAAATGAGGATCCGACTGAGATTGCCGAGGAAATTGCCGGTTATATCAGACAGGTCGGAGGAAAATATATTATTATCGAAGACAGAAAAGAAGCGATTCGTTACGCTCTTTCACATCTTGAAAAAGGCGATATACTTGTTCTTGCAGGTAAGGGAAACGAAACATTTATGAAGACAAAGAACGGAAAGGTTCCCTATTCCGAGCATGAAGAAGTTCAAAAATACATTGACAGTATATCTAAGTAAAACAATTCTTTTTTCAGTGTAAATTCAAGGAGGTAATTATATGCCGCAAAAAGGATCAGGCGCAGCAAAAAAGAAAAAAAGAAACCGACTGAATAATTTATCAAACGCAGGCGCTTTCTTTATTTCATTGCTCGCTATCTTCGGCTTTACTCTCATAATCTGTGTCGGCTACGTTTTTATCAACGCAGTCACGGTTGTTGCCGGCGATCCCGTAATCAATCTTGAGAGCGCAAGAAACAATCAGAATCAGACATCGTTCCTCTATGCCGAGGATTCTTCGGGAAAACAGATAGAGGTTCTGCGTCTGCACGGTGAGGAAAACCGTATCTGGGTTGATTTTGACAAGATCCCTAAGCAGATGAAGGACGCTTTCATTGCCCTTGAGGACAAGAGATTTCAAAATCACCACGGCGTTGACTGGATCAGAACGATCGGCGTTTTTATCAAGCAGAACGATCAGGGCGGTTCAACAATTACCCAGCAGCTCGTTAAAAACGTTACGGGTAATAATCAGGTAACCTATGTCCGTAAGTTCAATGAAATTCTTTCCGCACTCAATCTTGAAAAGAATTTCTCCAAGGACGAGATACTTGAAGCTTATCTTAACACGATCTATCTCGGACAGGGCTGTTACGGCGTTGAAACAGCGGCGGAAACTTATTTCGGCAAATCGGTTGATGAGCTGAATATTTCCGAGTGTGCCGTTATTGCCTCAATCACTCAGATGCCATATTCCTACGATCCAATCAACAATCCCCAGAATAACAGAAAAAGACAGCTCTACTGTCTCGGTGAAATGCTCGACCAGGGCAAGATCACAAAAGAGGAATATGAAGAAGCCGTCAACTTTGACCTGATTTATACTACGGACGACGACTATGTTCCGAGCGAGGCTGAGCTTGAAAGACGTGAGAACGAGAAGAATGCCAAGGCTTCATCCGAGTTTCAGAGTTTTTATGTTGACTTTGTTATAGACGATGTTATCGACAGACTTCAGAGTGACCTCGGATATTCCTACAATGAAGCCCGTGACGCTATTTACGGCGGCGGACTTAGGATATATACTGCGGTCGATCTTGATGTTCAGAAAACAACAGAGGATATCTATGTCAACAGAAAGGGCTTCGAGGATAATAAAAATGCCCAGTCCGCAATTACCATAATGGACTACAAGGGCAGAGTTGTTGCTATCGTCGGTCAGGCAGGCGTTAAGGAGGGCAACCGAGTTCTCAACCGAGCAAGCTCATCTCCGAGATCACCCGGATCTTCGATCAAGCCGCTTACCTCATACAGCCCTGCTATTGAGCTTAATGAGATCACATGGTCGTCATATCTTCTTGATTCGTCGGTTTCTTACGGCGGCTGGAGAACACGAAACGCTTCGGGCGACTACGGCTCAGGTGCTAACGTTACGGTTCAGAACGCTCTTGCAAGATCTTTGAACACTATTCCTGCAAGAATTATCATCAATATGATCGGTATTGACACCGCATACGATTTCCTTGTAAATAAATATCATATCACAACCGCCGTTGAGGAATCCGATAAGAGCGCGGCTCCTATGTCTATCGGATCAATGACCTACGGCACGACCTCACTTGAAATGACTGCCGCTTATGCGGCGTTCGGAAACGGCGGATACTATTACAAGCCGTATTCGTTCTATTACATTGAGGACGCTAACGGTAAAATCCTTATCGACAACAGAAATAATAAGGGTGAACAGATTATTTCAACGGGAACGGCAGAGGTTATGAGACATCTGCTTATGACAGTTACCACAAGCTACTACGGTACAGGTTCAAGCTATAAGACAAGCGGCTTTGATACCTTTGCAAAAACAGGTACTACCGATGATAACAACGATAAGTGGTTTGTCGGCGGCACGCCGTATTATGTTGCGGCAGTCTGGTACGGTTACGATATCCCTGAAACCATATACACATGGGGTAACCCTGCCGGTGCTGTTCACAAGACTGTATTTGATGCAATACACGAGGATCTTCCCGACAAGGAATTTGAGGATCTTGACGGCGCAGTTGAAAAGACCTATTGTACCGATACAGGTAAGCTGGCTTCCTCAAGCTGTTATTCAACGGCTACCGGCTGGTATAAGAAGGACAACGTTCCCGACTACTGCACAGGTCATTATTATTCCTCGTCCGATGATGATGATAATGACAGAGACGAAAAACCCACAAAAGCAGAAGCTCCTGCTACTTCCGCACCTGCTCAGCCGGATAACGATACGGATACTGACACAGACACGGATGATTAAAATAAGAAAATAATACGGAGGCGGTTGCATGGTTATTATGTCTGTCGATTACGGTGATGCGAGGACGGGCATAGCAATATGCGACCGCCTTGAAAGTTTGGCTCACCCTGTTGAGGTTATCAAACAGAGCTACGAGCCAAAGGTGCTCGAAAGAATTTCGGAGCTTGTAAAAGTTCACAAACCTGAGCTGATTGTTGTCGGCTATCCCAAGAATATGGATTCGACGGCAGGAGAGAGCGCGCAGAAATGCGAGACCTTTGCCGAAAAAATAACTGCCGAAACGGGAGTTGAAACCGCACTTTGGGACGAGAGACTGACCACCGTTTCAGCTCATATGTATTTATCGGACAACAACGTCAGAGGGAAAAAAAGAAAAAACGTAGTTGACGCAGTTGCGGCTGTCATTATTTTGCAGGATTATCTTGATTACAGGAGAAACAAAAATGCAAAGTAAAACCTCCGAAAGCATAAAGCTTATATTATCTGAACTCTACGGAGCGGCGTTTATGATCTTCTCCGCATATATCGGTATGCAGTTTACGGGTAAGCTTGCTTTTCAGATCGCTTTAACATTTTTTATTTCGCTGATTTTTACCGTTATTGCCGATTTATTAAAGATACGAATGACTGTCCTTTCACATTCAATTTGCATTTCTGCGACATTCTGGGTGCTGTGCGCCGTGATCGGTCAGATGATCTTAAAAAACACTTTTATGATCTTTAGCTCGGCTTGGGAATATATGTTTTATTACGACAGCATCGGAATGATATTTATTGTAATGATTGTCGTTATTGCTTATCAGCGTTTTAAGGTGTTTTTCAAAAAAGACCGTTTCCTGACTGAACAGTACAAGAAGTTTTATTCAGTTTCATCGGTTGCTTTCACCGCATTTTATATTGTTGTTCTTGTTTATTGCTTCTTCATATGCCGTATTCCGGGAGGAGAAAGGGTAGAGCCAAACCTCAGTCTGTTTGAAGCCTTTAAATGGACGTTTCTTTCGGGATATTTCGATTATGAGCTAATGATTTTGTTTTTCGGAAACATTGCAATCTTCGTTCCGCTCGGCTATCTTTTGTTCCATAGCTTAAAAAGAGGAAAACGAAAGATAATCCTTGCGTTACTGCCGATTTTTTTAAGCTCTGCAATCGAAATATCGCAGTATTATTTCGGAATGGGACATCCCGACGTGGACGATGTTCTTTTGAATGTGATCGGCTTTTACATCGGAGCTTTGCTGAAAATGCTTTTGGACAGGGCTTTTAAGCTTGAGGAATAATCAATCCTTCTTTTTTGTAAACAAAAGCTCCTTTGCTCCTACGGCGATCAGCATAACTGCGAAGATCGTCCTTAAAGTTTTGTCGTCAAGTCTGTTCAGCAGAAGATAACCGAGAGCAACGCCGATCAGACCGTATGCTATATAAGCCAACGCCGCTTTTTTGTCAATCAGCTTGTTTTTGACGTGCATTATAACAGCAAGGGCGGCCGAAGGAATGAAAAACAGCAGATTTATTCCCTGAGATACGACCTGCGGCATATCCTTATACAGCGTGAGGTAAAGGATCAATATACCTCCGCCGCCGAAGCCCATTGCTCCGAGTATCCCCGATACAATTCCTGCGATAATGTCAAGTATCATTTCATCAGCATCCTGATTCCTGCATAGATTATAAAAATTGAAAAAACCTTGCTCAAAACCTTTTTCGGAATCTTCGGCAGAAGCCAAGCTCCGATTATTGAGCCGACAAGCCCGGGGATAAGATAGACATAGCTGTCGCTCAGTTTGACCTGTCCTTTCAGAAGATATCCTGCGGCGCTTATCACGGTCAGCGGCAGAATTACGGCTATTGCCGTAGCATGGGATTTTGTCTGATCCGTTCCTCTGAGCTTCAGAGCCTCCACAGCCACTATTCCTCCGCATGAGCCGATCAGTATGTTTACTACTCCGGTCAAAATTCCGAGCAGTACATTTACCGTTTTTTTCATAGTCTTTTCACCGTCTGCATATTTTTTATGTATGGGGTGATTGTGTGAAGATGAAACGTTATCAGATAATTGCTGTTATTACAGCGTTCCTTATTATATTATCCGTAATGCTTTACTTAACATTCATGGCTAATTCTTCCGCCGATGTTGCTATGGCAAAGCCTGTCTTTCAGCAAACCGTTATTATTGATGCAGGTCACGGCGGCGAGGACGGCGGCGCAGTCGGTATTGACGGAACTGTTGAAAAGAATATCAATCTGGACATTGCTTTGAAACTTGAAAAGATTTTGAAATTCTACGGATTTGATGTAATTATGATAAGAACCCGTGATATAATGGTTTGTGACGACGGACTTGACTCTCTGAGAAAAAGAAAGGTTTCGGATATTCACAACCGTTTTGCAATTATGCAGAAGTATCCCGACGCTGTTTTTATCAGCGTCCACCAGAATAAATTTTCCGATCCTGCTCAGCACGGAACACAGGTCTTTTATTCGGGCAACAACGAAAAAAGCAAGCTCCTTGCCGAAGCGATTCAGAGCTCGGTGACAACTGTTTTACAGCCCAATAACAGCAGAATCGTCAAAAAGTCGGGATCGGGAATTTACCTGCTTTATCATGCCGAACTGCCTGCCGTTTTGGTGGAGTGCGGATTTGTTTCAAACAGCAACGACGTCAAAAATTTGAATGATGAAAACTACAGAATGAAGCTTGCGATGCTGATCGCAGACGGACTTTTAAAATACTTGATGAATGGGTGATTAAATGGCACCGAAAGCCAAAACTTTATACGTTTGTTCCTCCTGCGGACATGAGAGCGCCAAGTGGTTTGGCTGCTGTCCCGGATGCGGAGAATGGAATACCATGGACGAGGTTTTCAAAGCCCCGGAAAAATCGAAAACCGCCGCAAAAAATTCAGCGGGCGGTTTCTCTGCCAATGTTCAGATGATAAACGATATAACCTGTGACGGAGAGGTCAGGCACAAAACAGGACTTGAGGAGCTTGACCGTGTCCTCGGTGGAGGAATAGTCAAAGGATCTCTTGTCCTTCTCAGCGGTGATCCCGGAATAGGTAAATCTACCTTGCTTTTGCAGATCTGCCAGTACCTCGGTCAGACCTTGAAGATACTCTATGTTTCGGGCGAGGAGTCGGCGCATCAGATCAAGCTCAGGGCGGACAGGCTCGGAGTAAACACCGAAAATCTTTTCGTTTTATGCGAAACCGACGTGCCGATCGTCAGCGAACATATGAGAGCGGCAAAACCCGATCTCGTTATAATCGACTCTATCCAGACGATGAATTTGCCCGAGCTTAATTCCTCGCTCGGAAGCGTCGCACAGGTCAGAGAGTGCACAAACTGCCTTATGCAGACCTCAAAGAGTCTGAATATACCTACGATAGTTGTCGGTCACGTCAACAAGGACGGCAATATTGCAGGACCTAAGGTGCTTGAGCATATCGTTGACGCCGTGCTTTACTTCGAGGGTGAAAGACATCTGTGCTATCGCATACTCAGGGCGGTTAAGAACAGGTACGGCTCAACCAATGAGATTGGCGTTTTTGAGATGAAGGATAACGGACTTTCCGAGGTGGAAAATCCCTCCGAAATGATGATTTCAGGCAGACCTAAGAACACATCGGGCTCCTGTGTTGCCTGTCTGATGGAGGGTTCAAGACCTATTCTTGCCGAGGTACAGGCACTTGTAAGCACGTCGGGTTACGGCAATCCGAGAAGAATGGCAAACGGTTTTGATTACAACAGGCTTGCAATGCTTGCCGCCGTGCTTGAAAAACGTGCAGGATATTTTATGAGCAACTGCGATATTTATATCAACGTTGTCGGCGGCTTGAGGCTCGATGAGCCTGCGTCCGATCTTTCGGTTGCGCTTGCGCTGATCTCAAGCTTGAAGGATGCACCGATCCGTGATGATGTTATCGCATTCGGTGAGGTAGGTCTCGGCGGAGAGATACGTTCCGTTTCAAGCTGTGAACAGCGTATCAAGGAGTCGGCAAGGCTCGGATTTAAAAGATGTATCGTTCCTTATCACAACTATAAAAATCTGAATGCGAAAATTAAAGATATTATTGAGATCATTCCCGCAAGAACAATCAGAGCGGCGTTTGAGGCTTCGATATAACAGCAAAGGACGAAAGTCGATTTTTCGGCTTCCGTCCTTGTTGATTTAGCATTATACAAATTTTTTCCATTCGCTGACCGCAAGAGCGTCACAGCGTTCGTTTTCGGGGTGGGCGGCGTGTCCTTTAACCCAGTTTATCGTGACTTTATGCTTGTCGTAAAGCGTCAGAAGCTCGTCCCAAAGGTCGGGATTAAGAGCAGGCTTGTTGTCGCTTTTTTTCCAACCCCTTGCTTTCCAGCCTTTTGCCCAGCCCTTTGAAAGCCCGTCGGCAACATATTTGGAATCTGTCGTCAGAATAACCTCGCAAGGCTCTTTGAGAAGCTTTAATGCTTCGATAACTCCCGTAAGCTCCATACGGTTATTCGTCGTGTTTTTTTCACCGCCGCTGATCTCTTTTTCCGTTTCTTTATATCTGAGAATTGCACCCCAGCCTCCGGGACCGGGATTTCCGGAGCAGGCTCCGTCCGTAAAAATTTCAACCTGTTTCATCATTTCACCTCATATTTGTATTCTAACATATGTGTTACAAAAAAACAACTGCGGATTGCACGCCGAAAGTTGTTTACAAATAATTATTGCTTCCAATAATTATCCTGACCGATAGTATTTTTATCATTGACTTTTGACTGAAAAAATAGTATCATAAATAAGTTAGATTGGGTAATTATGTAATTGTCGCCCATTTTGTATTGTCTTTATTACGGTTTACATATAAAATTTTAAGAATAGGAGTAAGTTAGTTTAATGCCGAACAATGAAAAAACCGACAAGGTTCAGAAGTCTGCGGCTAAGAATAAGCAGACAAAGCGCAGTGTAAAACAGTCAAAAACTGCAAAAAATCAAAAGAACACGACGTCCAAGAATGAAAAGGCTTTACCGAAAAAATCGAACGCAAGAGGCGCTCAGGACGCCGAAAGAAAAAGAACGGCTCAGAAAAAGACCAACCAGAAGAAAAGAAGCTCGTCTAACTCGAAAAAGAACAGAAAGAAAAACGTCAAATCCGTTAAGATCGGATTTCTCGGCGGCTTGAACGAGATCGGCAAGAATATCACGGTATATGAATTTGAAAATGATATTGTAATCGTAGACTGCGGTCTTGCTTTCCCCGAGGCGGATATGCTCGGTGTCGATCTTGTCATTCCCGATTTCACCTATCTTGAGGAAAACAGGGATAAGATCAGGGGTATTATCATAACCCACGGACATGAGGATCACATCGGCGGACTTGCCTATCTTTTACAGAAGATTAACATTCCCGTTTACGGCACAAGGCTTACGATGGGACTTGTCGAGGGCAAGTTAGAGGAGCATAAGCTGCTCAGCGGAGCCAAGCTCAATGTTATCAAGCCGGGCGACACAATTAAGCTCGGAAAATTTGACATCGAAGCCATTCACGTCAACCATTCAATTCCCGATTCCCTTGCCTTTGCCATTAAATGCGAGGCAGGAGTTATTGTGCAGATGGGCGATTTCAAGATCGACAGCACTCCGATCGACGGCGGTATGATTGACATTAACCGCTTTGCAGAGCTTGGCAGAGAGGGCGTTCTTTGTATGCTCTCCGATTCGACAAATGCCGAAAGAAAGGGTTACACGGAGAGTGAACGTGCCGTCGGTGCATCGCTCAGGACTCTTTTTGAACAGGCAGGAAAGAGAAGAATAATTATTGCCACCTTTGCTTCCAACGTTCACCGTGTTCAGCAGATTATAGATCAGGCTCAGGCTCTCGGCAGAAAGGTCGCGCTTTCGGGCAGAAGCCTTGAAAATGTTGTTGAGATCGGTTCAAGGCTCGGCTACCTCAATGTTGATGAGGGCGAGCTGGTAAGCATTGATATGATAAACAAATATCCCGATGACAAGATGGTCATTATCACCACGGGCAGTCAGGGCGAGCCTATGTCCGCTCTTTCGAGAATGGCTTTTTCAGGTCACAAAAAGGTTTCTATCGGCCCGAATGACTGCATTATTATCTCGGCAAATCCCATTCCGGGCAATGAAAAGACTGTCGGCAACGTTATTAACGAGCTGATGAAGCTCGGAGCAGATGTCATTTATGAAAAGAGCTACGGAGTTCATGTTTCAGGTCACGCCTGTCAGGAAGAGCTGAAGCTGATGATGGGCATTATCAAGCCTAAGTATTTTATTCCCGTTCACGGTGAGCAGAAGCATATCAGAAAACACGCTCAGCTTGCCGAAAGCATGGGTATTCCGAAAAGCAACATCTTTATCGCGGACAACGGAGTCTGCCTTGATGTTTCCGAAAACGGAATTAAACCTCTTGAAAACATTCCCGCCGGACAGATATTTGTTGACGGCTCTGGAGTGGGCGATGTAGGCAACGTTGTTCTCAGGGACAGAAAACGTCTTGCCGAGGACGGACTTATAATCGTTGTTGCAACAATGGATTCTTACACAGGTGAAATTCTTGCAGGCCCAGATATAATGACAAGAGGTTTTGTCTATGTCAGGGAGTCCGAGGAGCTTATCGACGAGGCAAGAGAGATTGCACGCTATGCGATTGAAAACTGTGTTTACAACAACATCCGTGACTGGAACACGATAAAATCCAAGGTCAGAGATGAGGTTTCGCACCTCATGTATGACAGAACCAAGAGAAGTCCGATGATTCTTTCGATTATTATGGAGGTATAAGCTCTCCGATGATTTGAAAGACTGCGTTCAGATTTATCTTCGTCCGCAGTCGGCAGAAAGGATTGGTCATTTATGAAAGACAAGATCATATCTTTAATCCGCAGTTTTCCGGTTATTTCTGCGGCTTCGGCGGCGGCTTTGCTGTTCACCGTGCTGACATTTATAATCGGCCCTGTCTGGCTTGCCGTAGTTGAGCTGATTGCGTTGATCGGTGTTGGCGTCTACCTTGTGTTGTACTACGACCTGATGAGCGCAAGAAAGCAGAAATTGATTACCCATATATCCTCGGATCTTGAGGAATATGTAAAAAACATTTCCGACAATTATCCGCTTCCTATCATCATCTGTTCGCCGGACGGTAAGATAGAATGGTTTAACGACCGCTTTGAGGAAGCGATCGGCCCTCATTCCTCGGGTTACAGCGAGTTAAGCTCCGTTTTCGAGAATGTCGGTATTGACACTCTCCTTGACGCTTCGGTTAGCGGAGTTGTAATTGACTGTGACAACAAGAGCTTCAATGTTTTTTCTCACCGTGTCAAGGTCGGTGAAAATGATATGATCGTTATGTACCTTGTTGATATTACGAAGTACAGAAAAATTGCAAACGACTATTTCCGCTCACGACCGGCTCTTGCAATTATGACGATTGACAATATGTCGGAAATTCAGCAGGATCACAGGGAGAGCGACTGCGCCGCAATCAGAAACGGCGTTGAAAAGAGGATCGAAACGTGGCTCGGAAAGTATGACTGCCTTATCACTAAGGTCAGCGACAACAGCTTCTATGTCTTTGCCGAAAAGCAGAATATTGACGATATGATAACGAGGAAGTTCGACATTCTTGATGAGATCAGAGAATATACCTATGACGGCAAGTATGTCGGTGTTACTCTTTCCGTCGGAGTCGGAACGGGCGCAAACATTTCCGAGTGTGAAAAGAACGCCAAGCTTTCGCTTGATATGGCTCTCGGCAGAGGCGGAGATCAGGTTGTTGTCAGGAATAAGGATAAATACGACTTCTTCGGCGGAGTTTCAAAGAGCGTCGAAACGGGCAGTAAGGTCAAGTCAAGAGTTGTTGCATCGGCTCTTGCAGAGCTTATTCAGGGCTGTGAAAACGTCTATGTAATGGGACACAGATTTCCCGATTTTGACGCAATAGGCTCGGCTTTCGGAATTGTCTGTATCGCCAAAAAGCTCGGCAAAAACGCCTTTCTTGTTACCGATAGGGAGAAGTCAATGGCAGGCTCTCTGCTTGAAAGAGCAGACAGCGAATTTCCCGATGTTGTTGTTTCGACCGAAACTGCAAAGCTCGATTTTGCTAAGAATAAAAAAAATCTGCTGATTGTGGTGGATACTCACATCAAGACCTTTGTTGAAAGTCCCGATCTTCTTTCGATGTCGAAAATGACGGTCGTAATAGATCACCACAGAAAAGCAGTTGATTATATCGACGATGCGGTCATATTCTTCCATGATCCGAGTGCGTCCTCGACCGCTGAGCTTGTGACGGAGCTGATAGAATACATTCCCGCCGTTGACGAGACCGGCAGCTTTGTTGCCGACGCTCTGCTTTCGGGAATTATGCTCGACACCAAGAACTTTATTCTCAGAGTCGGTGTGGGCACCTTTGAAGCGGCGGCGAAGCTCAAGGATTTCGGCGCAGATCCGATCAGGGTGAAGAAGCTTTCTGCAAACGATATGGACAGCTACCGTGAAAGAAACAAGATCGTTGATTCAGCCAAGAAATATAAAAACTGTGCCATTGCCGTTGCCGATGACGAAACGCCGAACATCAGACTTATCAGCGCACAGGCCGCCGACGAGCTGCTTTGCGTAAGCGGAGTTGACGCTTCTTTCGTCATCTTCAAGCTCGGCGACTGTATATGTGTTTCCGCCCGTTCCTTCGGTGCGGTGAACGTACAGGTTATTATGGAGTATATGAACGGCGGCGGACATCAGACAATGGCTGCCGTGCAGGTTAAAAATTCTACATTTGCAGAGGTCACGGAGCAGGTTATGCGAAGCCTTGACCGCTACAATGAGTCAATAAACAAAAGCGAGGTATAAAAAATGAAAGTAATTCTCAATCAGGACGTCAAAGGTCTCGGAAAAAAGGGAGAGCTTGTCAACACGTCCGACGGATACGCACGTAATTTCCTTTTCCCGAGAAAGCTTGCCGCAGAGGCAAATTCTCAGGCAATGACGGAGCTTCAGAACCGTGAAAACTCAAAGAAGCATAAAATTGCGGTAGAAACTCAGGAGGCAAAGGATGCCGCCGCAAAGATAGAAGGCAAGATAATCAAGGTCACTGCCAAGGCAGGTCAGGGCGGACGTCTTTTCGGCTCCGTCACATCTAAGGAAATTGCCGCCGAAATGAAAAATCAGTTCGGCATCGACATTGACAGAAGAAAGATCACAGTAAACGATATCAAGGCTTTCGGAACTTATCCCGCTACGGTAAAGCTTTACCAGGGAGTTACCGCCGAATTTAAGGTTGCGGTTTCCGAAGCATAATAAACCGGAGATAAAGCTATGGATAATACAAATTATTCAAGTGAATCTGTTTTCAGCCTTGAGGCGGAGCAGGCGGTGCTCGGCTCGATTCTGATGGATCCGAGCTGTATGCCGCAGGTTCAGGTCTATCTGAGTGCGGACGATTTTTATCTGCCGCAGCACCGTGCAATCTATACCGCTATTGCGACTATTGACGCATCGGGAGGAAAGATAGATCCGCTGATAGTGCTTGACAGCCTTGTCAGGGACAAGGTGTATGACTCTGCGGCAGGAAAGAATTATCTTTTTCAGCTTGCTCAGTGCGTTCCGTCAACTGCGAACGTCGAGTCTTACGCTAAGATTGTCAAAGAGAAGTTTTACATACGTTCCCTGATAAACGCTTCAAAAGAGATAATCGAGGACGCTTCAACCCAGGATCAGGCGGCGGAGGAGCTGCTTGAAACTGCGGAACAGAAGATATATAATATCCGACAGGGCAAAAAGACAAATGCTCCGTCAAAGATCGGAGACATCATTGTCGGAGAGGTTTATACAACGCTCCAGCATCTCACTTCACCCGAAAAAGATCTTTACAAGGGTTATCCGACGGGCTATTCCGATCTTGATAAGGTGCTTACCGGCTTGCACAAGTCCGATCTTATTCTGATCGGCGCACGTCCTGCAATGGGTAAAACGAGCTTTGCGCTCAACCTTGCAAGGAATGTTGCCGTTATCGGTAAGAGGAAAACTTTGATGTTTTCGCTCGAAATGACTAAAGAACAGCTTGCAATGAGAGTTCTTGCGACCGAGGCAAGAGTAAATTCCGCAAAGATGAGAACAGGCGAGCTTGACGGCGACGACTGGCAGAGACTCGGAATTGCGACAAATGCGCTTTCGGGCGTTGAGCTTTATTTTGACGATACAAGCTCGATCACCGTTCCTGAAATGAAGGCAAGGATCAGACGGCTGAGAGATGTTGAATGTGTTATAATTGACTACCTCGGACTTATCCGTCCGGCAGGCAGGGTTGAAAACCGTGTTCAGGCGGTCAGCGAAATTACAAGAGAGCTGAAGCTTATGGCTAAGGATCTTGCAATTCCCGTTATCGTCTGCGCTCAGCTTTCCAGAGGAACAGAGGGCAGGGGAGGTTCTCACCGTCCTCAGCTTTCCGATCTGCGTGAGTCGGGCTCTATTGAGCAGGACGCCGATATAGTCCTGATGCTTTACCGCCCCGATTATTACAGCAATCCGGACGATGACAACAACGAGGACGAAAATGCTCAGCAGCTTGCAAACAAGGCGGAGATCATCGTTGCAAAGAACCGTCACGGTCCGACCGATACCGTTGAAATGATTTGGGACGCCGACCACACTCTGTTTATATCTGCGGAGAGGATCAGAAATGATATGTAAGGTCAAAAATACAATAAGACGTTACAATATGCCTTTGACAGGCAGAACGGTTGCTGTCGGAGTTTCCGGAGGCGCCGATTCCATGGCTCTGTTGCATGTGCTTCTGGAGCTTAGAGAAGAATATCAAATGAATATTATCGCCTGTCACGTCAACCACGGAATAAGAGGGGAGACTGCGGACAGAGACGAGATGTTTGTTATCAAGGAATGTGAAAAGCTCGGTGTGGAGGTTCACGTTCTTTCGGCTGACGTGCCTGCCGGGGCGGTGCGTGAGCGTCTCGGAGTTGAGGAATACGGGCGTAAGCTCCGTTATGATTTTTTCAATTCCGTTGCGGACGATGTTATTATCGCTACAGCTCATACCCTGAGCGATCGCTGTGAAACCCTGATTTTCAACATCACAAGGGGAGCTTCGGTGAAGGGCTTATGCTCAATCCCTGCTCAAAGGGATAATATTGTCAGACCTCTGATCGACTGCACAAGAGACGAAATTGAAAAATACTGCTCCGATAATTCGATTGAATACATTACCGATGAAACGAATTTTAAGGATATTTATTCAAGAAACCGCATCAGATTGAACGTTATTCCCGAACTGAAAAAGCTCAATCCCTCGGTTGAAAAATCATTCTTCAGACTGATTTCAAACGCCGAGGAAGAGAATGATTTTATTTCAGATTTTTCCAAGCAAATAACCGAAAAAGCAAAAATTGAGAACGGATATGACGCATACTTAATTTCCCGTCAACATTCCGCCGTTGTTAAGCGTGTTATAGCGGAGATAATAATATCCGAAACGGGGCTTGTTCCCGAAAGTATTCATATCTTGCAGGTTGCCGATATTCTCGGCGGCGGCAAAACGGAAATAATCGGAAACACGGTTGTTGAAGTGAGTAACGGTGTTTTGAAAATCAATCCTAAAACGGAAAACATCTCCGATTGGGAATTTGATTTCACATTATTTTCCGCCGAAACTCCCGTTGGAACGATTAAAGCAAAAATTCTTAATAAAAATAAATTACCTCCGAAACAGTTTGTTCACAATAAAGTGTTAGACTATGACAGTTTCTGCGGAAGTCTGATAATCAGGAACAGACGTCCGGGAGATAAAATAAGAGTTGCAGGAAGCTCCTGCACCAAAACGTTAAAAAAACTGTTCAACGAAAAGCATCTTGAAAACAGGAACAACATTCCCGTTCTTGCGGATGAGCTCGGCGTCTGCTGGGTTCAGGGCTTGGGATGTGCCGACAGATGCAAAATAAAAGAGAATACCGAAAAAATTTTATTTATCGGAGAGGACGGGTAAAATGATTGAAAACGATATTAAGGAAGTCTATTTCAGTAAGGAACAGCTTCACGATATAGTAAAAAAGCTCGGGGCGCAGATAAGCAGGGATTATGAGGGCAAAAACCTCACCCTTGTCAGCATTTTAAAAGGCTCGGTTATTTTCATGGCTGACCTTATGCGTGAGATCACCGTCCCGTGTGAAATTGATTTTATGTGCGTTTCCAGCTACGGCAGCGGAACCAAGACATCGGGCACGGTTAAGATCATCAAGGATCTTGACATCAATCTTGAAGGCAAGGATCTTTTGCTCGTAGAGGATATCCTCGACAGCGGAAAAACACTTAATTATATTACTCAGGTGCTTAAAACAAGAAATCCGGCAAGCATCAGGATATGCACTCTCCTCGACAAGCCGGAAAGACGTGAGGCCGATATAAAGGCCGATTATTTCGGAGCCTTTGTACCCGACGAGTTTGTTGTCGGCTACGGTCTTGATTTTGCGGAAAAATACAGAAATCTTCCGTACATCGGAGTATTAAAACCTGAGATTTATTCAACTGACAAGGAGTGAAATATTTGAACAACAGTCCTAATCAAAACAACAACCGTCCTAAGAAGAATAAGGTTTTTGCAATACTGCCTTATATTCTGATCCCTCTTATGATGGTTATAGGTATTGCCATTGCTTCTCAGCAGTCCACCAACCGTTCAAGTGAAGCAAAGTATTATCAGATAGTTCAGTATTTTGACAAGGATCAGATATCGGAGTTTTCGCTTAATCTTACGAGCGGCACTCTGAAATATAAGCTCAAGGGCGACGATACAAAGTGGCAGTACAAGGTGCCGAATGTTTCCGTTTTTGTTGACGATGTTAACGAAACGGTCAGGGAGCATAACAAGAACGCAAAGTCCGAGGATGAGATGATAAAGTACGAGTTTATCTCAGGCTCGTCAACTTCATGGCTTATCAACCTCCTGCCGACAGTAATAATGGGCGTGTTGCTTATTGTCCTTCTTGTGGTGATGATGAGAAGAATGAACGCAATGGGCGGCGATATGAACAAAACGCTCAGCTTTGGCAAGATCAACGCCAAAAAGTCCAAGGATCAGAAGGAGAAAACCACCTTTGAACAGGTCGCAGGTGCGGACGAGGAAAAGGAAGAGCTCAGCGAAATGGTTGATTTCCTCAAATGTCCCGAAAAGTTCAGCACACTGGGCGCAAGAATACCCAAGGGCGTGCTTCTTGTCGGCCCTCCGGGTACAGGCAAAACACTTCTTGCCCGTGCCGTCGCAGGTGAGGCAGACGTTCCGTTCTTCTCGATTTCCGGTTCGGATTTTGTTGAGATGTATGTCGGCGTCGGTGCTTCGAGAGTCAGAGATCTTTTTGACCAGGCGAAGAAAGAGTCTCCGTCCGTTATCTTTATTGATGAGATCGACGCAGTAGGCCGTCACAGAGGCGCAGGTATGGGCGGCGGCCACGATGAAAGAGAGCAGACTCTCAACCAGCTCCTTGTTGAGATGGACGGATTTGAAAAAAATCAGGGCGTTATCGTCATTGCCGCAACCAACCGTCCCGATATCCTTGATCCGGCGCTTCTCAGACCGGGACGTTTTGACAGACAGGTCAGAGTCGGATATCCCGACACCAAGGGCAGAGAGGCTATCCTCAGAGTTCATTCCAAGAATAAGCCGCTTGCTCCCGATGTTGACCTCAAGATCATTGCAAACTCTACGGTCGGCTTTGTCGGCGCCGATCTTGAAAATCTTCTTAACGAGGCCGCTTTGCTTGCCGCAAGAAGAAACAAGAAGGCTATAACAATGGCTGAAATCGAGGAGGCTACCGTTAAGGTCATAGTCGGTACGGAGAAGAAGTCGCACAAGATGAGCGACAAGGAAAAGAAGCTCACCGCATATCACGAAGCAGGTCATGCGATCTCGACCTATTATCTTGAAAGTCAGGATCCCGTCCGTCAGGTTTCTATCATTCCGAGAGGCTCGGCAGGCGGATATACAATGTCCGTTCCGACTGAGGATAAGTCGTACAAAACCAAGAACGGTATGCTTGATGACATCGTCGTTCTTCTCGGCGGACGTGTTGCCGAAAAGCTTGTGCTCGGTGATATTTCCACGGGCGCTTCAAATGATATCGAACGTGCAACAAAGCTTGCAAAGAGTATGGTTACCGAGTACGGTATGAGCGACAGAATTGGTCCTGTTTCTTATTCCTCGAGCGACGGAGAGGTCTTCCTCGGCAGAGATTACGGTCATGCCAAGGATTATTCTGAAGCCTTTGCTCAGGAAATTGACGAGGAGATCAGCTCGATCATCCACAACGGTTATGACCGCACCGAGAAGATTCTCACCGATCATATGGATAAGCTACATGAGCTTGCTCAGTATCTTATCAAGTATGAAAAGATTGACGGTGATAACTTTAACCGTCTGATGGAGGGCACTCTTGTTGTCAATAGCGAGGAACCCGAAACTCTTCCTGTTGCGGACGAAGTAAAGGAAAATCCCGATACAGATAACATCGAATAATATTGTCTTGCGTACACCGCTTTCTCAGAAATGAGAGAGCGGTTATTTTTTTTCTTAAACAAAATTATGAATTTGTCGCATTTTATCCGAATTTAATAAAATTTATTCAATACTATCCCATATTTGTGTTGTCAAAATATACAAAAATATAAAAATATGGCGAAATAATTGCAAATAAACTTGAAAATACAATAAAACAATGATAATATTAAAATAATAATATAATAGTGCAATAAACTTTGGAAAATAATTGTGCAACTTTCCATAACTTTTATCAATAATTTATTTGCAAATATAATATTATTTTAACGGAGGTAATAAAAATGGCAAAAAGAATGGGCAGAAAGGCGGTTAGCTTTTTACTGACTTTTGTACTGCTTGTAACGACCTTTTTTATTTTTGATCCGAGTATTCTTTTTCCCGAATCAAAAGCTGTGGTCGATGTTCAGAAGTTGGTCAATACAGTTGAGCCAACCGTTAAATTCTATGTTCCGGAGGCGATCTATCTGAATCCGATCGTCGGAAGCGGAACGCAAAAATACAGCTTCCAATATTTTATTGACTGTGACGAAAACGGCACGCTCCGCAGAAGCGCAACACAGACGACCGGTACGGTTTATTTCTCGTGTTCTGCGGCGTGTTCATCAATTTCAATTTCCTGGGAAAATTCGACAGTCACGGCAACAACCAATACATCAACAAGCCAGATTTATAAACAGACCGTGACCGGCGGAAAAACTTCGGTTTCCGACGGCAGGGTTAAGGTCACCTGCACATATGTGGTTAATGGTGTGACTTACTATGCTTATGCTTATACATATATGTACTATCCTGACCTTGATCTTCTGGCTGGTGCTGCCGCTTCATATGTTTACATAACAAGTATAGGCAACGAGCCAAAGCTTGCGGCTTTTACGTTTATAACCGGTGTTCATTATGTAGGAAATACCTCTACATATAACAATGATGAAAGAGGCGTCAGCAACTATTACGATCAGTACACAACCGACACCGATAAAGGTGCTTTCGGTCTTTCTCCGCTTATTCCGAACTGGAGCACCACCGCTGAGTTTAAAAAAGCAGAAGACAATGCGGTCATTATAGACAATAATATAATCTACGGTGAAACTACCGTCGGCAATTCTAAGTTTATAGTCAGCGGTAACGGCGGCGTATATTTCAGAAACAGACAGCGTGACGGCAGTAAGGATAAGTACATAGGAAGCTCCACAACAAGCTGGGGCAACCTGTATGTCGATTCAAGCCGAGTCACTAACTATAATCAGATACCCAATCTCAGGGGAGGTTTTATTTGTCACTTTTATGCCAGCTCGGGCGAGAAGGGAAGTCTTCAAACCTTCCAGTCTTCGGACGGAACGATTACCGTAATGTCAAATATTGATTACAGAAACGGTGACGGCAAGGGTTACGGTATGACATCTTCCGAAGCTCTTTACGGCGCTCCCGAAAATAAGGCCTACACAATGAGAGGAAATTATATGTTCCAGCGCTCAAATTCCAGTACCGTCCATTTTTACATGGATTTCGGACTCAATGTGTATTTGACAAACAAGGGCTCACTGCGTAATCTTTACAGGGAAGTTATTGAAAACGGCTGGCAGTCTGCAACCGCAAGCCGCAACGGCTGGTCTTCCTCGGCTCAAAGCTCATGGACTTCGGCATACAACACACTTGCGTCGGCTCTTGATACAGCAGGAACAATCCTCGGAAAGCCCTATGCAACAGCAAGTGAGGTTACTTCTGCATATAATTCGCTTAATTCGGCAAAGACAGCTTGTGATAATGTTATAAATAATAATTTTACAGGCGGAGAGAACAGCGAAGTTCTTCCACAGGTGTACTTCTATGTTCCCGAAACAATTTACCTCAATCCTTCGGACAATCAGACCTTCCAGTATTTTTACGGAGTTGAGACAAACGGCGTACCTGCCAAGAATATCAGCCTTTCAACAGCTCAAAGCGGAGCGAGAATTTATTTTGCAGGTAAGAACTGTACGCCCTCAAGTGTAAAAATAACTGTTCAATCCTCATACACCTCCGCAACAACATGGACAGGAACAAGCACAGCTTATCTTTCGTCTATCACCTACGGCGGTCAGAGCTTTACAGGCTCAACTGCGAGCAGTACGGGTATTACTTCTTCGTCTTTCCCTGTAAACGTTCAATGTACGGCAGGCAAGATGAATTCCGCAGTTACGGCGGCAGGATACCGTTTTCTTAAATGGACCGCTCAGTATGTTGTTGACGGAATAACATATTACACCTATGCTTATACGGTTTGCTATGCTCCTTACGATCAGGCTGTTACGGCTTCAACACGAGCTTATAACGACAGAGGTGTTGAATCCGATCTTCAGTCTATTGCATGGATAGTCGGTGTTACTGGAAGCAATACAGACGGTAACAGGGGAATAAATCAAAGCTCATTTAACCCTATAAAGGGTGTTATTCCTGTTCCGACAAATACAAACAACTCCGGCGGTAACAGCCAGGACGGCACAACCTATACAACGGGATCATCGGGTACAAGCCGATTTGAAAACAGAACCGGCGGTACAGGTGATGCGGATCAGGGCGCACAGGCGGTTGCACCGACAGGAACGCTTACTCTTGATTCAACCCGTTTCAGCAATCTTCAATATGTTCCGAATTTTAAAATCGGTTTCATAATATCTTATGTAAACGAGGGTAGTGCCTCGGTAAACAGAAGACGTTTCGGTTATTATTTTTCGGACATAAGCTCCACAAGCTTTGATTCACCGTCAGGCTACGGCTCAACGGACTGGAATCTTTATAACCGTGACGGTGTAGCCAACCGAGGAACATATATTGTTTCCGACACATCTCAGGAAGCTACGGACGGTACGGTTTCAAGAGAATACTGCCGCCCCCGTCTTGTATATAATTCAACGTGGAACAAGGAGGTCACCTCATCTACCACAGTCAGAATTATCGGTGCGGCACGTTTCGGAACAAGAAAGAAATCAAATGACAGAACTTCAAATGCGAACAATGCGAACATTGTCCCCGTAGCTGTGACTGTTGTAAATAAATCCTCGCTCAGATCGGCTGTTCAGAATGCAGTTTCTGCGTCGAAACAGCAGAGCTGGTATGCGACGGGATATGATATTTATCAGAATTCTATCCTTACAATGGCAATAAATCTCGGTGAGCCTTCCGTAACAACAACCACAGGATCGGTAAACGAAGATAATCTTGTCCGTAAATCGGGTACAACAACAGCCGTACATAAGAGACATCCTGACTACGGTGCCGACTATAACGGAAATACGGGCAGTACAATTATCGGAACGCAAACCGAATCCAAGAACTATTCATACGGCGATAAGGTTTACGGTTACTATAATGAAATTACCGGATTTACAAAGAGTAATTATTCGGTAACCTACGGTCCAACGACCAAAACAAGCGGCGTTCCTCAGGACAGCACATATAATAATTATTATTATATTAAGAATGCAAACACAACAAATGTCGACTGGACATTCTACTATATTCCGAATACCTATACCGTCACATATGATCCTAATTTGGGAACATATAACGGTACGGCGGAATCATCATCAAACACGGTTTTGTTCCAGTCAAAATACACCGTTGCATACCTTAACGGAACTACTCCTGCAGATCCGACAAGACCGGGCTGTACCTTTGACGGTTGGAAATGCAGTGCGGACGGACTTATCTACCGTGCAGGTGATACGATTAACTGGGAATTTGCAGAAGATGTAACGTTTACGGCTCAATGGATTTATAATTCCTACTATACATATTATAATGAAAATCACGACGGCTTGGTGGCTAACCTTTTAACGCCTGACCTTGACGCCGATCTTAATGTTGACACAACTGCAAGCATCAGCTCGGTTAACGATTCGGGCGAGACTGTTATAACCGAAAAGCCCTGCAATATGATTATTTCTCAGGTCGGAAACGGAACGCTGAAAATTAACGGAACGGTTGCAGAAAATTATACAATAGCAATTATGCCGATAACGGTTGAGGCAGGCAAAACCTATACAATAAGCTCGGAGATGCTTTCGGGCTCTGTATCGGGCGGATGTATGGTTATTGATTTCTTACAGGAAAACGGCTCTAACATTTCACCGAGATTGAATTATGATTTCCGCGGATCGGGCAGTAAAACGGTCACCTTTACCGATGAGCAGGCGGCTTCGATAGCAAGCTATAAAATATGGATGTGGTACAATTCAAATTCAAGCTATGACTACCTGATATTTGATAACTTCACATTCAAGCCGCGTATAGAAGAAGTCAGCACAAGAACAGACAGCGATATTTTCTCCGATTATCTTCAGTACGGCAGAACCTATGAATCCCTGCCCACTCCGTACAGAGAGGGATATACCTTTGACGGCTGGTTTACTTCGGCAACAGGTGGAAATCAGATACAGGTCGGCTCTGCAACTCCGTATGAGAATACAACGCTCTACGCTCATTGGACGATCAATCAGTATAAGCTGACTTATGACAATGAATTTGATTTTGACAATTTTGATTTTGTCAACTCAACCTATCCGACGTCGAGCAGAGGATCTGCAATTACCGTTAACGAAAAGGAAAATTCAATAACCTTTACCGCAAGCGGCGATGACGATTACACTCAGACAGGTCAAAACGGTACTCCTGCAAGTACGGGATATATGACACTTGTTCCCGGTCATACTTACGAGATTTCATACGATTACACCGTAAGCTCGCAGGTACAGCTTAACTGCCACATATTTACATACACTTCCACAGACAGCACATCTTGGGTAAATTCGAGCAGTAATATCACCGCCACAGGTTCAAGCTCAACCTCGTTTACTTACACAATACCTTCAGGCAGACCTTATGCAAAGCTGAGATTCGGTATCGGAACTTCGGGAGTAACGGCGACCTTCAAGAATATTTGCGTCCGTGATCTCACCGATCCGATGAATTACAAGGCATCTGACGGCGTCAATCTGAGCCTTGACAAGACTTCGGATACAGTTACATTCAAGGCAACTCAGAGTCCGCTCGCTACGATAAGCCGACAGGGCTACACGTTCAAGGGCTGGTTCCAAAGCTCGAACACCTCGAACGGCAACGGCTACGGCACACAGTTCACAACTTCGACTGCAATGCCTGCAAGAGATGTACCTCTCTTCGCACAGTGGGCGCTCAACGATTATCAGATCATTATCAACCTCAATGCAGACGCCCTTGACAACGCAACGATCGGCTCGTTCAATTACAATAAGGCGAGCAACACGGCATCGACAGGTGCAATCGCCCTGACCTCTGCAACCTCTGCACAGCAGACGGTTTCGGGCAATATCGCAACGATCAGCGTTGCCTACGGAACAAGCTTTACTTTGCCTATCCCGACAAGACAGGGTTATACGTTCGCAGGCTGGACTGCAAGCGCAACGCCTAACTACGCTTCTCTGACGAACAACGGCAACACTTCCGCTTCTTCTTACAGAGTGGGAGCGGGCGGAGTAACGCTCACGGCACAGTGGACAAAGAACAATTACAGAATAAACGCTTACGCATACGGCGATATTTACAGCTCGGCGGCGTTTGAATCTGGCAGAGGCGGTACCGTTAAGATCGGATCGGGTACGGCGGCAACCTCGGCATACAGCGATATTCCGTACAGATCGACTGTAAATCTTACCGCAACACCGAGCGAGGGTTATGCGTTCGTCGGCTGGTACTCAAATTCAGGACTGACTACACTTGTCAGCACAAATGCAACAATAACAAGTGATTCAATGGGTATAAACGGTCTGAATTATTATGCCAAGTTCAAGGTACAGTCTTACACAATTACTGTTAATCCCGACGGGGCAACAACCGGAACTACGCTTTCGGGCTGGTACAGTGCGGCAGGAGCTCAGGCAAGCTCACGGACGATTACGGCTTCTACGAATATCACAATGGTTTACGGCTCAACCCTTACCATGACCGTGCCCAAGAAGACAGGCTACACGTTCGGCGGATGGGAGAAGACCGCAGGAGTCGGAACTCTCACATCTTCGACAACGGCAAATTCGACCTTTGTATGCTCAGCAGGTACAGCTACAATAAAGGCAAAGTGGACTGCAAATACATTGATAATCAAGTTCAACGGAAACAATTCGACAAGCGGAAGTATGTCGGATCAGACCTTTATCTACGATCAGGCGCAGAACCTTACCGCAAACTCATTTGTAAGGCAGTACACAATCACCTTTAACGGTAACGGCGGAACAATTAACGGTTCAAGCGTTGTAACGGATATTGCAAAGTGGAGCTTCAACGGCTGGAACAGCTCGGCGAACGGAAGCGGAGCATATTCGTACTCTGACGGTCAGTCGGTAACAAATCCGTGCGGACTGACGGAGAACAACTCCTCCGCAACACTTTACGCTAAGTGGACAGGAGGAAATCTCGCACTTAAAACGGCGGTAAGAGACGGCTACACATTTGTCGGCTGGGCAACTTCATCAACGGCAGAAAAACCGACTTACACGATCAATCAGACCTTGAACTTTACCTCAGACTCTACGTTCTATGCAGTATGGGTAGAAACGGCGACAGCTAATCAGAGAGTTGAAGAGGTTGAGGTAGTAACGGGAATTACGGTTACTGACAACGACCTATCCTATGAGCCGATTTTAAAAACCGAAAAGAAATATGTTTACGTTGAGGACGATACATATTCCGCACTCTGCGAAGCATATGAAACCGCTTACAGTAATTTCAACGCAAGCAAAACGATAGCAAACGCTTCCTCACTTGTTGATGCAAGAAAGGCACTTGACAGATACATTGCAGGAGATTACAAATACGACGCACCGGTTAAAAACTATATCGAGGAGTTTGAAATCGAGTATTTGTCAGGTGTAAGCGGACCGATTTCGGCAGGAATACACAAGCTCAGCGATCTTAATCTTAATCATTACACTTCCGAAACGCTCAGCACTTCATCGGACTCAATCCTGCAGCAGATGAACCTTGCAAAAGCGGTTACTTCGGTAACTCAGCAGAGCGTTATCAACGAGGCTGTTAAGAAGATTGCACAGAACTATCTTGATAAGAAAAACGTATCGACCGCACCGTCCTATAAGGTCTATGAAAATGCAGAAAAAATCAAAAACGAGCTTAATGCAAACGAAGACATAACGGCGGTGAACTATGTCAATACAGCCTTTGACGGAATAACATACTATTGCTACACCAACAAAATCAATCCGACGGTTTATCTGACCGTTGAGGACAGCGACAGCTCAGGCAGGATCTGCTATCCGACACGCTCAAAGATGGATTCGACAGGAATTGAAACATCCGTTCTCGGCGGTACGGCAGACAGTAATGTTAAGGTTGATTACAGCGTATCTACAAGATCAATTTCCAACAGCGTTTACAACGCTTATTTCTCCGCAGGTCTCGGAAACACATACACCGGAAATGTAAACGGTCAAAGCTTTACGGGAATTGATTATTACAGTCAGCAGTCCGTCGTTGAGCTTAATCCGAGCTTC
The DNA here is from genome assembly GCA_051881315.1 of Acutalibacteraceae bacterium. GTDB lineage: Bacteria > Bacillota > Clostridia > Oscillospirales > Acutalibacteraceae > CAG-488. The sequence continues at coordinate 958 of JBJEPQ010000071.1, read as the reverse complement.
ACCTCGGGAACAAACGGTGCGGCAAAATATGTTGTCACCTCAACGGACGACAGCTATAATGCCACCGATTCGACAATGGGCGGAAATTACGCAAACACAGCATCGCTTTCCTCGGGAAAGACCGCTGAAAAGGTTGCTACAAAATCCGAGCAGAACATTACTATTGTAATTGACTATCATCCGGGTGATACCTTTGACGTCAGCGGAGATCAGGTTCAGAACGATAAGTGGCTCAAACAGTTCCATATTATGAAAACTTCGGGAGGAGCGAGAAACTGGGAGTTCCCGAAGCCGAATGAGGCGATGTATACCGTAAACGATGATGTTTACGGCCAGTCTGACAGAGGATCGTTTACCTATACGTTCAGCTATGTTTCAGGAGCGGCAAACAGCTTTGCAGACTGCCGGCTCGGAACTGTTGATGTCAATACGATTAAAACACTTCTCCAAAATGAGTCAAATTACAATTCGATGAAGTCGGTTGCTTTCAAGGGTGCAAATGCAGGCGGAAGCGGCTTGGGCTATCTTGCATGGCCGAGCTCAAACGGATGGAATATCAATTACTATCCCGCAAATCAGTCATATGTCTATGTTCACCTTGTTGACAGGTGGGGCAATACGGTTGATAAGGTGATTTACGTAGGAAATATTGACGCTGTTGCGGCTCAGCTAAAAACCTCCTCGGTTGACGGAGTATATACAATCCTTGAGGACGGCGGAAGCGGAATTGACAGCGTAAGCCTTTCTGCAAACAGCTTTGAGATTTTAACAGATGAAAACTCAACGCTTGAAAACAATGTTTTCCGCACTTCGGGCAATGCCGTCAGAATCAGCACAGGTGAGGCTTACAAAGATTACAGTATTACACTCAATGATATTGCAACTAACTCTACTAAGGGAACTGTCAAGAGCGACGAGAACGGAATCATCACTCTGAGCGTTGAAGATACTGCATACG
>JBJEPQ010000070.1:0-4773 GCA_051881315.1 Acutalibacteraceae bacterium | reverse complement strand
GGTCTGCACCGTTTTCTGCGGCGGCGCGGACAGCAGCGGCAGTAGTTTCCAGATCCGGATCCCCGCAAGTGATGAAAGCGATGAATGCCTTACCGTTTTCAAATGCTTTTTGAATCTTACTCATGGATATCCTCCCCTCTGTACCGGGCAATAGCGGCACAATCTTTATCGCCTCTCCCGGAGACGGTAATAACGATGATTTTATCTTTGTCCATTGTCGTTGCAAGCTTTAATGCGTGAGCCACGGCATGAGAGGATTCAATAGCCGGGATAATGCCTTCGGTCTTTGCCAGATATTCAAAAGCGTTGACAGCCTCTTCATCCGTTACGGGGACATATTCTGCTCTGCCGATGTCGTGCAGATAAGCATGCTCGGGCCCTACCCCCGGATAATCAAGTCCTGCGGAGATTGAATAAACCGGCGCAATCTGACCGTACTCATCCTGACAGAAATAAGATTTCATACCGTGAAAAATTCCTACTTTGCCGGTGTTGACGGTCGCTGCCGTTTCAAAGGTATCAATGCCTCTGCCGGCAGCCTCACAGCCGATCAAGCGCACGTCTTTGTCGTCAATAAAGTGGTAAAAGCTACCGATCGCATTGGATCCGCCGCCAACACAAGCAATAACCGCATCAGGCAGTCTGCCCTCTTTTTCAAGAATCTGCTGCTTGATCTCCTTGGAGATAACGGACTGAAAATCACGGACAATGGTCGGAAACGGATGCGGTCCCATAACCGAGCCGAGACAGTAATGCGTATCACTGATACGGGATGTCCACTCACGCATAGCTTCTGATACGGCATCTTTCAGCGTTGCTGTTCCGGACGTAACAGGGATCACTTCTGCACCCAGAAGTCTCATGCGGTAAACATTGAGAGCCTGACGAATTGTGTCTTCTTTTCCCATGAATACAACACATTCCATTCCCATGAGTGCGGCCGCCGTTGCGGTTGCCACACCGTGCTGACCGGCTCCCGTTTCGGCGATCAGACGCTTTTTTCCCATTTTTTTTGCAAGCAAAGCCTGACCGAGCACATTATTTATCTTATGCGCACCGGTGTGGTTAAGGTCTTCGCGCTTGAGGTAAATCTTTGCGCCGCCGAGATCTTTCGTCATTTTCTCAGCATAGTACAGCCTTGACGGTCTGCCTGCATATTCGTTGAACAGTTCTGTAAGCTCTCGATTGAAATCGGGATCGTTTTTATAGTGATTATACGCTTCTTCCAATTCAATCACGGCATTCATCAGTGTTTCGGGAATATACTGTCCGCCGTGAATGCCAAAACGTCCGTTCGGGTTCGTCATTGTCTGTCTTCCTTCCTTACAGCGGCAATAAATGCCGCCATTTTGTATTTGTCTTTTACGCCGCCGGTTTCAATGCCTGAGCTGACATCAACAGCGTAAGGGGTTAATTTTTTCACTGCATCTTCCGCATTTTCTGGTGAAAGTCCCCCGGCGAGAAAATACGGTCTTTTGACATTTTTTATCAGCTTCCAGTCAAAAACAGTTCCTGTTCCGGCTCCGGAATCGAGCAGGATATAATCTGCACAGCACCGTTCAGCCTCAAAAACATCAGATGCTGAAGTGATACGAAAAGCCTTGATGATTGGCTTATCGGTCAGTTGACGCAGTTTCTTGATATAGTTCTCGTCTTCTCCGCCGTGAAGCTGAGCAATATCAATAACGCCCTTATTCAGCAGCTCGGCAACATATTCGGGCTTTTCCTTTACAAATACGCCGACGGTCTGAATGTCCGGGGAAAGAATCCGTTTCAGTTCTCTCGCTTTTTCTATTGTAACATACCGTTTGCTTTTTTGTGCAAACACAAATCCGACATATTCGGGCTTCAGCTCGTTTGCCGCCTCTATATCGCAACAGCGGGAAAGTCCGCAAAGCTTTATCCCGGTCATAACGCACCCCGCAGTTCACCAAGCTTGGCTTTTTTGTCAGGTGCTTTCATCAGGGCTTCACCGATCAAGACAGCATCCGCCCCGATCTCACGGAGCTTTGCTACATCCTCGGCACTGCTCACACCGCTTTCGGAAACAAACAGCACACTCCGGGGAATCAGCTCTCGAAGCCTGCGACTGTTATCGGTATTGACGGAAAAATCTTTGAGGTTTCTGTTATTGACGCCGATGATGCGTGCGCCTGCATTGCGTGCCGCTTGTACTTCACTTTCATCGTGCGCTTCCACCAAAGCGGACATTCCCAGTTTATCGCAAATGCTAATATATTCTTTGATTTGTTCCTCACGCAGTATGGAACAAATCAGCAGTACTGCCGATGCTCCAAGCACCTTCGCCTCATAGATCATATATTCGTCCACCGTAAAATCCTTGCGCAGACAGGGAACGGAAACCGTGTTTGCAATCTCTTTCAAATACGCATCATTACCCAAAAACCATTTCGGCTCTGTCAGAACGGAAATACAGTCCGCTCCTGCCGCTTCGTATTCTTCTGCAATTTCTAAATACGGAAAAGCGGGAGCAATCAAACCTTTCGAGGGAGAAGCCTTTTTACACTCACAGATAAACGAAATATCCGGCTTTTTTAAAGCGTTTTCAAAAGCAAAATTCCCCTTAGGAAGCGCCAGCGCCTGCCGCTTGATTTCCTCGGGCGGTATTTTCTTTTTCGCTTTTTCGGTACGCTCTCTTGCAAAATCGGCAAGTTGGTCCAATATCGTCATGCTTCTTCCTCCGGACGGTTGCTGACTTCGATGAGTTTATTAAGCGTTTTAAGTGCTTTGCCGGAATCAATAATTTCGGCAGCAAGTGCAATACCGTCTTTCATGCTGTCAGCCTTTCCGCCGATATAGAGAGCCGCACCTGCATTCATCAGAACGGCATTTCTCTTATGCCCTTTTGCGCCTTTTAAGATATCCAGCGTAATTTTTGCGTTTTCTTCGGGAGTACCGCCTACAAGATCGGCTTTCTCACAACGTGCAAAGCCGAAGTCTTCGGGTGTGATAACGGAAGTTTTAAACCATCCGTCACGAATTTCACAAACCGTAGTCGGTGCGCTCATGGATATTTCATCCAGTTTGTCCTGACCGTAAACAACCATTCCACGTTTCACTCCGAGGTTAATCAGAACCTGTGCCAGCGGTCCAACAAGATATTCATCATACACACCGAGAAGCTGCATGGACGGTGTTCCGGGGTTCGTAAGCGGTCCGAGAATGTTGAACACGGTTCTGAAGCCCAACTCCTTGCGAATGGCTCCGACATACTTCATAGAAGTGTGGTATTTCTGGGCAAAGAAGAAGCACATTCCGGCTTCTTCCAGCATTTCAACGCATCTTGCGGGGCTTTGATAAATGTTTACACCCAGAGCTTCAAGACAATCCGCTGTTCCGCATTGGGAGGAGGCCGCTCTGTTGCCATGCTTTGCGACTTTTATTCCGCCTGCCGCTGCAACAATGGCAGAGGTAGTGGAAATATTGAAACTGTGTGCATTGTCGCCGCCGGTACCGACAATTTCAAGCAGCTCCATTCCTGTTTCGACTTTGGTTGCATGCGCTCTCATAGCCGCCGCACATCCGGCAATTTCATCTGTAGTCTCGGCTCTGGCACTCTTAGTTGAAAGAGCGGCAAGAAAAGCAGCATTTTGCGTGGGTGTTGTTTCCCCGCTCATGATTTCATTCATAACGGTATATGCCTCATCATAAGTAAGGTCTTCTTTGTTTACGATTTTTTCAATGGCTTCTTTGATCATGGTTTATATCTCCTTTATAAAATTTCTGAGCATCTGTTTTCCGTCAGGCGTCATAATCGATTCGGGATGGAACTGTACACCGTAAATGGGGTACGTTTTATGTTGAACCGCCATTACTTCGCCGTCTGACGTAAGGGCGGTTATTTTCAATTCATCGGGAATTGTGCCGGCATCCGCCGCAAGGGAATGGTAACGTGCTACCGGAGCAATTTCGGGACAATGGCTGAACAGCGGACAAGCTGTGTCAAACTTTACATCCGACTGTTTACCGTGCATAAGCTGCTTGGCATATGTAACAGTTGCTCCGAACGCCAAACATATCGCCTGATGCCCGAGACAAACACCGAGAATGGGGATATCTTTGCCAAGCGACCGGACAGCTTCGATGATAACGCCCGCATTCTCCGGTCTTCCCGGTCCCGGAGAAAGAATGATGCGATCAGGCTTCAGGTTTCGGATTTCCTCCACTGTCATTTCATCGTTACGGATAACCTTGATATCCGGCTCTATCTCGCCGATGAGCTGAAAAAGGTTATAAGAAAAGCTGTCGTAGTTATCAATTAAAAGGATCATAATTCCGCCTCCTGTGCAAGCTCGAGCGCTTTCAGCGAAGCTTTCGCTTTATTCAGGCATTCCTCATATTCCTTTTCAGGAACTGAATCCGCCACAATTCCGGCTCCGCTCCGGACAAACACCTTGCCGTTTTTCTTGTACGCAATACGGATGGCAATACAGGTATCCATATTTCCCGTAAAATCGATATAACCGATAGCGCCGCCGTAAATGCCTCTTTTGTTATTTTCAAGTTCACCGATAAGCTGACAAGCCCGGAGTTTGGGCGCACCCGAAAGTGTTCCGGCCGGAAGCACCGCTTCAATGGCATCTAATGCATCATGTTCATCTGTTATCTCGCTGCGCACGGTAGAACCGATGTGCATGACGTGAGAAAAGCGTACAACAGAATGCAGCTTCTCGACCTGCACCGTACCGAATCTGCTGATTTTACCGGGGTCGTTTCTTCCGAGATCGACCAGCATATTATGTTCGGCAATCT
>JBJEPQ010000069.1:0-23968 GCA_051881315.1 Acutalibacteraceae bacterium | reverse complement strand
CTCATTCACATACAACTTAATATTTAATTTTGTCTAAACTTTGGGGTTCACTTCAGCCTTGCGAAAGGGTTTTTATTCGGATTAAACGACTTGAATATATGAAAAACTTCCCGAAAAAAATATTTATTTTTATCAAAAGTGTATTATTTATTTATGAATTGTGATATAATGGACGAGGAGAAAAAACGGAAAGCCGCAAAGGGAAGTGAATATATGTCAAAAGCGATTGCCGCCGAAAGAATAATCAGAAAATACTATCCCGATATTTATAAATTCTGCTGTGCAAGGTGCAGAGAAACTGAAACCGCAATGGATATTACACAGGAAACCTTTTTGCTGTTTATTGAGAAAAAGGATGAGCTGACGGACAAAAATATTCGTGCATGGCTTTTGACGGTCGCAAACAACAAGCTGCATGATTATTTTCGAAAAAATACCGTAGAAAAGAATTATGTCAGTCTTGATGATGTTGAAATTCCGATATTTGACGATTACGATCTGAATGAAGACGGAGAAGTTTATGAGCTTTTACTGGATAAAGTCCAAGAAAAAATTCTCAATATTTTAAATGACAAGGAAAAAGAACTGTTCATCAAGCTTTGCATAGAAAAGAAATCCGTATCACTGATTTTGGAAGATATGAACCTTTCGGAAGTAAACTTCAGAGCGAGAAAGAGCAGGCTGAAAAAGAAGATCAAAAATTCTTTCAGCCACATAAAGCTTTTGATTTTTGTGTTATTCTTTAAATTTTTTACTGAAATTTTGTAACAAATCAATAATTTCTGCATATATATGGGAGGTGATGCGAAATGGACAGTTCCGCACGCTCTTTGGAAAACACATTAAACCGGCTTATTGACGATGAGCTGAAAAAAGACACAGAGAATAGTGACGATGAGCTTGTCCTCGCCTGTTGTGACGGTCTGTTACGATTGGACGATGTGGAGCGGTACGTTATAACGGAAAAGCAGGTAGAAGATAAGCTTAGAGAAATAGCGGACGGCAAAAAGCTCAAGCCTGCCAAAAAAATCAGCAAAACCGTAAAAGTGCTGTTGACAGCGGCGATAATCGCTCTGCTTCTTGTCGGGGCGGTTTTCGGAATTTCCGAGTATAAATACAGCATCATCAAGCACGCAGATCACTCAACAATAAGTTTCAATTCACCCAAAAAGAAAATAAAAGGCGAATTGACCGTAGGATATATTCCCGAGGGCTTTGAACTGGTTGACAATTATGACAGTAACTCTATTTGCTCAAAATCATATAGAAAAGACAATTCTTTTTTCGATATTAGCGTAGAAACGACAGTAAAAGAATATGATATTAATACAGAATATGGTGATGCAAAAATAATATCCGTTGATAATATTGATTATATCGTATATGGAGAAGAAACTCACGGGTATGGCATTATTTGGAAAGAGAACGATTATGTTTATGCGTTATCCTCCGGAGATATCGGAGGAGCTGAATTGCTTAAAATAGCTGAATCTATTAGTGTAAAATAGACAAATCAATATATTTATTTTTGTTAATTTCGGAGAAGTGAAAACTTTTCCGAAATTTTTTTGTCACAAAATGGGATTTTCTGCATATATAGATGAAAACAAATTAAGGAGGTCTTATCTATGATAAGGAAAAAATTAAAAGAGGTATTATCTATAATGATGTGTTGTTTACTTTGCTTTTCAACCTTTGCCTTTGCCGCATATGAAGAAACAGACGCCGGCGATATTATAGAGGAGCGGTACGCAACAATATCCAGCAAAAGTTGTTCAATATCAATATCAGGAATTAACTCAACATCAAAGGCTATATTAAAATCAAATAGCACACAATCACTTTCGATTAAGATGGAACTGCAAAAGATTAAAAACGGAACATATACAACGATTGAAACTTGGACTACTTCAAAAACAGGAACAACAATTTCTATTGAAAAAGATCGTTTGATAAACGTTTTGAGTACTTATAGACTAAAGGTTACGTTTAGCGCCGGTTCGGAAACGGTTGTTTCCTTTGCTTATCCGTAAATAACAATATTGTTATAAATAAAGTGAGGGGGATGAATCCGATGTTTTCTCGAAATGAACAATGATTAAAAAAACTTTAGGAGGTAAAAAAATGAAACTAACAATAATAAAGAAGTTGCTTGTATGCATTCTTGCACTTACCTGCATTATCACAGTAGCAGTTGTTCCTGTTATTGCAGCCGAGGAAAATATTTCATTCAGCTTTACAGTTAAATCATATCAAAAAAACAGTTATGCAAGCGGATCAAGATTAAGAGAAACCGGCAGAACTGATAATCCGTGGAAAGTCAATCTTGCATATACGGCTGAGGGTGCCGGTTCAATGAATTACTTTTTCCTTGCAGGCACAAACTTAACCAGAACTCAGTATTCAAATGCATATGGAGTTGTTCAGGGCACCGGTGCTCATTATTACAGAGCATATGACAACGCTCAGGATAAAAACGTTACGTTAGGTGCACGAAATAACAACAATAATTCATCTTCATTTACAATAAGCGGATATTGGGATGAAGAAATAGGCAGGATTATGAATAATTTACCCGCATAATTCAAAAAAATCGGCAGAGGATTTATTTCTTCTGCCGAAAACCGGAGGTAGCTATGCATTATTTAAATCATTCGTTTAAAAGAATAGTAAACTGCAAATTCAAGCTCGGAATAATAGCTTTTTTCTTTTTTGCCGCCATAGGCACCTTCTTTTTGAACTCCGGAATGCAGTATTTTTCCGTCGGCGGAACTCCGAGAATAGGGGATTATATGACATTCCTTGCAATCGGATCGGGAAGCAAATTTTTTCAAATGGTCGTTCTGTGGTTCTTGCCGCTGATGCTCATGCTTGTTTTCTGCGATGAATTTGCGGAGGACTTTACGACAGGCTACAAAAATGTTTTGATTACCAAAATCGGTAAAGGGAAATATATAGGAAAAAGTATTCTGAAAACCTTTTTATTCAGCTTTTTGATGTTCCTTTCAATGCTTCTTTTAAACTGGCTTTTTACAGACATAGCTATGGACGGAGCAACCGCTACGGTCTTTGACGATGCTCTGCCATATTACCGGGACAGAACTTGGTTTGTCTATTCTTTCTATCATCCTAAGCTTATAAATCTCTGCTACATAATTGCAACCTCTTTGATTGCAGGGGTTGTAGGCGGCTCCTGCGCGGCTCTTTTCATAGCTTTTCACAACAGGAAAATTGTCTATCCCGTCGGTTTTCTGCCGTGGTTTATCGCTTTCAATATGAAAATGTCAATAACTATGGCACTTCAGCCTTTTACAGAATATTCATTGCGTTCGCTTCTGCCGATATATATTATTACCGTTGCCGCTTATATTCTGATGGGCACCGTGTCGGTTGTTAAGGTGATTAAATATGATCTCGTTTAAACACAAATTTACAAAAATCGAAATCGCTTCGTTAGTAAGCCTGTTTTTTATGGTGTTGGTTTGGACGATTGAATCGCCGCCGATCTTTAATACCTTGCAGGACAAACATCTTCCGTTTACTCAGGAAGAAAAGTTAGACATATTTTTATGCTCGACATATTATCATCCAGTCTGCGTTTGTGTTGTATTTTTGATTTTGTTTATGCTTTGCGAAAGTTTTTTGCTGTTCGACTCAGTTTTGCCGATGTTCATCAGAGAAAAAAGCCGAGGACGATTTCTGATGAAGCAGATAGAAACTATCCTGTTGTTTTCATTTGTCTTTTCTTTTATGTATGAATTCATCGGAACTCTAGGAGCAAGAATTTTATTCGGTCGGGAAGTGTTTGATCTCTCTGACGTTTGGGCGTATGCCTTATGGGATTTTGCGGCACTTTTTATGTTTTACTTTAAAATCGGAGTGTTGATGCTGTTTTTGTCGATGTGTACCAAAATCAGTATTTCAATAACAGCAATAATTATTTTATATATTATTCTGGTTTTGAGTAAATCGGCTCAGACATTTATCTGGATGCCGATTTCCGATATTGTATACTTAGGTGACCTCGTTGCAGGAGTTTCAAAATGGAAAGACGTTCTTGTTTCCGTACTGCGTATACTTGGCGAAGCGGTTGCTTTTTCAATTTGTTCGTGGATCAGAATTCAAAGTAAGGATTTTGTGGGAAATGAAAAATAATAAAGGCTTGTTATTGATAATCGCCATTGTTACTTTGGCGCAAAATATTTTTTTCTCTTCCGATGATACATATTTTTCTTATTATTTCGCTCTCGGATATCCGCTTGAGAATTATGAGTTCGCTATGCTGATTTACATTGTTCTTACGATCGGACCGATAATTTTTATCAGTTTTTATTTCAGCGAAACAATAAAAAAATATACAAGCGGATACGGAAAGCTCCTGCTGATAAGAAATTATTCGAAATATAAGCTGTTTTCAAAGCTCTGCATCAAGGTGGCGGCGGAAACCGTTCTGATTGTTCTGATTCAGTTCTCGGTGTATTTGGTTCACAACGGTGAGCTACGACCGATTGGTACGGAACAGATTATCCGTTCAGTTTTTACTTACGGATTGGGTCTGATCGCTATGGCGTATTTGCAAATGCTGATTGAGCTGTTCATTGATTCGACAAAAGCGGTGATAATTAATTCTTTTTATTTGCTCGCTTCGTATGTTTCTTCGTTTATAGTCAAAAGCAAGGTCATCAGATTGTTTCTCTTTCCGTCCTTTATGTTCGGCTCTGAAAACGGTGCTTTGACTTCGGGCAACAAATATTATATCAGTGTATTGATAATAACGGTATGGATTGCAATTTTATTCCTTTGCGGAAATATTAAATTCAAAAGAATAGATATTTTTTAGGAGTTGAAACGAATGATTGAGTTAGTTAATGTGAACAAAACCTTAGGCTCAAAAAAAGTTCTTGATAATATAAACTATTGTTTTGAATACGGCAGAGTTTATGGCTTATGGGGACACAACGGTTCAGGTAAGACTATGCTTTTACGTATGATATCCGGTCTGATTGTTCCGGATAAGGGCGGCAAGGTCATTATCGACGGCAAGGTTTTACATAGTGATATTTCTTTTCCACCGAGCATAGGAATTGTAATTGAAAATATGCAGCTTCTGCCTCAGTATAACGCATTTGACAACCTGAAGCTTTTAGCCGATATCAAAAAGACTGCGACTGACAGCGATATTACCGAAAGTCTTAACAGAGTAGGACTCAATTCGGAATTAAAGGTGAAAAAGTATTCGCTTGGTATGAAGCAAAGATTGAATATAGCTCAGGCGATTTTTGAAAAACCGAAAATCATTCTGCTTGATGAGCCTACAAACGCATTGGATTCCGACGGAGTTGACCTGATTTACAAAATAATTCGTGAGGAAAAGGAACGAGGTGCGGTTGTGCTGGTTGCAACGCACCATAAGGAAGATTTGGAAAATGTTTGCGACACAATACTGAGCGTATCGGAGGGAAGATTAAATGAAGAATAATCTTTTTAGCGCAAAGAGTTGGATCGTTGTGATACTGATTGTTGCGGCGGTGATTGCGCTTGCTTTTGTCCTCAACCGATTTTGTGTTAGACCGTATATTTGAAGAAAAACTTTATATAATTAAAACCGCACCGAAGCTTGTGTTTCGATGCGGTTAGTTTTTTGTTTGAATTAAAACAGTCCGGTAATCTTGCCGTTTTCGTCAACGTCAATTCGTTCTGCGGCAGGTGATTTCGGCAGACCGGGCATTGTGAGGATATCGCCCGTCAGCACGACAACGAAGCCTGCGCCTGCGGAGATCTTAACGTTCTTGACCGTTACGGTGAAGTGCTCGGGTGCGCCGAGCTTTGTCGGATCGTCGGAGAAGCTGTACTGCGTTTTTGCAATACATACGGGACATTTGCCGAAGCCGAGCTCCTCAAGCTGTGCGATCTGCTTCTTTGCGTTCGGCATAATATTGATACCGTCGCCGCCGTAGACCTTTTTGACGACTGCCTCAATCTTTTCGGCGATGCTCATATCCGTGTCGTAGGAGAATGTGAAGTCCCCCTTTTCCTCCTCACAGAGACGTACGACCTCTGTTGCAAGAGCTTCGCCGCCTTTGCCGCCCTCTGCCCATACGGTTGAAAGCACGGTGTTTACTCCAAGCTCCTTGCACTTTTTGATGATGAAGTCGATCTCTGCGTCGGTGTCGGTCGGGAAACGGTTGACAGCGACAACGCACGGAAGCTTATAAACATTTTTGATATTGGAAACGTGACGGAGAAGATTGGGAATACCTCTTTCGAGAGCTTCGAGATCCTCCGTGTTAAGCTGTTTTTTGTCAAGTCCGCCGTGCATTTTAAGCGCACGGACAGTTGCTACGATAACAACGGCGTCGGGCGTAAGTCCTGCCATACGGCACTTGATGTCGAGGAACTTCTCGGCACCGAGATCAGCGCCGAAGCCAGCCTCCGTAACAGCATAGTCGCCCATTTTCAGAGCCATCTTTGTTGCCATAACCGAGTTACAGCCGTGGGCAATATTCGCAAACGGACCGCCGTGAACAAATGCAGGCGTACCCTCAAGAGTCTGAACAAGGTTCGGCTTGAGTGCGTCCTTCAAAAGAGCCGTCATTGCGCCCTGAGCGTTGAGCTGACCGCAGGTGACGGGCTTGTCGTCATAAGTATAGCCGACAATTATTCTTGAAAGTCTTTCTTTAAGATCGGTTATCGAGGTTGAAAGGCAGAGAACTGCCATAATTTCGGAAGCAACAGTTATGTCAAATCCGTCCTCACGGGGAACGCCGTTTGCCTTTCCGCCCATACCGTCAACTATGAAACGAAGCTGTCTGTCGTTCATATCCACACAGCGTTTCCATGTGATCTTGCGGACGTCAATTCCGAGGGCGTTGCCCTGCTGAATGTGGTTGTCAAGCATTGCGGCAAGAAGATTGTTTGCCGCACCGATTGCGTGGAAATCGCCCGTAAAGTGAAGGTTTATGTCCTCCATCGGAACGACCTGAGCATATCCGCCGCCTGCCGCACCGCCCTTAATTCCGAAAACAGGGCCGAGTGAGGGTTCACGCAGAGCTACAACGGCGTCCTTGCCAATTCTTCTGAGTCCGTCTGCAAGACCGATAGTCGTCGTGGTCTTGCCCTCGCCTGCCGGAGTAGGCGTAATTGCGGTAACAAGAACGAGCTTGCCGTCTTTTTTGTCCGTTTCGCTGAGCAAGGAAAGGTCAATCTTTGCCTTGTGATTGCCGTACTGCTCAATATATTTTTCGTCAACGTGAGCAGTTTCGGCAATATCCTTAATGTGTTTCATTTTGCAGCTCTGTGCAATTTCAATGTCGGTCAGATATGCCATCTTATCGCTTCCTTTTTTTTTTATTCTAACATACTTGCACTATATAATCAATATCTTTCTTCATGCTTTTTTAAAGCCGCTTCAATAAATCCCTTGAAAAGGGGATGAGCCTTGTTAGGTCTGGACTTAAACTCGGGATGATACTGCACGCCGACGAAGAACGGACGGTCGGTAAGCTCAACCGTTTCAATAAGTCTGCCGTCGGGCGACTTGCCGGAAAGAACAAGTCCGTTTTCCGTAAGAATGTCACGGTAATCGTTGTTGAACTCATAGCGGTGACGGTGTCTTTCGGAAATTTCTTTTGTACCGTAGCAGCGTTCCATTGTCGTGCCCTCGGCGATAATGCAGGGATATGCGCCGAGACGGAGCGTACCGCCCTTGTCAATATTCTCGCTCTGACCGGGCATAAAGTCGATTACCTTATTTTTGCATATCTCGTCAAACTCTCCCGAATGTGCGTCTGTGATGCCGCAAACGTTTCTTGCGTACTCGATGACGGCGATCTGCATACCGAGACAAATTCCGAAGTAGGGGACATTGTTCTCTCTCGCATACTTTGCGGCAAGTATCATTCCCTCAATTCCGCGTCCGCCGAAGCCGCCGGGAACAATTATTCCGTCAAGCTCCTTGAGCCTGTCCTCGTAGGTTTCCTTGGTAAGAAGCTCAGAGTCGATCCAGTCAATATCAATATGAGTGTCGAGGGTATAGCCTGCGTGGCGCATAGCCTCGACAACCGAAAGATAAGCGTCGTGAAGCTGAACGTACTTTCCGACAAGTCCGATATGTACGGTGCTTTTTCTGCTCTTGATCTTCTCAACAAGGTTTGTCCACTCGGCAAGATCGGGAGCAGGAGCGTCAATATTCAGCTCACGGCAAACAACGGAGGAGAAATTCGCCTTTTCAAGCATGAGCGGTGCTTCGTAAAGATAGGGAATAGTGATGTTCTCGATTACGCAGTCGGGCTTTACGTTACAGAACATTGAAATCTTCTTGAAGATGGAAGCCTCAAGCGGCTCGTCACAGCGAAGAACAATGATGTCGGGACGGATACCCATTCCCTGAAGCTCCTTGACGGAGTGCTGAGTGGGCTTGGATTTATGCTCGTCCGAGCCTCTGAGGAACGGGACGAGAGTAACATGAATGAAAAGACTGTTTTCCTTGCCGACTTCAAGCGATATCTGTCTGACCGCCTCAAGGAAAGGCTGGCTCTCGATATCGCCGATCGTACCGCCGATCTCAGTGATAACTACGTCTGCGTCTGTCTTTTTGCCTACTCGGTAAACAAATTCCTTGATCTCGTTGGTGATATGAGGAATAACCTGAACCGTTGAGCCAAGGTATTCACCCCGTCTTTCTTTATTGAGAACATTCCAGTAAACCTTACCTGTTGTGAGGTTGGAGTATTTATTGAGGTTTTCATCTATAAATCTTTCATAGTGGCCGAGGTCGAGGTCGGTTTCCGCACCGTCCTCAGTAACATAAACCTCGCCGTGCTGATAAGGACTCATTGTGCCGGGGTCAACATTGATGTAAGGGTCAAGCTTCTGAGCGGCAACCTTCAGTCCTCTCGCCTTGAGAAGACGGCCGAGTGACGCCGCCGTAATTCCTTTGCCGAGGCCGGATACAACGCCGCCCGTTACAAAGATATATTTTGTCATAAAATTCCCTCCGTTTATTTATAAGTCAAAATAATGTTTTCCGCTATTACCCGTCGGGTGACGCATCTGTCCATCGCTTGCTTTTCGATGTATCTGTGCGCCTCCGACTCGGTCATTTTAAGCTGTTCTATCAAAAGACATTTTGCTCTGTTTACTATTCTTATTTCCTCGATCTTTTCCTCGACCGAGGCGTTTTTCTTTTCCATAATTCTCAGACGTTCTCTCGTTGAGCAGAGCATCTGAACGGACTGCGCTATCATTGACGAGGAGGTCGGCTTCGATATCGTCAGCACACCGTAGGGCATAACCTTTGCCGTGATGTCGGCGTAATGCTCCGCCTTGACAAAAAGCAAAACTCCTGCACTGCTCTTTGAACAGATATCGAGGGCGAGCCTTGTGCCGAACTCGTCTTTCAAAGGTGAGTTGACGATAACAATATCAAAATCGTTTTCCAAAAGCTTTCTTCTTGCCTGTGCCGCATCGGTCGCCGTCATAATCGGATCAAACATCTTTTCGGGGAGCATTTCAAGCATCGGTCTGACAAATTTCTCCGCCGAGGATACCACCAGCACGCTGTAAATATGTTCTGTCATGCTCATATTGCTCCCCTCCTTTCTCAGTTTGTTATCCTGTTATTTGCAATAGTTTTCCGTTATGGAACGAGGCAGATGTGCGTTTACAAATTCGCTCTCCATCGCCGCTTTGCCTGCGCTGAAAAGATCGCTCGGCAAGGTCTTGAACTTCTTGGTTTCCTCCTCCGGGGCGTTGAAAAGATTGATGTCCGCCATTTCGGGAAGCTCCAAACCTTTCTTTATGCCGTCAAGTCCTGCCCAGATGAGCAGGGCAAAGGCAAGATAGGGATTGCACATCGGATCGGGTGAACGAAGCTCGGCACGCTTGTATTCGCCGTCTGCGGCAGGAATACGCACAAGCTGGGAGCGGTTTTCGCTCGACCAGGAAACATATTTCGGAGCCTTGTTGCTTCCGAAACGCTTATAGGAGTCTGCCGTAGTGTTGAGAAAAGCTGTTATTTCGCAGATATGTTCGAGTATTCCGGAAATTACCTGCGGCATAACGTCTCTGCCGTCCTTCACCTTGGCGGAAATGTTGATGTGCATTCCGTTGCCCGGCATCGACTCAAGCGGCTTCGGCGAGAAATCCGCC
Organism: Acutalibacteraceae bacterium; assembly: GCA_051881315.1. Classification (GTDB taxonomy): domain Bacteria; phylum Bacillota; class Clostridia; order Oscillospirales; family Acutalibacteraceae; genus CAG-488. The sequence continues at coordinate 13,819 of JBJEPQ010000069.1, read as the reverse complement.
TTTAGTCCGTTCCTTGCCGCAATGGTATTGACAACCGCCTTGAAGGTGATCGCATTGTCTGCGGCGGTGAGAGGCTCGGAATATCGGAAATCTATCTCGTTCTGTCCCGGTCCCTCCTCGTGGTGGGAGCTTTCGGGTTTTATGCCCATTCTCTCAAGCGTCAGGCAAACCTCACGGCGGACGTTCTCACCCTTATCGTCCGGGGCGATGTCCATATAGCCTGCGTTGTCATAGGGAACCTTTGTCGGTTTTCCGTCCTCATCGCAGGTGAAAAGATAAAATTCCATTTCGGGACCGAAGGAGAAGCTGATGCCCTCTTTCCTTGCGTCTTCGATCGCTTTTTTGAGTATCGCCCTTGTGTCCGAGACGAACGGAGTGCCGTCAAGGTGAGTGATGGAGCAGAACATTCTGACAACTCTGCCATGCTCCGGGCGCCACGGTAAAACGGTTATCGTAGACGGATCGGGACGGAGAAGCAGGTCGGAATGAACATCGCATCCGAAGCCTGCGATTGCCGAAGCGTCGATTGCAATACCGTATCTGAACGCCCTTTCAAGCTCGTCCTGCATAACGGAAATATTTTTCTGTTTGCCGTAAATATCCGTGAATGCAAGTCGGATAAACTTGACGTCCTCCTCCTCGATATATTGAATTACTTCGTCAGGTGAATACTTCATATCGGTTACCTACCTTTTTAATTTGCAACGTACATCTGTTTATACGGTTTGCGGCTGTCGGGGGTTATAACCGTGAATTTCTCCTCCGTCAGCTCATTGATGTCAAAATCAAAATAATTACAGTAATTTTTCAAAAAAGGCATAATTTCCGCCATATCGTCGGCGGTTGCGTCTCTGAGAGTGACCTGCTGGGGAAAACGGATATCCTCAACCGAGCCCCGGATAACCATTTTTCCGCCGTGCATTCCCGTGCAGGGGAAGTTACCGACGGTCGGTTTGCCGTCACTGTTCCTTCCGAGGACTATTATCAGTCCGCCTGCCTGATACTCGCCGAGAAAGCTGCCCGTTCTGCCGCCGATCACAATAACCGGCTTCTTGCCCTTGTACTCTTTCATATGAATACCGGCACGGTAGCCCGCATTGTTCTCAACATAGATCTCACCGCCTCGCATGGCATAGCCTGCGGTGTCTCCGATACTTCCGTGAATGACGATCTTTCCGTCGTTCATCGTGTCTCCGACTGCGTCCTGAGCGTTGCCCCTGACGGTGATCTCGGCACCGTTGAGATAAGCGCCGAGAGCGTTGCCGGGAATACCGTTGATAACCACCTTGCCGTTTCCGAGACCGTCGGCAATGAATCTCTGACCGAGGCAGCCGTTTATTTCACAATCGCCGTCCGAGCTTTTTATCATCTCGTTGAGAGCCGTGAAATCAAGACCTTTTGCTTCTATCTTCATATTATATCACACCTCTTGTTTTATTTTAAAGTATTTGAGCAAATTTTTTTATTCTCCGGCGTGTGATATTCCGAGAATTTCAAGCTCTTTTTCGGTCAGTCCTACTCCTCTGAGCATAAGGCGGTTGCCCTTGAGCGCTTCAATGGAGTTGATACCCATACCGCCCATTATCTCTTTCATCTCGTGTTTCCATGCCGTCATAAGATTTACAAGATTATTGCATGCCGTTTCGGGATCAAGTCTGTCCACAAGAGCCGGAACCTGAGTTGCGATACCCCAGTTGCATTTGCCGGACTGACAGCTTCGGCAAAGGTGACAGCCCATAGCGATAAGTGCGGCGGTTGCAACATAGCAGGCGTCCGCTCCGAGGGCAATGGCCTTGATCGCATCGGCGGCGCTTCTGATACTGCCTCCGACGATCAGGGAAACGCTGTTTCTGATTCCCTCGTCCCTGAGCCTCTGATCGACTGCGGCAAGCGCAAGCTCGATCGGAATACCTACATTGTCACGGATTCGTGTCGGTGCGGCTCCCGTGCCGCCCCTGAAACCGTCTATTGCGATCATATCCGCACCGCTTCGTGCGATACCGCTTGCAATGGCGGCAATGTTATGAACGGCGGCAACCTTGACGATGATCGGTTTTTTATAGTTTGTCGCCTCCTTGAGCGAAAAGACGAGCTGACGGAGATCCTCGATCGAATAAATATCGTGGTGAGGAGCAGGGGAAATTGCGTCCGAGCCCTCCGGGATCATTCGTGTGCAGGCGATATCGCCGACGGTTTTTGTTCCCGGCAGATGTCCGCCGATACCGGGCTTTGCGCCCTGTCCCATCTTGATTTCTATTGCCGCTCCGGCGTTGAGATAACCCTCGTGAACGCCGAAACGTCCCGAAGCGACCTGAACCACCGTGTTTTCGCCGTAGCAGTAAAAGTCCTCGTGAAGTCCGCCCTCGCCCGTATTGTAGCAAATTCCGAGAAGCTCCGCCGCCTTGGCAAGTCCCTTGTGGGCATTGTAGCTGATTGAGCCGTAGCTCATTGCAGAAAACATTATCGGCATCGCCAGTTCAAGCTGCGGAGGAAGCTTTGTATCAAGCGTTCCGTCGCTTTTTCTCGTGATCTCCGACGGCTTTTTGCCGAGGAATACCTTGGTCTCCATAGGCTCACGCAGGGGATCAATCGGGGGATTTGTGACCTGTGAAGCATTGATAAGAATTCTGTCCCAGTAAACGGGCAAAGGCTGGGGATTACCCATTGACGAGAGCAGAACTCCGCCGCTGTCAGCCTGTTTATATATTTCCTTTATAGTTTCGCTCTTCCAGTTTTCGTTCTCCCTGAAACAGCAGTCGTTTTTAACAATCTTCAAAGCCTTGGTAGGGCAGTAGGTTACGCACCTGAGACAGTCAACGCACTTCGTCTCGTCGCTTATCATTACCTTTGCCGATGAATCGTAGGAGTGGACTCCGTTGGCGCACTGCTTTTCACATATACGGCAGTTTGTGCAGCGTGACGGATTTCTTACAACCTCAAAATCCGATGTCAGATATGACGGAAACATCAATAAGCCCCCTCCTTTACCTTGATAATTACAGGCTCGCCGCCTGCGGGTGAATAAATATTTTCAGCGTTCGGCTCCATCGCCCTGATGGCGGCCTCCTCGCTTGCGATATAAATCTTATCGTCCTTTTCTGCGGTCACCATGGAGCGCAGCTTGAGCCTGTCGTTGAGAGCCATAAGTCCGCCCTCGAAGCCGAGAATTATGGAGAACGGTCCCGTTATCAGAAGGCTCGAATACATCTTCCTGAGAAATGCGTGTTCCTCGGCCTCCTTTTCGTCCATTCCGTCAATGGTGCTCCAGAACGGAGCGGCAATGACGGAGGCGGTCTCCTTCAGCGAAAGCTCCTGACGTCTGAGCAGATAGTCGGCGATGTAGGTTATGACCTCGGTATCCGTCTGGAGGGTACATTTGTAGCCGAACATCTCAATATATCTGCGGTTAGCGTCGTATGATGAAATCTCGCCGTTGTGAACGACCGAAAAATCGAGCAGGGAAAACGGATGCGCTCCGCCCCACCAGCCGGGTGTGTTGGTCGGATAACGTCCGTGAGCCGTCCAGGAATAGCCCTCGTATTCCTCGAGTCGGTAAAATCTTCCGACATCCTCGGGAAATCCGACAGCCTTGAAACAGCCCATATTTTTACCGCTTGAAAAAACGTAAGCGCCTTTTATCCTCGTGTTGATATCCATAACGGTTCTCGCAACATAGGTCTTTTCGTCAAGCTGCAAACGTGAAAGCACGGAGGCAAAGGGGGCAACGAAGTAACGCCAGATGTACGGAACATCGGTTATTTCCGGGATCTTGCGGATAGGTACGGATTCCGCCTTGACAATTTCAAAATTTTCCTTGAGAAAACGCTCGCAGTCTACCCTTGAATCGTTGTTGTCAAAGAAAATGTGAAAAGCGTAAAAATCACGGTATTCGGGATAAATTCCGTATCCGGCAAAGCCGCCGCCGAGTCCGTTGGAACGGTCGTGCATGGGGAGCATACTTTTAATAATATTCTCACCCGTCATCACATTTCCGTCCCTTGATATGACGGCGGAAACGGCACAGCCCGACGGTATGCGGATCTCTCCTTCTTTTTTCATAAAAAACAGTCCTTTCAAAAAAACGAAAGACGCCCATTCCGACAGGGGCAAAATGCCCTGCCCGAATGAACGCCTTTGCTCATTGATACGGCATTTTAACATATTAAAAGACATTTGTCAATGACTGAAAACAATACATTTCACATTTATAATGAAAAACAAAAATAAATTGTCTATTGGAAATATCTCACAAAAAATTTTTAAAAAATTTGTTAAAAAAGCTTGACAAACGGAAAATTTGCGTTATAATGACTGACATAAAGGCAAAGGCGTCTGAAGATCCGATGGGTTTTTAGACGCTTTTTATCTTTGCAAATTCAATACGGTGCATTAACGGGGCAACGGGGTCTCATGGATTTTTCTATGAAATTTCTGCCCCGTTTTTATTTTATTTTTATAAGGAGTGTTAGTTATGAAAACCGTACCGGATTATTTCGGATGTCTTGTTTTTGACGACAGGGTGATGAAAGCAAAATTGTCAACAAGCGTTTACCGTTCGCTTAAAAGAACCATCGACGAGGGCAGAAGCCTCAATAACGATGTTGCAAACGCAGTCGCAGAAGCAATGAAAGATTGGGCTGTAGAAAACGGTGCAACTCACTTCACGCATTGGTTCCAGCCTTTGACAGGTATTACGGCTGAAAAGCATGACAGCTTTATCTCTCCCGCACCCGACGGCAGAGTTATTATGGAATTTTCAGGCAAGGAGCTCATCAAGGGCGAGCCTGACGCATCTTCTTTCCCGTCCGGCGGACTTCGCGCCACCTTTGAGGCAAGAGGCTACACCGCATGGGATCCCACTTCATACGCATTTATCAAGGATAAAACCCTCTGTATTCCGACAGCGTTCTGCTCATACGGCGGCGAGGCTCTTGACAAAAAGACTCCGCTTCTCCGTTCCATGCAGGCTCTCAACAAGCAGGCAATGAGAATACTCAAGCTCTTCGGAAACGAAGACGTAAAGTGCGTTCGCACATCGGTAGGTCCCGAGCAGGAATACTTCCTTGTTGACAAGGAAATGTACGAACAGCGCAAGGATCTCAGATTTACAGGCAGAACCCTTTTCGGCGCAAAGCCGCCCAAGGGACAGGAGCTTGACGATCACTATTTCGGCGTTATCAAGCCGAGAGTTGCCGCATATATGGCGGATCTTAATGAGGAACTCTGGAAGCTCGGCATCCTTGCAAAGACGGAGCACAACGAGGTTGCGCCCGCTCAGCATGAGCTTGCACCGATATATTCAACAACCAACATCGCTACCGATCACAACCAGATCACAATGGAGATCATGCAGAAGGTTGCCGCAAAGCACGGCCTTGTATGTCTCCTTCACGAGAAGCCGTTCGCAGGTGTTAACGGCAGCGGAAAGCATAACAACTGGTCTATGGCCACAGACACCGGCGTAAATCTCCTCACTCCCGGTGAAACTCCTTATGAAAATGCACAATTTTTGCTTTTCCTCTGCGCTGTTATCAAGGCGGTTGACGATTATCAGGATCTTCTTCGTCTCTCCGTTGCGAGTGCAGGTAACGATCACAGACTCGGAGCAAACGAGGCTCCTCCGGCAGTTGTTTCCATCTTCCTCGGTGACGAGCTTACAGAAGTTCTTGAAGCAATCGAAAGCGACACTCCGTACAACGGAGCGGAAAAGACGGTTATGAAGCTCGGCGTTCACGTTCTTCCCAAGTTCTTCAGAGACACAACGGACAGAAACCGTACTTCACCCTTCGCTTTCACAGGCAATAAGTTTGAGTTCCGTATGCTCGGTTCGGCAAACAGCATCGCCTGCACAAACATTATGCTCAATGCTGCTGTTGCAGAGAGCCTTAAATCTTATGCAGACCGTCTTGAGGGCGTAGAAGACTTTGAAACCGCTCTCCACGATCTGATTAAGAAGACGATCAAGGATCATAAGAGAATCATCTTCAACGGAAACGGCTACGACGACGCATGGATTAAGGAAGCAACGGAAGAAAGAGGTCTTCTCAATCTCCGTACAACTCCCGACGCTCTGCCGACTCTCCTCGACAAGAAGAATGTTGAGATGCTCACAGCTCACAGGATTTTCTCAGAGGCTGAGATCGAGTCCCGTTATGAGATCACTCTCGAAAACTACTGCAAGACCGTAAACATCGAAGGTCTTACAATGGTCGATATGGCAAGAAAAGAGATCATTCCGGCAGTCGAGAAATATGTTTCCGACATTGCAACCGCTTACAGCGCAAAGAAGAATTCCGTTGCAGGCATCTCCGTAAAGTACGAGGAGGAAATGCTCAAGAAGCTTTCCATTCTTGTGGACGAGATGGACGCAGCCGTCAAAGAGCTTGAGCTTGCGCTCGTTAAGTACAACACCATCACAGATATTACCGAGGCTTCGGAGGATATCCGTGACGATGTATTACCGAAGATGTCAGTTCTCCGTATCGCCTGCGATGAAGCAGAGACTATCACGGCAGAAGAATACTGGCCGTTCCCGACTTACGGCGATCTCCTCTTCGGCGTTAAATAAACAACTCCTTAATTGATTTATCCTTTCTCGGTATCTTGTGCCCTCCGTAACGCAGAGGGCACAAGAAAATACCCCAAAGGTCGGTTAAGTAAAATAAAACAAAAAATTTTTAAAGGCGTTTGAGCCGAAAGAAGTATGGCAGAGGTTCACTCCCAGAGAGTGCGGAAGGGTGGAAGCCGCACAGCGGAAGCTGTCAGAATAACATTCGGCGAGCTGTGATCCGAAAGGAAAACGAGTAGGTGAGACGGAGGTTGACCGTTAAAGCAACAGGATCTTGATTGAGATCCCAAAGAACAAAAAATAGGTGGCACAGCGGGTTACAGCACTCGCCCTATTGTTAAGCAGAAAAGCTTACAGATGCTGAAAATCAACATCGGAGGATTTTATTATGTGTTCAATTATGGGTTACTGCGACACCTGTGACGATTTTGCAGAATTTAAAAAAGGATTTGACAAGACGGTATCCAGAGGTCCCGACGACAGCCGTATCGTTGATACGGGCAAGGGACTTCTCGGCTTTCACCGTCTTTCTATTATGGGACTGACTCCCGACGGAATGCAGCCCTTTGAGCTAGACGGAAGCTATGCAATATGTAACGGCGAGCTTTACGGATTTGAAAAAACGAAGGAACAGCTCAGCAAGAAATATACATTCAAGAGCGGCTCGGACTGTGAGATTATTCTCCCCATGTACCGTGAATACGGCGTGGATATGTTCAAAATGCTTGACGCTGAGTTCGCCATGATTATTTATGACGCAGAAGCAGGCGAGTATATCGCCGCAAGAGATCCGATCGGTATCCGACCGCTTTATTACGGTCACGACGCAAAGGGTACAATCGTATTTGCCAGCGAGGCAAAGAACCTTGTCGGAATGTGCAAGGACGTTATGCCGTTCCCTCCGGGACATTATTATAAGGACGGAGAATTTCATTGCTACTGCGACATTGCGGCGGTTGACGAGGTAAGCTACGATTCCCTTGACACGATCTGCTCAAAGATTCATGACAAGCTTGTTGCAGGCGTTGAAAAGAGACTTGTTGCAGACGCTAAGGTCGGTTTTCTGCTTTCGGGCGGACTTGATTCATCTCTTGTCTGCTCCATCGCTCAGAAAAAGAGCGACAAGCCGATCCGTACCTTTGCAATCGGTATGAGCGAGGACGCTATCGACCTGAAATACGCCAAGCAGGTTGCCGATTATATCGGAAGCGATCACACCGAGGTCATTATGACAAAACAGCAGGTGCTTGATTCGCTTGACGATGTAGTTCATCTTCTCGGAACGTTTGACATCACAACGATCCGTGCTTCAATGGGTATGTATCTTCTTTGTAAATGGATTCACGAGAACACCGATATCCGTGTTCTTCTGACAGGTGAAATATCCGACGAGCTTTTCGGATATAAATACACGGATTTCGCCCCATCGGCTGAGGAGTTCCAGAAAGAATCTCAGAAGAGAATCCGTGAGCTTCATATGTACGATGTTCTTCGTGCCGACCGCTGTATTTCGGTCAACAGCCTTGAAGCCCGTGTTCCGTTCGGCGATCTTGACTTTGTAAAATACGTTATGTCCGTCGATCCCGAAAAGAAGCTTAACAAGTACGGCAAGGGCAAGTATCTTCTCCGTCACGCATTCGAGGGGGATTATCTTCCTCACGACATTCTTTACCGTGAGAAAGCGGCATTCTCCGATGCGGTAGGTCATTCAATGGTTGACTATCTCAAGGAGTATGCAAACGAATACTACACGGACGAGGAATTTGCCGAGAAGTGCGAAAAATACGACCACGCAAAGCCGTTCACCAAGGAATCGCTTCTTTACAGAGAGATATTCGAGAAGTATTATCCCGATCAGTCTCAGATGATCGTTGATTTCTGGATGCCCAACAAGAGCTGGGAGGGCTGCGACGTTAACGATCCGTCCGCAAGAGTTCTCTCCAACTACGGCGACAGCGGAAAATAAAAATCGTCACATCAATAATAAGCGACTGCAAGTAATCCGGAAAGGATCGTCTTGCAGTCGCTTTTGATATTATAATATAATTATTCGCAAATATATATTTCCTGAACTCTTCCGTCGGCACCGATTCTGAAAGTCTGAATTTCGTAGGGCATTATCTCGAAGCGGAAAGCCGCATTGAGCCTGTCGCACATAATGTATGACGAATTTTCCTTTCCGTCGGTCTGTGCAACTCTGAGCACGGTGTCGCCGCTTCCGTCCTCGGCAAGCTTGATTTCGGCAAGCTCTATTGCGCCGCTGAGTTTAAAGCCGCTTTCGTCGGGAGCGTTTCCTCCTGTGATGTCGTCGGCGATTTTCTTTGCGCTTTCATCGTCACCGTTGAAATGAGAGATCCAAGCCTCTTTTATCTCTGCGGTCTTATCCTCGCCGTTGACGGCAGAGTATTTTTCCGCATCAACGAGCTGTTTCTCTACGTTTTCAGCCTTAACCGTTTTTGACGGGAGAAAGACAGTTTCAAGCTCAAGGTGTGACTCGAAAAAGCTGTCGGCAAGCTCTTCGTAGGAGATGAATTCATTTTCTTTGATAAAATCATCGTCCATATCGGTTACATCGTCCGCGTCGGCGTGCATAACAAGAGTTCTGAAGCCGTCAGCTCCCTGAAGCCATTTGCTATCGTTTTCGCCGTCAAGCACAGCCGCATCAAAAAGCGACGAATAAACGATCTGCGCAAACAGGTCATTATATATCTTCACTCCATGGAAAACACGGTATTTTTTGCCGAAGCTGTCAAGAAAATACCTTGCGGAGTAAAGACAGCTCTTTATAAGAGCGATCTCAGACAGCTCGTTCGTTTTTGTCCATGCACCTGCAAACGGAATCCACTTGTCGGCCTTGATCTTCTCTGCCACCTGACCGAAAAGAACGGGATCAATCGCTTCAAGCTCGTTGAGCTGGCCTGCATAAAGACCGTTGACCTTGAGATTATCGAAGGTGTCAAGCTTCTGTAATGCGTCTTTTATCGCTTCAATGCTGAATTCGTTCAAAACTGCGATTTTGCTCATACCTGACCCTCCTCGTCAATAAATCCGTAGTATCTGCCTATCCAGTAGGCATAGGTGTAAATATAACAGCTCTCAATGCAAATGCCCGTGTCGTTTCGGCCGTTTATATCGAAAGGATTGCGGTCATATTTGGAAATAACTCTTTCATCGGGCGGAAGCAGAGCAGATATTTCAATCCTGCGCTTCTCGCTGTAATTTCTGCCGAGCTTGACCGGTATGTCGTGACGGTCATAGCTGACGGCGGCGGTGAGTCTGTTACATTCAAAGTGATTGAACCACCATTCGTCCTTTTCAAAATCAATTTCCGCATCGGGAATGCCGAGCTTATACATAAAATCGTAGCCGGGTGTGTGCTCCCTGAGAATGAGACCGCTCCACGATCTGAAAGCGTTGCGGTATTTTTCGAGAAGAGCTTCGTCCTCCTCAAGAGTGCAGAGCATCCAGTAGGTCATAAGTGCAAGCATATTGTCGCCGTACATAAGATCCTCTTCGGGATTGACCTTTTCTCTCATGGCGCCCTGGAAAAATCTGTCATAGTGCTTTGCGCCGAAATCGGCATAGCCCTCGGCAATGAGCTTGTCGTAGGTCTCCTGCCAAATGCCTTTTTCGCCCGTGATATACATTGTGATTTTCAGATAGGCAAGCATTTCCGATGAGTTGAGGGGAGCGTCAACATAGCCGATCGGATCGTTTTCAAAGTAACGCTTGCTCCACTTCGCCCAGGTTGTCGGCTTGCCCGAGGATTCGCAGAATTCAAAGCCGTGATTGATTATATGCAGAGTAGTCCTCTTGCAGGCATCTTTGATTATCTCGTCAAGCTCGGGATCGCCCTCGGCAAGAAAATCGTGGGCAATCTTCATCTGTAGGAAGTGTCCCGTTACCTCGTCGCTGGAGGTGTCCGCCTTGTAGGTGATGTCGTCATCAGTATAGCCGAGGTCACGGTAGAGAGCGGCAAGTCTGTCGGGAACGGGATAATCACAGGGGACTTCTTCGCCTGTTCTTCCTTTTTCCTCGGAGAAGGTTGTTTTGACACAGCGAGCCGTCTTGCCGTTACGCTTGTAGAATATTCCGTCATCGGGAACAGGCTCGCCCGTAACGTGGTAGGAACGGGCGATAAAGCCCTCCGGTCTGCCGTGGATATACATAAGAAGCAGGCAGGCTTCGCAGGCTTTTGTCGCATTTTTCCTTGCGTCCCGGACTCTCGGATGATCCTCGCCGAGCTTGTCCCTCAGCGTTGCATAGCGGAACATTTCGCCGATCGCATAGCCTGAGGTGAAAAGTCCGTCGTTATCACAGCATGCGTAAGGATAGCGAGACTCGTAATCCCTGCTTTGTGCAAGGTCACGCTGACTAACCATTCCTCGGCGCATAACATATTTGTTCGTTTCGTCAAGAAGCATCTCCGCTTTTTCTTCGGCGGTGAGCATAAGCATCTCGATGTGAGAAACCCTGTCGCCCGTGAGAACCCAAAGTCCGTCACCGTCAGGAAGAATTGAGTCCACCTTCTGATCGGGCAGATAGCGGTGAGCGCTGAAATACATAATCTTATCGTCAAGGCTCTTTCCGTTGGGATCGTAGCGTGTTACGCCCGTTTTTCCGCCGTACCATTCAACCGAATTGTTGCCCTTGGCAGAGCAGGTGTAGTCGCTCTTTGCCGAGGGGAGGGGGTAGGGAAAATCGGACAGATCGGGAGCCTCGCTGACCGCATTGAAAAGTGCGGCAGGAACAGCAGGATCGTTTCTGTCAAAAAAAGTTGCTTTACGGGTTAAGTGTTTTTTAAGTATGTAAGGTGCCATATATTCTCCTTAATTATAAATAATCTCTGTTAAATCTCTGTCTGAAAACGATCTCGCCGTCCTCGGCTACATCGACCATCGTTACTCCTTGGAGCCAGTTTTTCTCGTCGCCGAACAGGGAACGCATGGTGTCGCAGACATAGGTGTTGTAGCCGTCGCATTGTGCGTAAACAAGACGAACGCCCTCATATTCGGCGCAGAAATCGTTGACATGATCGTGACCGACAACAACCGCCTGAGTAGAGCCAAGCTCCTTGATCGTCTTGAACATTCCGCTGTTAAAATCGGAACAGCCGATCGACTCGTACATTCCGCCGTAGAGGATATCCGCTTTGCCTGTCGGGACATAACTGCCGTTTTCGTCGAGCGACATAACCTCTTGATACTCGCACAGGGCGATGTGCATCATCATTATCGACTTGAATTTGCCGTACTCTTTTTCAAGCTTTAAAATGTTGTTCCTATACCATTCGATCTGACCTTTTTTCAAAAAGTCGTAGCCTTTCAAATCCTCAGGTGCGCCGTTCTCCGCATTATGCTGAGGATTCGGACTTCTACCCGAATCAAGCATTACAATGCTCTGCTGTACCGTATCTTCGGACGAAAGAATGTTGATGAAGAAATTGCCGTAACCGAAAAGCGACGGATCGCCGAACTTTGAAAGACAATGCGGAAAGCTCTCAAGAGCCTTGAGCATAAAATATTTGTGGTATTCCTTTTCGGCTCTCGCTTCGTGGTTGCCGAAAACATATGCCCAGTAAATGCCCATTTTCTCCATAAACCGACCGAATTGGAAACAGTCAATCTGCTGATGATCCGTCAGAATAACGTCGCCCGTGAAAAGAATGAGGTCGGGCTTTTCTGCCGCAACGTGGCGTGCGAGCATTTCAAGCGGCTTGTTGATATTGTCCGCCGCATCCATATGCATGTCCGTTGTGACAAGAATTTTGAACGGCTTGTTGACTATTCTGCCCCTTGTATCGCACTTAGCGATAAAGGTTGAGTCCGCAGTCTCCTTGATTATTCTGACATCGGTGCCGATATATTTCGGCTCTGCGGAGAAAAAGTTGGGGCAAAGCCTGCCGCCGGAGAGCTTCTTCGCTCCCTTTTCTGCGGCAAGCAGAGCTTTGATTGAATTGTGCCTGATAAAGGTAGTTACCGGTCTCATTTAAAAAACTCCTGTTTTATTGTATCAAAAAATATTTTTACGAAAAGGCTTTTATCAGCAGATCACCGAAGATCAGTCCAAGACATCTGACAACCATTTTTGCTCCGTAGGCAAGCCTGTTTTTCAAGGCTCGTCTGATATCGACATCAAGATTGATGTCGGGACGCACATAGTCGGTTGAAGTAACTTTAAGCTCGCAGACCATAATGTTGTGGTCGGTGAGCGGCTGACCTGCTTTTTCGTTATAATTGTCATATCTGAAGCCTGTGACTTCAAATTCAACGCTTGAATTTCCACGGTAGAGAAGTCTCTCGACCGAATCCCATACGCCCCATTCATGAGGTCCGAATTTTGCCCTCAGCTCCTGATCCTGCTGATAGGTTACGCCGTTGGGATAATAAATACCGTCGTTATAAAATTCCGTCCATGCATCCTTGAATCCCTGACGGGCAATGAAAATCTCATAGATACCTGCTTTGTACTGGGAATGAAGATAAACGTTTGTGTCTCCCGTGATGATAACCGGTCTGTCGGCTGAATTTTCATCAATATATTTTCCGAGCTGTTCATTCTGAGCACGCTTTGCGGCAAGATCTGCATCGGAGCCGTAAGCGTCGGAATGAACATTATAAAGATCAATGAGAATACCGTTGTAATCGACGGTGCATTTTACGAAGCCTTTCGGAGTGAGTCCGTCGTTTGCGGCGTCAAGTATTCCGTTGAATTTCTCCCATGCGATGTGTTCGACGTTGTAGATCGGATATTTTGAAAAAATATTTACGCCGTCGCCGACAGGAACTCCGCCGTAGGTGAAGTTTTTGTATGGGTAATTTGTCATTTGATTTGAAAGAATTGTGTGGTACTGAAAATCCTCCTGAACGCAGACAATGTCAACTCCGCTTTCGTTGAGAAGCTGTCCCATGATTTTCTGAGTTTTGGGAACAACCTTGCCTTCGTCATCAAAAAATGAGGGAATGGGAAGACCTGCAACGTTGGCTGAAATGACAGAAAGGGTTGATTCTGAGGGTTGGTCGCTTTCGTCCTGAGCGAATGCGGCTGTACCGATGCCGAACATAAAGATGAATACAAGCAATGCTGAAATAAGAATCTTAAAATGTTTACTCATTACACTTCTCCTCCATTATTAAAATGTAAAAACATTATACTAATTTATTCTTCAACAGTCAATTATATTTTATATTTATTTTTCAGATTTTTAATAAAACAGTAATTGCATTTGGATTATAATGATGATACAATAAG
>JBJEPQ010000068.1:0-23976 GCA_051881315.1 Acutalibacteraceae bacterium | reverse complement strand
ACCTAATGAATACATCAAAAAAGTGTTGCACTTGGATTGACAATCTAAGGAGCCGAAAAGTTTCTTCAAAATTTAAAATGATATGGTCTAAAATCTAACATCTAAAGTCTACCGTCTAATTTGGGGAAGCTCCGTCGTAGGCGGTGATGAGGTGGAAAGTCAAACTTTTGATATTTGAGTACAGACAGAATATACAAACAGGCTTGTATTGGATTTTTGAACCGATACAAGCCTTGATGTTTCTTATTTAGAATAAATTGAAAAATACATATTTCTTTTGTTCTTCGCTTAGTGCGACAGTCCCTTGATTATTATTTATTTATCCTGCTAATCAGCGGTTTTACCTGCTTGCCGAGTAAAACGGCAATAACCATTTTCGCACAGTCAAATCCGACATAAGGAATTACACCTGCGACAAGTGCCTGCTTGAAGGTCAGGCTCATCTGATATGCAAGCCACAGCGTGCCGAACAGGTAGCAGACCGCCGTTCCGAGAGCCATACCGAGCAAGGGAATGAAAAATTTATTCTCAAAACGATCCGCAAACAGTCCGCCGATCAGAGCGACAAAAATGAAACCGATAATATATCCTCCCGTAGGACCTACAAGCTTTGCAGCTCCGCCGGCATAACCCGAAAAAACGGGAAGTCCCGCAAGTCCGACAAGGATATAGATTATTACGCTGAGCGTTCCTGTCTTTGCACCCAAGAGATAGGAAGAAATATAAACAGCCAGAATACCGAGCGAAATCGGTACGGGTGTAAACGGCAGCGGGACCGCAATAGGTCCGAGTACCGATATCAATGCCGCCATCAGAGCGACCTTTACTATTTCCAATATTCTCTCATGCCTTGTCTTAACCTTTGCGTTCATATTTTATACCTCCTGATTTGCCTCCAAACGCCTTTGGATAAGAATAATAATATTTTTGAAAAGCTTTCTCAAAGCTTCAAAAAACGAAACATGATATCTTGAATCGGTGTTCATATTTTCCGATACCATCGGAATTATATCATCTGCACCCTCATCATATATCATATACTGAGGAAAATCCTCACTGCTGAAAACGGTAAAATCATCATTGTTAATGATTTCATCAAAAAGTCTGTTGACCGCCTTCGGGAACTTTTTATGTTCAAGACTCTTTACAAACCAAGTATTATCCGGGAAAAGGCAGGTCGAAGCATCAACCTGACGGTCGGGAGAAATATACTTATCCGTTCCGTCAAATTCGGCCTTTTTCATATACCGGTCGTCAAAGCACTTTTCAAGCGATGCGGTTGTTGCTCCCTTTGAAGCGTCGTCGACTTTACAAATTGCATCGGAAATCATATCTGCGTCATCTGTAACGGGAACGGTCTGATAGCCGTATTTCGTGATATTTGCAACATTAACGCCTCGGTCGGCATATTCCTTGAGAAGCTCATTGGATTTGACCTGAACATTGTAATGATAGTCGTCAATCATTTTAATAAAATCGGCATATTTTTCCATGTCCTGATTGCGGAAAACCGTTTCCTTTGCCCTCGTGTAGTCACGGTCGCTTACCATACTCCAGTAGCCGGGGAAGGTTCCGTAACAATTCATCATTGCGTCAGGGAAAAGATCCGTATAGTCCTTTTTAAGAACATTATTGACTGCGGCACAGGTCAGATCCAGTCCGTAAGTTCTGTTGAATACGGTGACAAAAGCCTGAACAAGCTCGTTTATAACACCGTCCTCGGAAAGCTGATAATCGTAAACATATCTTTCCACTCCGTCGGGATCAAGATAGAAATCACCTGCAAAAGCCTTACTGCACTGAGTTGCACCGTCGAGCGCGCTCGCATATAGGATATAGTCGGAGATATACTCCGCATCGTATTTTTCCATATATGCCATCGTCACACAGGCACCGAGACAGCGTCCGCTCAATGCGACCTCGTCCTCTCCCGTAACCTCTCTGACATCCTCGATATACCGGCGCAGGATATCCGCATTTTCATACGGATCAAGCCGCCAGTCATAGTTGAATGTGAATCTCTGAGTCGGATACTTACCGTTTGTCTTTTTGGGATTGAGCTTATTTTTGTCCCACGTCCATTTAAGATAGACGCCGTTCTGATTTTTTCCGTGCTCATCAAGCTTTATAACTCCGTAAATCTCGTCAAGAATATCGGCAAGCACTCCGCCGAACTCCGCCCACCTCTGGGTGAGAACAGCTTTGGCAAAAATTCCGATATTCTCCTTAACGGTCTTTTCGACAAAGCCCTCGGGTATCGTGAACGGAAAAACGCTCCGCTCTGTTCCGTCCTCATCTTTGACATATAGAGGCATACCGTAGCCCTGAACATAGATAAGCGGTATAACTGTTCCGTCCGACGAGGCGGCAAAGCTCTCAGCCGCAAGAACTGCGTAGGTTGAAAGCGCTATAACAATGCACATTATAACAGAAATAGTCTTCTTAAACACTCTCTTCATAATCACATCTTCTTTCCGTATTTAATAAAGTCAAAAGGTTATACTCCGGCTTTTTCTTTTGAATTACGGTATTCATCGAGCGTGAGGGAGTTTTCCGTCTCAACATGGGAGAAGAAGAAGTCCTTTCTCTCCTCGGAATTGATTACCGTAACAGGCTTGATCTGATTAAGAACAACGCCCTTATTCCTGAGGGACTCTCTGTAATCCCAGTAAGTCTTTTCCTTGAGAACAAGAATCTCAGGCTCACTGAGCATACCCCAACGTCTGTATTTGTAATACTTTTCGTTGACTTCCTTGAGCTCCTCGTCAAGAAGCTCGATCATCTTTTTACGGGTATCCTCATCAACATGTTTTTCAGGCTCAACAAGCATGCAGTAACGGGGCGGCTTTGTGGAATAATCGGGATAGAAGCTGTATCCCTTGAAGCCGACGCCTGCCTTTTCGGCGGTCTGAGTTGCGGCATAGTCAACCATCTGAGTGGTTGTTTTTTCGTTGGCAACGTTCATGCTGAGGTTCTGTCTGTAAAGAAGCTCAACTCTCGGAGTGTTGTTATACATCTTTGTGACATGCACAACATCCTCGATCTTGTATCTGTAAAGTCCGGAGAAGTTTGAAACAACAAGCTCATAATCCTTGCCGACCTCAATCTCGTTGATAAGGAGCGGCTTAACGTCATCTCTTGCGTGCTCCTCGCCCTCCTCAATCGGGAGGAACTCAAAGAATATGCAATGAGGAAGCAATACGGAATCGTTGACATTCAGCTCAACGGGTGCGGCAAAGAAGCCCTCGGCCGCAGCATATCCCATATTGTGAAGCGGCAGATCGCCGACCGACTTGCGGAGCTTGTCGACATAAACCTGAAGACTTGAACCCATCATGCCGTAACCCCAGGTGAGCTTAGGCCAGATTCTCGGAGCGATCGGAGTGTCAAAGCCCTTTTCAAACTCTTTTCTGAGCTCGGCGGCTCTTGACGGATTGGGTTTAAACATCTTTGAATACTTCTTGCGAAGCTCGGGCGTGCACTTGATATTCGGGTTGATTATACCCTTTTCGATATCGTCGCAGAGCATCTCCCAGTTTTCCTCAAGATAGTCAAACATTGTCGTGAGCAATGTAATAACGATAGAGCCGAGGTATGTAACCTTTCTGTTCTCAAGAGCAAAACGAAGCTGAAGATATGAGGTATCGAGAAGCTCCTCATGCTCGGGAGAAAGGAGAGAATACGGCGAAGTGCAGAAAAACTTTGTTATCGGTTTAAGATAGGTCAAGGGAACCTGACCTGCACCGTTGCACTTCTTGTTGTCGTCAAGGTTGTGTCCTGTCAGAACAAGCACAAGCGGACCCATCTGGCTCGGCATTTTAATACCCTTATTTTTCTTGAGCCAATGCGCCGCAACCGCAACGGACACCGAAAAGCCGATACACTGCATCTTCCAAAGATCGCTTATACCCTTGGGAAGTATTTTCGGCTTACCGACCGATCCCGACGAAGAACAATATCTGATATTCTTGCCCGAGAACATAATTCTGTCCTCTTTGTTGTTAATCATTCTGTCAACATACGGCTCATAATCGGCATAGGTTGAAAGAGGAACAATTCTCTGATAGTCCTCTATCGAATGAACATCTGCAAGGTTAAGCTTCTTGCCGAGCTCACAGTTTTTATTTCTTCTGACAATCTTTTTAAGCACATTTTTCTGTGCTTTCATCGGATCTTTTGTGAAATGATTGATCTCCCAGAGAGAAATATCTCCGAGAAAAATTCCGAAATCTGAAAAAGGCATATTGTTTTTCCTCCCGCACTTTTTATAATAATTCCCTCTTTGAGGAAATTACATTTTCTTAGTTTTTTCATATGCGGCAATAACCGCATTCATGGCAGATGAACGGAAAGCTCCGTCCTCAAGCGCCTTAACCCCTGCAATCGTTGTTCCGCCGGGACTGCAAACCTCGTCCTTGAGCTTGCCCGGATGCTTGCCGCTTTCAAGCACGGCCTTAGCCGATCCGAGTACAGTCTCGGCGGCATAAAGCATCGCCTTGTCCCTCGGAAGTCCGCAGCTCACCGCTCCGTCGGCAAGAGCCTCGATGAACATATAGACAAACGCAGGACCGCAGCCCGATACCGCACAGCCTGCGTCGATCAGCTTTTCGTCTGTCCAATCGACAATTCCGGCGCATTTCATTATTGCATTAAAGTCATCAATATTTTTTTCGCTGACATTTTCTCCGCTTGCCAGCACAACACCCTCACCGACCGAAACCGGCATATTCGGCATTATGCGGATAATTTTTTCGGCTTTTGACATTGATTTGATCTTTTCTATCGCAACTCCTGCCGCCATAGAGACAAGAACGCAATCCGTTCTTTCGGCAAGAACATCAGAGATCTCGGCAAAAGCCTTGTCGATCACCTGCGGTTTAACTCCCATGAAAACGAAGTCACATTCAGCCGCAATGCTTTTGCTGTCGGAAACATTAACTCCGAGCTCCTTTGAAAGAGCCTCGGTTTTCTCGGCAAAATTATCGCAGATATAAATATCCTTTGAAAATCCTGCTTTAGCGGCGGCTTTCACAAGAGCTCCGCCCATATTTCCGCAGCCGATAAAACCAATCTTAGGCATTTTCCTTCCTCCTTACCTGATCTGTCCGTTACCCTTGACAATATATTTATAAGTCGTCAGCTCCCTGAGCCCCATAGGTCCTCTTGCGTGGAGCTTCTGAGTTGAAATACCCATTTCACAGCCGAGACCGAACTGACCTCCGTCCGTAAAGCGTGTGCTTGCATTGACATACACAGCCGCAGAGTCAACATCACGGCAGAAAACCGCCGCATGAGCGTCATTATTTGTGATTATCGCATCGCTGTGGTGTGTTGAATGTTCGGCAATGTGCTTGACTGCGTCCTCAACGCTGTCAACGATACCGACGGCAAGTATATAGTCAAGAAATTCCGTGTCAAAATCGGTTTCGGAAGCCTTCGTTCCGTCAATAATCTTCGCCGCCCTCTCGTCAAGCCGAAGCTCAACGGGATTTTGCTCTCTGCCGTCTGTCAAACGTTTTTTTAGCATCGGAAGAAATTCATCGGCAACCGAGCTGTTGACAAGCAGGACTTCCTCGGCATTGCATACCGAGGGACGGCTCGTCTTGGCATTCTCTATAATATTCAAAGCCATCTCAAGATCGGCGTCATCATCAACATAGACATGGCAGATGCCCGTACCCGTCTGAATTACGGGAACAGTCGCATTATCAACGCAAGCCTTTATAAGACCTGCTCCGCCTCTCGGAATAAGAAGATCAATATATCCGTCCGCAGTCATCAGATCATTCGAGCTTTGACGGCTTGTGTCCTGAACCATATTGATAAAGTTCTCACAGAAACCGAGCTTTTTCAAGCCCGATCTGAGAGCGTTTACAATCGCATTAGCCGAACGGAAAGCCTCCTTGCCGCCCCTGAGAACGCACACGTTTCCGCTTTTCAGGGCAAGTGCCGCCGCATCGGAAGAAACGTTCGGTCTGCTCTCATAAATAATCGCGACAACACCCATCGGTACTGCCGTTTTTTCAACGGTAAGTCCGTTTTCAAGCTCAACTCTTTCAAGCACCTTGCCAACGGGATCGGGGAGCTTAACAACATCTCTTATTCCGTCCGCCATGCCCTTAATCCGGCTTTCGTCAAGGCTCAAGCGGTCGATCATAACATCGGTAATTTTACCCCTTGCCGCCTCAACGTCTTTTTTGTTTACCTCAAGTATGCTCTCGCAGTTTTCATCAAGAGCGTCCGCCATGGCAAGCAAAGCGTTGTTCTTGTCCTGAGAGCTGAGCTTGGCAAGCTCATTTTTTGCGTCTTTCGCCTGTTTCAGAATGTCCAGTGTAGTCATAGTTTAACCTCTTTTTATAAAACGTGTGCCGACAGCCTTTCCCTCAACAATTGTATAAAGCACGTTGGGATCCTTACCGTTGGCAATAATCATATCGCAGTTGTTTTCCGTGCAGATCTCGGCGGCATGGAGCTTTGTCCTCATTCCGCCCGTACCGAGTCCCGATCCCTCGCCTCCGCCGAGAGCAAGGATATCATCACCGATCTCCGAAACCACGGAAATAAGCTTCGCATCGGGATCATTATGCGGATCGGCTGTAAACAGTCCGTCGATATCCGAAAGCAGAATAAGCAGGTCTGCATTTACATTCACCGCAACCATTGCGGAAAGAGTGTCGTTATCTCCGACCTTTATCTCCTCGGTTGCAACGGTGTCGTTCTCGTTTATGATGGGCAGAGCCTTGAACTCAAGGAGCTTGTCCATTGTATTTTTAAAATTTATATGTCTTTCCTCGTTTTCAAAATCCGAGCCTGTCATAAGAAGCTGGGCAACCGTGTGGTTGTATTCGGAAAAAAGCTTGTCATATGTATACATCAGCTCGCATTGACCGACAGCGGCGGCGGCCTGCTTTGCCGCAACGTCACGCGGTCGTTCGCTGAGCTGGAGCTTGCCTGCACCCATACCGATTGCGCCGGAAGTTACAAGAATAATATCATGTCCGGCATTTTTCAAGTCGCTCATGACCTTGCAAAGCTCCTCGACACGTCTGATGTTTATCAATCCGCTCGGATGAGCCAAAGTCGAAGTTCCGACTTTCACAACAATCCTCATTTAAAAACCCTCCGTTGAGTACAATAAATAAAAAATAACTATTTAATCAGTTTATTTTACCATATATAAGTTTGATATGCAAGAAAAAAACACACCCAAAATTAAATTTCAGGTGTGTTTTCTGTTAATTTTATTCCGCTGTGTAGGTCAGGGTTGTTGCGTACTGCCAGCCGCTCGGAGTTTTGATATAAATTTTGTAAGGTATTTCGCCTGTGCGGTAGGCTTTGACGGTGATATCGTAGGTGTAGGTCATGTTTTCAGCATCAAGCGTTGCATAGCCCGAATGGTAGGTCGAGGTCATTCCGTCCTCGTACTCCACTCTGACCTTGCTTACTCCGGAGCCTGTGACAATATTGCAGTTTACAACACCCTGTCCGCCGCTTGTTGCCGAAAGCTCGGCTTTCTTCAAGGTCTTATCGGAATAGAGGGTTGAAACGCTGAACCTGTAGGTTGCGTCTACCCACTCGTTGTTATACTTTGCGTGAACCTGCAGTTCGGTGTCGGGGGTAAGTCTTGTATTAACCGTCCAGACCTCATGGTCAAGCTCTCTTGAAAGGGAGCCGACCTCGTTGCCGTTGATATCGTAGCTCTTTATAACAACATTGGGAGAATTTCTCGTTACAGTTCTTGTGCCGCCGTTAGCCTCGATGACCTGAAGCTTATCCGCTCTGCCCGAAACGGTAAAGCTGTAATCGTTCACACTGCCCCACGTCGGGGTATAGGTCACATCAGTAACATTATCCTCAAGCGGAATGAATGTAAATCCGTTCTCCTCGGCATAGGTCTCTGCCGCCGTTCCGCTGTAACCGTAGATTGTGAAGTCTTCCTCTTTCACCGGGTTGCCAATATAACCGCTATATCCAAATGCTTTTTCGCCGATATTGGTTACAGATGCCGGAATAATGATCGGAGATAATATATCTGTACCATAAAACGCATATGCTCCGATCGTCTCAAGTCCTTCGGGCAAATTAAATCTATTTACTAAAGTAAGATTTCCTGAAAAAGCATTTTTTCCGATTTTTTTGACTGAATCGGGAATATCAATGTTTCTTAATGCGCAAGCAGTAAAAGCCCTGTCCGGAATTTCCGTTATATTTCCTTTAAAATTTACTTCCTCCAAATAATTACTATCATCAAACATTGAAGGCACAAGGTCACAGTAAATGTCAACCTTTTTAAGATTAAGGCATGTATTAAATACTCCTTTAGCATTTTCCAAAAATTTAATGTTTGCAGGAAGTATCAGCTTTTGGACACTGAGACCGGAAAATGCACTTTCGCCAAGATAGATATCACCGTTTCCGTTGAACGAAAGGCTGCAAATGTGTCCCCAATAACCTGAAAAGCCATGCTTGTTAACGATAATTGGCTCTGTTCCGCTTGCATCAAATGTTAAAGAGTATATTTCATAATAATCGTCTTCATACTCTTTCTTTTCAGCATATTCTCTTTCTGCAATTACAGCTCCGGAATGTACCGTTACATCGTAAACAGGTGATACATCGCTGGATTTTTCTTCATTCAGAACAAAATCCACATGGTCAGCCGCAAAAGCATTTAAAGAAAAAAGAATAGATAACGAAAGCAAACATGCAAGAATTTTTGAAAAATTTTTCATCTCAAATTCCTCCCATAATTATATTACCGATAGGGATCAGAAAAATCCGATCCCTATATTTTTATTCCGCCGTGTAGGTCAGGGTTGTTGCGTACTGCCAGCCGCTCGGAGTTTTGATATAAATTTTGTAAGGTATTTCGCCTGTGCGGTAGGCTTTGACGGTGATATCGTAGGTGTAGGTCATGTTTTCAGCATCAAGCGTTGCATAGCCCGAATGGTAGGTCGAGGTCATTCCGTCCTCGTACTCCACTCTGACCTTGCTTACTCCGGAGCCTGTGACAATATTGCAGTTTACAACACCCTGTCCGCCGCTTGTTGCCGAAAGCTCGGCTTTCTTCAAGGTCTTATCGGAATAGAGGGTTGAAACGCTGAACCTGTAGGTTGCGTCTACCCACTCGTTGTTATACTTTGCGTGAACCTGCAGTTCGGTGTCGGGGGTAAGTCTTGTATTAACCGTCCAGACCTCATGGTCAAGCTCTCTTGAAAGGGAGCCGACCTCGTTGCCGTTGATATCGTAGCTCTTTATAACAACATTGGGAGAATTTCTCGTTACAGTTCTTGTGCCGCCGTTAGCCTCGATGACCTGAAGCTTATCCGCTCTGCCCGAAACGGTAAAGCTGTAATCGTTCACACTGCCCCACGTCGGGGTATAGGTCACATCAGTAACATTATCCTCAAGCGGAATGAATGTAAATCCGTTCTCCTCGGCATAGGTCTCTGCCGCCGTTCCGCTGTAACCGTAGATTGTGAAGCCGTCAATCTTTTCCAAACTGTCATATCCGAAAGCCTGCGTTCCGATTTCCTTTACAGACGACGGTATAACAACGGATTTCAAGCCGTAGCAATCCATGAAAGCATATTCTCCGATGCGCTCCAAGCCGTTATTCAAGCTGATACTTTTCAATCCGGAATCTATAAAAGCATTTTTTTCGATTGTTCTGACCGATGAGGGAAGCGTTATATCTTTCAAATATAAGCAAAAATCAAATGCATTTTCCGGAATTACAGATATTTTATTTGTAAAAGTTACACTTTCAAGAGAATTGCACATTTCGAACATATATGGACAAAGAGCACAACCGATTTTAGCAGTTTTAACCTTACTTTCTGAAAATACGGAATGAGCGTCCTCATCAAAAACAACATTAGAAGGAAGTTCAAGATCGGTTATTTGAGTTAAGTAAAAAGCCAAGCTGCCGATTCTGATTTCGCCGGAGCCGTTAAATGTTATGTTTTGAACATTATTCGGAGTATAACATCCTGCAAAGCCCAAATCATTTACAATAATCGGATCAGTTCCTGTTGCGTTAAATGTAACATTTTTTACACATTTAAAATCAGGATCATATTCAAATCCATATGTGGGCGCATTCTCTTCGGAACGCAAATAATAATACTGTCCCTCTTCAACCACATCGCCGCTGTTCAATACAACATCAATAGTTCCGTCGTCATTCTCAATCGGAATAAATGTAAATCCGTTCTCCTTGGCATAGGTCTCTGCCGCCGTTCCGATGTAACCGTAGATTTTGAAGCCGTCAACCTTAGATGTTTCGCCAATATAACCGAATGCTTTTTCACCTATATATGTTACACTTTTGGGAATTCTAACGTAAGTTAAATTATCATTAAAGAAGAAAGCCTTTTCATCTATTGTTTCAAGACCGTCATTCAAATCTACTCTTTTCAATCCGCTGAGTTCAAAACTGTATTTTCCTACGGATTTTAATGTTGACGGAAATTTAACATAAGTTAAACCATTCGTCACACCAAAAGCATCATTTTCGATGATCTCCAATCCCTCATTGAGTTCAATGGAGTTTAGACCTGAATATTCAAATGCGCTGTCACCGATTTTTTTAACCGAAGCCGGAACTTTAATGTTTTTTAATCTTCCGCAATACTCAAAAGCACACTTCGGTATTTCCTCAACAGTACTACTATTTAAAAAGTAAACGCCTTCAAGATATTTACACTCAGAAAAATTACCTTCACAAAGAGATCCGCCAATTTCAACCGATTTAACGGCACAATTATTAAAGACGTCTGTTGCTCCCTCGTCGTAAACAACATTTGAGGGAATGTTAAGATCTGTAATTTTAGTATCGCGAAAAGCACCTTGACCGAGTCTGATTTCGCCGGTACCGTTAAATGCAACACTCCAAACATTATCCGCCCAATAGCTTCCGGAGAAACCGTCTTTTTTAATAATTACAGGTTCCGTACCGTATGCATTTACAACTACACTGTTTATACATTTAAAGTTTGGATCCTTTGGATATTCAATAGAGCCTTCAACGTGTTCCGAGCTGAATTGTCCCTTTTCAACGACATCACCGCTGTTCAAAACGACATTGATAAGATCGCCGGAATTGTCAAGAGAAATAAAGGTAAATCCGTTCTCCTCGGCATAGGTCTCTGCCGCCGTTCCGCTGTAACCGTAGATTGTAAAGCCGTCAACCTTATTCATACAATTGTATCCAAATGCTTTTGTTCCGATTTCTGTTACAGATGACGGTATAACAACGGATTTCAAGCCGTAGCAATCTACGAAAGCATATTCTCCGATTTTTTCCAAGCCTTGATTTAATACAACCGTTTTCAAACCACTGAGCTGAAAACTACTGTTTCCTATTGATTTCAAAGTAGACGGGAACTTTATGTAACTTAAACTAGGCGAAACATCGAAAGCGTAATCACCGATACTTTCTAAGCCCTCATTAAATACAACATTTTCAAGACCAATATACGAGAATGCTGAATCATCTATTTTTTTAACCGAGGACGGAATCGTTATTGACTTTAGTTTTCTGCAACCGTCAAATGCATAGCGTGGAATTTCTTCAGAAATAAAATCATCTTTAAAAGTTACACTTTCAAGATATTCACATTCTGAAAAAATGCCCTCAGAAAGAGCACAACTTATTTTAACTGTTTTTAAGCAGCTATCGGCAAAAACATAATAAGCTCCCTCATCAAAAACGACATTGGAAGGAATATCAAGGTCAGTTATTTCAGTTTGAATGAACGCTTCTGATCCAAGCCTGATTTCACCGGTACCGTTAAATGTAATGCTCCAGACATTATCGCCGAAGTCAAAACCGGCAAAAGCATATCTTTTAACAATGATCGGTTCCGAGCCGTAGGCATTAAAAATAACGCTATTCACGCACTTATAGTCACTCGCATCATAATCATTTTTTGTGTAATACTGTTCCTCTTCAACAACGTCTCCGCTGTTCAGAACAACATCAAATCGCTCACCGGCATATGCGATAACGCTCATACCGATCAGCATACACACCGCCATAAATACTGCCGATGTTCTAAGCCAAAACTTTTTCATCTCAAATTCCTCCCAAAAATACAAGTTAATTTTTATTGAACTTTATTTTATGCCTGTTCTTACATTTTGACTTCGTTTGTTTGAAGGCACAGAAAAAGATGTAATAATATTATAATTATCACTTATACAAAGTTTTCCACTTTTCCTATGAAAAAAGTATCCTTTTTCCGCTAAATTTTCAACATCTCCAGCAAGCACATTATAAAATCCTGTACAATTCCTTAATTGATATTCAGATGCAAACTCTGAATTACTTGAAAAAATATATACAGCATTTCCATTAAAAGATGCTCTGTTTGCGCAGAATACACAATTATCAAATAACAATCTGTATATATTAAATGATGACCACTTAGGACCAATAGTTGTGTAATTATTTGCCATATGAGAGAAGTAACAATTTCTAAATGTCACTTTTGTGACAGCACATCTATTTTCAACCCATCCATCTTCATATGAAGACGGCTCCAACCTTGAATCAATATTGATTTTATCAATAAATTTGGGACAAATTGATTCTTCACTCGGTAAATCCTCATTACTGAAAACACAGTTTTCAATCAGTGCGTCAACACAGTAATAAAAGGCAAACAATCTATAATGAGAAGGATTTGAATATGAATGTTCTTCATCCCCTGAGCCAACCGTTATTGTGTCTGAAGGTAATAGCTTAGCAACATAATCTCGAACAATCACATCGCTACAATTTTCAAGGAACAGAAAGTTTCCGATATCTTTTCCTCTAATATGTTCTACTTCAACGTCAATTGACGGATTAGCGATAACGATTCCATCAAAACAGTTGTTAATCACGAGATTACTATATCTGTTATGCTCCATTTTATTATTACTGTTCATCTGATGTATAGCCGCACCTGTTGAGTTTTCCAACACACAGTTCTCAACAGTGATAAATGAAGAACCTGTGCTGACATAAACACAATGATGCATATCATCTATTGAAAGAGAATTATCAACACTACCACCGGAAACAATAGCCTGTTTTACACCATTATAATTATATCCGAACATTGTTCTCGAAACATTACAATCGATAAATCTCCAGTTCATATCAATATTTTGATATGTCGTCGTAACAGTCATGTGAACACCGCTGCTAAAGCCATCCATATGAACATTATAAACTGTCATATTACGAGGGAAAATACATTCTTCTAAAGTTCCACTTATTGAGCTATAGAAATGAATGCCTTGATCCTGAAAAAGAACAGATCCCTCACTGTATATAGCTCTACCGTAAATTGAAACATCACACAACTCGATGTTTTCAATGTTTTTCGCAGAAGTTGAGTTTGAGAAAACATTGAGTCCACCTGTGCTATCACTCCACATTCTGATCTGTGAACCGTGACCGATAAGGCAAATGTTGGACTTTCTGAATTTCAAAGTATCACTAATCAGATACAGTCCGTTGTCCCTGAGATGAATGTTCATCATTTCATTTGTATCAAAGTAATTGATAATAGAGTTAATAATATCCGTATCATCAAAGTATTCGGAAACATTCCCATTCAGAACATCCTCAATTTCATCAGGAGCATATCCGATTGAATCGCCGAAAGAAAAGTTCATTCTCTTCATAACTGCGTAAAAATAGCTGTTCTGGCTGAAAACTGATTTTCCGCAGCGATAAATCGAACTTCCCGGAATTACAGCTCCATTGGAAAAGTCCTCCGTGCCGGTTCTCTGTTTGATTTCAAAGAACGACGGCGAAAGAATAACATCTTCTTCATATTCCCACTCGAAAGGCTCATCATCAAAAGTGAACAAATACTTCTTTCCGTTCAAAAACATCAAGTCATTTTCGGTTGGATTGGACATTGATAAAATGTCTGTCATTTCTTCAACAACGAGCGTATTTTCCGGAGTAAGTACATCCGGATTAAGCTCATTTTCCGAAGCATATCCTGTGTACCACATCGGTCTGAGGAAAGTAATTGCTTTCGGATTGGCGACAATCGCAGCTAATGCAGCACTGTTTTCACAGTGTATTGTTAATTCTGCAAGTCCTTTTGTATCGCCAGATACGGTTGATGTCACCAACGGAGAAACAGAAGTATCATCTTCCAGATCAATATTCATTTCATATGATGACGGCACACAGAAGCCTGCTCTCGATTCAGGTCTTGTAGTTCCGTCATCGCCCTGAATCCAATACATTATCGCCGAATAATCCGAATAAAGTAAATCTTCATGCGGCAAGCTCAGGGTACATACCGCATTGTTTCCGTTAATCGTAAAAGCTGTTGAGTTAAGCGGAATATCAAAAGTATTGATACCGCACTTTCTCCAAAGCTCCTTTGAATTATTAAAATTCTGTTCTGTAATATCTAATTTCAATATAATCATTCCTTATTAAAATAATATTTAATAAGTCACTGAATATACCGTTTTTATAAAGCCGACAGGCAAAAGCCACAGGTTGATTGCCGGCATAATATAGCCAACTTTTTCATAAACAGTCAATGATCGCTGACTTTTACGGTCTTTATCAGTGACTTGTTTACAATAGCATCTTTAACCATAGTCGAATATGAACGTTCAAAGATATTCGGCTAAGCTCTCCATTTTTTACCAACCCGTAATTTCATTATATACGAACATTTGTTCCATGTCAATAGTAAATTTGAAAAAAAATCAATTTGTTTAGAAAATACATAAAAAATCTGATATTTACGCACTAAATAAGTTAAAATCGACTAATTTTGCTTTCTGACGATCTTATATTCGTCATACGGATCGTAATAAGGGCAGTTATAAAAAGAAGCGCTGATGAACTTCATATATTCGTCCTCGTCAAGATCCATCTGACAATAGTAGGTTTCGCTTTCTTCGTCATAGATAAAATTGTTGCAGTCCTCACAGTTAGTAATTTTCATAAAACCACCTCTGTAAATATGATATACTTCATCAGTATGAGTGTCAAGTGTTTATTTATACTCAGCACAAAAAGAGCCTCCGCATAATGCGAAAGCTCCAAAATCTAAATTAGTTTCGATTTCATATATTTCAAAATCTGCTTTTCCCTGCGGCTGACCTGCACCTGAGTCATTCCGAGCGATTCGGCGGTCTGTGTCTGCGTTTTTCCTGCAAAATAACGCTGTTTGATAAGCTCCCGATCCCTTTCGTCAAGGCGGTCTATCACCTGATGAACGGCAAGATTCATCGATACACTTTCCTCATGGTCGGGCACGGGAATGTCAAACTGCGAATCGGAATCGTCGTCGCTGACTGTAAGGCTCAGCACGGGCATTGAAGCCGCAATCGCCTGCGCCGTTTCAAATTCATTGTAGCCGAGCATTTCACTCAGCTCGCCGACAGTCGGTTCACGGTCAAATTCTTTAACAAATTTATCCCTTTCATAGGCGATCTTTCTTCCCTTTTCCTTGATCGACCTGCTCACGCTGACCGTTCCCCCGTCACGAAAAAGCCGCTTTATCTCTCCGAGTATGACAGGCACGGCATAGGTTGAAAACGAAAATCCGAGATCCTCTTTAAAGTTATCGACCGCCTTTATCAGACCTATACAGCCTGCCTGAAAAAGATCGTCGTATTCAATGCCTTTTCCGCTGAACTTGTGAGCACACGAATGAACGAGACCGATGTTTTTTTCAATCATCTCGTCCCTGTTTATTTCCGAAAGGATCATTTTTCCTCACGCCCGCTGATTTTTTTGATCATTGTGACCGTTGTGCCCCTGCCCTCCTTCGACCTTACCGTTACCTTGTCCATAAAGCTTTCCATCACGGCAAAACCGAGACCGGCACGCTCGCCGCCGAGGGTGGTGAACAGAGGCTCCATAGCTTTTTTTACATCGGCAATGCCCACTCCCCTGTCACGCACCGAGATTTTGACAGTATTATCCTCATACACGGCGGCATATATGTAAATCTTACCCACACGGTCGGGGTAAGCGTGGACGATGCAGTTTGTCACCGCCTCGCTCACCGCCGTTTTGATATCGGTTATCTCATCGACCGTCGGGTCAAGCTGAGCCGCAAACGCCGCAACGGTCGAGCGGGAAAAAGCCTCGTTGACCGACCTTGAATCGAGCGACATTCTGAAATCATTTTTTGCTTTCATTGCAAACATCCTCCCTTTTGCTGATTTTTGCTATTTTCTCAAGACCTGCAAGCTGCATAACCTTATATGTCTGCGGCGAAAGATTGGAAACGATTATTCTTCCGCCGAACGGCGACATAGTTCTCACCCTGCCCATAACAAGTCCGACTCCCGACGAGTCCATAAATGTGACGTCACCGTAATCGAGCTTGAGCACCTTGGGCTTGTACGTCTGGATTGCGTCGTCGATCTCCATTCTGAGCACCGAGGCAGTATGGTGATCTATCTCGCCCTCAAGGAAAGCCGTCACCCTCTGCTCGGTCGCTATGATTTTTACAGGCATAAAAATACCCCCTAATTTCAAACAGTAAAAAACGATCCCTTACCCATAAGGATAAAGGATCGGGATAAAATATTTTGTTGAAGTGTGGTAAAGAAAAACAATTATTTTTGTTGTATTTGCGATATCAAAGGTCGGATTGTGCCGTCAGCCGATAATTTTCTTGATATCCGAGGCAAGATAAAGCGATCCGCAGACGAGAATGACCTCGTCCGCCTTGGCTTTTTTGACAGCCTTTTCGTAGGCTTTTTCGGGAGAGCTAATCGCCTTAACCTTTTTGCAGTACGGCTTGACCTCGGCGGCAAGCGACTTTGCGTCAAGACTCCTCGGATTTGACGCTTCCGTCGTGTAAATACGCTCACAGAGCGGAGCAATTTTTTTCACGGCATAGGCGTAGTCCTTGTCCTTCATCATACCGAAAACGGCAATGATCTTCTTATCCTTAAACAATGTGACAAGAGAATTATAAAGTGCGTCGATACCCTCCGCATTGTGTCCGCCGTCAACGACCGTCAGCGGCGACCTTGAGACGATCTCCGTCCGAGCCGGAATTTTCAGCTTTGCAATTCCGTCAAGCATACTTTTCTGAGTGATGTTCCAGCCGTTTTGTTTGAGCACATTGATAGCGGAAGCGGCTGTTGCAAAATTATAAAGCTGGTGCTTGCCCGTAAGAGGGATTTTAAAAGTACAGCCGTTATAAATGACCGTCGAACCGTCAATTTCCTCACGAACAAGGCGCACCCTGCTCAAATCGTGTGAGAAATACTCGCAGTTTTTCTCCTTTGCCTTATCCTTAATATAGCGTTCAACGGTAAAATCAGGCTGAGGATAGCCGACAACCTTTCCGCCCTCTTTAATAATTCCGCACTTGTGTTCAGCGATTTTCAAAAGGGTATCTCCGAGGATATTGGTATGGTCAAGCGAAATTGAGGTGATAACGCTGACCTCGGATTTTTTAATGATATTGGTTGAATCAAGCAGTCCGCCGAGGCCGACCTCAAGAACGACTATATCACACTTCTGCCTGAGAAAATACAGAAAAGCAGTAACGGTGATAATCTCAAATTCGGTTGGCTCTATGCCCTGTTCGGATAGCTTTCCGACAACGGGCTTAACCTCGGAAATGATATCCGCAAGCTCCTGTTCAGGTATCATCTCGCCGTTTATCTGTATCCTTTCTCTGAAATCGACAATAAACGGAGATGTGAAAAGACCGACCTTGTATCCCGATTCTTTGAGCACGGACGCTATCATATAGCAGGTTGAGCCTTTTCCGTTCGTACCTGCAACATGGACATATTTCAGTCCGTCCTGCGGATCACCGAACGCCTTGCAAAGAGCCTCGATACGCTCCATTCCCGGACGGCTTCCGAAAACATCTCTTGAATGGATAAAATCCAACGCTTCCTTATAGTTCATAGTATCACTCTTTTATAACATCGGGGACTATCGCACTAAGCATCTTCATCTTATTGCAACAGCCCCTTTTTTACTTTTATTTCTTAAACCTTGCGATGCTCTCGTCGATCATTGCGATCTTGTCTCTGAGCTTCTGAGCGGCTTCACGCTGACCGTCAACGACAGCCTTGGGAGCCTTTGCAACGAAGTTTTCGTTATTGAGCTTCTTGTCGATGAACTCAAGATCCTTGAGCACCTTTTCTTTTTCCTTATTAAGCCTTGCAATCTCCTGATCGAAATCAACAAGCTCGCCGAGAGGAATATAAATCTTAGCGTCGGCGGTGACAATACAAACCGCACCGTCAATCTCAAAGCTGTCGCCTATCTCCGCCTCGGAGCAGGAAGCAAGTCTCTGCATAAATATTCCTGCTTTTTCAAAGGTATCCTTGTATGCCGTTGCAATGAAATATTTCGCCTTCTTTGACGGCGGAACGTTCATCTCGGCTCTGCGGTTACGGATGGCACGGACAGCTTCCATAATTCTGTCCATCTCCTGCTCCTCAACGCTGAAATCGAACTCCTCCTTGTAAACAGGCCAATCGGATATCATTATCGACTCGCCCTCGTGAGGCAAGGTCTGCCAGATCTCCTCGGTGATGAACGGCATAAACGGGTGCAGAAGCTTGAGAGTGTTCGACATGATGTAAACGAGCATATCTCTTGCAGTCTGAGCCGCCTTTTCGTCGCCCGAATTGAGTCTGATCTTTGAAATTTCAATATACCAGTCGCAGAATACATCCCAGATGAAATCGTAAAGCTTCTGAACGGCGATTCCAAGCTCGAACTTGTCAAGGTTGTCCGTGACTTCCTTTGTGAGGGTATTAAACAGACTGAGAATCCACTTATCCTCCAGCGCAAGCTCGTCGGGAATGTGCGGAGCTTTCTCGTCCTCGCCGAGGTTCATAAGGATAAATCTTGCGGCGTTCCAGAGCTTGTTTGCAAAGTTACGGCTTGCGCCTACCTTCTCATCGGAGAAGCGCATATCGTTTCCGGGACTGTTGCCTGTTGCAAGCGTAAATCTGAGTGCGTCTGCGCCGTACTGATCTATAACAACAAGAGGATCAATTCCGTTGCCGAGAGATTTTGACATCTTTCTGCCCTGGGCGTCACGGACAATACCGTGAATG
This sequence comes from Acutalibacteraceae bacterium, assembly GCA_051881315.1. GTDB lineage: Bacteria > Bacillota > Clostridia > Oscillospirales > Acutalibacteraceae > CAG-488. Next base: position 4,890 of record JBJEPQ010000068.1, on the reverse strand, counting down.
AATACGGTGTCAAACGGTCTGTCGTGCATATTCTCAACCGATGAGAAGATCATTCTTGCAACCCAGAAGAAGATTATATCATAACCCGTGACAAGTGTGCTTGTCGGGAAATAATGTGCAAGCTCGGGAGTTTTGTCAGGCCAGCCGAGGGTTGAGAACGGCCAAAGAGCTGACGAGAACCAGGTGTCCAGAGTGTCGGGATCCTGAGTCAGATGCTCGCTTCCGCACTTCGGACAGACGGTCGGAGCTTCCTTTGAAACAACAACCTCACCGCAGTCGTCACAGTACCACGCAGGTATTCTGTGTCCCCACCAAAGCTGACGAGAAATACACCAGTCCTTGATGTTCTCCATCCAATGATAATATATCTTGTCAAAGCGTTCGGGAACGAACTTGACGTCACCCTTTTTAACACATTCGATCGCAGGCTTTGCAAGCGGCTCCATCTTAACGAACCACTGCTTTGAAACCTTAGGCTCGATCGTGCTGTGACAGCGGTAGCAAACGCCGACATTGTGGGAATAATCCTCAATTTTAACGATCGCACCCTCTTTTTCAAGATCCTCGACGATCGCCTTTCTTGCTTCCATTCTGTCCATTCCGGCGTACTTGCCCCATTCGGGTTTAATGTGAGCGTCGTCGGTAAAGGTGTCAATTATCTCAAGGTTATGTCTCAGACCGACCTCGAAGTCATTCGGATCGTGAGCAGGAGTGATCTTAACACAGCCTGTTCCGAAGTCCATTTCAACATATTCGTCCGCAATGACGGGAATTTCCCTGTGAACGATAGGCAGGATAAGCGTTTTGCCGACAATATCCTTGTATCTCTCGTCGTTCGGATTGACAGCAACGGCGGTATCGCCGAGCATTGTCTCGGGACGTGTCGTTGCAAGCTCGAGGTAGCCGCTTCCGTCCTTGAACGGATAGCGAAGATGCCAGAAGTGACCTGCCTGATCCTCATACTCAACCTCAGCGTCGGAGATCGAAGTCAGACAGTGCGGACACCAGTTTACTATACGCTCGCCGCGATAGATAAGTCCCTTATTATAAAGGTTTACGAAAACCTCTTTAACTGCCTTGCTGCAGCCCTCGTCCATCGTGAAGCGTTCTCTGTCCCAGTCGCAGGACGAGCCCATCTTCTTGAGCTGTTCAATGATCCTTCCGCCGAACTTTTCTTTCCATTCCCACGCTCTTTTGAGGAAGCCCTCACGTCCGATATCCTTTTTCGTGATACCCTCCTGACGCATCGCTTCAACTATCTTAGCCTCGGTTGCGATGGAAGCGTGATCCGTACCCGGAAGCCAAAGGGTGTCGTAGCCCTGCATTCTTCTGTAACGGATGAGAATATCCTGTAAGGTATTGTCAAGAGCGTGTCCCATATGAAGCTGTCCCGTGATGTTCGGGGGCGGCATAACTATTGTATACGGCTTCTTGTCGGGATCGCATTTAGCATGAAAGTACTTTCCGTCAAGCCAGAACTGATATATTCTGTCCTCAACATCTTTCGGATCGTACTGTTTAGCAAGATCTTTTGCCATTGATTTATTCCTCCCTGTATAACATAAATAAAAAAACTCGCCTCAAGAAGCTCTTGAGACGAGATAAACCCGCGGTACCACTCAAATTGTATTCAAAGAATACCACTCAAAACCTTAACGCAGCTTTACGGGAGGGTTCTACGGCTGACGCTTTCTTCCCTCCGGCTCGGGAGCTACAAGCTGCATAACGGCTGCCGTCTTTCACCGACCGACGGCTCTCTTGAAACCGAACAATGCAGAACCTCTCCGTCATTGCCTTTAACAAATTAAATGTATTTTATCATCACGAAAGTTTTTTGTCAATAGAAATGATGATAATTATTCGGTATGATACTTACAGAACATAATAATGCGGAATTATATCCTCGAAATGTCCGTCGGACATTCTGAAACCGCCGGGAATTGTGCCGAGCTTTTTAAAGCCGAGACGCTCATATAGGTGCAGGGCGTGAGTGTTCGTTGCAACGACTGCGTTGAACTGCATTATCCCAAAGCCCTTTTTCTTCGCCGTGTCAAGGCAATGCAGGACGAGCTTTTCACCGATATGCTCTCCCCTGACGCTTCTTTCAACGGCAAAGCTTGCGTTGCAGATGTGTCCGCACCGTCCGACATTGTTCGGATGAAGTATGTAAAGTCCTACGGCTTTTCCGCTGTCCCCGTCCTCGGCAACTCCGGTATAGGTTTGCTCCGAAAAGAACTCTTTTGCAGTCTTATCCGTCAACCTTTCCTCCTGCGGAAACGCAACGCCCTCATCAACGACCTGATTCCATATTTCGCTGATCGCCTCTGTATCGGCTTCGGTATATTCACGAATTATTATGTTCATTTTACGTCCTCCAAACTGTCATTTAACGTTTTTGTCAGCCATTCGTCAAGAAAATTCATTTGCTCCTTTGTGTGAAACCAATGCTCTGCGCCGCTCATTACGGTAAGCGAAGCGTTTGTACGGTTTGCAAAATCCGACACGGTCTGAAAGTCTGTTAAATTATCGTTTTCCGCATATAAAATATCGGTCGGCACTTTCCAGGCAATCGGGTTTTCTCTGACATAACACAGGTATTTCCACGAAAGCGTTTCTCCGAATGGCGTGATTATCTCCCGTCTCTCTTTCAGCTCGCTCTCAGTAACGTTTGCCCAAGTCATCATATCGGTAATAAGCCTTTCCATATTTACAATCGGAGAAATAAAAAACGCTCTTTCAACAGATTTTCCCTGCAAAGCATTCATCGTAAAATATGCTCCTATGCTGTTTGCTACAATAATGACCGAGCTGTATTTGTTAGTCAATCTTTCATATTCGTCAAGTATTTCATTTTTTGTTTCCCACGGATATTCGGATTTATAATCCATTCCCACAACATCACAGCCTGCGAAAAACGGTTTGTAATGCTCCGCCTCACCTGCGTTGCCGCCCTTTCCGTGGACGTATAATACAGCCTTTTTCAACGATCTCACCTCTTTAAAATTATATCACACAATCTTAATAATTCAAACAAAAAGTCCGAAGATCGGTTTCTTCGGACATAACGTTGTAATCATTTCACTTTTTTTCGTTCGCCGCACGGATAAGAGCCGCTTCAACATTGCCTGTGACCGTCAGCCTGAGCATATGTATCAGCTCCTTGCTTGACATTCTCGCCGCACTGCTTGTCTCAAGCCAGCTCTGCACCACACCGCCGAGAGCGATCGCATAAAAATTTGAAAGAAAGTTTTTGTAATACTCGTCAACATCTAAATTTTCCGACTTTACGTCAACAACATCCCGAACAGTCATTCTGAGCCCGTCATAGACAAAATTTGAGAAATAAACCATTGCTCTTGAATTGAAAACGCAAAGGATTTCACTGCGATGATCTTCAATATAGGAAAAAAGCGCTTCAATAACTCCGTTCCATATGTCGCCTTCCACACAGTTATCCAAAGATGATTCGGATTTATTTTTTTCAATCAGTTCCATTGCGTCATGATGATACATCCACTCAACAAGGGCATAAATATCCTGAAAATGATAATAAAATGTCTGCCTGTTCACTCCGCAGGCGTCAACTATCTCATGAATCTTAATCTTATCGAGAGGTTTTTTACGCATCAGATTTCTTAACGATTCCGCAAGCATCAGTTTTGTTTTCTCACCCGAACGCTGACCTGCCATTTTATCACTTCCTAATATATACTTGTCAAAATATTATCATATATATCTACATTTATCAAGACATTATAATATACATTTATCTTTACAATATTATATTTTTGTATAAAACTATGCTTTTATAGCATTATTTTATTTGTCATTGTTCGCTGACAGTTATAAGAAGCACCTGATTTCAGCAGAAAAGTCACTTTCAATTTTTATCAGTCTTTTTGTCAGTTCCTTTGACTTTTCATCTGCCGCCTTGTACTGATTGAGGTATCTGCTCAGCGACTTAACCCCCATATTACATCCGTCTGTCATCAGGTCGGCAATCGTCTCGTCCGAATTGTAAGCCGCCATTCGGAAATTTGTTTTAATATGCGACATTCCCTTGATAAAAGGATCGGGATCTTTCCCCTCGTCGTGATATTCGCCGAGAAGCTTTTGGATATCTGCGTTAAGCTGTTGATGATCGTCCTTGAGATCAATGAGCTTTTCACGGAATTTCTCGTTTTTCACCTTATCAATCACATCATCTATCGCCGCAACTCCCATTTTAACCCCGGAATCACATTCCCTTAACAGTCTGACAGTATCTTTTTCAATCATTTAGAAAATCACCTCTTTTCCTATTATTTCCGTTAGGAATAAAAGTATTCAGAGAAAAGATAATTGACACCCCTTTCAGAAAAAATAAAATATTTTTTATAATTATTCCGTACAAAGTCTTGACATTTTAAAAAAATGTGGTAGAATAACTCAGGTATCCGGGTGTAGCGCAGGTGGTAGCGCGCTTGAATGGGGTTCAAGAGGCCGTGAGTTCGAGTCTCGCCACTCGGACCAATGTCCGCAAACCGCTATAAATAAGGGTTTGCGGGCTTTTTTTATGCCCCAAAACGCTCGTTTTATTTTTCTATATTGTAATAATAATCGGCAAAAATAAGCCATTTTTTCGCAAAATGTCAGTCAAAAGGTCAGTCAAAAAAGCCAATAAAAAGCTATTAAAAATCAAAAATAAAAAATTTTCAAAAAATTAAGTGATAAATGATGATATAAAAAATCCCCCGACCTATCGTGATGATAGATCGGGGGTGTTCTTGTTGTATTCACTTGGTAAGCAGCACACGGCAAGCCTTGAGTGTCTGAGCGCCTGCAAGACCGTCAACGGTGATGCCTGCGGCTTTCTGTACCTGCTTGGTTGCGGTGGTTGTGCCTGCGCCG
>JBJEPQ010000067.1:0-4881 GCA_051881315.1 Acutalibacteraceae bacterium | reverse complement strand
CAAAAAGCTGACTGACAAGAGCGAGAATCAGAACGATCGTCCTCGCCCAAGTCTGAACCGTTACACCTTTGAGATTGATTTTCTTCATTGTAATTCCTCCTTAACTGTTGATGTGTTTTTCCAAGTCGCTGATACGGTGATCTGCGACCTTTGCCTTTTCTTCAAGGACAGGAACACGACGTGCAAAATTGTTGTGCTCCCTGACTTCTCTCGTCAGCTCCTCGATCTTTTCGTCGGTTACAGCCTGAGCTTTTTCAAGGCTGTGCGACATTTTTGCGTTTGACACCAGATTGGATATCACAACGCCTGCGAGAGATAAAATACCTGTTATGAGTGCCGCTATAATTGCTTCCATTCCGCACCTCATATCATGCCAATTATCTCGGCGAGCTTAATCAAAGCCGCAAAGATCGGAAGTACAACGTTGAATACTACTGCCGAGCCTGCGATATATATAAATGTGTCGATAATACTGTTTTCTCCCATTTCAATTCCTCCGTTAATCATATAGCCTCTCTGTGATTATTATAAATTCGGATTTCGGCTTGTCCGCTTTCTCGGCGTTTGTCGGCTGATATATAGCTTTTTCGACATTCGGATTCTTAATATGCTGTTTGTTTTGCATAATCTCAGGGGTGACGGTTTGGTGATTATGTAGAAAAAATTTTTTCGGTTGAAAACCTCAATGTCAATGCATTATACTGTTAGAAAACCCGACAAACAGACGGACGGCTGTTTAGCATAATTTCTGTTTGCCCGGCGGTTGTTTAAATGATCTGAGGTAAAGAATATGAGTGAATTTTTACTTGGTGCGTCCTACTATCCCGAATGGTGGAGCCGTGACGAATGGGAAAAGGATTTTGAAATGATGGCGGAGCTTGGGCTGAACTGCGTCCGTATGGGTGAGTTTGCCTGGAGCTGGTACGAGCCGAGAGAGGGAGAATTTAATTTTGAGCCGATGCTTGCGGCTGTTGACTGCGCCGAAAGGCACGGAATCAAGGTCATTATGGGTACCTCGACTGCCGTTTGCCCTGCGTGGCTTTATAAGAAATATCCCGAAGTCAAGGGCGGAAATGTTCACGGTCACTACGATTTCGGCGGCAGGAAAGGACAATGCCTTTCAAGTGAAATTTTTCTGCATTATGCAGAGCGTATTACCGAGGAGCAGACAAAGGCTCTCGGCGGTCATCCGAACATAGTCGGCTGGCAGCTTGACAATGAGCCGGGTTTCCCGTTCAGCGACTTTGACGCTTGTTGCAGAAAGGGCTTTCAGCAATGGCTCAAGGATAAGTACGGCACTATCGACGAGCTGAATAAAGCATGGTTTACGATGATGTGGTCGAATGTCTACAACGATTTTGACGAGATCGACATTCCCGTCAATGCCTGTGAGGGCGGCTGGACGCTTGAGGTTCAGCTCGATTACAGAAAATATTTTTCGTTCACCTTTAACCGCCTGCTCAGAATGGAGGCAGGGTATGTCCGCAAAAATTCGCCGGGCAGATTTATCTACACCAACTGGCCGGGAGCGAACTGGTCTGTCAACTGCTTCGAGGGCAGCGAGTATCTCGATTTTGCAGGCTGGGACAACTATGTCGGTCAGCCGAACGGGGACAACTACCGTGTTCAGCTCCGTGCGAGTATGGAGCACAGCTTTGACCGCCGCCTTTCAAACGGCAAGGAAAAATTCCTCGTTGCCGAACAGCTCGGCTACACGGACGCAAACACACCGCCCGAAGTCATTGCGGCTCAGACCTGGCTGAATGTTTCGCACGGTGCGTTCGCAACGGTGTTTTTCGAGTGGAGAACGCCCAACGGCGGAGCGGAGCAGGAATATGCCAGCGTCCTCGGCAAGGACAGGCAGTTCCGTCCCGAAACCTATCCCGTTATCAGGAAGCTTTCGGAGCAGATCAAGGGTATATATAATGAAATTGACGGAGCAAAAACTCCGTCCGGGGTTGCGGCGCTTTATTCCTATGAGAACAGCTGGGGAACCCGTGGCTGGGTGGTTGACGGACCGTATGACGAGGAATTTTTCAACGCATACGGCGGCTTTAAAAATTCGCTGAAGACCGATGTTGACGTTATCGGAATTGACGACGATTTCGGAAAATACAAGGCGATCGTTATGCCGAATCACAGAATTACAACTCCCGAACAGGCGGATAGACTGAAAAAATATGTCGAAAACGGCGGTATTCTGATTATGAATACCGACTGCGGCAACCGTGACGAGTTCAATAAAATGCGTGATATGCTTGATCCCGGACTTTTTGCCGAGATCTGCGGTGCAAAGGTTGATTCGACTATAAGCTCTGACAAGCTGAAAAAACAGACAGGGGAGGACTGCTTTGTTATCTTCCCGAACGGCAAGGCGAAGGCAGGAGAAACGGTCAACCGTCTTGTGCTTGACACAGCCGAGCCTGCGGCTGAATACAGCTGCGGTCTGCTTTCGGGCAAGCCTGCCGTGACGGTGAATAAATTCGGCAAAGGCTGTGCCGTACTCTTTGCAACGGTCGGAAACGATGTCTATTTCTACGAAGCTCTTGCGGACTATGTCAAGGATAGGTTTAATATCGCACCCTTGCTTGACGCAGACGACGGAATAATCGTTTCGTCAAGAGTTAAGGAGGACAAGAGCTTTATTTTCGCTGTAAATATGAAAGACAAGGCAGGCTCGGTTAGCCTGAAAAAGCCGATGAAGGATATCATCAGCGGCAGAGAATTTGAAAAAACTGCGAGCCTTGAGCCTTACGAAACTATCGTTTTAATATAACAAAAAAGGACTGCCGCTTTAAGCGTTTCGGCTTAGTGCGACAGTCCTTGAATTATACTGTTTAATTATTTTTTCCTTTGAGGATCGGGGAGAGCTTGGGATAGACAATAAATGTTATCGCAACGCTGATAAGTCCTTTTACAAAGGTGAACGGAACATTGAAAATGAGGATCGCTTTCCACAGAGAATCGACGCTCGGCAGAATTGCACGGTACATTCCGAGGATCGCTTCTTCGGGGAGCATCAGCTTGATATAGATCGGATAAACGAAGAAAAGGTTGACGAAGAAGCAGAGAACCGCCATTGCCAGATCGCCTGCCATTGCGCCGATCAGAGCGTACTTGCGGTTGTGATGACGCTTGTAAAACATACCGGCGACAAAGACAAAGATAGCGCCGAGAATGAAGTTGGAAAGCTCACCGACGCCGAAGGTAGAGGTGACAAAAAGGTGAACGAGGTTTTTGACAAGACACACCGCAACGCCGCAAACCGGACCGAAGGTGAATGAGGTTATCAGGGCAGGTAGGTCGGAAACGTCGAGCTTGATGAAGGACGGCATAATGGGAATTGAAAACTCCACGAACATAAGCACAGCCGACAGAGCCGACATAATCGCAGTCACGGCGATCATTCTGAGGTTTTTCTTTTTTGTGTTCATAAACAACACCCTTTCAAAAAAATTTCAGTCAGAGTTGTCAACGAACAACAAAAATCCCGTACAGACACCTGTACGGGACTTGATTTTTACATTCAAGAATACAAATCTTCTCTCATCCGGACTGTACCGTCGGCTTCGGAATCTCACCGAATCAACTTTCGCTCACGGGCTTGTGGATACATGATCCCATTACCGTCGGTGGGGAATTTCACCCCGCCCCGAAGACAACTGTTAACTTGACAATATTATAGCACTTATTTTCAATATGTCAACGGTTTTCTCAGTATCCATATCAAAAATCTTTTTCTCCTACTTCAAAACAAATATGTTAGAAAAAGAAAACTCCCCACCCTTTCGGGTAGAGAGTTATATGTGTTTATAGATTTTACTTAAAGATTCCTGCTATTGAGTTAAAGATTGAGTTAAAGAACTTTGCGATGTTGTTGAAGAAAGCGGCTATCTTCTCCCAGAATGAGAGCTTCTTGTTTTCTCCTGAACCCGGCTCCCAATCTTTTACATATCCACTTCCATTAACTTGTAAATCTTCAACATTGCCGTCAACTCCATCGCCATAATTCTCGGCTGTTTCCGAAAAAATAAACGAGTAATCAGCTTCTCGCTGTTCTTTTGTCAAAAATCTATAGTATTTTGTAGGAAGATAGTCCTCGTAACAATGATAACAAGCCATTTTTGACTTAGAGTTGACACAATAGCTTGCGTTAAATCCACCACAGAGAGTACAATATGACCCAAGCTCTACGCCATTAACCTCATCATGAAAGTCTTGAAATCCATCCATACCATTTTTCATTTTTCCGCAATAAGGACAGTAATAAACAGTTGCTTCGAATGGTTCTCCTGTGTCAATATTTATCATCGTCGTTAAGGTTTGATACGGGAAATAAGGTTTTCCTTCATTCGTTTTGCCATCTCGTTTACCTGTAAATATCTTTTTGCAGTCTTTGCAATAAAATGCATTTGCTCCCTTATAAACAGTCAGACAAACATCAGTGATATGTCCCTCCTCATCATAACAATACGGGTCATACCAATTATCGGGAGCCTGCTTGCCGGGACCGGGCGTAAAGTTATCAAATGTATTATCAACATTAACAACATCTGTACCCTCAGCAAACGCCGGGACACTAATTCCAATAGCCATAATTACGGCTAACATAAGTGATACTAACTTTTTCATAAAACTATCTCCTTCTTTTTTATAAGATGTGTTTGTCGAGAAATTTCGTCCAATACATCACCTTTGAAGTTATTATACTTCAAAATGGAATATTTTGTCAATAGGCTTTGTGCGTTTTAATGCTTTGAATTTTTTCCTATTGCTTTGAGGGAAAATAAATTATATTGAAAATTTTTAACATTTCATAATCTGTGTGTAGGTTTGTCAATGATGTGTTACAAAATCAGAAAACTTCGCCGTTATCAATAA
>JBJEPQ010000066.1:0-24039 GCA_051881315.1 Acutalibacteraceae bacterium | reverse complement strand
CTTTTTAGCACATTATACTAATAAAATTTTCCGCTTGATATATATAAATTTCCCTGAAAATATTTTCACGAATTATGTGAATATATTCTCAATTATATATGACCGATTTTACTTTTTGTGACAAAAAATCGGAAAAGTTTTTCACTTCTCCGATTTGCATAAATGCTTGATTGTATGTTTGTTGATTTTATTACAGAAGTATAATCCGCACCGAAGCTATCTTCATAATAGCCTCAATGTGTTTTTCAGTAAATTACGTTTTGCTGACTTGAGATTTTGAAATCATTCAAAGTCGGGCGGATACGATATCAATACTCATCGTTTTCCTTTGCGGTTATTCCGCCCTTGAAAAATTCGCTGAAATTGCCGATGAAGGTGTTTCTTTCGGCAATCATGGAATCTTTATCGGGATTATTTGCAATTACGCCGATGTTTTTAATTCCCTTTTCGGCGTCGGAAATAAATGCGTTGTCGCTGACGGTTACACCGTGTACTTTCGGAGTAAAGGTAATATATCCTCTGCTTTCACCGAACTTTCCCGAAGCTCCCGTGAAAACATTGTTGACAATTTTAATTTCCGTATGCTCTGCGTCGCCGTGGTGACCTATGCCGGGAAAACCGTCGCATTTGAAAATACAGGAAACCACGGAAATGTTCTTGCACGGAGTGTCGTCGATTGCGTGTTCAATATGTGTTCCGTCACAGTTGTAAACAGGGCCGTAAGCACCTTGATTTGCGGCGTCAATCTGTAATAGCTCGCTTGTCAAATCCTCTCGGATTGATGTGTATGTACCGCCCTCAAAAACGCAGTCCGTAATCTGTGCCGTGTCTGTGGAATTGATTTCAATACAATGCCAGTTGGCACAATGAAGAAATTTGCAGTTTTTAATGACGATATTTTTTGAATGTACCGTGTTGATAATCGTCAGGTTCTCGTCAAGTTCCGCATTTCCGTCAAAAATACCGCCTGAAATTATTGCGTCATGCGTGCCCTCGTATCCGTGCCAGTCACTCTCCGAATATGAGGCGAGAAGATATTTTGTTATGGGCGTGCTGTCCTTTGATCGAATCACAACGGCATTGTCGGAAAATTTCAGCCATTGATTTGAATAAAAAATCAGAGCGGCTGAAAGAAGATATTTTCCGTCGGGAAAGAAAATTGTTCCGCCGTCTTTCATTTTGTCAAGACATACCTGAATGGCTTTTGTGTCGTCGTGAATACCGTCTGCATAAACGTTTTTATCCTGTCCTATGTCAAAGAATCTCATTTTAATTACCTCGGTTAGTTTTTTAGTTATATTTTATCATCATTAAATGTATTGTCAATGAGTTTGACTTTAAATTTGTTTTGATATATGATTATGTCATAGCAAAAAGAGGTGAGAGTATGGATGCTTTTGAGGAAAAGTTTTCTGTCTGTTCAAATGGGACTGCGATTGAAGAAAATGTTTTTATATTCGGCGGGGTGAGGATAACTGTTTTAACCTCGGAGCTTATACGCATTGAACGGCAGGGGAACGGAAAATTCTGCGATCTGCCTACTCAGACAATTTGGTTCAGGTCGCTTGAAAAGGTTGATTGCTCCGCCGAAAACAAAGAAGGCGTTATCACTGTCAAAACCTCAAAATGCAGTTTCGAGATTTCAGAGAACGGCAGGCTGAAAAAAGTCAGGCTTGTCGACGGCAGGACAGTTACGGACTTTAAAAAGGGCAATTTAAAGGGTACTCGCCGAACGCTTGACGTAACGTTCGGCAAGGTAAGGCTTGAGAACGGTGTTTTGTCACGGAGCGGAGTTGCCGTGATGGACGATTCAAAGTCCCTGATTATAAAGCCTGACGGTACACTCGGAACTCGCAAAGATATCCTTGGCAGAGCTGAGGACGGAACGGATAAATACGTTTTCGCTTACGGCAATGACTATCGCTCCGCTCTCAGGGATTTTTACCGCATAACAGGCTCGACTCCGCTTATTCCGAGATTTTGCCTTGGCAACTGGTGGAGCAGATTTTGGGAATACACTCAGGAAGAATATCTTTCCCTTATGGATAAATTTGCGGAGAAGAAAATCCCGCTGACGGTTGCCTGCGTCGATATGGACTGGCATTGGACGGACTGCGAACGCCGCTTCGGCAATAAGGTTATGGATTATCCGAAGCCTAAGTCTCCGCTTGCAAAAATGACGGGTTCGTTTCAAAATCCCGGCTGGACGGGCTATAGCTGGAACACCGAGCTTTTTCCCGATCATATCGGTTTTCTTAACGGGCTTCACAGAAAGGGACTAAAGGTAAATCTGAACGTTCATCCGGCTCAGGGAGTACGTTTTTTTGAGGACTGTTATTCCGACTTTGCGGAGTATATGGGAGCTGATAAGACTGAAAAAGAACCGATCAATTTTGACTTCACGGATAAAAAATATATCGGCGGACATTTCAAATTTATCAATGAGTCTCTTGAAAAAGAGGGAGTTGATTTCTGGTGGATCGACTGGCAGCAGGGTAAAAAAAGCAAAATCGACGGTCTTGATCCGCTGTGGCTTTTAAACCATTATTACTGCCTTGACAGACAGAGCAAGGGTCTGAGACCGCTGACTCTTTCACGTTTTGCAGGGTTGGGATCACATCGGTATCCGCTCGGCTTTTCGGGTGACACGGCGGTCAGGTGGTCGGTATTGGATTTCCAGCCGTATTTCACGGCTACGGCGGCAAATGCAGGCTACACCTGGTGGAGCCACGATATCGGCGGACATAATTTCGGCAGGAGAGACGACGAGCTTTATCTCAGGTGGCTTCAGTTCGGAGTGTTCAGTCCGATCATGCGTTTACATTCGACAAAGGATCCGTTCATGGGCAAAGAGCCTTGGAATTTCAGCAGCGATACCGAGAGGACTGCGGCTGATTTTCTCCGATTAAGGCACCGTTTGATACCTTATACATATTCGATGAACAGGCTGACGGAAAAGGACGGACTTCCGCTTGTTATGCCGATGTATTACGCATATCCCGAAGATGATGAGGCCTATTCGGTGGGCAACGAATATTTCTTCGGTACACAGCTTATCGCCGCTCCGATCACGGAAAAGGCGGATAAAATTACAAAAACAGCTTCGGCTGAGGTATGGCTGCCCGAGGGAAGATACACGGATATTTTCACGGGCAGGATATACAAGGGCGGCAGAAAATTTCGTATGTGCAGGGATATGTCGTCCGTTCCCGTGCTTGCCGTGTCGGGTGCGATTATACCGCTTGACGGCAGGGCAGAGGGCAACGACTGCGGCAATCCTGACAAGCTCTGCGTTTGGCTTTACCGTGGAAACGGCAGCTTCACGCTCTATGAGGACGACGGAGAAACGCTTGATTATAAAGAGGGTAAGTATGCCGAAACGCTGATTAAGTCGGCTGAAAACGGCTCTGATTTTACCGTTGAGGTCAAGTCTGCCGTCGGCGATCTGAGTGTGATACCCGACAGGAGAGCTTACCGATTTGAGTTTCGTGACATTGTCTCGGCTCAGGATATTTCCGCCTGCTCGGACGGGGAGAGCCTTGCTTTTGATGTTGAAAAAGGGGAGGACGGACTTGCCGTTTCGGTCAGGAATGTTTCTGCCCAAAAGGGCGTTGTGATAAAGCTTTTCGGCATTACGGTCAGAAAAAATCCGAGCAAAAAGGAGCTTCTTTTACAGGCAATCTCCAAAATTCAGGGAGATACCGGTTACAAAACGGTGAAATATAAAAAGTGCCTTGAGGAAGGCTTTGACGGAAAAATAATCGCTCCGAAAGCGGTCAGATATTTGATTGAAGAAATAACCAATATGGAATAAAATCAGCGGTTCGCCTCACAATGAAGCGAACCGCTTGTTTCTGCTGCTTTTTTGAGCGAAATTTAAAATTGGAAGTAAATAAACGGACTTCCGCCTGTGTACGCCAATCCGATCACAGCCATTATTTCAAGGAAAAACAGGAACAGACCTTTCACCGTGCTGAGATCGTGGCGGAAATAGCAGGCGTTTAGAGTGAATCTGCTGTTTTCTTCGGGACGCTTTTTTGACATCGCCGCACACCAAATAACATACAGTATTTCAATCGCAACGGCAAACAGGAGCCAGACATAAATCTGCTGAACGCCGCCGCTCCATATGAATATTTTTTTCAGAACGCTCAAAGCCGTCCCAAAGCTGTCTGCACGGAAGAATATCCAGCAAAGGCATACGAATATGTTGTTTATCAGGATCAGAACAGGGGCGGGGAGATGCTTCTTGCCCTTGCGGTGCTTAGCAACCGCTTTGTGAACGCAGAGAGCCAGTCCGTGCAAAGCACCCCATATAACGAAAGTCCAGCTTGCACCGTGCCACAATCCGCCGAGGATCATTGTAAGCATCAGGTTGATATAAGTCCTTGTCTTGCCCTTTCTGTTTCCGCCGAGCGGAATATACAGATATTCCTGAAGCCAGGTGGAAAGGCTGATATGCCAGCGTTTCCAGAACTCACTGGGATTTTTGGAAAGGTACGGAAGATTGAAATTCCTTTGCAGGTCGTAACCCATACACTTAGCACAGCCGATCGCCATATCCGAATAACCCGAAAAATCAAAGTAAATTTGCAAAGCATAGGAAATAACGGCGAGTATTACGGTCAGAGACGAAAATGCCGCAGGTGCGGCGAAAACATCATCGACAAAAACCGAAAGCCGATCCGCCAATACGATTTTTTTAAAGATACCCATTACAAAAATCTGCAAGCCGGCTTCCAGTCCTTTAAGAGTTACCCTGCGATCCTGCTCAAGCTGGGGTAAAAAGTCCTGCGCCTTGACGATAGGACCTGCAACAAGCTGAGGAAAGAAAGAGATGTAAAGCGCAACATCAAGAAGCTTTGCGGGCTTAATCTTTTTGCGGTAAACGTCGATTGTGTAGCTCATCGACTGGAAGGTATAGAAAGAAATTCCGACCGGCAGAATGATATTCAGGCTTCGCATATTTTCTATGCCGAAAGCCGAACTGAAAGAATCGAGGAAAAAGTTTGTATATTTGAAAAAAGCGAGAATTAAAAGGGGAACGGCAATGCCGATGGATATTGCGAGCTTCCGATAGCGTTCATTGTCTAAACGTTTCGCCGTGACATACGCCACAACGGTAAGCATAAGCATCAAAAAACAAAAACGCCAGTCCCACCAGCCGTAAAAAACATAGCTTGCAATAAGCAGATAAATGTGTCGGAAAATCCGAGCTTTAGGACTGTGAAAAAGTCCCGAAACGGAAAGGATTGCAAGGGTGATAAGAAACAAAATAATGAATTGAATACTTGTGAAGCTCATTGCTTTTTATCCCCCTCACTGCTGTCGCTTTCAATTACTTCGGCAAGCCGCTCTGCAATAGCTCTGTGACCGTATTTATTGAGATGACCGAAACCGACAGCCGTGTTGCAAAAGCCGTTCGGAAGAACTTTCTCCTCCTCGTACATTTTCAGAAAATCATCTGACATATCAATAAATATGATATTATTCTTTTCGCATACCTCCTGCATTTTTGAGGCTGCGTCGGTATCGTTATATACCGTTGCGGAGCCGTCCGGATTGAGGGAGAGGCTCGGATGGTAGAAAATTATCGGCTTAACGCCGTGCTTCTCACAGATTTTGTGAATATATGAAGCTAAATCCATGTAGGAGGATAAGGATATATTTTCTTCGGCAGGAGCTTGTGAACTTGCAGAGTCGTCCGATGAAGCATTATCCGATTGCCATTTCCTGAGCTGAGAATATAAAAGCTTGAAATAGGGAAATCTTTGAAGCTCAAAAAGAAGTCCGCTGTCGTAGGACGGGAGAGAATCCATTTTTCCCGACAGACATTTTTCAATGTCCTCTTCAAAAAAAGTTGTGGAAACGGTTTCGATTATCACATAATCCGTTGGTTGCATCACGGAAAGAGCATTGTCAAGATTTTTAACATTTATCAAAAGTCCGTGTCCCGATATGCCGATATTGTATACCGTCAGCCCCGTTAAATCCGACAAAATCCGAGGAGCCGACTGCTCATAAAGGATATTTGTACCCTCCATATGAGAAGAGCCCATAAGGAGTATATTCATATTTTTATCCGGAGCGGAATTGTCATTGTAGAAACCGTTTCGGTCGGTTTTGTGCCATGCTATGCCTTCGATCATTGTTCCCGTGAAGCTGTTACTCAACCAGCGATAATCGGTTACACCTGTTTCGTTTGTTATGTGTATGCCGGGATTGTAATAGATAAGGCATACCGCACAGGCAACCGAAAAGGCTAAAACACCTGCAAGTACGGCCTTGGCAAGCCATTTGATTTTCTGTTTCACTCAGCTTTTCATCCTTCCGTCCGAAATTGAGTTTTCTTGGTTTTGCTTTTTTGCAGTTTTTTAATCAGGAAAGCTATCAGCAAAAAGATCAGTATTCCAACTGCGCTTCCGCAGATGTCGATAAAAATGTCAAACACACGGCAGGCTCTTTCGGGCACGAAATACTGGTGAATTTCATCTCCGAGAGCGTAGACGGCACAGGGGATAAGAGAAACAAAATTACGCTTTCCGAAAGAAAAATAAATTGCTCCGCTCATACAAAAGCCGAGTGCGGCGTATTCTGTAAAATGAGCAATTTTCCGCAGTACGTTGTGAGAAACCACGTTGCCGATGTGTTGGATAATAACGCTGAGAAGTCCCTCGCTGACCTGCTTCGATTCCTCTCCCGTTTCAGAGGAAAATCTGAAAATAACATACATTATCACGGCGCAGAGAAGCCAGAAAAATACTGCGCCGAATATCCTTGCCTTCTTCATCAGCTATGTGCTCCCGAAATCAGACATACGCTTTCAAAGGCAGGGGAGAAGTACAGCCCCTCAACTCCCTTGTTGACCGCCGCATAGGATGAGCCGGAAAACATCGGCAGAAATACAGCCTTGTCAAGTATGAGCTTTTCCGCCTTGGCACAGCCTGAGATGATCTCACTGCCCGAATAGGTGCTTGTTATCGCTTTGAGAGTGTTGTCGTAGTCCTTGTCCGAGAAGCCGAAGAAGTTTGACGAGCTGTCCGATATAAACTTTTTCAGCGTGTCGGTAACGGTGGACGAATCGGTGGTTATTTTATGATATATTATCTGATAGCTTGTGTTGTAGATCGAAGTGCCGATTTCATCTGCGGTTTTAACCTCTACCTTTGCAAGGATAGAGGTTGAAAAGAGCCTTTGCCAGTTCTGAATGGTCTTTTGCATCAGCGGAGCGTTTTCCTCCGTGCAGGTGACGGTTATTTCGGCAGTTGTAATGTCGAGTGCCTTCAATCCCTTTTTCCAAAGTCCGACAGCCTGCTTTTCGTCATAAGCTATGCCGCCGATATTGCCTGCGGCTTCACGGTAAGAGCTTTCTCCGTAGCGAACGCAGTCGGGCACAATTCCTTTAGTGAAAGCGTTGCTTTCGGAGGAGGTCAGCTCGTCCGTCTTTGTCGCCATAACGAGAGCACGGCGCATATCCTCGTTGGAGAGAACAGAATTGCCGCAGTTGAAGCAAAGTCCGTAAACCGTGTTGCTGACCGAATATTCCGTCAGCTTATCGTAGTCGCTGAGCTCCTCACGGGAATAATCTGTGAGAAATGCACAGTCATAGGTGCGCTGTCTGATCTTCTTTACAACAGAGGCTTCCTCGGTGTTGACATAGAAATAAACCTCGTCGGGGTTGACCTTGACATTGCCCTTGTATTCGTCGTTCTTATACATCGAGAGGGTGTTGTCCTCCGCCCAGCGTGAAAGGTAAAACGGTCCGTTGCAGAAGGTGTATTCAAGGTCAAGTCCGTATTTTGCATGAGTTGCCTTGAAAAAATCCTCGTGGCAGGGCATGGCGACAGGCAGGGTGAGAATACGCAGAAAATCGGGATCGGCTCGCTGTAAGGTTATGACAAGCGTTTGGTCGTCCCGAGCTTGTACGCCGAGAGAAGTAACCTGAGCTTTGCCTGAGTTGACGGCAGACGCATTTTTAATCGAGAAGAGCTTTTCGGCATCGGTCGACTGAGTTGCGGGATCGACGGCACGCCTGAGACCGAAAACAAAGTCGTCGGCGATGACCTGAGTGCGGTATGTGTCCTTATAGTCTTCGGGAAGAATATCCTTGAAGGAGTTGAGAAGCTTCCAATGGGTGTCCTTTCTGAGATGGAAGGTATAGGTCAGTCCGTCGGGCGAAATATCCCATGATTCGGCAACTCCGGGAACAATCTTGTAATCCTTATCAAGTCTGACAAGTCCCTCGAAGCAGTTGGCGATCAGGAGCTTTGATTCGTCGGTTTCCGCAACCTGGGGATCAAGACACATCGGATCTCCGTTGATTGGCATGATTATAACCTCCTCGCTGTCACCTCCGCAGGCGCAAAGGCTGACGGCAATAACGAGGGCAAGAAGCAGAGATAATGCTTTTTTGAACATATAAAAAACCTCCGAAAAGGGTATCTTAAAATAATTATAAACATTATAGCAAATTCATACAAAAAATACCAGCTATTTTTGAAAAGAAAAACGATTGTAAATTTTTATATATTTTGGTATAATTATATAACTTAAACTATGCCCCGGAGTGATGATATGCCTGATACAATAGCTTACATAAGCCTTGTTATTCTTATTCTGCTTTCTGTTATATCGGTTTACACATTGCTTCAGGTCAAAAAGCTGAAAGCCTCGGCTTCGTCCGAGACGGATAAACAGCTCTCCGAGATACTGACGCTTATCCGACAGAATTACGGAAGCAACGCCGAGGAATTTGAACGCAACCGACGTGAAACGGCGGAGTCACTCAATGCGATGACCGAGCGTCTTGACGCCATGACGCGTCAGAATTATGAGACACTCCTGAAGCTGAACAAGGATATGACGGACTCGCTCAATCTGATACGCATGGTCGGCTCCGAGCAGAACGAGAAACAGACGCGGACTGTCGAAGCCGCGATCGCAAGGATGCAGGAAAGCAACGAGAAGAAGCTTGATCAGATGAGGGCTACCGTTGATGAAAAGCTGACTTCAACACTTTCGACAAGGCTGGATTCCTCGTTCAAAACTGTTTCCGAACAGCTTGAAAATGTATATAAATCCCTCGGTGAGATGAAGGAGCTTTCGACGGGAGTTACAACGAACGTTACCGCTCTCAACAGAGTTCTCACCAATGTCAAGGCGAGGGGAACGTGGGCTGAAATTCAGCTTGAGGGAATACTGGATCAGACGATACCGAATATGTATGTCCGGAACTATTCACCGGGCGACAGCTCAAAGGACGTTGTTGAATTTGCGGTGAAGATTCCGTCCTCCGATGATCCGACAAGATTCACTTATCTGCCGATCGACTCAAAGTTCCCGATGGAGGATTATCGCAGGGTTTGCGAAGCGGCGGACAATGCGGATTCGGCGGCTCTCGCTTCGGCAAGGAAGGCTCTTGAGGACAGGGTGCTTCACGAGGCGAAAACCATTACAAAATATATTCACGTTCCCGAGACTACACCGTTTGCCATACTCTACCTTGCGACCGAGGGGCTCTATGCCGAGATCACCTCGTCAAACACGGGTATCGTGGACAAAATTCAGCGTGAAAACATAATGATAGCAGGCCCGACAACGATAATTGCCCTGCTTAATTCCCTTTCAATGGGCTTCAAGGCGGTTGCGATCAATGAAAAGGCGAACGAGGTAAGAAAGCTTCTTGCGGCGGCAAAGTCGCAGTACGAAAAGTTCGGCATTGTCCTCGACAAAGCGAAGAAGAAAATTGACGATGCAGGCAGATCTCTTTCGGAGGCTCAGGACAGGAACAGGATAATTCAGAAGAAACTGAAAAGCGTTGAAGAAATTGACTCGTCTCAGGCCGAAAGGCTATTGGAAATAAATTCGGATATTTCTGACGATGAAGAATAAATGTGAATCACAGTTTAGCGGAAAGGAATGGTCACAAGTATGTTAAAACATCAGGAGCTTATCTCAAAGATGACGCTTGAGGAAAAAGCGTCTCTCTGCTCAGGAAAGGATTTCTGGCATCTCAAGAGCGTTGAGCGTCTCGGACTTAAAGAGATTATGGTCTGCGACGGCCCTCACGGTCTGAGAAAGCAGAATTCGGAGAACAAAGAGGTCGGATTGGGCAACAGCTATCCGGCAACCTGTTTCCCGACAGCGGTCACAACTGCCTGTTCATGGGACAGGGATCTGATTTATAAAATGGGACAGGCGCTCGGCGAGGAGTGCTTACAGCATGAGGTCAGCGTTCTTCTCGGACCGGGCGTGAATATGAAGCGTTCACCCTTGTGCGGAAGAAACTTTGAGTATTTCTCGGAGGATCCCGAGCTTGCAGGCGAAATGGGTGCGGCGTTTATCGCAGGCGTTCAGTCAAAGGGCGTCGGCACGGCTCTCAAGCATTTTGCCGGAAACAGCCAGGAAATGAAGCGTATGACCTCCAACAGTATAATTGATGACCGTGCGCTCAGAGAAATCTATCTCAGAGCCTTTGAAAAGGCGGTCAAGAAGAGTCAGCCGTGGATGGTTATGAATGCTTACAATCTTCTCAACGGCGAATACTGCTCCGAGAACGACAAGCTCCAGAACAAGATTCTTCGTGATGAATGGGGCTTTGAGGGCGCGGTTGTCAGCGACTGGGGCGCAGTCAACGAGCGTGTTAAAGGTCTCAACGCAGGCAACGATCTTGAAATGCCTTCATCGGGCGGAGTGAACGACGCAAAGATCGTTGAGGCTGTCAAGTGCGGCGTTATTGACGAAAAGACGCTTGACGAGAGAGTTGACAAGCTTGTCGATATCATTCTCAAGGGTGTTGAGAATAAAAAGTCCGGTTATAAATATGATGTTGAGGCTCATAACCTCCTCGCAAGACAGATTGCAGAGCAGTCAATGGTTCTGCTTAAAAATGAGGACGGTATTCTTCCGCTCAGACAGAATGACGGTTATGTTGCCGTTATCGGTGCTTTTGCCGATGAGCCCCGTTATCAGGGCGCAGGCAGCTCGATTATAAATCCGACAAAGATTGACAGCGGTAAAAGAGCGTTCAACAATTCACCGATCAATGTCAAATTTGCCGACGGCTATGACCGCAAGGGCAAGAGAAAGAACGAGGACGCTTACATAACCGAGGCTTGCAATCTTGCAAAGAACGCTTCGTGCGCCGTCCTCTTTATAGGACTTACCGATGATTATGAGTCTGAGGGCTTTGACAGAAGCACTATGAAGCTTCCCGAGGGACACAACAGGCTTGTTGAGGCTGTCAGCCGTGTGAACGAGAATGTTGTTGTGGTACTTGAGGGCGGTTCTCCTGTTGAGATGCCGTGGGCGGACAGCGTCAAGGCTATTCTCAACGCCTATCTCGGCGGACAGTCGGTTTCTCCTGCGGTTGTCGATGTGCTGACGGGTAAGGCTAACCCCTGCGGTAAGCTTGCGGAAACCTATCCGATCTGCCTCAAGGACACCCCGACCTCGTTCAGATATCCCGATTCCGATGAAAACGTTCAGTACCGTGAGAGTATTTTCATCGGTTACAGATACTATGACAAGACGGAAAAAAATGTAAGATTCCCGTTCGGTTACGGTCTTTCATACACGACATTCGAGTATTCGGATATCAAGCTCAAAAAGAAGAACCTCACAAAAGGCGAGGGTGCAAGCGTAACGTTTAAGGTCAGGAACACGGGTGATGTTGCAGGCTCGGAGATCGCTCAGGTCTATGTTTCAAAGCCCGAGAGCAAGGTGTTCAGAGCACCCAAGGAGCTGAAAGGCTTTGCCAAAGTTACTCTTGAGCCGGGTGAGGAGAAGAAGGTCACCGTTGAGCTTGATGAAAGAGCGTTCAGCTTCTGGAACACAAATACAGATGACTGGAGCGTTGAGAGCGGCGAATACAAGATTCTTGTCGGTGCATCTTCAAGGGATATAAGGCTTGAAGCCGAGGTTAAAATGAAGTCCGAGGACGACGCCGATATAGTCGATATGAGAGATACGGCGGAGGTCTATTATAACGGCGATCCCGCAAGGGCAACCGAAAAGGACTTCAAAGCGGTCTACGGCGGAGAATTTAAGCTTGCTCCCGAGGTAACGAAGGACAGCCTTAACAATACGATAGAAAGCTGCAAGGACAAGGGACTTGCAAAGTTTATTTACAACACGGTTGATCTTGCAATGAAGCCCATGGGCGGCATAAGCGGTTCAATGATGGCGAACACGATCATGCAAACTCCTGTCAGGAACTTTATCTGCATGAGCGGCGGTCTCTTTACCGAGGATATGGCAGACGGACTTCTCAAGCTGTTTGAGGGCAAGGACGTAGGCAAGGGAGTCGGTAAGATAGCCAAGGGTGTTCCTCATGCGCTTGTCAACCTCAAGACATTGCTTAAATCAATATAAAATTCAGAAAGGCTTAATTAAAATGAAAATCAGAAACAAAATCGGCAAAAAGATTCTTTCAATTATTCTTACTGTTTTAATGGTGCTTTCGATCGTTCCGCTGAGCACATCGGCGGTTGATTCGATCAAAAAAGGACTTGCTTCCGACAAGGAAATTAACTTTGCCGTAATGTCGGATTTGCACTATTATCCGGCTTCTCTTGCAGGAAACTACAACGAAACTTTCATGAAAAGCGTTTCGACAACTATCGCAAGAGAGCCTTATCAGTCCGTAGGTCTTGTTGATTCCGCTCTTGCAGGAATTGCAGAGCATGCAAAGGAGAACGGTATAAAGTACCTTGTTCTTTCGGGCGACCTCACCTCCAACAGCGAATATGAGGCTCACAGACAGCTTGCCGCAAGGCTTGAAAGGTTTGAAAAGGACACGGGTATACAGGTTATTGCAATCAACGGTAACCACGATATCAACAAGGCTGCCGCAACCACTTATGAGTCAGGCGAGGCGGCTCCTGCAAGACGCACCACTCCCGAGGAATTCCTTGAGCTTTACAAAAACCTCGGCTATGACCTTGCTTACCACAGATATGTTCCGTCAAGCGGAAAGGCAAATATGCTTTCATATTCCGTCCGTGCCGACGGTTACAGATTTATCGCAATGGACACATCTAAGTACAGCTCTGAGGTTACAAAGGACGGCACAGATCTTGCCGAAACCAGCGGATGCTTTACCGATGAAGCACTTCAATGGGTGCTTGATGAGATAGCGGACGCAAAGGCAAAGGGTGAGACGGTTATCGGCGTAAATCACCACAACTTTGTTCCTCATTATGATGCCGAATATACGATAATCAGAGGCTTTGTCATTGACGGCTGGGAGGAGATCACGGATAAGCTGACGGACGCAGGTATGCACTTCTCGTTCACAGGTCATATCCATGACAGCGATATTGCTCAGACCGTTACCGACGACGGCGAAACGCTTACCGAAATATGCTGTGATTCGCTCACCGCTTTCCCGAACTACTTCCGTGAGGTAAGCGCAACGACCGATGCAAACGGCAAGACAACAATGAACGTTAAAAGTCAGGAGGTTGACTGCGTTCTTCCCGTTACGGTGAACGGTGAAACCTATGAAACACCGTACAGGATCCGTTCTCTCGGCGACACCTTCTTTGATGAGACAGGTCTGTCGGGATTGGCAGTCAAGCTCATCGGCGGACTGCTTGAGGACTATTCCGCCAAATTCGGTAAAAAGGGCGTTGTAAACGCTCTCAAGGATATGGGACTTGATATTGAAGGAATGATCGGCGGCTTCTTCGGCGACGGATTGAAGATAGGCGACACAGAGCTTTTCACAACGAAAAATCTGATGGGCTTTATAGAGGATCTTCTTAACCAGATATACGAAAACTATATGACCGATCCTGCCGCAACAACGGCTTATCTCGGCAACTCCATCAATAAGCTTCTCAACGTCAAGATGTCGGATCTGCCGAACACAAGATTTATTGACGAATACGGCTTCGGCGACAAGACAAAGCCGGGAACCTTCGAGGATTTCCTTGAGTGCGTCATCGTTTATAAATACGAGGGCAAGCTCCATATGAAGGACGATTCGTTTATGATGGACGCTCTTGACAATCTCAATAACGGCGACACCGTATTTGACATTTTCAATGTTCTTCTTGACATCGTTTCCAACGATCTTCTCCAGGATAAGATACTCAAGGATCTTGATCTCAACCTCGGCGCATTCTTCCCCAAGGGAACAACCCTTGAGTGCGTCGGATCAATTCTTGCCGTCACAATGATGGTTATTTTCCTCGGCGATACAAGCTATCTCAACGTTTCAAACAAAATTCTCACAGCCGCAAACAAGCTCGGTATTGTTGACTTCAAGTCGCTTTGGGGCATTGTTGAACACTATATGGACGAGTACCTTACCGATACTCAGCTTGAGGGCGTCGGTCAGACTCTTGCAAACATAGCCTGCGAGTTTGCGTATGACGACAACTACACAGAGGACGTAAATACCACCGTTGTTTATGACGGAAAGGTTGTTCCCGAAGCCACAAGAGAGAACTACCGTATTCCGACCGTTGTTTCAGCAACTCTCGGCGCAGATCAAAGCTCCAGAAATGTAAGCTGGTACACCAAGACGAGCGTTAAGGGTACGGACATTGAAATCGTTCCTTATTCGGAAACTCCCGTATTTACCGGCAAAACTGCTGTTCCTTACGGCGTTAAGCTCAACACAAAGACCGTCAGAACCGAAAGACAGTTCCCCGGCGTTGATCTCGGCGTACTCGGAATAATGAATTATGAGTTCCCGATGAACAGACATATCGTTGAGATTTCGGGACTTCAGGCGGGCAAGACCTATTTTTACCGCGTCGGCGACGCTTCAAGAAACTGGTGGAGCGAGGTCGGTACATTCAAGATGGCGGACGGATCGGGCGACACGACCTTCATTCATGTCTGCGATCCTCAGTCACAGTCGGCTCAGCAGTATGCGACCTTTGCGACCGTGCTTGAAAAGGCTTATGAGCTTTATGACAGCGACTTCATCGTCAACACGGGCGACAACGTTGACCACGGCGACAATTTCAGACAGTGGCAGTGGATGTTTGACACAGCCTCAGACACTCTTATGGATACCGTTATGATGTCCGCTTCGGGCAACCATGAGGGCAAGGGCTCCTACGCAATCGAAAAGAATTACTATTATTCAAACGTTCCCGAGCAGGACACGGAGTCGGGCATATACTTCTCGTTTGATTACAACAATGTCCATGTTGCAATCCTCAACACGCAGGATCTTGACGATGATGACAGTCTCAACGACGCTCAGGTTGATTGGCTTATAGAAGATATGGAAAACAGCGATGCCGACTGGAAGTTTGTTGCTTTCCACAAGGCTATGTATTCCAACGGATCACATTATAAGGACAATGACGTCTGTGCGATCAGAGATGAGCTTTGCACACTCATGCCTCAGCTCGGAATTGATATGGTATTCCAGGGACACGACCACGTTTACCTCAGAACGGATTCCATGATTGACAACAAGGTTGAGAGCGTAACTACCTCAACCGCAGAGTTCAACGGCAAGGAATACACCGTTAAGGAAAACCCCGTCGGCACGGTTTATGAGATCAGCGGATGCTCAGGCGTAAAGGTTTATAATCAGAAGGACGAGAGCCTTACCGATAAGTATTTCCCGCGTGCAGAGGTCATTAAGAACGTCACAAAGTCTGTTTTCTCAGGCATCAACATTGTCGGCGATACGCTCTATTTTGACGCTTATACCGTTGACGTTGAAAGCGGAGAGACAGAGAATATCGACTCCTTTGCAATCAGAAAGGATCTTTCCGTCAGAAAGGGCACAGGCGTTCAGCAGTCGATTGACTGGATGAAGCTTTTCTCGAAGATCGTTTCGGTAATCATTCCCGTTATCAAGACGATTATCAGCCGTGTATTTGAGTGCTTCAGCCTTAAAATCTGGTAATTTATAAAAATAATAACCGAGCTTTCCGAAAGGATCGCTCGGTTGTTATTATAATAGCACTTCTTTATTTGTACCGTAAAATATATCGTCTTTTCCTGAAATGTATTTGCAGAACTCTTCAAATTTGTCCCAGCATTCGTTGACCTCCAATTCATAGGAGTGTCCCCAGATGTAGAATATCTTTTCCGAGGTCGGGTTAAGACTGATAAATTTATCCGCCAATCTGTAAAGATTGTCCCAGTCGAGGTGGAATACGGACGGGTGAAACTCAAAAAGATCACGCTGGGGAGAAAAATCAAAGCTGCAAATCGTCGTTCTTGCATACTTAACATTCGTCTTGTCCTCGATGATCTGAGCAATCCGTGAGTTGTAATTCGGCTGGGCACCGGGATAAGCCATTCCGATGACCTCATAGCCTGCAAGCTCGCTGAGCTTAAACCTGTCCTGCTCAACCTGACGGATAACCTCGTCCTCCGCCATCTCCGTCATATCGGGGTGGGTGAGGGTGTGTACGGCAATCTCGTGTCCTTTGTAAAGACCTGCAACCTCGTCGGGAGCAATCTTCCTGAAGTCGGTTTTCCTGCCGCCGATATTCAGGCTGTAATCGCCGCCCAAAAGCTCTGAATTGAGGTTAAAGGTCGATTTCAGACCGTATTTATTGAGTATCTCAACAAGCCGTCTGTCCTGCGCAACGCCGTCGTCATAGCTGAACGTGACGGCTTTCATTTTGCCGTTAAACATCTTTTTCAGTCCTTTTATATGTTGTAAATCTGAATTTAATTCCGTTGTTTTCGTATTCCTCTGAGCACTCCGTCTGCTTCCATTCGTCGGGAGAGAGAACGGGGAGCTTTGCGTCCGCCTCGTCTGCAACGGCGTCAACGTGAGTTATCAGCGCCGTGTCGCAGTAGGGCAGGAGAAGCGAATAAATCTGCGCTCCGCCGATTACATAGACATCATCGGAATTGTATTCCTTGACTTTTTCAAGCAGTTCGTCAACGCTATTGACAAATTCAGCGCCCTCCACCTCGTGAGCGTTCCTCGAAAGAACAATGTTCACTCTGTTTTTCAAGGGCTTTGAGCCGGGGAAGGACTCCAGCGTTTTTCTGCCCATAACGACAACCTTGCCGGAGGTTTCGGTGCGGAAAAACTTCATATCGTCGGGCAGGCTGAAAAGAAGCTCGCCCTTGTTGCCTATATTCCATTCTTTGTCTGCTGCTGCAATAAGCTTCATCTTGTCACCTCATATTGCGACGGGTATGTTTTTAATCTGTTCGTGAGTCTCATAATTGTCAAGACGGACGTCATCGGTTGTGAAATCGTAGAAATCCTTTATTTCGGGATTGATCCAGAATGTCGGAGCGGGGAGAGGCTCACGGGTGATAAGCTCCTTGACAAGCGGAATGTGACGGTCATAGATATGAGCGTCGGCAATGACGTGGACAAATTCTCCGATCTCCATATCGCAGACCTGTGCAAGCATATGGAGAAGAACGCTGTACTGAACGACATTCCAGTTGTTCGCCGTCAGCACGTCCTGACTGCGCTGATTGAGTATTCCGTTGAGTACAAGCCTGCCGTTTTCGCCCTGAGTGACGTTGAAGGTCATGCTGTAAGCACAGGGGTAAAGTCCCATTTCGCTGAGGTCGTGATGGTTGTATATGTTTGTCATAATTCGGCGTGAGAACGGATTGTTCTTGAGGTCATAGATCACACGGTCAACCTGATCGAACATTCCTTCCTTGTATTTGTGCTTGACGCCGAGCTGATAGCCGTAAGCCTTGCCGATCGAGCCGTTTTCGTCCGCCCATGAATCCCATATATGCGAGTTAAGCTCATGAATATTGTTTGATTTCTTCTGCCATATCCAAAGCATTTCATCAACGCAGGACTTGAAAGCCGTACGGCGAAGCGTCAGGGCAGGGAACTCCTTTTTGAGGTCGTAACGGTTGACTACACAGAAAAGCTTCTGTGTGTATGCAGGCTCTCCGTCCGCCCAGTGAGGACGAACCTTTTCACCCTTGGTATCGGTTCCGTTTTCGAGGATATTGTTACACATTTCAATAAACAGTTTGTCGGCGTAGCTCATTTGTCAGTCTCCTTTTTTTAACGTTATTATACATACCTCAGGTCGGTTCAGAAATCGCAGGGGAACGGGATAGTCTCCGAGTCCCGAGGTAACGAATATTTGCTTATTGTCAAAGGAATAAAGTCCTTTGTCGGTCAGTCTGTTTGGATAGGTCAGCTTAGGCAGAAGGTAGCCGTTGTAGTATATAGGACCTAAAAGGGGAAGTCTTATCATTCCTCCGTGGGTATCTCCGCTGAATATCAAATCAACTCCGAAGTCCTCGTACCGCTCGGTTTCGGGCAGGTGAGCAAGCAGTAAGTTCAGCCTTTCGGGATCGGGCTCGTCAAACTCGTTGTGGAGGTCAAAGGACTGAGTGAAGTAAACGTTGTTAATTCCGTAAATTGTGATTTCGTTTCCGTTGACTGTCAGATCGGTTTTCTTGTAGTCAAGCAGTTGAACATTTTGAAGTAATCTGATCTTGTCGGCGTATTCGTCGTCGGTGTCATGATCGCCCGTGACAACAAAGGTCTGTGCGATCTCCGAGAGCCATTCAACAAAGCTGACCGCAAAGTCTATCTTATCGTAGCGGTTTCGTGTATACATATCGCCGAGGACGAAAATCAGATCGGGTTTACTCACGGCAATAAGATCGGTGATTTTTCGGTTGTCCTTGCCGAAGCTGTCACCGTGAAGATCGGAAATGACGGCAATTTTCACGCTTTCTTCCACCTTGTCGCAGGGGATCGTCAGCTCGTTCAGCTTCAGGGAATAGTTCCCGACATACCATGACGGTACAAGGAGTGAAAGCACAAGCAAAGATGAGATTATTTTTTTCCTTTTTTTCAAACGATCACTCCTGAAAAACAATTTAATAGTATTATATAACATACCGCAGAAAAAAACAACAAAAACAATAAGCTTTTTACGGCTTATTGCTTCTGCGGCTTATAAAAAAATGTCAAGTATCAGCATTGAGATGCAGGCAGGGATTCCGAGACAGACCGAGGCGGCTACGGTGTACCAGTTTATTGCCAAGGTTATGCCCGTCAGCAGACCGAGGGCGTTGACCGCCAGCAGAGAGGCTAACCCCTGAAAGGCAGAAATAAACAGACTTTTGAGAAAACTGCCTTTTTTTATCATCGTTATTATCGGTATCAACATCACGAGGCAGACGGCGGCAATCACGGCATATTTCATTTCTCTTTACCGTCAAGGCTAAATTCGCCGCACAGTCTTTCAAGCTTTGCTCTTTTTATCAGAAAGCTGTACTGAGCTTCAAGCTCCTTCATCCTGTATATTAAAGCTTCAATAATAAGCGGATCGGTCGCCTCGTTAAACCGATCGTAGGTACCTCTGAGCTGCATTTTTATGTATTCCGCCGACCTTGCAAGCTCCCTGTCGGATTCGTATTTCTTATCGGTATCGGAAAAAATATCTAAAATCATTTTAACTCCCTCCGATAAAATGATATTGATAAGACAGGCAAAATATGATAAAATAAAGCATAAAATATACGGAGACGGTAAGATGATTTATGACATTATCATCGTCGGAGCAGGCGCATCGGGACTTGCGGCGGCGATCAGCGCAAAGCGCACGAACGCTAAACTGAATATAGCCGCTGTTGAGGCTCTGCCGAGGGTTGGAAAGAAAATTCTTGCAACGGGCAACGGCAGATGCA
The DNA here is from genome assembly GCA_051881315.1 of Acutalibacteraceae bacterium. Classification (GTDB taxonomy): domain Bacteria; phylum Bacillota; class Clostridia; order Oscillospirales; family Acutalibacteraceae; genus CAG-488. The sequence goes on along the minus strand of JBJEPQ010000066.1, from coordinate 4,413 downwards.
ACCTGACAAACCTCAATGCAAAGGTTTCAATGTATTCAAACTCAAGGTTTGTTGAGCCTGTCCTGAGCGAATACACACCCGAAAAGGTGATAGGCTTTTTCCGTTCGGTCGGCTTGATGTGCGTTTCGGACGGCGAGGGCAGAGTTTATCCGATGAGCAATACTGCCGCTTCGGTGCTTGACGCTCTGCGACTTGAAGCGGAAAGGCTCGGCGTTGAGTTTATTTGCGAAAAGCACATTGACCGTATTGAGAGGAAAAACGGTAATTTTACGCTCGGCGAGCTTTCTGCAAGGAGAATTATCGTCTGTACAGGCGGTTGTGCGTCTCCGTCGCAAGGCTCTGACGGAAGCGGATATACCTTGCTAAAAGGCTTGGGACACAGGATAACCGAGGTCTATCCCGCCCTTGTTCAGCTCACGACAGAGGAAAACACAAAGGCGTTAAAGGGCGTCAGAGCCAAAGCAAATGTCACTCTGAAAAAGGACGGAAAGCTGATCGACCGCTCAAAGGGCAAGGTGCTTTTTACCGATTACGGACTTTCGGGAATTTCCGTTATGGATATCAGCCGAAGCGTAAAAAAGGGAAAATACGATTGTCTTATAGATGTTTTACCGAGCTGTGATACGGCTGAAGCGGAGGACTTTTTGCTTTCTTTGGACGGTAATATACCTGCGGAAAATGCACTTTCGGGTATGCTTCCGAAAAAGCTCGGTCAGTATGTTTTGAAAAAAACGGGTATCAATCCCTTAACTCCGATCGGCAGACTGAAAAGCTCGGCTGTTTCGGATATTGTAAGAACTGCAAAAGGATTGAAGTTTTCCGTCAGCGGCACAATGGGCTTTAAAAACGCTCAGATCACCGCAGGCGGAGCCGATGTTAATGAATTTGATGCAGTCTCCTTGCAGTCAAAGCTTGTCGGCGGACTATACTGTGCCGGTGAAATTCTTGATGTAGATTCCGTGTGCGGCGGCTTTAATCTTCAATGGGCGTGGGCAAGCGGCATTTGTGCAGGTCGTTCTGCGGCTGAAAATAAATTCAGAAGAGGGTAAATATGAAGCGTGTGATGTGTCTGCTGTTGGCGATGCTGACGCTCAGCTCGTGCGGCGTTATTGAAAAATCGAAAAATGAAAAGAAACCGACGGGAAAGGAAATCTCGGCGGTCTGGATATCCTATACCGAGCTTTCGATGAAGGACGAGAACGGCGGCAATGAGGATTCGTTCAGAGACAAGATATCCGAGATGTTCGACAACTGCGCTCAGCTTGGCATAAACACCGTGTTTGCCCAGGTCAGACCGTTCTGCGACGCTATGTATCCCTCGGAGATTTTTCCTTGGTCGGCATATCTGACAGGCTATCAGGGCGATCCGGTCTATTATGATCCGCTTGAAATAATGGTTGAAGAAGCGCACGAAAGGGGACTCGGACTTCACGCTTGGATAAATCCGTTCAGAGTCTCTTTCGATACCGACACCGACAAATTAAGTGAAAAGAATCCTGCCAAAAAGCTTTTAAGCGATGAAAAAACCAAAGACAGGGTTGTAACTGCCGACGGCGGACTGTATCTTTGCCCTGCGTCAACGGAAAATCATAAGCTGATTATTGACGGAGTGCGTGAAATAATAAGGAATTACGAGGTTGACGGAATACATATTGACGATTATTTTTATCCCTCAACGGACATCAGCGTTGACAAGACATATTATGAGGAGTATAAGAAAAGCGGCGGAGCTCTTTTTTACGATAAATGGCGGCTTGAGGTCATATCTTCCTTTGTTTCTCAGATGTATACGGCTGTAAAGAGCGAAAGAAATGACTGCGTTCTTTCAATCAGTCCTGCCGGAAATATAAACAATAACTACGAGGAGGAATATGCCGACGTAGAACGCTGGTGCTCGGAAAAAGGCTACTGCGACTGGATTATTCCTCAGATTTACTACGGTTTTGAAAACGAGGTTATTCCCTTTGACAAGGCCTGCAAAAGCTGGTCGGAGCTTGACACAACCGATGATGTACGCATGATATACGGAATTCCTGCCTACAAGGTCAACGGCGAGGAAGACGAATTTAAGGCGGGCAGAGGAATTATCGAAAAACAAATATCCGCCGCAAAAGCAACGGACAATTACGGCGGAGTGGCATTTTTCTCATATTCTTCGCTTGTCGATCCCGACTGTAAAAAGGAATTTGAAAACATAAAGTCATCTGTTTTCACCGAGCTTGCGGTGGAAGAAGAAGGACAGCAGAGTAGCGGGAATACAGAGTAAAAACCAACACACGGAAAACAGAGGACAAATCTGACCGAGGATGTTGTACTTCTCCTCGGAATAGTCCCAGACCTGCATATGAAGTCCACGGTTGACGATACAGCCGACGATAAATTCAAGCACCGTGATGATCGCACTTCCTGCAAGGCACCTGACGATCAGGCTTTTGGTCTTGATCTTTATGTTCACTATATAAATTATCAGCAGAGCAGCACCGCCCGTTATCGTCATTGTCCAATGAGTGAAACCGCGGAAGATAACTTCTATCAGGCTGTATATTATTCCGCCGGAGCAGAAAACGATCAAATATTCTTTTATTTTCTCCATAACATCACCGATATTATGATAACCGATAAAACAAAAAAGAAGCACCCGTTTTCAAGGTGCTTCTTTCCATTTTGAATGATTATTTGTCACGTTCCTCAAGACAGTAAACTCCCGACTCAAGCACAACATATTCAAAGAAACCGACTTTGAAATACTTTTTCAACGGTTCTTTAAATGTCATATAGTCGTTGACGGAATAGTCCTTGAGGCTGATTGTCCTGATTGCGTTCGTTGCCTCGTTGCAGACAAAAAGCTTGTCCTTGTTTTTGAAAACCGATATGGGGCGGCGGAATGCAACGGACGCACCTCCTCCGATCCTCAAAAGAACTCTCTTTTCGATCGGAGAGAACTTGACGATCGAGTTTCTGTCGGGAACAACGCACCAGAAGCAGTTGCCGTCAAGGGCAAGACTTCTGATCGGGCAGTTCTGATAGACGAGCTTTTCCTGCATTGCGATGTCGCCGTTCGAGTCGAAAATATTCATATTTCCGTCGTCAAACAGGGTAACAACGCCGTTGCTTTTCAGTACGGCTGAGTCGCAGGCTATGTAATTACCGAGCTTTTTTGCGATCTCACGGTACTGATAACCGAATTTAGCTTCAAGATATGTTTTTATTTTAACGGGCAGAGTTCTGTCTCCGTCCTGATCGTATACATAAAAAGCGACTGTGTCCTGACCGCTCGAAAGGCGAGTCTTTTGTGCATAGATAAATCCGACCTCCAGCGGAATTATGTCAAGCACATTCGCTCTGACAACTCTTATCAAATCAATCACCTTGTTTGTGAACCCCGCCAAGCCGGATACGGTCAATAATAACCTGCGGTTAAAGCAGGTGGGTGCCTCCCATACAGTTCTCGCTCCCAACGTCCGGTAAAACCGGGAGGTCTGCAATCCGTGTACGGAGCCGGGCTCCCGTAGATAAAATTGTAGGGTTAATATGGACCGTAAGTTATCGCACAAGGCAGGGCTTCAATTTACTTCGTTTTATTCTTCTTCCTCTTCAAAAAGATCGGCAAGTCTTTCTTCAAAAATACTCTGGATCTCGTCAAATTCCTTTGCGTCCTCGATCGGGCAAAGGTATGTATCGCCGTTTTCTTCCTCCTCGACCTTGAGAAGAATAATCTCACCGTCGTCCTCAAGGATGTCCTCAGCGTCGTCATAGACGGGGAGGAGGGCAACATAACGTGCGTCATCGGTTTCTATTCTGTCGAGTTCTTCAAAAATATGTTCTTCGCCGTTTTCGTCAACAACGCTGACGATATCCGGATTGTATTCTTCAGCCATTTTGGGTTCCTCCGTGATTTTTTCATATAAATATATTTTAACCGCAATTCGGCTAATAGTCAAGTGAAAATGCAATTAAGTCAAAGTTTATAAAATTTTTCAAGATTTTTTAAAAAAACTATTGACAAATGATAAAACGGGTGCTATTATATAGGTGAACAAAGGGAAACAACAAAAACAAAAAAGAAAATGTTTCCAAAGAAAGGGAGGCGAGTCCAATGAACTCAGAAGAAATACAATTTAATATGGCCGCCATCCGGTTCTGTTAAATCTGAAATAAGAGGGCACGACAAAGCCAAATGAATAATTGATAATAATCAAGATTTATAAACACCCGGCATCGCGGAGTAGTGGGAACGCCCACATTACATAGAAGGAGAGCGAAAGCTCACAGATACATCAAACCAAGGAAAGGTGAGTATCAAGGTACAGTTTGATTAGTCCTTCAAAAAACTTGAAAGAGTGAGTTGAAATGTACAGGTAAAATCCTTTTTAGTATGAATTCTGTTAATGCTTTTTAAAAGCTTATCATTTG
>JBJEPQ010000065.1:0-5077 GCA_051881315.1 Acutalibacteraceae bacterium | reverse complement strand
CATTTTCAATACATCTTGCGGCATAGGTGGCAAGACGGGTGCCCTTATCGGGATCGAAGGAGTTGACCGCCTTTATAAGCCCGATAGTGCCGATGGATATCAGGTCGTCTTGCCCAACGCTGTTTGAATAATATTTTTTAATTATGTGTGCCACGAGCCGTAGATTGTGTTCTATGAGCTCGTTTTTTGCACGGACGTCACCTTTTTTCATCGCTTCAAGACATTCACGCTCCCGCTTTGCGGAAAGGGGAGGCGGGAATGAGTTCGGCCCCGAAAGGTGCAGGGCAAAGAAAAACAGATTGGATAAAGCTCTTATCAATAATTCAGCTATCATATTTAATCACCGCCTTATAAAAATCTATGTCAGTCGTTTTTTTAAAATTCAAGCAATTTGTTTAAATATATAAAAATTATTACAACTTGTTGTGCAAAGTGTAAAAAAGGAATATATTTTTATTTATTTGTGTTGACTTTTGGGATAAAAATATATATAATTACAATGTATATAAGTGTGTGGCAAAACATACTTTTACAGAATAATTTTGGGAGGAATTATTTATGGCTAAAAGCAGACGTATTCTCAGTGTCTTGCTGGCTGTTCTCATGGTACTTACTCTTGTACCGGCAGGAATGTTCAGCATGGCAAGTGCCGTTTCGGAAGACGAAATCAGCACAGCGTCCGTCGGGCTTGATGAAAGCTTCCTTGAGAGGCCGAACATCAACATAAGCTCGACAGCAGTCATCCGTACCGCAGCCTCGGCAGATTCACAGGCGGCGGGTACAACTATCGTTAAAGCCACGGATTCCGGCTTGCCGGAGCTTTCGGGCGAAAAAGCAAGTGGTTTCTATGCAGGTGAAACGCCGAAGAACCCGATGGTAGTTTTCACTTCGGATAAGGCTCTCAAGGCCGCTCCGACTATCACCTGTTCAAATGCAGTTCTTACGTTTACTGCAGCGGATAACGGTGTTTATACCGACGGTGTTTATACCTATTCATGGATCGTATCCGGTACAAATGTTACGGCGTCTAAGCTTGACTTTGAGGTCGGTTATACATATGAATATACCGACGCTAACGGCAAGACGGTTACAAAGACCTATACCGCTTATACAACGAGCGCAGTTGAAAACGTAGCTCAGCCCGGCGGTATTTCTGCTTCCCGTTACCGTTCATGGCATTTCACGGCGCACAACTGCGACAGAAAAGAGAAGGTTGAGTATATTGCACGTATTGTAGGTGCAAATACTTTCGGTACCTTTGCAGATCCCACAACTTCAAGCTGGTCAAGAGGTTACTGGGATTTCAATTCCAAGAGCTTCACAACTGTCAGCGGTACTGCCGACGGTTACGGTCAGGTACGTTTTGATGATCATTCTAACGAAGGTACTCAGAACGCAAATACCGCTAATGACGCCAACCGTCCTGTTACAGTTGCTTACGTTGACAGAAGTATGGTTTCTCTGAGCAACTATAACCTCAGATTTACCATCACCGACTTCCTTGAGAGAACCGATAAGTATTCCGAATACGGCATCAAGGAGTTCAAGCTTGTTCCCGGCGCAGTTACATTCGACGGAAACACACCCGACAACAACAGCGCTAACGAGCAGCTTGTTCCCGTTAAGCCTGCTAACTATAACGAATCAACGGGTGAATACGATACAGTTGCCGGCGGAACAATCACCATTCCGTTCTCAGGTACAACCTATGAGAAGGAAGCAACCACTCTTGACAACGGAAACAAGAGCGTTTTTTACACAATAATCGTTTCCTTCGGTGCAACTTACAACCACGTTACAAGAGTGCGTTCCGCTATTAACCTCAATATTGTTACATATGATAAGTCAGATCTTCGAGCAAACCTCCAGGATCTTTACAGAGCCTATGCTCCCACAAAGCTTATGGCCGCAGAATCAGAGATAGGCAACAGCCCGAACTCATGGTTCTATTCAGAGGGTTGGGATCAGTACATTGCGGCTTATAAGAACGCTCAGTTTGTTCTTAATAATCCCGATACCGATCAGCAGACGATTGACGCCGCTAACTCCGCACTTCTTTCGGCTGTCAATTCCCTCAAGGTTGCTTCTGCCGATTACACGGAAGCTAACGTTGTTAAGGACGAGGTAAAGTCTCTTGATTCCTCAATCTATACAGACGCATCATGGTCAAGAGTTCTTACGGCAGTTTCAAATATTACTGACGGAATCAGCATCTTCTGCCAGACATACCTTGATTCTCTTGTTGCAGATCTCCGCACGGCGATCTCACAGCTTGAGCTCAATCCTGCCGATTATACTGAAGTTGACAACATGATCGCAATTTACGAAACTCTCAATCCTGAGCATTACACGGCTGAGTCATGGAAGGTTCTTCGTGATACCGTTAATTCCGTTGACTTCACACTCAAGGTTGATAAGCAGTCGCTTGTTGACGCATATGCAAGAAGCATCGACTCCGCTATCACAAACCTTGTTCTTGCCCCGGCCGACTATACCGAGGTTGACGCTCAGGTTGAAAGATACAATGCGGTTCTTCCCGATAAGGATCTTTATACAGAGCTTAGCTGGCGTGCAGTTAATGCCGCTTATAACGCTATCGAGCGTGATAAGACATGGAAACAGCAGGCCGATGTTGACGATATGGCAACAAACCTTATGAACGCCATCAATCGACTCAAATACAAGGATGCCGACTATACCGAGCTTTATAACGCTATTGATGCGGCAGGCTCAGAGGTAGAGAGCTGGTACACACCGGAGACATGGGCTCCGTTTGCGGACGCTCTTGCTGCGGCAGAGGACGCATATGTTCTCTTTGAGGACGGCACTCCGTTGAATATTCTCCATCAGAGCGAGATCGACGCTCTCAAGACCGATCTTGTAAATGCGCAGAATGATCTTATTGTTGCCGACGGTGACTATACAAAGGTCGATGCGGCTATCGACGCTACAAACGATCTTGATGAAAGCCGTTACACAGAGGAGTCATGGCAGGCTCTTCAGGATGCTATCAATGCAGTTGTTTACAACCTTGACGCCAAGGAGCAGACCAGAATTGACGGCTTCGCAACAGCTATCAACAACGCTGTTAAAAACCTCAAGGAGGTTGGCGCAGATTATTCGGAAGTTAATGCAATCATTAACGAGTGGAACGCTATGGATAAGACTCTTTATACCGACGCTTCCATCCTTAATGTTGCAAACGCAGTCAATGCGGTTGACTGGACGCTGACAATCAGCCAGCAGGCTACCGTTGACGGCTATGTAACAAGCATCCGTGCTGCAATCAATGCCCTTGAGTATAAGCCTGCAGACTATTCAAAGGTTACGGCGGCCATGACAAAGGCAGATGAAGCGGTTCAACTTAACGCTTCCTTCGCCGCAGCTCACAACGGATATTCTTACTACACCAAGGATTCCTATGACGCACTCGTTGCTTCAATGAGCTACACCACAGGACTTGATATCAGATATCAGTCAACTGTTGACGGCTATGCTACAGCTATCAACACAGCTTACGGAAATCTTAGACTCAACGTTGCTGACTACACTGCGGTAAACAATGCGCTTGCAAAGATCCCTGCGGACTTTGAAAACGATGTTTACACAGACGAGACAGCGGCTGAAGTAATTGCCGCTCAGCTTGCAATTACCGAAGGTCTCCTCACAAAGGATCAGGATACAGTTGACGCTTATGCCGCTGATCTTGAAGCCGCTATCGAAGGACTTCAGTATAAGTCGGCAGATTATTCTCAGGTCGAAGCTGAAAAGGCTCTCATTCCTGCGGATCTCACACCGTACACCAAGTCCTCTGTTGACAATCTTAATAACGCTCTCAATGCAGTAAATTACGGTCTTGATATCAATCATCAGGCTGAGGTTGATGCTTTTGCCGCTGCTATCAAGCAGGCAAGAGAAGCTCTTGAGCTTGACCTTGCGGATTACACCGTAGTCAGAACGGCTATTTCTGCCGCAAATGAAGCTATTCAGGATACTAACTACACAGATGAAAGTATTCAGGCTGTAAGAGATGCAATCAACGCTGTTGTTTATGACCTTCCTGCCGCACAGCAGGCAACCGTAAACGGATATGCAGACGCTATCAACACCGCTGTTTCCAAGCTTACGGATAAACCGCTTGATCTTACAAGCTACAATGCGGCTGTTGCAAGAGTTCCCGAATCGCTTGAAAATTACACCGACGCTTCCGTCAAGCTCTATACAGATGCTCGTACGGCTGCTGATAACTTCAAGCTTACGAAGAATTCTATCAGAAATCAGACCGAGTTTGAAACACTTGTTTCCGCTCTTGACGCCGCTATCACAGGACTTAAATTTAAGCCTGCAAATTACACGGCTGTGAACGAGGCAAAGACCGCTGCCGACGCTAAGGCTGAGTCGGGCAACTATACAGACGAATCCGTTGCAGAGTACAATGCTCTTATCGCAACTATCGACTGGACTCTCACGATTGATAAGCAGACAACCGTTGACGGTTATGCCGATGCTATCAATGCGTTTGTATTCGATTACAAGCCTGCGGACTACACGGCTGTAAACGAAGCAAAGGCTGTTGCAGATGCTAAGGCTGAGTCGGGCAACTATACAGACAGCTCTGTTGCAGAGTACAACGCTCTTATCGCAACGATCGACTGGACTCTCACTATTGATAAGCAGACAACCGTTGACGCTTATGCTAACGCTATCAATGCGTTCCAGTTCACCTACAAGCCGGCAGATTACACAGAGCTTGACGCTCTTGTTGAAGAGGTCAACGCTCTTGATGATACTCTCTACTCAAACTATGACGAAATTTATGGCGATTACATCTTCGACTATGTAATGTCATATATCCCGTCACACAGAGATTACAACATCACAGAGCAGGATAAGGTTGACGAGATGAAGGCAACCCTCCAGAGCTATGTTGATATGCTTGTCCTCAAGGATACAAAGGTTGCAAGATTTGAACTCAAGAACGGTGCGGCTTACAAGACCTCGGGCGGTGTAACATACATCGTTGGACTCAGAACAGGTCTTACAGACGCTACGCTCAAGAACAGCTTCTTCGATATGG
>JBJEPQ010000064.1:0-5210 GCA_051881315.1 Acutalibacteraceae bacterium | reverse complement strand
ATTTTTTATTGATTTTATAGACGGAAATCGTCTTATAACTTCTTACAAGCCTTTATAGAAAGTGGCAGAAACCATTGATTTTTCAAGGTTTTTGTCGTTTCTGCTTATACCATGCCGTATCTCTTTACAAGCCCGCTTTTGGAGCAAGGGCGGCAAAATAGCGTCAAAAATTTAGGCGCATGAACAGGAGGACGACATGAAAAACGAGCTTTTAGACAAGGGTATTATACTCCCGTCCGGCGAAATCGGCAAGGATAAGATAAACCTTGTAGCCGGGGCAATCACACAGCCATTCGCAGAAATGGTATGGGTAACGACGGGCGGCGACATGGAAACCATAAACCGCTTGACGGACATTCTTGTTACCATGAACACCCCCGCCGACCGGGGGAAGCTGTTCAAAATTATCAAAATGCTCTATGGGCTTATGGGCTTGCCCTTTTCCGGGGAAGCCGAGCCTATGGACGCAGACCCCGCCGTTTTGGAATACTTCATTTTTTCCTTTACGGCAGACTTTGGCGAAGCCATGCAGGACATAATCGCAGACGAAAAAGAATAGCGACCCGCACAGCGGCGTTTCCACTCTCTACACAGGGAGAACAGGAACGCCGCTTTTTTCATGCCCTTGTTACGCAGTAGGGGCAGAAAAAGCCTTGCTACAAGCGGCTTTCCGGGCGCGTATCTGACGCGGCAAGGGATTTATACCTTATCCCCCGAAACCGCGCTTCTACTGCGTAACAAATCCACAGCAAAAGGAGTGATTTACTATGGCAGTTTTCCGGGTGGAACGAAACAAGGGCTACACCGTTATGAGCAACCACCACCTACGCAACAAGGAGCTTTCCCTAAAGGCAAAGGGGCTGTTGTCGCAAATGCTGTCACTCCCCGACGATTGGGACTACACCTTGAAAGGCTTATCCCTTATCAACCGGGAGAAGATAGACGCTATCCGCGAAGCCATACGGGAGCTTGAACGCGCCGGGTATATCGTCCGTTCAAGGGAGCGCGACGAGAAAGGACGCTTGCGGGGCGCGGACTATGTGATATTCGAGCAGCCGCAGCCGCCTACGCCGGATTTACCTACATTGGAAAATCCAACATTGGATAATCCAACACAGGAAAAACCAACATTGGAAAAACCTACGTTGGAAAATCCAACGCAATTAAATAAAGATATACAAAGAACTGACTTACCAAAAAAAGAAAAATCAAATACAGATTTATCAAGTACCCATTCCATTCCTATCCTTTCCCCTAACCCCTCACCTTACGGGGGAGCGGCTACGCCGCCGGAACGGAAAGGAATGGAAGCGGCAGAACAGAGCGCGGTTGATATATACCGGGAAATCATCAAGGACAATATCGACTACGACATTCTCAAACAGGACATGAAATTTGACGGGGACAGGCTTGACGAGATTGTAGACCTCATGCTTGAAACGGTATGCACCGCAAGGAAACGGGTACGGATTGCGGGGGACGACTACCCGGCAGAGCTTGTGAAGTCAAAGTTTATGAAACTGGACGGCGAGCATATCCGCTTTGTGCTTGACTGTATGCGGGAGAACACAACCAAAATCCGCAACATCAAGCAATATCTGAAAGCAGCCCTTTTCAATGCCCCGTCCACAATCGGCAACTACTACACTTCCCTTGTCGCCCATGACATGGCAAGCGGCGCACTTGCGCCACAGGAGCCGCACGACCCTTATTCATTCAAACCGGGCGAAAGCCTGTAAACAACAAAAGGAGGATTTTTATTATGGCACAGAGAACAGGAGCATTGGTATTTGACGAGCGCACCGACCGTTACGACATTCGCTTTGACCTCAATACTTACTATGGCGGGCTGCATTGCGGCGAGTGCTTTGACGTGTTCGTGCGGGGCAAGTGGAAGCCTACCCGGATTGAATACGGCGATAACTGGTATCTTGTGGGTATCAGAGCCGAGGACTTGAACGGGCTGCGCGTCCGTATCTGACCGCTGCCCCATAAAGAAACGCGAAAGGAGGACGCGAGGAATTGCAAGACGAAGTAAACGAAAAGACCATAGCCCTTTACATCAAGACCGGGAAACTGACCGCGCAGACACTCCAAAAGGCAATGAAAGCCATTCTCTCAAAGGGCAAGAAGCAGCTTGCGAAACAGCCACAGGGCAAGCAGAGCTTAAAGCAGCTTATGAAGCAGAACGCGGGCGTTTCCAACATTGAGATTACAAAAGATAATATTAAGGCGTTTGAGAGTACCGCAAAAAAATACGGTATTGACTTTGCGCTGAAAAAGGACACGACGGAAAGCCCGCCCCGCTATCTTGTTTTCTTCAAGGGGCGGGACGCGGACGTGCTGACCGCAGCCTTTAAGGAGTTTTCCGCAAAGAAGCTGACACAGGACAGGAAGCCCTCTATCCGAAAGCTGCTCTCAACCCTCAAAGAAGCCGCACAGGGCAGAAACGCACAGCGCGAGAAAGTAAAAAACAAAGACAGGGGGCGGGAATTATGAAGCCGGAAATCAAGAAGCTGCTTATCCTCAATCTCCCGTATCTGCTCTTTGTCTGGCTCTTTGATAAAGTGGGCGCGGCTGTCCGCTTATCCCCCGGCGCAGACGCGAGCGCAAAGCTGCTACATCTGGGGGACGGTTTTAATGCCGCCTTTTCCAGTATCGCGCCGAGCTTCCACCCGGCAGATTTACTTATCGGCATTGCGGGGGCGGTCATTGTCCGGCTGATTATCTACGTCAAGGGCAAGAACGCGAAGAAATACCGAAAAGGCATGGAGTACGGTTCTGCACGTTGGGGGACAGCCGAGGACATAAAGCCATACACAGACCCGGTATTTGAGAACAATATCCCCCTCACGCAGACGGAACGGCTCACCATGAACAGCCGCCCGAAGCAGCCGAAATATGCCCGCAACAAGAACATTCTTGTAATTGGCGGTTCCGGCAGCGGCAAGACCCGCTTTTTCGTCAAACCGTCGCTTATGCAAATGCACAGCTCATACGTCGTCACAGACCCGAAAGGCACCGTCTTAATTGAGTGCGGGAAGCTCTTACAGCGGGGCGGCTATCGGATTAAAGTGCTGAATACGATTAACTTCAAGAAATCCATGAAATACAATCCCTTTGCCTATCTGCGGAGCGAAAAGGACATTTTGAAGTTAGTCAACACCATTATCGCCAACACCAAAGGCGACGGGGAAAAATCCGGCGAGGATTTTTGGGTGAAAGCGGAAAAGCTCTACTACACCGCGCTAATCGGCTATATCTGGTACGAAGCCCCGGACGAGGAAAAGAACTTCACGACGCTGCTTGAAATGATAAATGCGTCGGAAGCCCGCGAGGACGACGAGGACTTCCAGAACCCGGTTGACCTCATGTTTGAACGTCTGGAAGAAAAAGACCCGGAGCATTTCGCGGTCAAGCAATACCGCAAATATAAACTTGCGGCGGGCAAAACGGCAAAATCCATACTTATCTCATGCGGCGCGAGGTTAGCCCCATTCGACATTAAGGAACTGCGGGAGCTTATGGAAACCGACGAAATGGAGCTTGACACCATAGGCGACAGAAAGACCGCCCTTTTCGTCATCATCAGCGACACCGACGACACCTTTAACTTTGTCGTGAGTATCCTCTACACACAGCTATTCAACCTCTTATGCGACAAGGCAGATGATGTGTACGGCGGGCGGCTTCCTGTCCATGTACGGTGCCTGCTTGATGAATTTGCGAATATCGGGCAGATACCGAAGTTTGAAAAGCTCATAGCGACAATACGGAGCCGGGAAATCTCCGCGTCAATCATCTTGCAGAGCCAGTCACAGCTAAAGGCAATCTACAAGGACAACGCCGATACCATAGTCGGCAACTGCGACACCACGCTTTTCTTGGGCGGCAAGGAGAAAACCACCCTCAAAGAAATATCGGAGATTTTAGGCAAGGAAACAATCGACAGCTTCAACACTTCCGAAACCAGAGGGCGGGAGCTTTCGTATGGGCTGAACTATCAGAAATTGGGAAAGGAGCTTATGACACAGGACGAAATCGCGGTCATGGACGGAGGGAAATGTATCTTGCAGCTACGCGGGGTGCGTCCGTTCTTTTCGGACAAATTCGATATAACGAAGCACCCGAAATACAAGTACCTGTCCGACGCAGACCCGAAGAACGCCTTTGACATGGAGAAGCACTTGCGCCGCCGCCCCGCTATCGTCAAGCCCGATGAAGTCTTTGACTATTACGAGATTGACGCGGCAGACTTGCCGGAAGATACGGAAGCGTAAAAGAAAAGGCACAGGGAAAAGACCTTTGCATTATGGAAATGTGCATAACTGCCTATTCCGTCATGGAAAACGCCGTTCACAGCACATGGAAAAGCAAAGGGCAGCTTTCCCACGTCCTGCAAACAGCGTTTCCCACAACTCCATAAGCAAGGCAGTTATACACATTCCCACAAATCCAAACTTATGAGAAATCCAAACTTTCTTCTGTTAGTCCCTTATTCAAGGCATTTTCTGATAGAAAAGTTTGGATTTTGTTTTGACTTTCTCTTGTCAAAAATTGGGACAAATTGATTGAAATAGAGCTAACTGGAAATATTCTACTCATTTTGTCATAATTGGAGCGTTGCATTTTGTAAAACGAAATCCAAACTTTTTCCTGCAAGAATCCCCTGTTATCAAGCAATTTTCAAAAAAGTTTGGATTTTATATAAGTTTGGATTTGTGTGTAAAATCCAAAAGTTTAGATTTTCCCACAATGCCGACTGCTACGACGAAAACCGCACTCCCTCTTTCTTTCATTCATAAGAGCAAAAAACCTTAAAGGAGGTATCACTATCAGGAACGTAAACACAGGCTACATGATACGCGCCCCCACTCCCCGGCGCAGCACACAGCGGCAGAAGCCGCACCCCTTACAACTGAATACCGCCGCGCCGCAGACACTTGGGCGGCGTGGGGAACCCGCCCAACCCGGCGGGCTTATGACCGCGGCAGTTACCAAAACTGGCCGCCGTTTTTTATGCCCTTTTTCGGGTAGCCGCACACGCGGCAAGAAAGGAGAACTTTATGACATTTTTTGCTTCCGCAGTAGGCGTTTTGAAAACACTTGTTATCGCTCTTGGAGCTGGCCTTGGTATCTGGGGCGTTGTCAACCTCATGGAGGGCTACGGCAACGACAATCCGGGCGCGAAAAGCCAGGGCATGAAGCAG
>JBJEPQ010000063.1:0-72032 GCA_051881315.1 Acutalibacteraceae bacterium | reverse complement strand
ACAAAACAACCGTCTAATCAGCGCACAAAGCGCATTAGAAATAATGATTTTGAAAGGTAGGAAATCACAATGAACAAGCACATCACAGACGGAAAAACGGGGATCAGCTACACCTTGCAGGGCGATTACTACTTGCCTGATCTCGCATTACCACCCGAAGAAAAAATGCCAATCGGTATTTGGGGACAGCGGCACTTGCGGTATATCCGGCAGCATAAACGTCTGCTCTACGCTAATCTACTGACAAGCGGCATGCTGAACGAATACCTTGTCGACATTGACAGACAGGCAGATGAAATGTTCTCTCGGCTGATAAAACAGATGGCAGAATGTGAGGGCGTTACTGAAAAGCTAAAGGCGGAAAATCAAATGGAATGGGTTGGTCGGATGAATAACATCCGCAGCAAAGCAAACGAAATGGTGAACAACGATTTAATTTACACCTAACAGACAGACGGCGGCAGGGAGATTAATCTCCTTGCCGCCGCTTTTGCCTTTATTCAGTACCTCGCATTGTAAAATAAAGAGTTTGATCAAATCTGCGTTCCGGCATAAGTCTGTCAATATATCCTGGCTCAATAATTTGGTTTACGACATCTTTGTTCAATGCAAGGTTTTTAATTCTTTCAGAAGTAACATATTTTCGCCATAGTGAGCCGCCTACAGCAAATTCTTTATCTGTCTGATTTCCAAATGCCATTTGGCGGTATATATCAACAACTCGTATTTTGCCGGACTTGCTTAATTCCCATAAGCATCTGGCAAGTCTTGCTGAAGCTCTCATTCCTCTCCTCATAGTTTCCGCAGGCAGAACTGAATTATCAAGGAACAGACGAGAAAACGCATAATCGCTCCAAATTACAATATCAAACGCCTGATCTGCTAATATAGGAGACTGTCCTTGAGTTTTCCATAATGTTTGCATAAGTAACGGTTTTTGATGCATGTAGTAAGCTGACTGGAAATCGTCAATGGCTTTACATAGGGACGGAATTTTGTGCGTCATTTCATAATCGTTATCCCACATTTGAATAGAGGAACAGGCTTCTTCAAATATTTCACGAATTTCCCTTGAATGTTCTTTTACAGAATCAAACATTCCCAAAGCGCAATATGAAGTGGTAGCAGAGCGAACTACAATTTCTGAACCCCATTTTTCTTCAGGTAATACGCTGGTTTGAGAAGTGGGAATTACTGTTAGCTTAACTTCTAACGGAGAAAGATAATTGCCGTTGGTATCCTTTACCACCAAATCAATTCCATCAATAGGGTCAAAAGAGTATTGTTGGTACGGTGCAAATACTGATTCAAAACTAAAATACAAATCCTGTGGAGATTTATTTCCGCAATTAAAGACTTCGTTAATTGGAATTTCTTTGGGCTCAATTACCAATTTACCATCTTTGGACGCAAGAGTAATATAAATGGCTTTGATATGTTTATCTAACTATAACAAGCGGTCGCAGTTGGAAAGCTGGAATTGAAACAATTCTTTCCCCAATGATCATCTACAGATCTGTTTGAATTAAATATCCCATACAACCCATTCGCCATAATTATGTACTCCTTATATTAAAATCTCTTGTAAAGTTGACGTCAAATACTTGACGTCAACGCTTGCTTGTGATATAATAATAACAAAGAAATATCGCAAAGTATATTAAATCAATATATTATAGCATTTTTTTCGACTTTTTTCAAGTAGGGGGAGCGTATAAATGAACGCAGTAGATTTATTTGCAGGATGTGGAGGAATGTCTCTGGGGTTTCAAAATGCGGGATTTAATATTGTTGCGGCGTATGAATTTTGGGATGTAGCGGCAGAGTGCTACGAAAAGAATTTTGACCACCCTGTTTTCCGTACCGATTTATCAAATGTTGATGCTGCAATCCAGCAAATCAAACCATTCGCCCCTGATTTGATTATAGGTGGACCTCCGTGTCAGGACTTTTCACACGCTGGAAAACGAATTGAATCTGCAAGAGCAAGTCTTACAGAGTCTTACGCTCAAATCATAGCGACAATTCAGCCTAAATACTTTGTTATGGAAAATGTTGATCGTGCTGAAAACAGTAAAGCTTTTGAGATTGCGAGGGGTATTTTCAAGGATGCAGGATATGGTCTGACGCAAATTGTATTAGATGCAAGTAAATGCGGCGTTCCTCAGAAACGAAAAAGATTTTTTTGTATTGGCATATTAGGAAAAGAAGACGGCACTGTTAGGAAATTTCTTTTAGAAGGAATTAGCGACAAAGAAACTACGTTACGAGATTATTTTGGCGATACGCTTGATTTTGAGTACTACTATCGCCACCCGAGGAATTATAATCGCAGAGCAGTTTTCTCTATTGACGAGCCTGCTCCTACAATGCGAGGGGTAAACCGTCCTGTGCCGAAAGGGTATCCGGGACACCCTAACGACGCTTGCCCTATATCTAATGAAATTAGGGCATTAACAACTCTTGAGAGAGCTTTAATTCAGACATTTCCCGCTACGTTCAAGTGGTGCGGCAATAAAACCGAAATGGAGCAAATGATAGGAAATGCGGTGCCGGTTAAATTGGCTGAATATGTCGCTTGTGCGTTGAAAAACTACATTAGTTCAGAAGCGCAAGTTGAAACGAATAAAGATTCTTTTGTTAGTTGGTTAATAGGAGTTCAAAACTATTCGCCAAGATCGGCAAGCGACACACTATCAAGAGTTCGTCGTGCTGATAAAATTTATCATCTTGACGGTGCGCCTGACGATTTGTATTGCTATTCTTTGCAACAGAAGAAGGAATATAACGAATTATCAGTTTCTGTTCGTTCACAGATTAAGCGAGCATTATCCTTGTATCATAGCTTTATTGTTCAGAGCAATGTTCTTTGAACATTGTAAAAATGAATAGGAGCAAGTATTATGGCAGATGTATTTAGCAACAAAAAACGCTCCGAAATAATGAAGAAAGTACATTCAAAGAATAACAGGTCGACGGAACTAAAGCTGATAAAGATATTTAACGAGAATCACATAATCGGGTGGAGAAGAAATTATCCTGTAAAAGGTCATCCTGATTTTGTTTTTCTTGATAAGAAGATTGCTGTTTTTGTCGACGGTTGCTTTTGGCACGGACACGATTGTAGGAATACTCGTCCTTCTGATAATGCCGAATATTGGCAGAAAAAGCGAGAGCGAAATATTAAGCACGATAAAGAAGTTACGGCAATGTTTGAAAATCGCGGGTGGACAGTTATTCGTATTTGGGAATGTGAATTGAAGAAAAAGAACAGAGATGTTCTTTTTGACAGATTAAGTATACTGACAGATATCAAAGGAGATATTTTATGTTAAATGGACATTTCGAGAACTGTTACGGATTGAAGCAATTTGATTTGCCTAATATCAATTTCTCTCGTTGCAATAAAGCAATGATATATTCTCCTAATGGTGTTATGAAAAGTTCGCTATCAAAGGTATTTGATGACATTTCAAAAGGCACGGTGACAAGCGACCGTATTTTTCGAAACGTCGTTAGTAGTTACTCGGTAACACATTATACAAGTCAGTATGTTTTTAGTTCCGCTAATGCTGCTACAGCCCCAACGGCAACAGATAGAATATATGTTGTTAATACCTTTACCGATTCATTTGAATTTACAAAAGAAACTGTAAGTACCTTGTTAGCAGATGAAACTACAAGAAATGAATATAATGTTCTTATGGCTCAGTTTAGTGGCGAAATTCGACAAATTGAGGATAAACTGAGGATGCTTACTGGGTTAACAAAGCCTCAAATTAAAGGAAAAATAATTGCTGATTTAGGGTTGGGTAGCACTTCCGATTGGACGGATATTTTTGAAAAAATACATGAGCTAATTGAAAATCGCCAGGTATTGGATTATTTGAATGACTGCACTTATTCGGAGTTATTTAACGATAAAGTATTGGCGGTATATAGCAAGAGAGAGTTTGTCAATTCGATAGAGGAATATATTGAAAATCTTAACACTCTATTGGAAAACAACCCGATCTTGAGCGATGGGTTTACCGATAGAAACGCAGAAACGCTCGGAAAGGAATTGGCAAAACATAATCTCTTCAACGCACAGCATACTATTCGCTTAAAAGATGGTGTTACAGTTATTCATTCGCTTGATGAGTGGAATGCCGTTGTAAATGAGCAATTAGAGCGTATTTATGCCACACCTGAATTAAGTACGGTTTTTCAAAAATTAAAAAAACTACTTACTGCTAATGAAAATGTTTCTAGGCTTCGTGATATTATCATCGCCCATCGTGAAATAATTCCTGCACTAAGAGATATTTACGCTTTGAAGATCCAAACATGGCTTGATTGCTTTTCTAAACTTGATACCCCGTTTGCTGATTATTATGATAGAATTTCACAATACACAATTCAAATTAGGGCGTTGTATGAACAGGCTGCTGCACAATCGGCAAGATGGCAAGCGGTAGTCAATGAGTTTAATAGACGATTCCGTGTCCCCTTTGAGGTGCAGATTGAAAACAAAGCTAATTTTTTATTGAAAGATGAAGCGCCTAATCTGTCATTTAAATACACACGAGGGGTTACTACCCAACAGAGTGCTACGCTGAAAAAAGATGACTTGATGGTATCGTTGAGTACCGGCGAAAAAAGAGCGCTTTATCTACTGTATATTTTGTTTGATCTTGAAAGAATTAGGCAACAAGCGAGTGCAGGTGGTGGGCAGTTTTTAGTAATTGCAGATGATATAGCAGATTCGTTCGACTATAAGAACAAGTACGCCATTATTGAGTATCTTAACGACCTTGGCAATACACCTGGTATCGATTTGCTGATTCTTACCCATAATTTTGATTTTTATAGAACTGTAAAATCAAGACTGGGCGTTGCTCGTACACATTGCTATATAGCACAGCGAGACGAGGAAGGTGTTGTTTCAGTCACTGAATTTAAGTATCAAAAAGATTTTTTTAAGAATGTTGTAATTGCTGGCATTAAAGATGGCAACATTGCTGATGATGACAAGAAAAAGCTCTTAATATCAAGCATTCCGTTCTATAGAAATCTGTGTGAATATAGTGGAAAAGATGATGAATATGCAAAGTTAACTTGTTTTCTTCATCTGAAAACAACACCGATTGATACACAATCTGTAAGTATTGACGAATTGTGGAACATCATCAATCCTTTCCTTGATGGAGTTGCCTTTTCTGGCGTTGATGAGAATTATTATTCGGCAATTATTAGGATTGCAAACTCCTGTGTAGCTGATAATACTAACGAGGTGCTTTTGGATAATAAGTTAGTTACTGCTATTGCAATTCGACTTTTAGCCGAAAAATTTATGCAGAGTATAATTACATCAAATGGACAGACCTGCGTAGATGCAAGTAGTAATCAGACAAGGGAATGGTACAAACAAGCAGAGCCATTCTTAACGTCAGAGCAAAAAGCTATAATTGAGGAAGTAAATCTTATCACACCTGAAAGCATACACTTAAATTCTTTTATGTTTGAGCCTCTGATAGATATTTCTGACTGGGCATTAAAAGAACTCTTTAGCAAGGTTACGAGACTTTGATTCGCCTTTCCTGTGGCAACGATATGGCAACAAAAAATCGGATAGCGTATGCTTTACCGATAATACAAATAATGTAGATACTTTTTGCTAAATCTCATAAACAAATGCGTTTAAGATTGATTTACAGAGAGCGAGTGGGAATAATTTTTCTGTATACAAAAAGCGAAAAGCAGATGGAGCGTTGAGTTCCATCTGCTTTAATTTAACTATAAAATTATATTGACTTGATGTCTTTTATCAATACATTCCGCCGCCCTGGCCTGCCATTGCTGCGGCTGCCGCTGCGTCTGCTGCCGGATCGGGTTTATCGGCAACGAGAGACTCTGTTGTGAGTACCATTGCCGCAACGCTCGATGCGTTCTGAATTGCGGAACGTGTAACCTTTGTCGGATCAAGGATACCTGCCTCGAACATATCAACAAATTCGCCTGTTGCGAAGTTAAAGCCGTAGCCAACCTTACCGCTTGAAACGATGTCGTTTACGATAACCGAGCCTTCAAGACCTGCGTTTGCGGCGATCTGACGTGCCGGAGCCTCAAGAGCCTTGAGAACGATCTTGATGCCTGTCTTTTCGTCTGTATCCTCTGTTGAGTCAAGGAGAGCCTTGACAGCAGGAATAGCGTTAAGCAGAGCTACGCCGCCGCCTGCGACAGTACCCTCTTCAACGGCTGCCTTTGTTGCCGAAAGAGCGTCCTCGATGCGGAGCTTTTTCTCTTTCATTTCAGTCTCGGTAGCCGCACCGACACGGATAACAGCAACACCGCCGGAAAGCTTTGCAAGTCTTTCCTGGAGCTTCTCACGGTCGAAATCAGATGTTGTGTTCTCAAGCTGTGACTTGATCTGAGCAACTCTGCCCTTGATAGCATCCTTGTCGCCTGCGCCGTCAACAATGATAGTATTTTCCTTCGTTACCTTGACCTGACGAGCCTGACCGAGCTGAGCGATTGTTGCATCGGCAAGCTCAAGACCGAGATCTGAAGTGATAACCTCGCCGCCTGTGAGGATAGCGATATCCTGAAGCATTTCCTTACGTCTGTCGCCGAAGCCGGGAGCCTTGACTGCAACGCAGGTAAATGTACCTCTGAGCTTGTTGACAAGGATGGTTGAAAGAGCCTCGCCCTCAACATCCTCGGCGATGATAACAAGCTTCTTGCCTCCCTTGAGAACCTGCTCAAGAAGCGGAAGAATTTCCTGAATATTTGAAATCTTCTTATCTGTGATAAGAATGAGCGCGTCGTCGATAACTGCTTCCATCTTGTCGGTATCTGTTACCATGTAGGGTGAGATGTAACCGCGGTCAAACTGCATACCCTCAACGATATCGGAATCGGTGATTGCCGTCTTTGACTCCTCAACGGTGATAACGCCGTCTGCGGTAACCTTTTCCATAGCCTCTGCGATGATGTTTCCGATCTCCTCGTCAGCGGCTGAAACCGTTGCAACACGAGCGATGTCGTTTGACGATGAAACGGGCTTTGAGTTCTCCTTTACTGCCTCAACAGCGGCGTCAACGCCCATCTTGATGCCCTTCTTGACAACCATCGGGTTTGCGCCTGCGACAACGTTCTTCATACCCTCACGGACAAAAGCCTGAGCAAGAAGTGTAGCTGTCGTTGTGCCGTCGCCTGCAACGTCGTTTGTCTTTGTTGCAACTTCCTTAACGAGCTGAGCACCCATATTCTCGAAAGGATCCTCAAGCTCAACGTCCTTAGCGATCGTTACGCCGTCGTTTGTAATCAGCGGAGAACCGTATTTCTTGTCAAGAACAACGTTTCTGCCCTTGGGACCGAGTGTGATTTTAACTGTATCTGCAAGCTTGTCGATACCTGCCTGGAGAGCCTTGCGAGCTTCCTCTCCGTAAATGATCTGTTTAGCCATGATAAATTCCTCCTATTACTCTACTATTGCAAGAATATCGCTCTGACGAACGATGATGTACTCTTCTTTGTCAACCTTGACCTCAGTGCCTGCATATTTGCCTGTGATTACCTTGTCGCCGACCTTTACATACATATCGACCTGCTTACCGTCAACAAGTCCTCCGGGACCGACAGCAAGTACCTCGGCGATCTGCGGCTTTTCCTTTGCGGAAGAAGCAAGTATGATACCACTCTGTGTTTTTTCCTCAGCCTCTGTCATTTTAACAACGACACGGTCTGCAAGCGGTTTGATGTTCATAAAAAGACCTCCTATAAAAAATAAATATTGATTAGTTTTAGCACTCTCGTTCCCTGAGTGCTAATTATATTATAGCCGCTTTATTTTAAAAATCAAGCCTTTTTGAAAAAATTAACAATTTGATAATATTTTCCGTAAATACTGTCTCAAAAGTCTTTACCCGAAGTAAATATAGTGCTAAAATGATATAAGTAAAGGCAGGTGTTCAAATGAATTTCGGTGTTTCCTCCTCGTGCTTCTATCCGTCGCTGATTGAGGAGTCGTTGAAATCGGTCGGCAGATCGGGCGCAAAAACTGCGGAGATCTTTTTTAACTCCCTCTCAGAGCTGAGCGGAGATGTTTTCAATGAGCTTTGCAGAATCAAGGAATACTATAATATAGAGGTGCGCTCTATCCACCCTTTCACCTCGGCGTTTGAGCCGATTATGTTCTTCAGCGGCTATGAAAGACGGACTAACGACAGCGTTGAATTTTATAAGCATTTCTTCGACGCCGCCAACCGTCTCGGCGCAGAGCTTGTTGTTCTGCACGGGGGTAAGTTCAGAAAAGGCTACACACCTGAAATATATGCCGAAAGCTATTTCAAATTGCACACTGCCGCAAGAAAAGAGGGCGTTTTTATTGCCCAGGAGAATGTCAACAACTGCCTTTGCTCCGATCCCGGATATATGAAGCGTGTCGCCGATCTGATCGGTGATGAATTTCGTGCCGTGCTTGATATCAAGCAATGCCGCAGATCGGGACAGAATGAATTTAAATTCATTGAGCTTCTCGGAGATAAAATTGCTCAGGTTCATCTGAGTGACGGAACATCGGATAAAGACTGTCTTGCGCCGGGCAAGGGTGAATATGACTTTCAAAAGCTTTTTGACGCATTAAAAGCTCACGGATATAACAAAACCGCCGTAATTGAGCTTTACCGTGACAATTTCGGAAAAGAGGAAGAAATAAAGCAGGCGCTTGAATATTTGAAAGCATTATAAATAGTTTATATAGTTAAAAGCACAGGGGCAGATAACCTCTGTGCTTTTTCGTTTTTGGCTAAAACCAAATTGCTTTTACTATCAATAAAATAATTACAAGCCAGAAAACAACTATCGGAATCGCATAATACCACTTTTTCGGTTTTCCGTCTTTCCACATATTCTCCGACTCCTCACAGCAGATTTTCCACACCTCTTTCGGAACGCATTTGACCGTCAGGGAAACAAGCAGAGGAAGAACAACAAGATCGTCGAGATATCCGAGCACCGGAATAAAATCCGGAATTAAATCAATCGGAGACAGGGCATATGCCACCGTTATCGCCGCAAAAAGCTTCGCATACCATGGGGTTTCAGGCTTTTTCATTGCAAGAAAAGCCGCCGGCACATATGTTTTCAATTTTTTCAGCTTTTCTTTCAAAATGACATCACTTCCGTAAAACGAGGTTGCCGCATTAAGATAAAATCTTAGTGCGACAACTCCGATTTTATTATTCTATTTCCTTGAGCGTTTGAGCCATATCAATCCTGTCAATCTTAAACTTGATCGGCAAAGCAGATATCAAAGAAATCAGGGCTATTATAGCCATTGTAACAATATAGCTCCACCACGATATCGAACTGCCGTAAACAACGTTGTCAACCGAAATAAATCCCATCAGCACGGTGTGCAGGAATATTCCGGCAATAAGACCGATCACCGTACCCAGCACCGTGGAAATAATATTTTCACGGATAACATATATCAGCACCTCGTGATCGCTCAGACCGATAACCTTGATGTTCGCAATCTCCCTCGTTCTTTCGCTGAGGTTTACATTTGAGTTGGTATACATTACTATCATCGCAAGCAAGCACGCCGAAACAACAAAGAGCATTACAACAGACAATATCCTGCCGATCGAAACATCTACCGAGTCTGCCATTTCAGACGCTGTTGACGCACCCGTGACAATATCCTCTTTGAGGAAGGTTGAGGCAAGATTTTCAATATCCTGTTTTTCGACATAAGACTTGGTCGAAACGATAATGTATTTATACTGCGGTTCGGCGTCGAAAACATCTGAGTAAGTATCCTCTGACACATAGATGTAGTGATTTGTGTAATTCTTCACAATTCCGCCGACTCTCGCCGATTTAGGAGCGGTATCGGAAGTTGTCAGCCAAACATTATCGCCTACCGATATGTCAAGATCATTCGCCATCTTGTCCGTAATAACCGCATTGCCCGAGCTAAGGTCGAAGTTGCCGTCTGTCACCTCAATATTTACATAGTTCGGAAATTCCTCGCTGTCTTTAAGAGAAATAACGTTTACGGATCTTTTCGCCGCAGTATCTTTATTTTCCGCCGCCGCATATGCGCTTCTCTTGGAGAAAAGGGCTGCGTTTTCCGTTCGCTGATCCTCCCGGATATCTTTAAGTATCTGAGCGTCCTCCTTCTGAGGAGTTTTCAGAACAAACATTATGTCATACTTAAAGATACCGTCCTCGTTATACTGTGCTCCCGACACGGCGGTCGTGGAATTGATAAGTCCGAGAGAAGAAAGGATAAGTGCCGTGCAACAGGCTATTCCGAGAGTTCCGATCAGAACTCTTTCACGGCTTCTTGATATTGTTCTTGCCACGATAACCATACCGTAGCTCATCTTGCCCCAGAGGGCAGGTATTTTTTCAAGAAGATTTCTGCGGTTATAATTGATGTTCTGCGGACGCATAAGAGAAGCAGAATCGTTTTTAAGCTCCCTCAGCACCGCAAAGACAGATGCCGCAACCGTCATCGCAAATGAAAGTGCGACTCCGAAGAAAACATATTCGGAAAGGAAAACCGTTCCGACATTCGGCACGCTGTAGGTTTCATTATATATGGAGCATACAACAAAAGGCAGAACACAGGTACCCATTACGGCACCGACGAATACTCCTATTGCCCATGCCATAATGGCATAGATCAAAAATTTACCGATAATTGCCGAGTTTGAATATCCGAAAGCCTTGAATACGCCGATTTCTTTTCTCTCTTCCTCAACGTTCTTAACCATAATCACAAAGCAAGCAAGCATGGCCGTAATAAAGAACACCATCGGGAAAAACGTTGCCACGGATTTAATATTCTCCAGGCTCACCGAGAAGCTGTCTATTCCGGCGAAGCTGTTTCTCGGTGTTGCCGTCCATCTGAGATTTGTAAGATTTCCGAGGGTGGTTTCGTAGCTTTTCAGCTCGTTATTCAACGTCTGTTTTTTATTTTCGATTTCATTCTTCAGCTCTGTATATTCGTCATCAACCGTTCCGTAGCGGCTTTTGGCAACCTTGAGGTCGTATTCCGCTTTTTCGATCTCCAAAGAGCTGTTTCGACTTGCAAGCGTATAGCTTATCTGAGCCTCGGTCACTCTTATTTTCAGGCGTTCAAGCTCCTTCTGCTCCGCTTCAGTCTGAGCGATAAGCTTTGTAAGGCTTGACTGACCTTTTGTAAGCTCGTTCATCGAGGTCATATATTTAGAAAGAGTTGCCGAATCTGCGTCATAGGATTTTTTTGCGGAATTATAGTTGTTTTCCGCGTTTGTGTATTCGGTCTGCAACAGCTCCTTCTGAGACTTCGCCGTTGCAAGCGCAGTTCTTTCGCTCGAAAGTGACGAGGAAGTCTGAGCCTTTTCACTTTCTTTTTTCGTCTTGCTTGACTGAGCCGAAGAAAGCTGTGACTGAAGATTTTTCAGCTCGTTGTTTCTTGAAGTCAGTTCATTCTGAGCCGCACTCAGATCATTGTTCAGCTTGGTTTTTTCGCTTATGGCGGCAAGCTTTTCCGCATTTGTATAATCACCGTTGATTATTGCGTTTTGTTTCTGGATCTCGCTGTTAATACTGCTTATTAAAGCATTTTGCGATTTTATCTTTTCGTTCTGATCCGAGATTTTCGTGTTCAGACCGCTTATTGTTCTTTCAAGCTCGCTGATCTCCGAGGTGAGTTTTTCAATTTTGGATTGATAATCGGATATCTTCTGTTCACGCTCGCTGATTTCTTTGTTCTTCGAATCAAGCTCGCTCTTTTTCTTTTGATAAATGCCCTCCAGATTATCAAGATTTGCTTTATCCGTCGTGTGTTTGGCGTTCAGGTCGTCATAAAGCTTTTTCAGCTCGCTGTAGCCCTTTATCTCCGAGCTTTGGCTGTCCCTGAGCTTCACATGATTTTCATAGCTTGAATTAAGAGTTGCAAGCTGCTTTTCAAGACTGCTGAGTGTTGAAGACGCACTTTTTATCTTATCCTCATTCTCTTTTTTCAAGTCCTGAAGAATTTTATCCTCGTTGTCAACATACTGCTTAAACTCCTTGATGGAAGCTTCCTTTTCCTTGAGCTGAGTGTCGCTGAGCAGAGTATATTCAATAATCTCGGATTTTTTATCCTCGATTTTATTGTTGTATTCGGTTTTGAGATCTGAAAGCTTTGAATCTATCGCCGTTTCGGAAACCTTATTTATCTCCTCTGCAAGCGTTATTGTTCTGTCGATATAGATTTCTGAAAAGCTGTCCAGATACTCGGAATAATTCATCTTAACGAAAAGCTCGTTGATTTTATCTGTCGCAAAATCCGACTTCAGAACATAGATACATGAATCAAGACTTCCCGATCCGAGCTTCGTCTGACCTTTGTCGGCAGAGATGTATTCGGGAGAAGCTACAATTCCCACGATTGAGAATTTATTGTTTTTAAGGCTGATTTCCGAGCTTCCATCTGTTTCGGAAATGTTAAGGGTTTTTCCGATCTCAATTTCGGGATAAAGCTCGGCGGATTTTTCGTCAACAACACATTCTCCGCTTTTTTCCGGAAGTCTGCCCTCTTTGAGATCAAGACGGTTTATATATGTGGGATCATCCTCACCGTCCAAAAATTTCTGCGCCTTATCGGCGTCAATCAGGCTTATGCGGCAGGTAAGCTCCGTACCGTTTTTGTTGACAAACGTTTCTTTGCCCAGAGCGGCATATCCGTCAACATAGCACGATCCGACAACCTGTGAAACCGTTTCTAACTTTGCTATCCTTTCGATATCTTCGTCCGAGAACGGAATCGGCGAAGTGACATGAACATCCATAAGATTGTTCTTGACAAAATATTCGTTCGCCTCGTATTGCATCGCAGGCGACGCCGATTTTATTCCGACAAAGAAGCTCATTCCCAGCGCAACGATAACGGCGATTGAAAGAAATCTGAGCTTGTTTGCGGTAATGGAACGAAGAGTATCTTTAATGAGAGCTTTTGTCATTTACCACTCTATCCTTTCAATCGGCATCGGCGTCTCGTTAATTTCAATTTTACTGATCTTTCCGCTTTTCATCGTCAGCACACGATCCGCAATGGGCGCAATCGCACTGTTATGCGTGATGATCAATACAGTCATTTTCATTATCTCCGAAACCTTTTTTATAAGTTTAAGCACCTGTATTCCCGTTTCGTAGTCCAAGGCTCCCGTAGGCTCGTCGCAAAGAAGCAGCTTAGGCTTCTTTACCAAAGCTCTCGCAATGGCAACTCGCTGCTGCTCGCCGCCCGAAAGCTGGGAAGGGAAAAGCGTAGCCCTGTCCTCAAGTCCTACAAGGCGGAGCAAAGCCATACAGTCAACAGCCTTGTCGCTGAGATTTGCAACAAGCTCCAGGTTTTCAACCGCAGTAAGATTGGGCACAAGATTGTAGGACTGGAAAATAAAACCTACCTCCTGCCTGCGGTAAAGCATGAGCATACGCTTATTGAAATCGGTGATGATCTTGTCGTCAACGGCTATCTGACCGTCCGAGCATCTGTCCATTCCTCCCAGAACATTCAGCAGAGTGGTCTTTCCCGCTCCGCTCGGTCCGACAACAACGCATAACTCTCCCTGCTCGACGGTGAAGCTTACTCCGTCAAGCGCCTTTACTCTTTCCGATCCGGATTTATATATCTTGTAAACATCTGCAAATTCAATATATCCCATATTGCACCGCCTTTTTAGGCATTTTATATAAATACATTGTAATTATACAGCATATCGCCTGTCTTTGCAAGATTATGTTGACGGATTTAATATAGAAATTTATACAAATTATTGCGTATGCACAGTATCGGGCATTATATATGCAACATCGACAGCGGTTTTGAAAATTTTCCTTGATTTTCCGCAGTAAATAAACTATAATGTAAATATGATTTCACAAACGTATAATTCTCTAAGGAGGACTCTTAATGAAAACGTTCAAAAAAGTCTTGGCTCTTGTGCTTGCCGCCGTGCTTTGCCTTTCCCTTGCATCGTGCAGTATGGTGGACGACACAGATATCACTAAGGACAACATCAAGATCGGTGTTATTCTGCCCGGTCAGCGTGAGGATTCCGACGAATACGTCCGTGACCTTTCCACCGTTCAGTGTGTTTCGTCAATCGACGATATGCTTTCTTTCGGTGCAGGTATCGGCAGCGACAGATTTCAGTATATTGAAAATGTAGATCCCTCCGATGAGCAGGCATCCTATGATGCTATTCACTCGCTTACAAACCGTGAGTGTTCAATCATTTTCCTTGCCGATCCCGGATATATGGCGGCTGTTGAAAAGTATGTCGGCTCAGCAGATGCAAACGACGATGCTTCAGCAGGCGGCACAAAGGTTCAGTACATAGTTTATAACGGAAAAGACAACGGAAAGAATATCCATTCCTACACCGCCGATATTGCCGATGCAGTTTACCTTACAGGCGTTGCGGCAGGACTCAAGGCAAAGGAGCTTAAAGTTCCGAAGATCGGCTATCTTCTTCAGTCCGCCGATAATCTTTCTCTCCTCAACGCTTTTGCTCTCGGTGCACAGTCTGTTTATTCCGAGGTTAAGATTGACGCAAGAGTTTGCACCGATATCAAAGCCGACTGTCACACTCTTGTTTCCAACGGAAACGTGGTTCTTGCTTCTGATTTTTACAGTGCAGAGATCGCAGAATACCGTGAGGACGCTTTCTTCTGCGGCTTCGGTACAACGAATGCAGTTGTAGATAACGAGGGCTTCCTCTGCGCTCCCGTTTATGATTTCTCCCAGTATTATTTCAACACGATCGCCGCAGTTCTTGACTACGACGATGTTGAATATGACGAGAACGGCAAGGAGATCGACAAATCCGACGCTCTCCCCGACATCAAGCCTTTTAACGGAGAGTACAAGGACGGTTCAACCTATCTTTCCAAGTTCGGCACAGGAGTTGCCGAGGGCACAAAGGCCGCCGTTGACAACGCCGAGACTATGATCCTCAGCGCACAGCTTACTCAGAAGGTCAGCTCGACAGTTCCCATTGCAGGCGTTACGGTAACGAAGTAATAAAAGCGAATAAAAATTCAGGCGGAGATCGAAATGATCCCCGCCTTTTCTTATATGTATTCCTTAATTGTTTCTCCGTCAAGTGATTTCCAGATAAACCTTCCGTTTTCAAGCGTCATATATCCGTGTGGTGTGTTCTCCTTTGGAATTGAAACCGAGCCGGGATTCATATAAACATAATTCCCGTGATCGACGCATTTTGAAATATGGGTGTGCCCGTGGAGAAGAATGTCGCCCTCATGAAGCGGAGGAAGATTGTTTTCGTGGTAAACGTGTCCGTGAGTCATGTAAATCATTCTTTCTCCGAGATCAAGCAGAGCATAGTCCGCAAGCACGGGAAATTTCAGCACCATCTGATCCACCTCGGTGTCGCAGTTTCCTCTGACGCAAAGAATACTGTCGCTCATACCGTTGAGCATTTCGATAACTTTTTTCGGTGCATACTCATCGGGCAAATCATTTCTCGGACCGTGATAAAGGACATCGCCGAGCAGGATCAGCCTGTCCGCCTTTTCCTGTTCATATTTTTCGAGCAATCGGCGGCACCAGTACGCACTGCCGTGAATATCGGATGCAATCAGCCATTTCATTTCAGGCTTCCTCCCCCATCGTTCTTCTTTTCGCTTTCACAAGCTCCTCGACAAACATATGGTCAAGCTCGGAAAGAGTATAGTCACGTCGGTGTATCAGGATATCCTTATACACACGCTTGTTTTCGTCACAGTAACGCTGAATAAGTCCGTAACGGTCAAGAAGTGTTTTGGGAATCGGCGACGACCACATAAAGGTGTCGTGATTCTCGGCAAGCAGTTCAAACTGGCTTGCCCTCTCAAAAACAAAAATCTTCCTGTCCGAGTTGTCGGGAAGCTCCTCTTTCTTGACCTCCGAAAGCGGAAGTGACGGTACATAGGGATCGGCATGGGCGATCATCACAAGGTCTCTCAAATCCTCATAGGTTATTTTTTCTTTTTTCGCCAGAGGGCTTTCCCTGTTCATAAGAAGCATATATCTGAACTCGGTTATCAGCTCATAAGCAAGACCTTTTTCGTCCATCATTTCTTTATAATACTTGTCATAGCTTTCCGCATAGCGGATTATTCCGAGCTTAAATTCATCGTTCAGTATATTTTTTATGGCACGCATTGCGTTGGTTTCCTTATAGAAAAGCTCCGTCTCAGTCCCATCTTCAATCAGTTTGGAAAACTGAGCAAAGGCATCTGCAATATAGCTTGCCCTCGGCACGGAGACAGAAAACTGCTTTTTTGCGACATTTCCGCCGCTGAACATATTTTCAATAGCGTCAACCTGTTTGAGCACCGTCTTGGCATATCGGACAAAGACCTCGCCGTCGGGGGTGAGAAACATCCCCTTTGCGCTTCGTTCAAACAGAGTTACTCCGAGGCTTGCTTCAAGCTCCTTGATTGCACGGCTCAACGCCGACTGACCGACAAAAAGCTTTTCGGCAGCCTTGTTTATGGATTTTGTTTCAGCGATTTCAACGGCATATTTCATATGCAGTAAATTCATACGCCGACCTCCGTTCATTCCGACTTTGTATCAGTATAACACAAAACGGATTTTTTTCAATAGCATTATCGGCATAAAACCTTGAGTTTTTGCCAAACTGCCGTCTGTGAATTTTTTCTTAAAAATATTCAAAACATATTGCATTTTTTCTTATTTTATAGTATAATATCTGCAATCGAACATTTGTACGGACACGGAGGGATTATTTTGGCTGATAAACAGAAGGCTTTGGAAACAGCTATTGCTCAGCTTGAAAAACAATACGGTAAAGGAACGGTTATGCGTTTGGGACAGAATGTCGCCATGAACGTTGAGGCTATCTCAACGGGATCGTTGGCTCTCGACGCCGCAACGGGTATCGGCGGACTTCCCAAGGGCAGGATCGTGGAAATATACGGACCGGAATCCTCCGGTAAAACAACGCTCGCTCTGCACGCTGTCGCCGAGGCTCAGAAAGCCGGCGGTGAAGCCGCATTCATTGATGCGGAGCACGCACTTGATCCCGTTTACGCCGCAAATCTCGGCGTTGACGTTGACTCCCTGCTTGTTTCTCAGCCCGATAACGGCGAGCAGGCTCTCGAAATTGCCGAGGCACTCGTTCGTTCCGGTGCTATCGACATCGTTGTTGTTGACTCGGTTGCCGCTCTTGTTCCCCGTTCGGAGATCGAGGGTGAAATGGGCGAATCCCATGTCGGTCAGCACGCAAGACTTATGTCGCAGGCTTTGAGAAAGCTTGCAGGTGCAATCAACAAATCGAACACGATTATTATTTTCATAAATCAGCTCCGTGAAAAGATCGGAGTAATGTACGGCAATCCCGAAACCACGACGGGCGGCCGTGCGCTGAAATTCTACGCTTCAATGCGTCTTGATGTCAGAAAAGCGGAAACCATCAAGGGTGCAAACGGAGAATTTGTCGGCTCACGAACAAGGGTAAAGATCGTCAAGAACAAGGTTGCTCCCCCGTTCAAGGAGGCCGAGTTTGACATAATTTACGGCGAAGGAATCTCCAAGGTCGGTGAAATTCTCGATATCGCAGTTTCCATGGACGTTATTCACAAGAGCGGCGCATGGTTTTCCTACGGCGATACCCGTCTCGGTCAGGGCAGAGAAAATGTCAAGGAGCTTCTCAAAAACGATCCCGAGCTGTGCGAGGAGATTAAAAACAAGATCTTTGCCGACAAGGACGCCATGCTTCAGGCTTGCAAGTCCGCAACGGGCAAAAAAGGCAAGGTCAAGCCCGCCGCATCGGCGGCAGAAAGCGCGCCTGCCGAGCCTGTTTCCGCAAAGGCAAAGCTTGACATAGCGGTTGATGACGACTGATGAAGATCACGGCAAAAAGCGGACGCAAAGACAAAATTCATATATATATCGACGGAGAATATAGGCTGACTGTGGACGAATTTTTCTGGTTTTCCTGCGGTTATATCTCCGGCGATGAAATAAACAAGGAGGAGCTTACTGCCTTTGAGGAGGCGGCAGGCTCTCGCCGTGCTTTTAACAGCGCTTTGAACAGTCTTGACTACCGTGATCATTCCGAAAGGGAGATCAGGGCGAAGCTTGCAAGGAAGTACGGAGCGGAATATGTTGACGAGGCTGTCGAAAAGCTGATAGAGCTTGACCTGATTAACGATCAGCGATATGCCGAAAACTATGCCCGTGAGCTTTTTGAACACAAAAAATTCGGGAAGATCCGAATAAAATCCGAGCTTATCGCAAAAGGAATTGCTTCGGATATCGCTTCTGAGGCTGTTAATTCACTTTTTGAGGACGAAGAACCCGATAATATTCAAAGAATAGTTGATATTATTGAAAAAAAATATTATAATAGAATGAATGACGAAGTCGGAAGAAAAAAGGTCTTTTCCGCTCTGCAACGAATGGGTTACACTTTTTCGGATATCCGTGAAGCGATGAGTGAATTTTCCGACGACGAATACTATGAGGAATACTAAGGTGAATTCTATGGAATACAAGGTTGGAATGATCTCTCTCGGCTGTCCGAAAAATCAGGTTGACGCCGAGCATATGCTGGCTCTTATCGACGCCGCCGGCTGTGAGATTGTCGATTACGTTGACGGCTGTGATGTTGTTATTGTCAACACCTGCGGCTTTATCGACGACGCAAAGAAAGAGGCGATTGAAAATATCCTCGATATGGTCGAGCTGAAAAAAGAGGGGATTATCAGCAAGATAATTGTCACAGGCTGTCTCGCTCAGCGATATAAGGACGAGATTGTTACGGAGATCCCTGAGGTTGACGCCGTTGTCGGAATAGGCGCAAACGGCGATATTGTCAAGACGATTGAGGAGGTTATGTCCGGCGTTGACACGATAGAAAAGTATCCGCCGAGGGTTGACCTGCCTCTTGAGGGACAGAGAATACTCACCACTCCGCAGTACTGGGCATACCTCAAAATCGGCGAGGGCTGTTCGAACAGATGCACCTACTGCACCATTCCCTCAATCAGAGGAAATATGAGAAGCCGCAGTATGGAAAGCATTATCGAGGAGGCTAAACAGCTTGCCGAGTCCGGAGTTAAAGAGCTTATCCTTATTGCTCAGGACACAACAAGCTACGGACTTGACCTTTACGGTGAGTTGAAGCTCCCTGAGCTTCTCAACGAGCTTTGCAAAATCGACTCGATCGAATGGATCAGACTTCTTTACTGCTACCCCGACAGGATAACCGACGAGCTTATCGAAACGATGAAAAAGCAGGATAAGATTGTAAACTATATTGATCTTCCCCTCCAGCACGCCGACGACAAAATACTCAAGGCGATGAACCGCAGAGGCGATCAGGCTATGATCCGGAACGTGATTGAAAAGCTCAGAACGGAAATTCCCGATGTTGTAATCAGAACGACCTTTATCGTCGGTTTCCCCGGCGAGGGCGAGGACGAGTTTGAAAATCTTGCTGTTTTTGTCAACGAGATTGAATTTGACCGTCTCGGTGTTTTCACCTTTTCTGCTCAGGAGGGAACTCCGGCTTACGATATGGAGGATCAGGTTGAAGAGGACGTCAAAACGCGCCGCGGCGAGATCATTATGCAGGATCAGTACAGCATAATGGAGGAAAAGAACAACGAGAAGATCGGAAAGACCTACAAGGTCATCGTTGAGGACTATGACGGATACTCCGACAGCTACACGGGCAGAACATATATGGACGCTCCCGAAATTGACGGTCTTGTCAGATTCACCTCCGACAGAGATCTTGATATCGGTGATTTTGCAGAGGTAGAGATATTTGATGTTGAGGACTACGATCTTATCGGCGAGGTTAAACAATGAATTTACCCAATAAAATAACGCTCGGCAGGATGTTTATCGCTCCGATTTTTCTTGCGGTTTATCTTGCCGGCATCGAACATAAATTTCTTTTTTCCGCAATCATCTTTGCCCTCGGCGCAATTACCGACGCTCTTGACGGCAGAATTGCAAGGAAAAATAATATTGTCACGAATTTCGGCAAGCTTCTTGATCCGATCGCTGACAAAATGCTTGTGACGGCAGGCTTGCTCGCCTTTATGAAAGACGGTCTTTGCAGTATCTGGATCGTTATGATAATACTGACAAGGGACTTTGCCGTAACCTCGCTGAGAATGATAGCGGCGGCGCAAAATCTTGTTATCCCGGCAAACATCGGCGGCAAGATCAAAACCGTTGCCCAAATGGTTTCTTTCATTGCCGTTATGCTGCTTTGCGAAGCGACCGAGGTTTTCTCCCTCGGCTTCAATATGAGCCTGATATCCAATATTCTTATGGGCGTCACGGCGATCATCTCCGTAGTTTCCGGAGCCGTATATATGGTAAACGGTTGGAAAATGATAAATTTTAAAGACTGATTTTTTTAGAACGAAGGTGTTTTATATGGTGGTTTCTTCCGCGAGGCTAATGAAAAGAGCCGCAAAAGAAAACTATGCCATTCCGGCATTCAATATTGACAATCTTGAATCCGCTATGGCGGTTTCCGAGATAATGCACGAGCTGCGTACTCCCGTCATCGTCCAGATGATTCCAAGAACGCTCAACTACGGCGGAATAGCAATTTATCCTGCAATGATGCGTGAGCTTATGGCGGACTGTCCCGTTGACTACGCTCTGCACCTTGACCACGGCAGCAGCCTCAGCCTTGCAAAGAAATGCGTTGCCGGCGGTTTTTCTTCCGTTATGTTTGACGGCAGTGCGATGCCGTTTGAGGACAACGTTAAATTCACCAAAGAGGTCACGGACTTTGCCCTGCCGATGGACGTTTCCGTTGAGGGTGAGTTGGGCACGATCGGCGGCAAGGAGGAGGGCGACACAGAGCTTGAATCCAGCTACACAAAGGTCAGCGAGGCGGAGGAATTTGTCAGGAGAACCAACGTAAGCACTCTTGCCATCGGCGTCGGCACGGCTCACGGCGTATACAAGGGAACGCCGCATATCAACATTGAACGTATCAAGGAAATTCACTCCGCTATTGAAACTCCGCTTGTGCTTCACGGTGCTTCAGGTCTTTCCGATGAGGTGCTCAAGGACTGCATAGCGGCAGGTATTACCAAAATAAATTTTGCAACCGAGCTTCGTCAGGCTTATACAAACGGCATCAAGGCTGAATTTGCCAAGGATCCCGAAGTCTATGATCCCAAGATCTATATGCGCGGAGCGATCGACTGCATAAAAGAGGTACTCAGGCACAAGATCAGTATTTGCTACAACATTTAAGGATGTGAAAGAATATGATTTATTCCGAATGGATGTCCTACATCAAGGACGATGTTAAGCTTTGCAATGTCGTAATGCCCAGCGCACACAACGCAGGAAGCTTCAAGATGAAGCCCATTGCCTGCTGTCAGGACGGCGACCTCGTTCAGCAGTTTGAATACGGTATCCGCCATTTCTGCGTCAGGCTTGACACGGATAAAAACGGTCAGATCGTTTTCTGCCACGGAATAACAAAGGGCTTGCCCTTTGAGCCGGAGCTGATGAAATTCCGCAAGGTCATAGACGAGCATCCGTCCGAATTTTTCATTCTCGATATCAGGGAATACCAGCCTCAGCATTTCGGTCCGATTGAGTTGAACTTCCATGCCGATCCGAAAAAGGTTGATGAAATTCTCGAAAGATGTCTTGAGCCGTCCAAATATGCCTTTACCGATTTTGACAACATCGGCGATGTCACGATGGGCGATATGAGAAAATCGGGCAAAAGATTTATTATGATAAACTACTGCGAGGAATACAAGTACAGCGTGAACTGTCCGCACATTCTTCCGTGGGAAAAGAAGCGTCACGGCAAGCACGCTTTTGAGTTCGTCACCGAGGCAACGGATTTCTTCGACACGAACGATACGAACGGCTTTTACTGGTTCCAGACTCAGCAGACGCCGAATCTCGGCACGGATATCGGCGTTGTCTTTCCGAGGAAGCTTGATAAGGCTCTGCGCTGGCACTTCAAGGCGCTTATCAACACGATTGCCAACACGCCGAAATATCTTGCAAAAGCCAATATTATCGCAGGCGACTTTATGACGGAGGACTTCTTCAAGGTCAGAGAAATTCTCAACCTGAACCTGAACAAGAACAACGTCATCGAAAGCAAACGGACGGAATATAAAAACAGGCTTAAAACCTGTACATAAATAACAAACGGGACTGTCTCACCGACAGTCCCGTTTATTATTTATTGGAAACTTATTTCAGCATCGAAATAGCGTCTGTGATGGTCTTTTCGTAGGCTTCTCTGCCGTACTTGTCAACCTCCGCCTTGTTTCTCTCGCCGTGAGTCAGACAGCCTGCGCCGCCGATACAGCCGCCGATACAAGCCATGCCCTCGATGAAGTTTGCGTCAAGCTTATCCTTGCTCTTTTTGAGCAGGGCGGTGCGGCAAGCCTCAATTCCGTCGCAGGAACAGGCATTAAGCTCAAAGTCATCTATGCCGTGCTCCTTGAGGCCCTCGGCAACAGCGTCGGAAAGACCTCCGCAGCGTGCGAAAATTCTTCCGTAATAAGATGCGTTGTCAAGCATGCCCTCCTCAAGCTCCGTTATATCAATATCACGGCTGTCAAAGAGAGCCTGAAGCTCCTCAAAGGTCAATGCGGCATCATCATACGGACGAACAGAGTCTTTCTGAACCTCGGCCTTCTTCGCCGTGCAGGGTCCGATGAAAACGACCTTACAGCCTTCATCGTTATCCTTGATATACTTTGATATTGCGCCCATCGGAGAAAGATTGTGCGAAACAAAGGGTAAAAGCTGAGGGAAGGATTTTTCAATATAGCTGACAAACGCAGGACAGCAGGAGCTTGTCAAAAATCCTTTTTCCGCAAGCTCTTTCGACTCCGAAAACGCAACCATATCAGCTCCGAGAGCCGCTTCGATAACGGTATGGAAACCGAGCTTTTTAAGTCCCGTTATAACCTGACCGAGCTTTGCATACTTGAACTGGCTCGAAATCGTCGGAGCAACAACGGCATAAACCTTGTACTTTGAATTGTTCTCGCTCTTTTTGATGATGTCGATAACGTCAAGGATAAAGGATTTGTCCGTGATCGCGCCGAACGGGCACTGATAAACACAGGCACCGCAGGCAATACACTTGTCATTGTTTATAGCCGCCGCCTTGTTCTCGTTCATCGAGATAGCCTTGATCTTGCAGGCATTCTCGCAGGGACGCTTACGGCTGATGATAGCGGTATAGGGACAAACTCTCGAACAGGCGCCGCACTCCTTGCAGAGATTTTTGTCGATGTGTGCAACGTGGTTGCTGTCGAACGTGATAGCTCCGAAACGGCAGGCGTCCATACAGCGGTGTGCAAGACAGCCTCTGCACGCATTCGTTACCTCGTATCCGCCCATAGGACACTCGTCACAGGCGGTTTCAATAACCTCGATAACATTCGGATTTGTCTTGTCTCCGCCCATTGCGAGCTTAACACGCTCTCCGAGAATCGCACGTTCCTTATAAACACAGCATCTCATTGTCGGTGTGTTGCCCGGTACAATAGTCTTGGGAATTTCAAGAATATTGTCCAGCAAGGTGTCGTTCCACGCATGGCGGGCTACTTCACGGAGAACTTTATATTTAAGATACTGAACCTTTGTGTCAAATTTATATAGCATTTTCTTCCTCCTATGGTAACCGTGTCAATCAATGCACCGTCTTGACAGACGGGAATTAAAAATAGCTTACCTTTATTCTCTTGCCCATCTGCTTCAGGCAGTCCGAAAGCTCCTCGACAAGATTCATTTTGATATTGAAATTTATCGGCAGATCAGGATTCTGATGAGCGGGATTGACCGCCCTGCCGACATAGAAGTTTATGTCTGTCGCTTCCTCAAACAGCAGACGGCAGATTTTTGAAGCTCCGTCCTGCTTGATGCTCCACTGATCGTAAAGCTCATTTTTGTCAAGGGCGTCTCTTGCGTATTCAATGACCTTGTTGATCGTGATAACGCCCTCGGTGACGAGATCGACTCCCTCAATCTCGGCTATCGGGGGCACATCGCTCTGTTCAAAGTTGAGCGTCGCCCTTATCGGCTTGCCGAGGTACTTTGCGGCGATTGACGAAGTTGTTCCGCCGCAGACGATGTGCTTGCCCTCCTTGGAGAAGAACAGCGACATCATTCTGTCGCAGTCGTCCCTGTTCCTCGGCGGACCGAAGAGCAGGTTCATCGGCTCTCTCTTTCTGATACGGACAACGCAGGCTGTCGCATCATCGCCGGGATGAAAGCCGTACTGCTTGTTGCACTCGTCAATGAGCATGGTCGAAAGAGTTTTCGCCGTATATCCGATATCGGCAAAGGTCTCCATAAAGTCGATTATATCGTCACGCTTCCAGCCGAAGTTGTAGGCAAGACCTATTCCGGCATGAGGACAGCCGTCGCTCATGGCGATGAAAATATCGTTTTCCTGCAGGCTGATAACGGACTTATAAATCTGCTTGCCGTTTATATTCAGCTCATTTTTGGGATAGTCATAGTTCTTGCCGTTTCGGAGAAGTATAACGTGAGGATTGTCGTACTGGATGAGTTCGGCTGTCTCATTATTTATCAGGTGAATTATCGTAAAGGTTGAGTAAGCCACTCCCCTGACCGAGCAGATCGGAAGCGTTGCGGCAATGGTCGAGACGCACTCCTCAAGAGAAAGTCCATCTGCCATCATCGTTGAAATAATCTTTGAAGTGAGAGTTGAGAGAATACTCGCCTTTACTCCGCTTCCGAGACCGTCCGCAAGCACGATAACGGTGGAGTTTTCGCTCTGCTCCACAATATCCACATGGTCGCCGCAGAGCTGTTCGCCCTCGTGATTTATACTTTTCCAGCCGATGTCAGCACACAGATTATTCATCGCTGATCGACTCCTTTAATTTAGTAAGCGCAATTTTTGTTTCAGCCGCAGTCTCACCGAGGAGCGATGCGATCTCCTGAACAATTCTCATCTGATTGTCAACAACTCTGTCGGCAATTTCAACGGTCTGGTGGCTGATCTTTTCTTTCTTCTCACGCTGATTTTCTTCCTCGGTAACATCACGCAGAATACATACAAGCAGTCGGTATTCCTTGTCGTAGAGAATGGACTCCTCTACATATTTTTCGTACTCCGCAAGGTAGGTTCTCTTGTTGTGAATACTCTTGCCCGAATTGAGAACGCTGAGGAAATCGGTCGGATCAAGTATTCTGACGACCTGATCGCCGAGAATTACCGAAGCGTTGCGAACGTTGATTATCTTCAACGCCGCCTGATTGATCTGCTGAACCTCCAACTTTT
Organism: Acutalibacteraceae bacterium; assembly: GCA_051881315.1. Taxonomy (GTDB): domain Bacteria; phylum Bacillota; class Clostridia; order Oscillospirales; family Acutalibacteraceae; genus CAG-488. The sequence goes on along the minus strand of JBJEPQ010000063.1, from coordinate 46,698 downwards.
CGTTGAGAACAATAAGTCCGTTCGGAGTGTTTCTGACGATCGTGTCGGAGAAGCTCTCCGCCTTATCCTTGAGGTACGGCAGACACATGGAAATCTCAGCCTTACCCTGGAGAATTGCGATCGCCTTTTCACGGCAGGTATTGTAGCCGCAGGAACCGCAGTTCAGCTCGTCGGAGGGCTTCATCTTGCCCATCTGGCGCAGAGTGTCACGGATCTCCGTCTCGGACGGCTGCTGTAATTTTCTTTCGATAAACGAGAAAGTTTTCCTGACGGTAACGGGATCGGCTTCCTCAACGGGGAAGTCGTTCTTGCCGGCAAATTTCGAAACCGACACATAATCCTTAACGGGAGAACGGTGGAATTTTTCCATAACGGGACCGCCGACGCAGCTTCCTACACAGGCGGACATCTCGATAAAGCATCTGTGAAGCTTGCCGCTTTCGATTTCACGCAGGGCGGCAATGCAGTTTTCCGTTCCGTCAATCGCCATATAGGTGTAGTCGGGATCGTCGGTTTCCATCGTCTTGAGAATACCGCCCGTTGTCGGGAAAAATCTTGCACGGGTGTTTTCGTCGTGATCCATCTCCTGCTTCAGCTCGATATTCTGAGACTTGAGCCAGTTTGTCAGCTCGTCAAAGGTGAGAACAGCGTCAACTATGCCCTCATAATACTGAGCCTCGTCCTTCTTCGCAACGCAGGGACCGATGAATACGGTCTTTGCGTTCGGCATCCTCTTTTTGATATCCTTGCAGTGCGCCTGCATCGGTGAAAGGACATCCGCAAGATAAGGCAGCTCAGCCGGAAAATACTTCTGTATAAGCAGGTTGATTGAATGACAGCAGGAGGAGATGATTATGTCGTGCGTTTTCTCTCCTACCATTCTTTCGTATTCCTTTTTAACGATCGTTGCGCCGATCGCAGTTTCTTCAACATCGTAAAATCCGAGCTTCTTGAGAGCCTCCCTCATTGCGCCGATGCCCACGCCCTCGTAGTTTGCGACAAACGACGGAGCAAGGCTGACAAAAACGGGATCGCCGCTCTGCAAAAGCACCTTGACCTTTTCGGTCTCGTCAACGATCTGCTTTGCGTCCTGCGGACAGACTACGAAGCACTGACCGCACATTATGCACTCGTTGCCGATAATATATGCCTGATTGCCGGAAAAACGAATGGATTTGACCGGACAGTGACGAATACACTTGTAGCAGTTTTTACAGTTGGATTTTTTCAGAGTCAGACATTCCATACCGTTATTTCCTTTCTTCGTTTATTTTATTAAGTACCTTGTCATTGAAAAAGCCGCTGAAATTTTCAGGCGTCACTCCGGTAAAGATGTCGTCGTCCACCGTCACGGTCACACCTACGCGATTGCACTTGCCGGTACAGAAGCTGCCGGCAAGTGTAACCTCATCATCAAGCTTATTATCAGCGATAGCCTTTTGAAAAAGCTCGACTAATTTTTCAGACCCTTTCAAATGGCAGGAAGAACCCACACATATTTGAACGATCATTTTTTCACACCTTTGCAAGAACATTCTCGTTAAAGAAGTCCTTTACGGTCTCGGGTGAAACCGAGAAGAACTTGTCGTCAACCGTGACGCAAACGCCCTGCTGGCACTTGCCCATGCAGAAGGTTCCGCCAAGCTCAACCTTGTCGCCGAGATTGTTCTCGTGAATAAGATACTGGAGCTGCTCTACAACCTGTCGAGAGCCTTTGATGTGGCAGGATGAGCCGATACATACTGTGATCTTCATTGAAAAATCCTCCTATTTTTTATCCTTTTTATCCGTTGAACAGTTTGCGGTGTATTTCTCTGCCTATTTTTTTGCCGGGAAATACGCCGCTGAACTGATCTGTTTATAAATTATTCGTAATCGACAACGTCGATCCAGGAGTGCAGGAACTCACGCTCCGCCTCGTTGCCCTTAACCGTCTGGGAGGCCGCTACGATCGGCATCCACTTCTGAACATACTGCTTTGCCGTGTTGCTTCTCTCGCAGAACATATCAAGATATTTCTTTGCGCCGTCGATATCGCCGTTGAGCCAGAAAAGAAGATAGGTTCTTGCAACATCTGCGGAAGCGTTGCCCTGAGTTGCGTGCGACCAGTCAAGGATATACGGTGTGCCGTCGTCCGTGATGATGATGTTTGTCGGGTTGAAATCGCCGTGGCAAACCTTGTTGTGCTTGGGCATAGCCTCAAGACGGGTGTGGAGGTCGTAACGAACGGTTGCCGAAAGGTCGGTCTCGCTAATCTTTCTGTTCATCTTGTCCTTGAGCTTTGTAAGTCCCTTGCAGGTCTTGCTGTGCATCTGAAGCTGGAGATCGACGAAAAGGCTGAGATACTCGTCTTTCTTATCGGGATTTTCTTCCATCAGTCTGGAAAGCGTCTTGCCCTTGATGAACTCGGAAACGATTGTCCACTTGCCGTCAATGACGGTGACCTCAAGGATCTTCGGGATATTGAGTCCCGTCTCCTCGATACGAGCCTGATTGAGAGCCTCGTTAAGAACGTCCGCCTTGGAATAATCCTCGTTGAAGACCTTGAGACAGCGATCGCCGTCACGGTAAACGGTTTTGTCGGTTCTGACCGCAATAATTCTGTCTAAATTCATAGTTTCGTCCTCCTTTATGCTTTGCTCTTGCCGTTTTCAGCTCTGCGGTAGGCTTTCTTAAAGTCGTGCTTATCGCTTTCCGCCGCAAAATCGGCTGATGTGGGTTTCTCTTCTTCGGTAAAATGCTTGTTGCCGTAGTAGGCGTTGAGATACATCTGCTTGATCTCGCTCATGAGCGGATAACGGGGGTTAGCACCTGTGCACTGATCGTCAAATGCCTGCTCAACCATATTGTCAAGTCGGTCAAGGAAGTCCTTCTCGTCAATACCGTAGTCACGGATCGTTGCCTTAATTCCAACCCTCTCCTTGAGAGCATTGATACCTGCAATGAGGTTTTCAAGGCTTTCCTTGTCGTTCTTTCCGCCGAAGCCGAGATACTCGGCAACCTCAGCGTAACGTGCGAGGGTGTGCGGATGATCGTACTGTGAGAACGTACCCATCTTTGCAGGAGCCTCGGAAGCGTTGAAACGAAGAACCTCTTCGATCATCAGAGCGTTTGCAACGCCGTGCGGCAGGTGGTGGAATGCGCCGAGCTTATGAGCCATTGAGTGACATACGCCGAGGAATGCGTTTGCGAACGCCATACCTGCCATTGTTGCGGCGTTTGCCATCTTCTCACGAGCCTCGATATCGGTCTGACCGTTATCGTATGCACGGGGCAGATATTCAAATATTGTCTTGAGAGCCTTGAGAGCAAGACCGTCGGTGTAATCCGTTGCCATCATTGAAGCGTAAGCCTCAAGAGCGTGGGTTACAGCGTCGATACCTGAAGCGGCTGTAAGTCCCTTGGGTGCGCTCATATGGAAGTCCGTGTCGATAATAGCCATATTGGGAAGAAGCTGATAGTCGGCAAGCGGATACTTAACGCCTGTCTTTTCGTCCGTGATAACTGCGAACGGAGTAACCTCTGAGCCTGTACCTGCCGAAGTCGGAACTGCGATGAAGTATGCTTTCTCGCCCATCTTCGGGAAGGTGTAAACACGCTTACGGATATCAATGAAGCGCATTGCCATATCCATAAAGTCTGCTTCCGGATGCTCGTAAAGCACCCACATAATCTTGCCGGCGTCCATTGCCGAGCCGCCGCCGAGTGCGATAATGCAGTCGGGCTGGAATGCCTTCATCTGCTCTGCGCCCTCTTTTGCGCTTGCAAGTGTCGGATCGGGAGCAACGTTGAAGAACGTTGTGTGAACAATGCCCATCTCGTCAAGCTTGTCTGTGATCGGCTTTGTGTAGCCGTTATGATAAAGGAAGCTGTCTGTTACGATGAACGCTCTCTTCTTGCCCATAACGTGCTTGAGCTCGTCAAGTGCAACGGGAAGACAGCCCTTCTTGATATATACCTTTTCAGGCGCTCTGAACCACAACATATTCTGTCTCCTTTCCGCTACGGACTTGATATTGATAAGATGCTTTACACCTACGTTTTCGCTGACGCTGTTGCCGCCCCATGAGCCGCAGCCGAGTGTGAGCGACGGAGCAAGCTTGAAGTTGTAAAGATCTCCGATACCGCCGTGAGAAGAAGGAGTGTTGACAAGGATACGGCAGGTCTTCATTCTCTCAACAAACTCGTTGAGCTTTTCGGTCTCCGTAACCTCGTTGAGGTAGATAGATGATGTGTGACCGTAGCCGCCGTCTGCGATAAGCTGTTCAGCCTTGCTGAAAGCGTCGTGAATGTCGGTTGCCTTATACATTGCAAGGACGGGAGAAAGCTTCTCGTGAGCAAATTCCTCGCTGATATCTACGCTTTCAACCTCGCCGATGATAATCTTTGTTCCCGCAGGAACGGTTACGCCTGCAAGGGCGGCGATCTTAGCGGCAGGCTGACCTACGATCTTTGCGTTGAGCGCACCGTTGATGATGATAGTCTTTCTGACCTTTTCGGTCTCCTCGGGATTGAGGAAGTAACAGCCTCTGTCCGCAAACTCAGCCTTAACTGCGTCATATACATTCTGATGAACGATAACCGACTGCTCCGAAGCGCAGATCATACCGTTATCAAAGGTCTTTGAGTGGATGATTGAGCTGACGGCAAGAACAATGTCCGCTGTCTCGTCAATGATCGCAGGAGTGTTACCTGCGCCAACACCGAGTGCCGGCTTGCCCGATGAGTATGCAGCCTTAACCATTCCGGGGCCGCCTGTTGCGAGGATGATATCAGCCTCTTTCATAACGAGGTTTGTCAGCTCAAGGCTCGGAATGTCGATCCAGTCGATAATTCCCTCAGGTGCGCCCGCCTTAACTGCTGCTTCAAGAACAATTCTTGCAGCCTCGATTGTTGACTGCTTTGCTCTCGGATGAGGGCTGATGACGATAGCATTACGGGTTTTAAGAGCGATAAGACACTTAAAGATTGCCGTTGAAGTCGGGTTTGTTGTCGGGATAACAGCGGCGATAACGCCGATAGGCTCAGCGATCTTTTTCAGTCCGAAAGCCTTGTCCTCCTCGATAACGCCGCAGGTCTTGGTGTTCTTGTAAGCATTATAAATATACTCCGAAGCGTAGTTGTTCTTAATAACCTTATCCTCAACAACGCCCATGCCCGTCTCGGCAACTGCCTGCTTTGCAAGAGGGATTCTTGCCTTGTTTGCCGCCGAAGCCGCGGCAAAGAAAATTTTGTCTACCTGTTCCTGAGTGTAGGTGGAAAACTTCTTCTGAGCTTCCCTGACGCGTACCAGAGTTTCCTCAAGCGCCTCTACACTGTCCACGATTTTTCTTTCTGTTGTTTCCATATCTTAACCTCCCGGTTTCTAATTACTGATTATTTTATCTGCATTTTCAAATGTGCAAGCGACAGCGCAAGATTTTCATACTGTATAACTGCGTCTGCCGGCTTGTAGAGCTGACACGGGGCAAAGCACCACATCAGGCGAATACCGTTCTCATAGAAAAGATTACACACCGACTGAGCGGACTCCGACGGGACGGCGATAATTCCGATCCCGACATTGTTTTTACTGCAAAATTCGGAAAATTCCGTCATCGGCAATATCGGTTTTCCTCCCTCGGACATTCCGTCCTCAGAAACTCTCTCGTCGAAAGCGGCAAGCACCGAAATACCGAAATCCTCGAACCCTGTGTAATCCAGCAGAGCCTTTCCGAGTCTGCCTGCACCGACGATGACTGCGTTTACTCTTTCGCCCGTCATAAAGGCTTGCAGGCTTTCGATAAGCTCACTGCGCTGATATCCGACTTTCGGTTTGCCCGAACCGCACAGAGCACCGAGATCCTTTCGAACCTGAACCTCTCCGAGCCCCAGCTCCTTGGCGATCACCGTCGAGGAAATATTCTGCATACTCGGCGGCAGACCTTTGAGAAACCTCAGATACATCGGTATCCTGCCGAGTGCCGGCCGTGATATCTCCGTCTCTTTCAAGCTGACACCTCCCGTGAACGCATACCGTTCCTTTCTTTGTTATTATTTTATCAAAGTTTTCTCGTTTTGGGAATTGCCTCTTTCTCATATCGGTATTGCATTTATCGATATACCCCTGACGGAACTTTCATTTTACATATAAAAAATAATCAGATCATATCCGGGATAGAAGCTATTGCGCCGTGTTTTTCCGTGCTTTTACCCGATATCAATACTGCTTTTTTCGTGAAATCCACGGCATTTTCAAATGTCAGCTCATCAAGTCTTTTTCCGCTTTTGACAAACTCGCTGACAAATGTGCCGAAGAAGATATCGCCTGCTCCCGTTGTATCAACTGTTTTCGCCGCAACGGACGGAATATGCAGATTTTCACCCTTGAAGAAAACGTCTGCGTCCGTCCCGTTCGGTACAAAATCTATCAGAATTTCACCGAGGGCGGTGATATCATTTTTTTCACGGTAACCACCCTTTCTATATTAAATTATATATTAAGAGTTTATATTTTTCAAGCGGTTTGTATATTTAAAGTGCTTGCTTTTTTTGGAACGATATAGTAATATATATGTATCCACGTAATCCGTTTCTGCGGATAAAAAACAGGAGTGATAATTATCAGTAAATATCTTATTATAAACGCCGACGACTTCGGACTTTGCCACTCGGCAAACGAAGCTTGCATGGAGCTTTTTGAAAGCGGAAATCTTCTTTCCTCTACAATTATGACTCCCTGCCCCGGCGCAGACGAAGCGATTGAATTTGCAAAAAATCATCCTCAGTACGCTATCGGCGTACACCTGACACACACTAACGAGTGGAAGGACCGTTTCCCGTGGGGACCTCTCACGGACGGCAAGAGCATCAGAACTCCCGAGGGCAGAATGTGGCCCGAAAGCGAGGATTTTGAAGCTCACTGCACATACGACGAAGCCTGTGCCGAGACCTTGGCTCAGATCGAATACTGCGAGAAAAAGGGCATGAAGCCGTCTCACGTTGACTCACACATGGGCGCACTTTACGGACTTAACGGCAAGCTGAAAATGCTGCCGAAAACACTTGCCATCTGCGGCAAGAAGGGTTATCCTTTCCGAATGTTTTCAAAGCCGCTTGAGTCTCAGTGCCCAAAGGGTACACCTATGTGGCTTTTCAAGGCGGCCTGCATTTTTTCAGGTATGTTCGGCAAGATCAACAATGTTATAATGCCCGACTACCTGATCTTCCCCGAAAGCATCGAGAGCGGCGACTCATACGATGAGTTTAAAAAGAACTTTATCGACTACCTCACCGCCATTCCCGACGGCTTCTGCGAGACATACATACACCCAGCCCTCCCGACCGACGAGATGAAAGCCATCACGGGCAGATGGGAAAGACGCTACTGGGAATATCTCATAATGAAGGATCCCGACATTTACAAGGCGTTTGACGAGCATAACATTAAACTTATCAGCTACCGTGACCTTGTAAAGCTCAAGAAATAAAACAAAAACGGTTATAAAGTCCAAAGCAAAACGCTTGAAAGCTTTATAACCGTTATTTTTATGCTTGTAGAAAATCTGCGGATTATTCCTCCACAACCTTGTACTTATCCATTTCTTCCTTGATAGCCTCAAGAGACGCCATATCGTACTTCTTGTCACCGAAGTGCTCGACAAACTCCTCATAGGGAACGCTGTCAACATATGACTGGGTGTACTTAACGGGAGATTTCTTTACCTTGATGATAATGTTGATAACAATGCAAAGCACAAATGCCGCAATAACAAGGTAAATTCCGACCTGAACAGAGCCTGTTACAAGTCCGCCGAGAGCCTCCTGAATACTTACAAGGAACTTGTTGTATGTAATAAGAGATGCAACTGCGGATACGATTCCGAGAGAAGCTAAGATAATGTTTCTCGAAAAACCGTGAGGCGAGCTTGAAAGGAAGCTGAAGATCAGCTCAAGCAGAGCGCAGAACACGGATACAATGATTGTTACACCGGAGATTGCAAGGAACATCATGCTTGATTTAAGTACGGGAGAACCTGCAAGCACCATCATACCGTCAAAGTCGATCGAAGAAACCGCATTGTAAATCTCAAGTGCGTTCAGAGTTGAAGTATTGTCAAAATAAGGGCCTACCGCATGGAACGTTGCAAGCGGAACAAAGAACATTCCGACAACGAGCACAAGAAGCACCATTCTGACTATTGCAAGAGGCGTTCCGAAGATCGCGTCCTTGGCACGGTCAACTCTTTTCTGAGTTTTTGCGTGCTCAAGCTCGGCGTTGATAGCGTCAACCTCAAGTCTTTCTTCAATCTTGTAATAAAGCAAATTAACACCGCAGCCCGGACAAGTCGGCTTGATATCGGTGAGTTTAAGTTTTCTGCCGCATTTAGGACAAACAGCCATTAGGATTCCTCCCTTTTAGTATATGGGATATTCTAACACATATTAACAATAAAATCAAGAATCTTTTTCTACAAAATGTATAAAAACGTAAACTTAAATAAATCCTCCGTCAATGCCCAGCGTCTGGGCGGTGATAAATCCCGATTTTTCATCGGCAAGGAAAAAAATCGCCCTTGCCACATCTTCGGGTGTGCCGAGCCTGCCAACGGGAGTTTCCTCCACAAGCGTATTTACGGTTTCTCTGTCAAATCCGCCGTTCATCGGGGTGTCGATAACTCCGGGCGCAACCGCATTAACGGTTATTCCCGACGGAGCAACCTCCCTTGCCAAAGCCTTGGTAAAGCCGATTATCGCCGATTTTGACGCAGAATAGATAACCTCACAGGACGCTCCCGCAATTCCCCACATAGAGGAAACGTTGATTATCCTGCCGAATTTATTGTGTATCATATCGGGCAGAGCAAGCTGACAGCAGTTGAAAACGCTCCTGACATTGCAGTCAAACATTCTGTCGTAGTCCTCATCGGTGACATCGGTGAAAAGCTTAATCTGCGCTATGCCTGCATTATTCACAATCGTATCAATCGCTCCGAACTCCCTTTTAGCTTCGGCAAAAAGTCTTTCGGCTTCGCTTCGCTTGGAAACATCCGCCTGTATCATTACAGAATTGCCGCCGCCGAGCCTTATCTCACGACAAGTCTCAGCGGCCTCTTTTTCACTTGTGTTGTAATTTACGATTACATTGTATCCCTCTGCGGCAAAGAGCTTCGCCGTCTGTGCGCCAATGCCCCTCGCAGAGCCTGTTATCAGTACGTTTCTCATTACTTTTTCTTCGTTGTTGTTACCATATCCATCTGTCCGAGCAGAGGCGACATATCTGCATATCCCTTGAGTGAGAACATACTCTCGTCAGCCTTGTTTGAGAATGAAGAGATTTCATAGATTGCAACCTCGTCACCGTTGATGCCCTCCACACGTTTCCACTCATTTTTGCTGTTGAAATAATATTTGATTACAGTTCCGTCTGAGGATTTGTATTCCTCGCATGTATGATCCTCACCGTTGATCTTAACCTTTGTTGAACCGACATATGTTCCGTCGGAGCTTGTAATATTTTTCAGCTCATCCATACTGCCGATATCATCGGACGGAATTTGGAAATACCATTTGTAGTCCGGCAAAACTGCATAAACGGAGTCACCATCAATAATCATTCTGACCTTTAGATGATCCGCATTTGAACCCTGCAAAGGCATAGACATATCCGCCGCCATTTTTTTGCTATTTACAACAAGAGTTACGGGAGTGTCCTCGCCGTTAGCCGCTTTGAGCGTCATATTCAAAGTAAACTTTCCGGACTCCAACGCCTTGACGATTACATCGTCACGCAGACTTGTTTTCTTGATATCCGTACCCGGTTTAACAAGAGCTTCCTTATCGGACTGGAAATTCTCCTCATCCAAATTAGCCATTCCCGACAAATCGTTGCCAATTTGAGATAAAGCCTCGGAAGCCTTTAATGCATCCATCGTCGTTGTCTTTGCGTTGCTCTTTTCGGCCTGCTTTTCGATCTCTGATTTTTCCTTATCGGAAAGAACCGAAGTGACTGTTTTTCCGTCCTTATCGGTGACCTCGACGTAAGCAGAGCCGTTTTCATCAACCTTGGTAGTAGTGTTTTCGTTGACAATCTTTTTACCGCAGGCGGCAAAGGAAACGGCAATCATAAGTGCCGAAAGAACTATACATAAACTTTTTTTCATAGTATTATACCTCCGTATGTATCTGAGAAAACAATTCATATTCATCGTTTCCCTGTGATATAAGCATACAACATTTCAGCCGTAATTTCAAGTGAATTATTTGTTAATTCTTTATAACGATTTTATAAATCAAACTTTGCGGCAAATTTCGGAAAAAGAGGCTTGAGATCAACATATTTATCAAAAAGCCTGTCGAAAAAGCCGATAACAAATCCGTTGAGAGCCGTCATAATGAGTGTGCCGACTCCCACTCCCACCAATTTCCTGAAAAAAACAAAGGTGAGTATGCAGGACAGGGCAAGACAGCTGAAATCAAAGGCAATTTTGAACTTAGTCCTGTCTCTGCCGTATTTTTCACTTACTCCTTTGACGAAGAAGTCGTACACCTGCGGATACAGATAAGTCTTGTAGCAGAGCATAACGGAAAATGAGGTCAGCAACATTCCTGCGGAAAAGAGAACTATACGAAGCCACATTGACATTGAGCCGGGAGCCGTGAGCTCAGGATTAAGAACGGGAATCACCGTGCGCCACAGGTCAAGCACAGCTCCGTAAATAAGACACGTTGCAAACGAGCTGAAATAAACGAGCTTCACCTTTTTCATCAGTATGCAGAAAACAATAAACAATATGCTTTGAACAAGATATTCGCCCTGACCGAAAGAAAGGAAGCTCAGCTTTTGGCTGATTATGTAAGCAGGCGCAACAATCATTGAAACACCGAAATCAGCGGCACTGACCATCGCAACGGCAAAAGACAGCAGAATAATTGACGCAGCATATGTAAATTCCGAATGAAGTGTAATTTTTTTGCCCGACATAAAATCCTCCGAAAAACATTTTCAACCATTATATCACAAATTAAAAATGTTGCAAGGAAAAACAATCATTTACGGCTGACAAGGTTTTTACAAACTTTAAGGTTTAATCGTCTAAAATCTAAACAACTGCAAGCCAAGAAGAACACCCTCTCCCGAAGAAGAGGGTGCAAACTCTTTAATTTGATCAGAGAATATAGATTGTAACGCCTCGTCTGCCGAATGCGCTTGCCTGTCCCTCGGTTGAGAAGTATAGGTCACAGACAGTCGAGCTGCTGCCGGTCCAGTAGATAAATCCGCCTGTATCCTCTGCCGAAGCGTAGCCGTAAACGTATGCTCCGTCATCGGAAACGATCCACATCTTTGTACCGTAGGGGATCTGGTTGGGGTTGACCGCAATGTAACCCGGCTTTACCGACTTACCCGTTGCGGTAACTCCGCCGCCCGAATATGCGGACGCAGTTCCTCTGATAACTCTCTTGTATGATGTGGGAACGCCGCTCTTTGTGATCTGAAGGCTTGACGGCGGCTGAAGCCATGAAATTGTATTGAAGCCCGATGCGCTTACGGTTGGACGTCTCTTTGTGCCGACCTCAAGAATACGCTCGGTTGCAGCCTTTGTAACTACTGAATTGACCTTGACGGACTCAACAAGCTTGCCGTCAACATATTTGTCCTTATAGGTGACGGTCTGACGTCCGTTTACACCCTTCTGAATTGTCTTTGACTGATCTGTGTAAAGGCTTGCGTTATTCTTCTTCTGGGTTGTGTAGGGAAGAACCTCGTCTGCCGTTCTTTCCTTAAAGGTTACTCTTGAAACCTTGATCTTCATATTCTTTGTGAGCGGTGTATCGAGCGAAGCGGAGATGATATCGTCATCGTCGATAGTAACAACCGCCTTGTCAAGTGCGTCTGCAACGGTACCCGTAGCCATATTGAGCTTATAGGTCTCGCCGTCCGCAATGACCGTTACGGGGAAAGCTCTGGAAATTACGATCTCCATTCCCTCGTAAACAACATCTTCTCTGTTACAGCTCAGCTCGTCGCCGTCTTTAAGGATTATTCCGTTTCTTTCAAGCGAGCTTTCAACCGAGCCGACGGCAGGATACTGAACGCCGTTCTCGGAGTTGTCGTAAACCGTAACGGAGCAAGCTCTGTAAACCGTGATGGTCGACTTTGATCCGCTTGAGAAATCGGAAAGATCAACAACGTCGCCCTTATTGACCTGAACGTTTGCCTGAGAAAGAATGTCCTCTGCGTTTTCTCTGAGAGTTACAATATTGATTTCATTGTCGTCTGCAATGATCTTTACCGAATATGAGTTTGCGGCGGCAGCATAGATTGTTGCTGCGATGAAACAAACAACAAGAGTCAGAGAAATTACTCTGATCTTTGATTTTGAAATCATCTTGCCGATTTTCTTCAATGTTTCCATTTCGGAAGCTCCTTTTATACGGATAATTATCCGCTTTATTTAGGGCAAAGCCCGTTTTTTTCAGTTAGTTTGTAACCAACGCCGCCTATTATAGTAAGTCATAGCCAATTTGTCAAATAAAAAACGAAATTGATTTTGTTTACTTTTCACAATTATTTTTTTATTAAAAAAGCAAAATCAAAGGTTAATCGCTCGATTTATGCCAAAAAACGGCATTTGACACCCTAATGCGGCTGAAAATTTTGTGCAAAACCTAAAAAGTTACAAAAAGTTACAGACACAGCCTTTTCTGTTACTTTTATTCTTATTCAACAGCCTCAAAAAATATTAGCCGCTATATATACCATAATAAAGAACACCTTTCCGGCATTTTGAACCAAAATTTTGTAACTTGTTGTAACTTATTGACAATTATTCATTTTCCTGTTATAATTAAAGCATCATTTATCCACCGCTTAACCTTTTTCCCGGAGGAAGGAATATGAAAAGAGTAATATCCGTATTATTAACATTGACGCTTATGCTTGCTGTTTTCCCTGTCGGAAATCTCAGCGCAAACGCAGTAGATTACAATCGTAACGCCGCTCTCAGGTATGCGGAAGAAACATGGAACAACGGAATTGAAATGTGTGCCGGTTATGTTTCCAACTGCCTCAAAGCAGGCGGAATCAATGTAATGGAGCGTTCGGTTTATAATCTTTACAATGCTCTCAAGGGCACATACGGCACTTCATATGTTCTCAGCACGGACGGCCCGTACATATATATGTCAGACAATGTCGGTAAGCTTTCGGCCGCCGATCCCGTATTCTATTACTGCAACAGCTGCAAGAGCTTTCAGCACGCCATTCTCTGCGGAGGAAACGATTCAAGCGGCAGAATGACGGACTATGCTCACAACAACGCTCACCACAATACCACGACCTACATCTCATGGGGTTGTCCCGAATGCGGAGCAATAAACTGGACGATGTACTGCGTGCATATCAATTCCTCAAGCGACAACAGCACCGCAAAGATACTGTCCGTCTATTTTAATGTAAACGGTGCTTCTATCAACTCGTCAAAATACAAGATTGTTTCAAACGAGATTTACCAGATCAGCGGAAACACACGCTTTGCCCAGAAATGGACATATAATAACGCATTGCCATACGGACTTTGCGATGCGTCAGGCTTCGGCATTTACAAGACAGGCTACACCTTCGCCGGCTGGGGAACTCAGCAGTCGGGCGGAAAGGTATTCAGCGATCAGGACAATACAGTTAAGCCGAGCGACCTCAGCTCCAATATTAAAAACGGAAGCTGTTCGGTAGTTTTATATGCACAGTGGAAGCCGAACACATACAGCGTTACTTACAACGCTAACGGCGGAAGCGGCGCACCTGCGGCTCAGACCAAAACCTACGGAGTGAACCTCACTCTCTCCTCGGCGAAGCCGAGCCGTTCGGGATATGATTTCAAATGCTGGAACACAAAGTCCGACGGAACGGGCACCGATTACAACCCCGGAAGCACATATTCCGCAAACGCCGGCGTTACTCTTTATGCGGTTTGGAGCAAAACTCACGTTCATTCCTATACAAAGGAAGTAACCAAGGCGGCTACCTGCACAAAGGACGGAACGGCAAAATACACCTGTTCCTGCGGCGCAAGCTATACCGAGACAATTAAAGCAACGGGACACAATGTTGTTTGGGTGTTTACAAAATATCCGTCAATTTACAGCACAGGTCTCAAGCATAAGGAATGTTCCAAATGTCACACTTCAATGTCGACCAACACAACCGTGGCAAAGGCAACGGGCGACGTAAACGGTGACGGTTATACAAATTCCTTTGACGCAATGGCTGTTCTCAAGCATACCACAGGCTTTTCCACCCTGTCCCAGTCGGAAACAGTCAGGCTCCACGCCGATGTAAACGGTGACGGCCACATCAATTCCTCGGACGCACTCATTATTCTTCAGGTTGCGACAGGAAGTATTACGCCGTAACAAAACAAACAAAAAGGTTAAGGGCAGTTTCACTTCTCGGTGAAACTGCCCTATTGTTATTATTTATTAAAGCTGGCAGGAGGTCATATCCTCAAAACTCTCACGCTTGACGGCAATGTACTCGCTGTCCTTTGTGAGCATGATTACCGGCGGCTTTGCAATCGCATTATAATTCGACGACATTGCGTAATTATAAGCGCCCGTTGTCAGCACGGCAAGAATATCGCCCCTCTGAGCTTCGGGAATATGCACGTTTTCCTGAATGAGATCGCCGCTTTCACAGCATCGGCCTGCAATCGTACATTCATAGTCGGCAGGCTCGTCCATTCTGTTTGCAACATAAACCGTATATGCCGACTGATACATCGCATATCTCGGATTGTCGGGCATACCGCCGTCAATGGAAACGTAATTCTTAAATCCGGGTATTTCTTTCTTTGCTCCGACGGTGTAAAGGGTAATTCCTGCGTCGGCAACAATGCTTCTTCCCGGCTCCATAAGAATCTGCGGCATATTAACATCTTTTTGAGCACATTCCGAGCGAATTATTTCGGCAAGGCTTCTGATATTCGCCGCATAGTCGATCTCAGGATCGCTCTCGACATAACGCACGCCCATTCCTCCGCCGATATTGAGCGTCTGAGCCTCGTAGCCCTGCTCAGCCTTTATTTTTGCAATGAAATCAATCATTATCTTTGCGGCGTCGCTGAACGGCTTGTATTCAAAAATCTGCGATCCGATATGGCAATGGAAGCCTCTCAGCTCGACATTCGGCAAAGAGAGGGCAAGACGAACAAGCTCGTCCGCCTGTCCTGTTTCGATAGCCGTACCGAACTTTGAGTCAACCTGACCGGTGGAAATTTTTGCGTGGGTGTGAGGATCAATGCCCGGAGTAAGGCGAAGCAGAAGCTTCTGTCTTATTCCCCTTTTAGCGGCATGGCGGTCGATCGCACGAAGCTCGTCGCAGTTGTCGCAGACGAAGTAACCGATCGCATTATCCATCGCATAGGCGATGTCTCTGCCCGTTTTGTTGTTGCCGTGAAAATAAGCATTTTCAAGAGGGAAGCCTGCGCTTGCCGCCGTGTAAAGCTCGCCCGGCGAAACAACGTCGATGCCCATACCCTCCTCTTTCATTATCCTGTAAATCTGCTTGAAGCACAATGATTTGCTGGCAAAAAGAGGAAAAGAGCCGCCGCCGAAAAATTCCGACATTGCTTTTTTGTAGATACGGCATTTTTCTCTTATTTTCTCCTCATCCATAATGTATGCAGGCGTACCGTATTTTTCGGCAAGCTCGACCGTGTCCCGTCCTGCAAACACAAGGTGTCCTTTTTCATTTATACTGAGGTTGTCGCAAATCATTTTAAAAATCCTTTCGTTGGTAATTATAACATATGCGCTCTGATCTCGTCGCCGTCCATATCGACAAGGAGAGCCGGAGCAATATCAAACACCGTTTTACAGCCTGTCTCGCCGCTTTCTCTGAGCTTATAGGCGGCTCTTGCATAGGCGGTGAGTACACTGCCCGTAAATTCGGGGTTGGACTCAAGCTTCAGGCTGTATTCGATGGTGTGTTTTGTATCAAGGTCAAATCCAGTACAGCCGCTTCTGATAACGCTGCCGCCGTGAGGGATACCGCTGTGATTTTTCTTCAGCTCGTCAAGGGAGATGAAGTTGACAGTTGTGTCATAGTCTGCAAAGTAGTTCGGCATTGTCTTGATCTCGTTCTCGATCCTTGCCTTGTCCGCACCCTCCTCTACTACAACGTAGCACTCTCTTGTGTGCTTCTGTCTTGTTGTGAGCTCGGGGTTTTCGCCGTTTCTGACGCTCTCAACCGCGCTTTCAACGGGAACGGTGTACTGCCTTGCATCGACTACGCCGTCAATGCGTCTGATAGCGTCGGAATGTCCCTGGCTGACTCCTCTGCCCCAGAAGGTATAATCCTTGCCGTTCGGGAGGATCGCATTCATATAAAGACGGTTGAGCGAGAACATACCCGGATCCCAGCCGACTGAAATAACAGCGATATTGCCGCCCTCTTTTGCCTTTGCGTCAACATTTGCAAAATGTTCGGGGATCCTTGCGTGAGTGTCGAAGCTGTCGATCACGCTGAAATTCTCCGCTATCGACGGAGTTGTAACAGGAAGATCGGTTGCACTGCCGCCGCAGTTGACGATAACGTCGATCTTGTCCTTGAAATCTGCAATCGAGTCAAAGCTGTAAGCCTTAACTCCCTCTGTTTTAATCTTAACGCTTTCGGGATCTCTGCGGGTAAAGACAGCAACAAGCTCCATATCTGCGGCATTTTTGACCGCAGCTTCAACGCCCTTGCCGAGATTACCGTATCCCGCAACACCTATTCTTATCATATTGATGATCTATCCTTTCAAATGCACCGTGATGTACGATTATTCTTTAACGATGCTGTTCATATCATATAAACCAGCCGCTTTGCCGATCAAAAATCTTGCGGCTGAAATTCCGCCCTCGGCAAACAACGCTCTTGAATGAGCCTCGTGCTTGAGGGTAATAGTCTGACTGTCGGTTGAGACATAAACCTCGTGTATGCCGACGATATTGCCGCGGCGGACAGCGCTTATGCCGATCTCATCGGGCTCACGCTTGCCGTTGCCCGATCTGCCGAGGACAAATTTAGCCTTCTGACGGATTTTTTTCAGCTCCTTGGCTATCATGAGAGCCGTTCCGCTGGGAGCGTCCAGCTTGCGGTTATGGTGAGTTTCGACTATCTCGATATCGGCGTCGGGCATAACCTCTGCCGTTCTTTTTGCAAGCTCGCAAAGTAACGCAACGCCGAGCGACATATTTGCCGAATGAAATACGGCGATTTTTTCAGCCGCTTTGGCGATCAATGCAAGCTCTTCATCGGTGTGACCTGTTGTCGCAATGACAACGGGGGTGTTTTTCTTAACGGCATAGTCGAGAAGCTCGGCGGTTCCGAGGTGGTTTGAAAAGTCGATTATAACATCGGCTTCTCCGTCAAAGTCGTTGATATCGCTGTAACAGCCGCTCTGATCCGCCATTTTATCGACCTTTGCCGCAATCTTCATATCTTCTGCGGCGTCAACGAGCTTGACGACCTCACAGCCCATTCTGCCGCAGGCACCGTTGATTAAAACCCTTATCATACGTCAAGTCCCTGCTCTCTCATGCACTGAAGAAGAACGGCCTTGTGTGCGTCCTCCATCGGTGTAAGCGGAAGTCTGAGATAATCCTCACCGAAGCCCATTGCCGCCATTGCCGCCTTAACAGGGATCGGATTGACCTCGCTGAAGAGAGCCTTGATAAGCGGAAGATATTTGAACTGGAGATCGAGAGCACCCTTGATATCGCCGTCAAAGAACTTCTTGCACATAAGCGAGGTTTCTTTCGGGAATACGTTTGAAAGAACTGATATAACGCCCGATCCGCCGACGGAAAGAAGAGGAACAATCTCATCGTCGTTGCCCGAATAGAGATCAAGTCTGTCGCCGACAACAGCCATCGTTTCAACGATCTTTGAGATGTTGCCGTTTGCTTCCTTGATACCCTGAATCATCGGATGATCGGCAAGCACGCCGTATGTTGCAGGCTCAATATTCACGCCCGTTCTTGAGGGAACATTGTAGAGTATGCAGGGCTTTGTGCTTGCGTCTGCGATTGCCGTATATGATTTGATAAGTCCGTTCTGAGTTGCCTTGTTGTAGTAAGGTGTTACAACGAGAACTGCGTCATAGCCGATCTCGCAGGCAAATTTTGTAAGATCAATGCCGTAGGCAATATCGTTTGAGCCTGTACCTGCAATCATCGGAACCTTTCCGTTTGCTCTCTTGACTGCAAACTCAAGAGCCTCTCTGTGTTCCTTGTCGCTGAGTGTTGAGCCTTCGCCCGATGTTCCGCAGATTACAAGTCCGTCAATGCCGGACTCGATCTGCCAGTCGATGAGTCTGCCGAAGTTTTCGTAATCTACTCCGTCCTTTGTGAGAGGGGTGACAAGAGCTGTCGCCGCTCCTCTGAAAATGCTGTGGTCTGTCATGTTAAACAACTCCTTGTAAAAATATCCTATGGTACGCATTTTTCGCCGAAAAAAAGGTAACCGAACTGCTTCGGCTACCTCATAATTCAAACTGCTCCGATGTTGCACT
The DNA here is from genome assembly GCA_051881315.1 of Acutalibacteraceae bacterium. Taxonomy (GTDB): domain Bacteria; phylum Bacillota; class Clostridia; order Oscillospirales; family Acutalibacteraceae; genus CAG-488. The sequence continues at coordinate 28,165 of JBJEPQ010000063.1, read as the reverse complement.
GAACATCAAAGTGATTTAAGATAGCTCTCCGCAAAAATAAGCGACAGTACGACGGATCTTATTCCGACATACCAGCACGGTCTTCAGCCTCAACCGCCTTCGGCAACGGCTCCTTTCACGAATACCGTAAGCCTTGCTGAAAGCCTTGAAAAATATCCGTTACTGATAGCTCGATGCGCCTCTACCATTGTTGGATCCGCAGATCCGTATTTTAATTTTTCACATAATAACATAACAGACGTTAAAAATCAAGTCTTTTTTTCTTATAAATCAACTTTTTCGAATTTTTTTGCACATTGCTTGTTTACAGCGAAGAAGGAAGCCGCAAAAACGGCAATTCCGACGAATAAAACCGGGAGCTGAACAAGCTGTCCGCCCTTGCCCTCAAGGAAATCTCCGACAACGGGCATATGGTCGGCAACCTCTGCCGCCGCAATAAACAGGGCAGTCGGTATGCAAGCGAAAAGAAACGCCTTGCCGGCCTTATATGCGGTTTTAAAAAAACTGCACAGAAATACGGCATTGAACAGAGCAAGCATAATCAGCGACAAGCCGTAAAAAGCAACGTTCGCTTCAATTCCCGCCAGATTTGAGCCGTTGGGATTGATCTTTTGGGTTATCAATGCAAACGGAACGGAAAAAACAACGGATATTATTTCAACTATCCAGACAAAAGCGGTTTTTGACCTGACGGTGTCTTTCTTTGAAACGGGAAGAATTGCGTTAAAATACAGATCCCTGTTCTCGCGTCCGTTCATAAATGAAAAGAAAAGACCGAGCGTTACATAAAAGAATGTGATGTAATAAGGATAACTCGGAATAAGTAACATCACTCCGAAAAACATAAATACGTATGTCATAGGATGAGCCGTAAGCAAAAATTCCTTTTTAATCAAATATTTCGTCATCGTAATCCGTCCTTTCCAGGCTGACGATAATTTCCTCAAGCGACGGCTTTCCGTCAGGCTTCAGCTCCGAATATTTCTCAAGCATTTCACCTATCGGCAGGGATTCGGCAATCTCGCCGTTTCTGATATAGGTAATATGGGTTGCACACTTTTCAAGATCGGAAACTATATGGGTTGAGAAAAATATTGCACGTTCTCCGCTTTTAACAAGGCTTTGGAAAAGGCGGCAGATATCGTCACGGGAAACGGGATCAAGTCCGCTCGTCGGCTCGTCAAAAATCAAGAGCTTTGCGCCGTGGGACAGGGCAAGAGCAATCAGGAACTTTATCTTCATGCCCGAAGAAAGCTCGTCTGCGGTTTTTCGGTCGTCGATCGAAAACAGGTTTATATACTTATTATACTTTTCTTCGTCCCAGCTTTCGCCGTAGAAGGATTTGACGGTATTTTTTATCACCGAAAGTTTCTTCTTCGGGTAAAAATTTATTCCGCCGTAGACTACGCCGATATTCTTTTTGCACTCGGTTTCATTTTCCGCAACGTTCATTCCCAAAATTTCCGCACAGCCCGACTCCGAGTGTATCATATTCAGCATCGCTTTTATCGTCGTGCTTTTACCTGCTCCGTTCCTGCCGACAAAGCCCATGATCTGACCGCTTTCCAGCCTGAAAGAAACATTTTTCAGCTCAAATTCGGGATATTTTTTGCAAAGACCGTCAACTCTCAGAACTTCCATTTCTGTCACCTGCGTTTTTCTACAATCTGATGAACGATTTCGTTCAGACATTCCGCCCTTTGCAGGGCAATTCCCCTGCTTTTATCCGCCAGAAGCACCAGCGAATCGCCCGATTCAAGTCCGAACATCTCCCTGACCTCTTTAGGAATTACAATCTGCCCTTTCGGTCCTATTTTTACTGTTGCAATAAAATTGTCGTTTTTATTCATATTATCCCTCCGTAACACAAGTATTACTTTTCTTACTTATAATACCACCGAATTTTATTTTGTCAAGATTTTTCGGAATATTTTTTAAAATAGCTGACAAAACTATTTTTGATGAGAAATTGGAGGAGATAATATGAACAACAAAAAGGGTAAAGAATCAAAACTGCTGAATTCCAAGATTTTTTATGCGGTCGTTATGTCGCTTGTAATTGCAATCGTCGGCGTTGCCTCCGTGATATATAACCTCTCAAAGATAAGAAACGTTCTTCCTCAGGAGGGTGAAACAGGCTTCTACTCAGTTACAATGGATAGAACAACCTCGGAGCATCAAGCGAATATGCCTGCAACGGGAATCCCCGACGAAAGAGATGATGACGAGACGACCACGGCAGAAAAATCGACTGTCGATGACCTCAACAGACCTTACACGGGCAGATACCTCCTGCCGCTTGACTCAAATGTCGGCAAGAGCTTCAGCGACGGCAATATGGTTTATTCAAAGACGATGGACGACTGGCGAATACACGACGGCATTGACGTCACGGGCAACATCGGCGACAACGCCGTTGCGATCAATGACGGCAGCGTTACGGCAGTTTACAGCGACGCACTCTGGGGCGAAGTGATAGAGATCAAGCACGGCAACGGACTGACGGCGAAATACTGCGGCGTTAAATCTGCTCTGCAAAAGGACGCATCGGTCAAGCAGGGACAGGTTATCGGAACGGTTGTTGAAATTCCTGCCGAAAAAGAGGACGGAGTTCACGTCCACCTCGAAATAACCGTGGATGACAAAACCGTCGATCCGGTCAAAGCCCTCAACCTGATGTCCGACTCCGCCACAGCAGAATAAAGCACAAGACCGCTCGGAATTTTTTATCCGAGCGGTCTTGAATTTTTACTTCGTCATTTTTTCCTGCTTGACCTTGTGGTCGATAATGTGGCGTGAGGCAAGCTCACGGTGAACGTCCTCGACGGTTATGCCCATTTCAACCATAAGCACCATTGCGTGATATGCAAGATCGGCAAGCTCGTAAACAGTTTCTTTCTTGTCGTCCGCCTTGCCTGCGATGATGACCTCGGTGCACTCCTCGCCGACCTTTTTAAGTATCTTGTCAATGCCCTTTTCAAAAAGATAAGTCGTGTAGGAGCCTTCGGGCTTATCCGTCTTTCTGCCGACAAGCAGGTCGTAAAGTCCCTGCAAGCTGAATTCCTGAAGCTTCTCGCTCTGATAAACAGGCTTTGTAAAGCAGGAATCGCTTCCCGTGTGGCAGGCAGGTCCGTCCTTTTCAACAACGACAACGAGTGCGTCATTGTCACAGTCGGCGGTGATGCTCACGATGTGCTGATAATTTCCGCTTGTTTCGCCCTTGAGCCAAAGCTCCTGCCTTGAACGGCTCCAGAAGCAGGTCAGTCCCTTTTCCATAGAAATTTCAAGGCTTTCCCTGTTCATATAAGCGACGGTCAGCACCTTTTTGGTGATCGAATCAACAACAACGGCAGGGATAAGTCCCTTTTCGTCAAATTTAAGCTCATCTATATTCAACATAATCATAACCTCACAGTGATATTATTCTTTTTAAGCTCCTGCTTGAGATCGGGAATTGCGACCTCGCCGAAATGGAAGATTGAAGCGGCAAGTCCTGCGTCGATATCGGGTATCTCACGGAAAAGCTCGACAAAATCGTTTATTCCGCCTGCTCCGCCCGAAGCGATAACAGGAACATTTACAGCATCGCAAACCGCTTTGAGCATCTCGATGTCGAAGCCTTTTTTCACTCCGTCGGTGTCTATCGAATTGACAACGACTTCGCCTGCTCCGAGCTTGACACAGCGTTTTATCCACTCAATAGCCTCCATGCCCGTGTCCTCTCTGCCGCCCTTGGCGAACACATGGAACACCCCGTCAACACGCTTGACATCGGCGGAAATTACAACGCACTGGTTGCCGTAAAGCTCCGCCGCCTCACGGATAAGGTCGGGATTTCTGATCGCTCCCGAATTTACGCTGACCTTGTCCGCACCGCATTTCAGCACCCTGTCAAAATCATCAACGGTGTTTATTCCGCCGCCGACGGTCAGGGGAATGAAAATCTGCTCTGCAACCTCACGCAGAATATCCGTGAAAAGCCGGCGTTCCTCAAAGGACGCTGTTATATCGTAAAAAACAAGCTCGTCCGCTCCGTTGTCGGAGTAGTATTTTGCAAGCTCGACGGGCGACGAAACATCGGACAAGCCCTCAAAGTTCACGCCCTTAACCACCCTGCCGTTTCTGACATCAAGGCAGGGAATAATTCTTTTTGTAATCATTTGGCCACCTCGATCGCTTCTTTCAGGTCAACGGCACCCGTGTAATAAGCCTTGCCTATTATTGCGCCGTAGAGGTTCATCTGCCGCAGAGCCTTAACATCATCAAGGCTTGAAACTCCGCCCGATGCGGTAATATCGAGCGAATACTTTTCCGAAAGCTCACGGTAAAGCTCAAGGTTTGTTCCTCTCATGGCTCCGTCCCTTGAAATATCGGTGCAGATGATGTTTTTGACGCCCTTCTTCTGCATTTTTTCAAAGAACTCATCAAGGGTGACATTTGATTCCTCAAGCCAACCCTTGACGGCAATCTTTCCGTTTTTGACGTCCGCACCGACGGCTATTTTCTCACCGTATGCGGCGACCGCCTCGTCTAAAAACGCTTCGTCACATATCGCCGCCGTGCCGAGAATAACCCGTGAAACTCCTGCGCTTATGTAGTCCTTAACGGTCTGCATACTGCGTATACCGCCGCCGATTTCAACGAAGAGTCCTGTTTTTTCTGCGACCTCGGCAACGATATCCATATTCGGCGTTGTGCCGTATTTTGCGCCGTCAAGATCGACCATATGAATGAAATCGGCACCGAGCGACTTGAATTTTTCGGCAACCTCAAGCGGTGAATTGCTGTAAACCGTCACCTGATTGTAGTCGCCCTTTAAGAGCCTGACCGCCTTGCGGTCAAGAAGATCTATCGCAGGAAGTATTATCATTTATATAAACATTCCTTTCAGAATTTATCAGTTTTCGCAAAATGCTTTCAGAATTGCAAGTCCGACCTTTCCGCTCTTTTCGGGGTGGAACTGACAACCTTTGATATTGCCAAGCTCAACGGCGGCGGTCATCTCCCTGCCGTATTCCGTTGTTGCGATCACGCTTTCGTCACAGTCGGTTGCAAAATAGGAATGGACGAAGTAGACGCAGTCATTTTCATTTATATATTTGAAAAGTCCGCTCGGCTTTGCAAAGTGCAGAGCGTTCCAGCCGATATGCGGTATTTTGAGCTTTTCGGGAATTGCTCCCTCCATGGGTACGACCGAGCCTTTGAGAAGTCCGAGCCCCTCATGCTCGCCGTATTCGTAGCTTTTTTCAAAGAGAAGCTGCATACCCAGACATATGCCCATAATATCCTTGCCTGCCGCCGCCTGCTCCCTGACGATCAGATCCATTCCGGTATCACGGAGCTTCTGTGCCGCATCGGCAAATGCGCCGACTCCGGGAAGAATGAGCTTGTCCGCAGAACGCAGTATCTCTTTATCCGAGGTTACGACAGCCTCAGCACCTATACTTTTGAGTGAAGAACAGAGCGAAAACAGATTTCCCACTCCGTAGTCGATTATCGCAATCATTAAAGCAACCCCTTAGTTGACGGAATTTCATCGGCAAAAGCCTTGTCGACGGAAACCGCAGTACGCAGACTTCTTGCTACGGACTTGAACGATCCCTCAATTATGTGGTGGGAATTACTGCCTGCAAGCTGACGGAGATGAAGCGTAATTCCTGCGTCGCAGGCAAAGGCACGCCAGAATTCTTCGACAAGCTCGGTATCGAAATCACCGACCTTCTGAGTCGGAATATCGAGGGCATAGTAAAGTCCGCCCCTGCCCGAAATATCGACAGCCGAAAGTATGAGGGACTCGTCCATCGGCAAAACCGTGTCGCCGTAACGGACAATTCCTCTCTTGTCACCGAGAGCCTGACAGAACGCCTTGCCGAGACTTATTCCGATATCCTCGACCGTGTGATGATAGTCAACGTAGGTATCGCCGACGCACTTTACCGTCAGGTCAAATCTGCCGTGACGGGAAAAAAGCGTAAGCATATGGTCAAGGAAACCGCAGCCCGTAGCGATATCCGACTTGCCGCTTCCGTCAAGATTTACGGTCAGGTTAATATCCGTTTCGTTGGTTTTTCTGCTGATATTTCCCGTTCTCATTATTTGCCTTCCTCCAAAATATTTTTTACGGCGTCAATAAACAGCTTCATCTGTTCCGCCGTACCGATCGTTATTCTATTATAATCGCAGATGCGCTCCTTTGTAAAGTGGCGGATGAGTATTCCCCTTTCCTTGAGGGTGAGATAAAGCTCCTCGCCGCCGATCCTGTCAGACTTTGCAAAGATGAAATTCGCCGTTGACGGAAGGACGGTAAATCCGAGCTTTTCAAGCTCTGCGGTCGTCCACTCACGGTTCTGCTGAATTATTTTGCATTTGTCCATATAGTAGCCGTTGTCCTCAAGGGCGGCAATGCCCGCCACCGCCGTCAGACGGTTTACATTGTAGGGATTAGTAGAATATTTGACCGTGTTCAGGTCGGCGATCAGCTTCGCATTTCCTATGCCGAAGCCGAGCCTTGCACCTGCCATTGAGCGTGACTTTGAAAACGTGCCCGTCACAAGCAGGTTGTCGTATTTCTTCGTAAGCTCAACTGCGCTCACTCCGCCGAAGTCGATATAAGCCTCGTCAATGATGACAACGTTGTCGGGATTGCTTTTTACAATCTCCTCGATCACATCGAGCGAAAGGCAAAGTCCCGTCGGCGCATTCGGATTTGCGATAACAACGGTTTTTCCGACCGCCGTATAGTCGGCAGGATCAAGTAAAAAATCCTCTTTCAACGGGATTTCGGTGTACGGAATGTGGTTAAGCTCGGCAAAAACGGGATAAAAGCCGTAGGTTATATCCGCAAAAACAAGCGGATTGTTTTCATCGGCAAATGCCATAAAAGCGAAGTTCAGAACCTCGTCCGAGCCGTTGGTCATTATTATTTCATCGTCATTAACGCCGAAAACCTCAGCCGCCTTTTTCCTAAGAGCCACACATTCGGGATCGGAATAAAGCTGAAGCTTTCCTGCCTCCTTCTCCACCGCCTCTGCAACTGCCTTTGACGGGGGAAAGGGCGATTCGTTTGTGTTAAGTTTAACATACTTCCTGTCCTGCGGCTGTTCGCCGGGAGTATAGGGAACAAGGGTGGAATATTTTTCCGAAAAAAATCTGCTCATTATTTTTCAAAACGCACCGTTGCGCTCTTGCCGTGTGCGCTCAAGCCCTCCTTGTTTGCGAAGTAAGATATTTTGTCAGCCACCTTTCCGAGAGCGTCGGAGGAATAGTAGGTGAATTGTGATTTCTTGACAAAATCGTCAACCGAAAGCGGAGAGGAAAATCTTGCCGTTCCGCTCGTCGGCAGGGTGTGGTTCGGGCCTGCAAAATAGTCGCCGAGAGCTTCGGGACAATTCTTGCCCATAAAGATCGAGCCTGCGTGCTTGACCTTGTCAAGATAGTCGAACGGATTGTCAACGCAAAGCTCAAGATGTTCGGGAGCGATCTCGTTGGCAATGTCAATCGCAAGAGAAAGATCGTTTTCAGCAACGATGATCTTGCCGTTGTTGTCAATTGAAGCCCTTGCTATCTCGGCACGGGGCAGAAGCGGAATTTGTATTTCAAGCTCGTCGCTGACCGCCTGAGCAAAAGCTCTGTCATCGGTGACAAGGACTGCGCTTGCCATCTTGTCGTGCTCCGCCTGTGAAAGAAGATCCGCGGCAACAAACTTCGGGTTGCAGGTTGCGTCGGCAACAACGAGTATCTCACTCGGTCCTGCGATCATATCAATGGAAACGATGCCGAAAACCTGCTTCTTCGCCTCGGCGACAAAGGCATTTCCGGGGCCTACAATCTTATCAACCTTTGGAACGCTCTCTGTTCCGTAGGCAAGAGCCGCAACCGCCTGCGCTCCGCCGACCTTGAAGATACGGTCAACGCCTGCGATTGAAGCGGCGGCAAGAATTACGGGATTGACCTTGCCGTCCTGCTTTGGCGGAGTTACCATTACGATCTCGGGACAGCCTGCGATCTTCGCCGGAATACTGTCCATAAGAACGGTCGAGGGATAAGCCGCCGTGCCGCCGGGAACGTAAAGTCCGACCTTTTCGATCGGCATAACCTTTTGACCGATCACAACTCCGTCCCTGTCGTTTATAACAAAGCTGTTACGCACCTGCTTTTCGTGAAAAGCACGGATATTCTGCGCCGCTTCCTCCATAATCGAAATAAATTCGGGATCGACAAGACCGAGAGCCTCGTCAATCTCCTCCTTAGTCACCTCAAGAGAGGTCAGCTCTGCCTTGTCGAATTTTTTTGAATAGGCAAACAGAGCCTTGTCTCCGTTTTTTCTGACATCTGCAATGATGTCGGCGACTATATCCTCAACGTTAGCGGAAATGTTTTCCCTTGCGAAAATTTCGCTGTTGGGTACTTCGCCGTAGTTATATATCTTAATCATTTAGATCATTCCTTTATTAAATGTGCTTTCATCTTTTATTCGGACTTCATCTGATCCTTTATGCTTGAAACAATTTTGTCAATCTGTTCACGCTTGAAATTGTATGCCGCCTTGTTGGCAATGAAGCGTGCGCTGATCGGCAGAATTTTCGTCTTGACCTCAAGGTTGTTTTCCCTGAGCGTTGTACCCGTTTCAACGATATCGACTATCACATCGGAAAGTCCGAGGATCGGAGCGATCTCGATTGAACCGTTGAGCTTGATGATGTCAATATCCCTGCCGATGCTGTCGTAATAATTTGCGGCAATGTTCGTAAACTTCGTCGCAACGCGCAGGGTGCGTGTGCCGTCGTCCGTGAAATCCTTGGGACCTGCGACCGCCATATGGCATTTGCCGATGTCGAGGTCGATCAGCTCGTAAACATTCGGCTCATATTCGAGCAGAATATCCTTGCCCGCAACACCGATGTCGGCGGCACCTCTCTCAACGTAGATAGAAACGTCGGAGGGCTTCACCCAGAAATAGCGCACCTGCTTTTCCTCATTTTCAAAAATGAGCTTTCTGTTATTTTCCTTGATAGAGGGACATTCATAGCCTGCGGCTTCAAACATCGCATAGACCTTTTCGCCGAGACGTCCTTTCGGCAGCGCAACGTTAAGCATCGCAATCCCTCCTTAAATCAACCGTTTCTCTGTATTTCAGCTTTTCGGGAATTTCTCTTTGGGCGCTGACCGTTCTGCCCGAAGCAACAATCGAGTTCACCTCGGCGGCAACCGTCTTGCTGTCCGTGTCCGCCGAATAAAGCAGAAGAACGTCAACGTCATAGCCCGAGCTTTCCTGTCTGAGCTGTTCGAGCAGATCAAGGTAAAGCGCAAAACCGATAGCGCCTGAGCTTCTGCCCATTTTCTGCATCATCTTGTCATACTGACCGCCCGCAAGAACGCCGTCGCAAATTCCGTCCACAAAGCCACGGAAGACAATGCCGCTGTAATAATTCATATTATTTACTACCGAAAAGTCAAAGAGTATTCTGTCCGAAAGCGGCGAAGCGTCAAGCATCTCGGAAAGCGCTCTCAGCTCGCTCAGCTCGTCCTCAGGGCAAACGGCGGCAAGAGCTTCAAGCACCTTTTTGCGTTCTCCGCTCGCACCGACAAGGAGCGTCAGCGTTCCTGCCTTTTCCTCGCTCACTCCGTACTCACCGCAGAGCTTAACGAGGTCGTGTCCATTCTTTTCCTCAATCAGTCGGATTGCCTTTTCCGCAAAGGCGGCATCGGGACAGATATCGCCTAAAATCTTCTGTAAAACTCCGAGATGTGAAACGTTCAGCACAAAGGAGTCGGAAATCTGAGCCAAGGTCTGAGCCGCAAGGCTGACGACCTCAAAAATATCGTAGAGGTCAAGATCGCCTATGCACTCCAAGCCTGCCTGCATTATCTCCTTGTAGCGGTGGGTACTTTTTGAAATTCTGTAAACATTCTCGTTGTAAAATACCTTTTTCTTGCCGTTGGGAATGTCCTCGCTGTTTTTTATAATGGAAAGGGTAACGTCGGGCTTGAGAGCCATGAGCTTTCCGTTTGTATCGTTAAAGGTAATTACCCTGTCGCTGACAAGGAAATCCTTGTTGCGGACATAGAGGTCGTATTCCTCAAACTTGCTCATCTTGAACGGGGAATAGCCATAGCGGCGGTAAAGCGACCTGAGATTAAAAATCGCCTTTTCCTCGTTTTTCAAAAGTTTTTCATCAATCATTTTTTTCGTCCTCTTGCAGTCTTTCAATTATCATCTTATAGCCGCCGTTGCCGTATCCCATACAGCGGCTTATGCGGCTTATCGTCGCTGTGCTGACTCCCGTTTTCTGCGATATCTGAGCGTAGCTCATACCCTTGTCAAGAAGCTTTGCAACCGAAAGCCTCTGTGACATTTCAAGCACTTCCTTGATCGTGCAGACATCCTCAAGGAAAGCGTAGCACTCCTCCCTGTTTTTCAAAGAAAGAAGCGCTTCGCACAATTCATCTGTTGCGTTGCTGTGCCAATTACACATTTGTCTCCCTCGCTTTAGCGTGTTACTATGCTAACATAATAGCACGGTAAAACGTGAAAGTCAAGAGAAATATAAGAAATATCGGAATAAATAATGCTTCCGATCCGTCATAATCTATTGACTACACAGCGCAAAATAGATTATAATTGTATAGATAAAACAGCTTTATTATATCGCAGTCATCGGATTATGTAAATAGAATAATCGAGAAAGGAGATATAGTTAAAGACTTTTCATTAAACGGCTTTAATTATACATTCAGAAATGAAAAAAACTATTGAACTTGACAAAGGTAAAAAGGCATTTCCTCTAATAACCCTTGTTATCGGCATTGCGATAATGCTCATCCAGCTTATCACACGTCAAAATCTTATTGCGATAGTTTCCGCTGGCTACTGCATTGTTATGTCGGCTGTCATCGTCCTTTCGCTTATTATCAAAAAGAAAGTTTACCTCCCGATGATACTCGGCTATGCGGCGGCAGGCTTCGGCACCTTCCTCTTCCATGTTATTTGGGGCGCAGACGCAGGCTTCGGCGCATTCACAAGCGGCAAAGCAGGCTGGTCAAGCGCAGAGCATACGCTGATGTCGGGAGAGGGCAGTATATTCACCCGTCTGCTCGGCAATTTCATTCTCATTCTTCCTGCGGCTCTCGTTCTGATCGGCATTGCACTTGCCGCAAAGAAGGCTTTCAAATCGGGTGCGTTCAAAAAGGCGGTCAGCGCAGTCCTCGGCGTTCTGCTTGTCGGAACTTCGGTTTTCTATCTGCTCACAATGAATATGAGGACAAAGCCTGTCACGGAAAGAATGTGGGACGGTCAGGACGATTACCTCAACAATGTCGGCAAGAACACCGAGGACAAGCCCAACGTTCTTGTTATTATGATGGACGACCTCGGTTACGGCGATATTTCTCTCAACGGTGCGATATACGACACTCCGAACATTGACTCAATCGGCAAGAACGGACTGAATTTTGAGAATTTCTATTCGAGCTATTCCGTTTGCTCTCCTGCCCGTTTTGCGGCTCTTACGGGAAGATATCCTTACAGAGGCTATGCGGACAACGTTATTTATCCCACGGTGGACTGTTTCTCACCCTTTGCACAGACAAGGGTTTTCAACAGCGTTGAGATGCTCAACAACACCGACGGTATGCTCGGTGACGAGATAACAATGGCAGAGGTATTCAAGGCGGCAGGCTATAACACAGGCTGTTTCGGCAAATGGCATCTCGGCGATTACGGCGAATATCTCCCGACCAATCAGGGCTTTGACTATTTCTACGGCAGTCACCATGTCAACGATATGAAGCCGTTCTACCACGTTCAGGAGGAAAACGGCGAATACACAATCGTCCACGGCACGGACGAATTGAAGGATCAGTCCACGGCAACAGAATGGATTCACGATGAAATCTCCGAATGGATAACCGACAAGGTGACAAACAGCGACGAGCCTTTCTTCGCCTACTATACAAGCCCGTGGCCTCATGCTCCCGTTTTTGTCGGTGACGATTACAAGGGTGAGAGCGGCATGGGTACCTACGTTGACTGCGTGCGTGAATTTGACCACTACCTCGGCGAGCTTTTCACTACTATGGAACAGCTCGGTGTGCTTGAGGACACGATAATCGTGTTCACCAGCGACAACGGTCCTGCTCTTGAGGGCTCAACGGGTATTCTCCGAGGCGGCAAATACCTTGCCTATGAGGGCGGACAGAAGGTTCCGTTTATGCTCCGCTGGGATAACAACAACGGCGCATTTGAAAAGGGCGGCACAAGAAGTCAGAGCGCAACCCTCGTTGACCTTTTCCCGACTTTGATTGACCTTTGCACGATCACGGACAAGTCGGGCAACGGCTCGTATCTGCCGACCGACAGGGAGATTGACGGAGTTTCCATGGCTTCGCTTCTCAAGAATGACAGCGTTATCCACACCGAGGAACACCCGATTCTTCATATGAAACGCCGTCAGGTCAAGGCGATCCAGTACACCGTCCCGACCTCTGAGGTCAAGAACCGTGAGGAATATAAGGATTATGATTACTCCGTACTCAAGGATAACGACTACATAACCTTTAAATACTTCCAGAATATTCAGAATGACAATTCGGCGTTCTTTGACAAATACCGAAAAAACTGGCTTCACATTCTCACCGACGATGAGGGCGAAAACTACAACAGAACTCCTGCCTATCCCGAGGTTTCCGCAGAGATGAACGCCCGGCTTGACGAAATTCAAAAGGATTTTGAAGCCAATCCGAGAGGAATGTTGAAATAATGCCGCCGCTTTCGATAATGATTAAGCCTGCCTCCAGCCTGTGCAATCTCAGGTGCAAATACTGCTTTTACTGCGATGTAGCGTCGGGACGTGAGGATTTCAGCTTCGGCATAATGAACGGAGACACGGCGGAAAAGCTCATCAGATCGGCGCTTGATTTTGCCGACGGCGACAGCATTTCCTTTGCCTTTCAGGGCGGCGAGCCTTTGCTTGCAGGCAGAGAGTATTTTGAAAAATTCACCGAAACGGTCAAAAAACTTAACCGAAAAAATTCCCGGATTTTTTACGGTCTGCAAACCAACGGAACTCTGATCGACGATGAGTGGGCGGAATTTTTCACAAGGAATGAATTTCTTGTCGGTCTCAGCCTTGACGGAGATTTTGAGGGCAACCGTTTTCGGGTTGACGCTGAGGGTGAAAATCCGTATTTCAAAATTCTCCATGCGGCTAACACGATGAAAAAACACGGTACGGAATTTAATATCCTTACCGTGCTGACAGGCTACTGCGCCGAAAATGCCGAGCGCATATACAAGTGTTTCAGAGAAAAAGGCTTCCGATATTTGCAGTTTATCCCTTGTCTGCGGCCTTTCGGCGACAGCTCCGAGGGCGAAATGTATATGACGGACGGGCAGTATGCCGACTTTCTCATTCGCATTTTTAATCTGTATGTCAAGGACTTCGTTCGGGGCAATTATATGAGCATACGCTACTTTGACAACCTTGTCAGAATGTATCTCGGTCAGCCGCCCGAACAGTGCGGAATGTGCGGTCACTGCACCCATCAGTTTGTTGTTGAGGGCAACGGAAATGTTTACCCCTGCGATTTCTACTGCACCGACGAATGGCGCCTCGGCAATATCAACGAAACCGAGCTGAAAGCAATGGCGGAAAGCGAAAAGGCAAGACGGTTTATTACCGAAAGCCTTAAAATTGATCCGAAATGCAGGAGCTGTAAATACTTTCCTCTTTGCAGAGGCGGCGGCTGCAAGCGTCAGCGTCTTGACGACGCACACTGCGAAGCGTACAAGACATTTTTCTCCTCCTGCCTGCCCCTGTTCAGAGTGTTCGGAATCAAGAAAAAATAAACGAGTTTATTTGGAAAGGGCTGCCGCAAAAGCGACAGCCCTTATTTCAGTTTACCAACACTTAGCGCAAGGCGTCAAGCCCATGCTTTCTGCGGTAGAGCGGCTGACATGGCTTGGATTTTTCATATTGCTGCAGCTCGGACTGCTGTGATATCTCTTGCCGTGTTTGGAGATCCATACCATATTTGTGTCAGGTATATCCTCGCTTTCCGTAGTCGTGCGTTTTGTCGTTGTGGTCTTTTTTGTCGTTGAAGGTTTTTGAGTTGTAGAAGTCTTTTGAGTTGTGGAAGTCTTCTTTGTTGTTGACTTGTTTTCGGTTGTTTTTGCTGTGGTCTTTTCGGCTAAGGCTGAAGTAACCGTTGAAATCTCAGACGTGAATAATTCACTTTTGTCCGAATCGGAAGTAATAATGCTTTCGTCATTGCTTGTCTGTTCGGTTGTTGCGGCTGTTTCCTCGGCATAAACGTCCGTGTCGTCAGATGAACAACTGCTGAACAAAACGCTCAGTCCGATAATAGAAACAGCTAATGCCACAAAAATTGAAATAAATTTTTAACCATAAATATCTCCTCTTTATTCAAAAAAGTCATGAAACAATTTGTTCCGTGAATTAAATTATACAAAACAAATTGTTTCACGTCAACAGAAAATCAAACAAATTGTTGTATTATTTTCGTAAATAATAATATGGTGATATTTATGGATTATAGAAAAAGACTTTTTGATTTGAGAATAGACAATGACTTGCGGCAGGAAGATGTCGCAAAGATTTTGAAAATTTCCTCGCAGGCTTACGGAATGTACGAAAACGGCAAAAGGAGCCTGCCGATAGAGCATCTTGTCACCCTTTCCATGTATTACAATGTTACGTCTGATTATATCCTCGGTCTGAGTGATATAAAAAATAAATTCTGATATGAATATTTTAAAATCTAATGTCTTTTTTACCTTCCCCAAATCAGACGGTAGACAGTAGATGTTAGATTTTAGACCGTATCATTTTAAATTTTGATGAATTTTTTCGGCTACCTTGCAACAAGGGGAGGCTGAAATGGTCTCTGCTAACTTTAGATTTTTATCGTCTAACGTCTAATATCTAAAATCTAATGTCTAATATCTAAAAACTGCAAGCTATCCTTTCGGACGGCTTGCAGTTGTTTGTAAATATCTTTATGTCTGCTAAGGTTTTGTTATTTATATCAGCAACATTCTGTCGTTGTTGAGGTCCTTGCCGGCGGCTTCTCTGAACTTCATAAGCAGGTCGGCGACCGTCAGCGATTTTCTTTCCTCGCCCGAGGCGTCCATAATTATCCTGCCCTCGTTCATCATTATCGTTCGGTTGCCGAGGTCAAGCGCCGACTGCATATTGTGAGTTATCATCATACAGGTCAGCTTGTTTTCCGCAACAATAGTCTCGGTCAGCGAGAGCACCTTTTCCGCTGTCGCAGGATCGAGAGCCGCCGTATGCTCGTCAAGCAGGAGCAGTTCCGGAGGATCGAACGTTGCCATCATAAGCGTCAGAGCCTGCCGCTGTCCGCCCGAAAGCAGTCCGACAGGTTGATTCATTCTGTTTTCCAGTCCCATGTCGAGCATTGCAACACGCTCACGGAACGCTTTTTTGTCCGCCTTTGAAACATGGCTGAGCCAGCCACCCCTGCCTGCCGCAAGAGCGAGATTTTCTTCGACTGTCATACCGGGTGCGCTTCCGCGCATAGGATCCTGGAAAAGTCTGCCGATCTTCTTCGCTCTCTTGTGTTCCGGCATAAGAGAGATGTCCTTGCCGTTCAGCTCAATTTTGCCGCTGTCCGTTATAAAACTGCCTGCAATAGCGTTAAACAGCGTGGATTTGCCTGCACCGTTTGCTCCGATAACAGTTATAAAATCTCCCTTGTTGACGTCAATCGAAAGGTCGTCAAGCGCCTTTTTTGCGTCCGTTGTTCCGGGATTAAAGGTCTTTGAAATATGCGAAATATTCAGCATCACGCAGTCCTCCTTCCGAAACGCTGTTCAAGTCTGCGCTTGAAAAGAGGGAATTTGCTCTTGAGATAAGGAATCGAGATTGCCGCAATGACGATTACCGAGGATACAAATTTCAGCATAAATGCCGGCATATCAAATCTCAGGGCGACCGTGTAAACAAGGCGGAACACAAATGCGCCGAGCACCATTCCGACAATCTGAAGCGGAATTTTTCTTCTGCCGAGGAACACATTTCCTATAAGCAGAGAGGCGAGTGCGATCGTAACCATACCCGTACCGATATCAATATTGACCGATTTCTGCGACTGGGCAAGCAGACAGCCCGAAAGAGCCGTGAACGAGTTTGCAATGCAGAGACCGACTATCGTTGTGAAAACGGGATTGATCGACGATGAGCGCACCATATCGGGATTGTTACCCGTTGCACGGATCGCAAGGCCGAGCTTCGTTCTCAGGAAAAGAGCCAGCAAAACTCCGACGGCGATAACCGCTATTGCCGCAACGATCAGCTTATACTGCTCCATAAACGGAGTGTTTTTGACAACGGCAAGCATCTTGGTGAACACGGTTTCGCACTTGTTCATATTGAGTATGGACGAGTTGCCCATCACGGCAATATTGACGGAATACAGAGCCGTGTTGACTATTATACCTGCCAACAGGCTGTTGACGCCCATTTTCGTTTGCAAAAATGCGGTTATAAAGCCCGAAGTAATGCCTGCTGCCATAGCGGCAGGTATCGCAAGAAACGGGTGCCCCGATATTGTAACGACGGCACCGACGGTTGCCCCAAGAGTGAAGCAGCCGTCGGTTGATAAGTCGCATACATTGAGCATCGAATAGCTGAGATAGAGTGCAAGAACAGTCAGCGCACTGATAAGTCCCAGCTCCGAGGCGGTTTGTAAAAGTGTTAAAACAGAACCCAGCGACATATTGAAGTTCCTTTCGGTTTATTTCTGACCGTCAAATGTTTCAGCGGTCGTGATCTTTTCTACCTTTGTGCAATGAGGTGCGATCTTTGCGGCGATATCGTCATAGTTCAGACCGAGCTGAGCGCAGATATCGGTATTGATTGTTGCAGTACCGTTGTCAAAGGTGCGGACCGGTGTTTCGGCAGGATTTTTGCCGTCAAGGAGGATTTCGGCTACCATATTCGCCGTTTCCTTACCGAGGTTGATGTAATCAACACCGAAGCCGAGGAAAGCACCGTTGAGTGCAAAGGAGTCGGCGCCTGCATAGTGGGGAATACCTGCCTTTGCGAAGATCTCATAGATTGCAAGCTCGGATTTCATTATCGTGTTATCGGTCGGAGTGAATACTGCGTCAACACCGTCTGTAACAAGAGCCTGAGCCGCAAGAGTTACTTCGTCTGCTGTTGTTCCCGTGCGCTCAACATAGGCAATGCCCTTCTTGTCGAGATATGCCTTTGCATCCTTGATAGCGGTAGTTGAAGAATCCTGACCTACATCATAGAGAAGACCGACCTTTTTGATATCCTTATCCGTCTCAAACATGATGTCCATAATAGCGTTTGTGTTGAGGTAATCGGAAGTACCCGTGATGTTGCTGCCGGGAGCTTCAAGAGAATCAACAAGCTTTGCGGAAACGGGATCGGTTACAGCAGAGAAAACAACGGGAATGTTCTTGCCCTCCGTTGCTGTCTGCATAGCCATTGCAACGGGAGTTGCAACACCGACCATGAGATCAACGTCATCGGCGATAAAGTTTGAAATGATCTGATTCAGAACGTTTGAATCTGCGTTGCAGTTGTCATAGCTGATACGGAACTCAACGCCCTTTTCCTTGCCGATTGCGGCAAGCTGAGACTTGATATTGTCAACAATCTGATTGAGTGAAGCATCGTCAACATAGTTGCAGATGCCGATATTGTAGACCTTTGCGGAAGATTTTCCGTTATCGGCGGTCTTTGAACCGCAAGCTGTAAGTGTTCCGAGAATGAAGAGTGCGCTGAGCGCAAGAGCAATAATTTTTTTCATAATAAATACCAACCTTTCGTTATTTCACAGTTATTATATTAGCTTTTGTTTTCTTTGATAATAAAATTTACATCGGCGCGCCTGCGCCAAAGCTTTGTGAACAAGAACATAACGAAAACCTCCCGAAAAATAAAAATCCTGCCACGGCAAATAACTTGCCGGGACAGGAATAAAAATCATATCCTGCGGTGCCACCCCGCTTGACGTGTTTCCACGCCCTCTCTGACGTACTTCCATACGCTGACCTTTGTTCACGAAGAGTCTTCTCCGTCTCACATACTCCAAAGCAAAAGCCTTGTTTCCGCTCGCCCTCGAAAGTCCATTCAATCAAATCTTCTTCTGCCGCAATCCCACCGCCTGCGGCTCTCTGAGAGAACAGTGTTAAGATCTACTCACTCTTTCTCATCGGTTTAGACGCATTATACTACCGAAAAAATCGGTTGTCAATAGTTTTTTGAAAAAATTTTTTCTTATAAAAACATCAGCAAGATTTATAACTTTATCGTCTAAGGTCTAATATCTAAAGTCTAACGTCTTTTTTGCCTTCCCCTTGAGGGGAAGGTGCCGAGGAACGAGGCGGATGAGGTGTTAGAATGTAAAAAATCAAGCAGAAATTGAATTTCATCAGACTTGCTCCACCTCATCACCGCCTGCGGCGGAGCTTCCCCTCAAGGGGAAGCCTTGAAAAGCTTCATCAAACCTTTCGGCTCCATTGTGTAAAGGGAGCTGGCACGACCGCAGGTCGTGACTGAGGGATTGATAAAAAGCTAATGTATTCTTAGTCTGCACTTATCCCCTCCGTCGCATAAATGCGACACCTCCCCTTGCAACAAGGGGAGGCTGAAATGGTCTCTGCTAACTTAAGATTTTATCGTCTAACGTCTAATGTCTAAAATCTAAAATCTAATTCGCCGCCTTCGGCGGAGCTTCCCCTCAAGGGGAAGCCTTGTATAGTTTCATCAGATTTTAAACATTATCGTCTAAAGTCTATCATCAATCGTTTCCGAAGAAAGCGTCGTGAACGGCAGATACAGCCTTGTCAGCGTCATTCTCGTCAATGAGGACGGAAATTTTAATCTCGCTGGTGGAGATCATCTGAATGTTGATTCCCTTGCCGTAGAGAGCCTCAAACATCTTTGAAGCTGTGCCGGGGTGAGTCTCCATACCTGCGCCGACTACGGAAACCTTGGCAACAGTATTGTCGCTGACTACCTTTGCATCACCGATGAACGGGAGAGCCTTAACGCACTCAACAGCCTCCTCCTCGTTAGCTGTGCTGACTGTGAAAGCGATGTCCTTTGTGCCGTCACGGCCTACGGACTGGAGAATGATATCAACGTTTATGTTGTGCTTTGCAAGCTGAGAAAAGATCTTGAATGCAATTCCCGGAACGTCCTCAACGCCTACGATTGAAATTCTTGAAACGTCCTTATCCTTTGTAACGCCTCTTACTAACATTTTTTCCATTTTAGTGGTCTCCTTTACGATTGTTCCCGGAATCGGGTTAAGGCTTGAAATAACTTCAAGCTCAACATTATATTTTTTTGCCATTTCAACCGAACGGTTGTTAAGAACCTGCGCGCCGAGGGTTGCAAGCTCAAGCATCTCGTCATATGTTATTTCTTCAAGTCGGCGTGCGTCCTTGACCTTACGGGGGTCGGCGGTGTAAACACCGTCAACATCTGTGAAGATCTGGCATCTGTCCGCATTGAGAGCCGCCGCAATAGCAACTGCGCTTGTGTCGGAGCCGCCTCTGCCGAGGGTTGTCATATCCTGATACTTGTTGATTCCCTGGAAGCCGGCAACGACAACGATCTTTCTGTTGTCAAGCTCCGTTCTTATTCTGTCGGCTTCAACCTTTTTAATTCTTGCCGCCGAATATACGGAATCCGTGCGGAAGCCTGCCTGCCAGCCGAGAAGCGATATCGCAGGACATCCGAGCTCCTCGATCGCCATTGCAAGCAGGGCGATTGAAATCTGCTCGCCTGCCGCCATAAGCATATCCATCTCTCTCTTTGAATTGTGAGAGCTGATCTCCTTTGCCTTGGCGATGAGGTCGTCCGTTGTGTCGCCCTGTGCGGATACGACTACGACAACGTCATTTCCCTTCTTGTAGGTGTCGGTTACGATACTCGCAACGTTCATGACACGCTCTGTGTTGGCGACCGAGCTGCCGCCGAATTTCTGAACAATAAGTCCCATAAATTATTTCACCACTTTATCAATAATTAACTGTTCTGATAACCGAGAGAATTTCAATTCCGTCAAGCTTTTCGAGCTTTTCTCTGAGAGTTCCCTCTTTGCCCTCGGGGGTAACGAACGCAAACTCATCCTCCGGAGCGTTGTCCCTTGAAAGCACCGTAATATCTCCGAAGATTTCCTTCGCCTTTTCAAGTGAGCTGTCCTTACAGCCCGAAGCACGGACATAGAGAGCGGTTTCTGTCTCGCTGATGTCGATAACAGCTCCGTCCGCCGCCTTGTTCCAGCCGATGCCCTTATTTTTGCCGATGTTCTGAGCGCAGTCGATAATATCGCCGACCACGGCGCTCGCCGTAGCCATCTTGCCTGCGCCCTGACCGTAGAAAGCAACGTCGCCGACCGCATTTCCCCTTACAAGAACGGCATTGTAAACACCGTTGACACCCGAAAGAATACTTGAATTTTTCACAAGCGCAGGAGTAACCATTGCGGAGATCTTGTCGCCCGCCTTCTTAGCCCTGCCGAGGAGCTTGATAACGCCGCCCCACGAGCGGACATATTCAACGTCCTCAAGGGTGATCTTTGTAATTCCCTCGGTGTAAACCGTCTTGGGATAAACATGTCTGCCGAAGCAGAGTGCGGCAAGAATACAGATCTTGCGGCAGGCGTCAAAGCCCTCGATATCGGCTGTGGGATCCTTCTCGGCATAGCCCTTTTCCTGAGCAAGCTTCAAAGCGTCCTCAAAGCTCATCGAATCAAAGATCATCTTTGAAAGAATGAAATTTGTTGTACCGTTGAGAATTCCCGCAACCTCGTCGATATCGTTGCCGGCAAGGCACTGAACGATCGGACGAAGAACGGGGATACCGCCGCCTACACTCGCCTCGAACATAAAATTAACATTGTTTTCCTTTGCCGTCTCAAGCAGGATATCGCCCTTTTCGGCGACAAGCTCCTTGTTTGAGGTGACAACAGATTTGCCTGCCTTGAGGCAGGAGGATACGAATTCAAAAGCAGGATGAAGTCCGCCCATTGCCTCGGCAACGATCTTAACATCGCCGTCATTGAGGATAATATTGAAATCATCAATTATCTTGTCTTCGTTTTTGTCGCCCGGAAATTTTCTGAGATCGAGAATGTACTTGACGTTTATTCTCTCTCCGCCGACCTTATCTGAGATTTTATCCCCGTTGAGGGAAATAACCTCAGCAACACCGGATCCGACGACGCCGTAGCCTAAAACAGCTATGTCCATTGTTTTCAACTCCCTGTTATTCATTTGAGCAACAGAATCTCAATATATCGCTTTAGTTTATCATATAATGAAGAAATAATAAAGTGTTTTTTTAAATTTTTTCATTTTTTATTTGCATTATTATCTTTTATGGTATAATATATTCAATAATAAGAATAGAGTTAATCTTTTTTGGGAGTGAAAATACTATGGATAAAGCCGAATTCCGACGTAAGAGAATTATCAACATAATCTACTATGCCATTGTACTCGGACTGGCTTATTTATTTCTGAAATACTGCTTTTCAATGTTTGCGCCGTTTCTGTTCGCTTTCTTTATCGCAGTCATCGTTCAGAAGCCGACAAATTTTATCACAAGAAAAACAAAGATAAAAAAAGGTCTCACAACAACAATCCTTGTCCTGCTTTTGTACCTTATCATTGCGGCGCTGATCTCTTTTATCGGAGTAAAATGCGTTGACGGAATAAAAAGCATGATAGCTTTTATTCAGGAAAAGCTTTCCGATATACCGACCTTGATTGAAAATGTCAAGACATGGGTTCTCAACGTGATACGTTTTCTTCCCGACGGAATGGAAGCAAGAGCCGCAAAATCAACTGTACCTTTCTTTGACGCACTGAAAGAGAAGAGCGCAACAGAAATTGCAAGCCTTATAATGGATAAGGCTTCAAGCGGCGAAAAATTCAGTCTTTCAAGCTTATCCACTCCGCTGAGCGGAATCTGGAGCACAGCAAAACAGATACCCTCCGTATTTGTTGCCGTGATGATCGCAATTATTTCTTCGTGCTTTATGGCGGTTGATTATGACAGAGTGGTAAAATTTATCAAAGGTCAGCTTTCGCCCGAAAACGAGGAAAAGCTCTCCGCAACCAAGAGAATCGTCCTGACCTCGCTGGCAAAGCTCATAAAATCCTATGCGCTTATCATCTGCATCACGGGAACGGAGATTTTCATCGGACTGAATATTCTGTCGCTGATCGGCATTTACAAGGACGGCAATATCCTTGCGCTTTCATTGATAATCGCCGTGCTTGACATTCTTCCTGTTATCGGCACAGGAACATTCATGGTTCCCTGGTGTATTTACAGCCTTATCACGGGCAAAATCGGACTCGGAATAGGTCTGTTAATTATCTATGCTGTGATATATGTTGTCAGACAGATTATAGAGCCGAAAATCGTCGGAGGAACGGTCGATCTGCCGCCTTTCGTCACATTGATGGGCATGTATATCGGCTCTCAGCTTTTCGGCTTCCTCGGAATTTTCCTCTTGCCTATTCTCATTATCATTATCAAACTGCTCAACGATGAGGGCGTTGTCCATATCTGGAAAAAGAGCGACGCTTTCGAGGGGGAGGTTTCCTCCGAACCGAAAATAAAAATACGTAAGCCGTCAATATTTAACAAGAAGAAGAAATAATAAATAAACAAACAAGCCTCAGGAATTAAATTCAAAATTCCTGAGACTTGTTTTATTCAACACCCCTGTATAGAAGCCCTCTCGTAAATTCGCCTTTCGGTTTGCCGCCCCCGATATAGTCCTGAATGACAAGAGCGGTTTTTTCCTTGCTCTCGTCTGTGAAATACAGGAGAAGAAAATCCATATTTCTTATCTCTCCGAGCCTGTCGGCCATATAGACGGGCACGCTGTTGAGTATCTCCGAACATCCCGTATGGCAGTCGATCGGGAATTCAATTCCCCTGCGGTCGGTCAGCCTGCCTGTGCGGTTACACTCGGCACATGTCTTGCCGTTTTTCTGCGGACAGTTTCTCGTCAGCATCAGCGGCAGTCTGCCGTATGCAAAAATTCCTCTATCCGCTTCTCCGCCGATCGCCTGAGCCTGTGAGAGCGTAAGCTCGGGCGAAAGTAATATCCTGTTCACTCCCATATTTTCGAGAGCTTTTACCGTCAGAGAATTGAAAACATTAGAGCCGACAAAGGCGTTCGCTTTCATATCTGCCTTTTGTATCAGGGCAATTCCGTCAAGCGTACCTGCCCACGCTTCCGTTATTCCGAAATCCTTTGCATTTCTGAGCTGTTCAAGGATTTTTTCATCGGAGGAAAAAATTCCTCTCGGCACTTCGACGCTCACACGCAAGGATTTTTTTACTTTTCTTTCCTCGCCGAGCGGAACTATCACCTGTTCGATATAATCCCAGTTTTCGGGAATATTATCAATGTCGGCAAAGCGGCATATCAGCCGTTTTTTACTTGAAACGTGAGGCTTGATTTTAACAAATTCGGGAGTAAAGCTCTTTGTCCCGATATGAACTTCATCAAGTTTTTCTATGACCTCACGGCGCAGTCTGTTGATCTCGGAAACGGGAACAAACAAACCGTCGTCGAGCTCGATATCAACATCACGGCAGACAAATCTTGTGCCGCCGACTTTCCTGAGCTGAGCTTCTGCCGACTCCGCAGTTGTCGCCTTGTTCAAAGCCTCCTGCGGCATTTCACCCTCGGCAAAGGCATTTTTATTTCCTGCACGGGCGGCAAGGGATATCGGTTCACCCCTGACAGCCGTAAACGCAAAATCAATTTCTGTGTCGGCTTTTTCTTTCTCATAGAGCTTCTGGAGCTTTTTCAGCACTCCCGAAGCCGCCGTGACATCGTCCTTGCGGCGAATACCGAACATATCAACACCCAAATTGCCGCTGTAATAACCGTCCGTGAAACCCGAACGGGAGAAAACCGAACGCAGATCGTCACGAAGCTCGCTATCCCTTATTCCGTCAACGCTGTTTCGGCACGCTTTAACTGCGGCGGCAACGTATTCGGGACGTTTCATTCTGCCCTCTATCTTGAACGAGCAGACACCCATTTCCGCCATTTCTCCGATATAATCTATCAGCGAAAGATCTTTCAGGCTGAGATCGTGTCCCGTTCCGTTTTCCGCACCGAACGGCAGTCGGCACGGCTGGGCGCAGGCTCCTCTGTTTCCGCTTCGTGAGCCGAGAACTGCGCTGAAAAGACATTGTCCCGAAACGCACATACACAGCGCACCGTGGACAAAACATTCAAGCTCGATCGGTGAATTCTCACAGAGCTTTTTAATCTCCGGCTTTGACAATTCACGGGGAAGAACGGCACGGGTGAAGCCGAGTTTTTTCAGCTTTTTCAACCCTGCCGCTGTCTGAACGGACATCTGAGTTGAGGCATGGAGCGGCATATCGGGAGCGGTTTTGCGGATAAGCTCGGCCATTCCGATATCCTGCACGATTACAGCGTCAACTCCGACCTCGCAGGCAAGCTTTATCGCCTCCTGCGCTCTTTCAAGCTCGCCGTCCGAAACAAGCGTGTTCAGAGTCAGATGAACTTTTACATTGTGCTTATGACAGTAAGAAACAGCTTCCCTGAGCTGTTCCGAGTCAAAATTTTCCGCACTGCGCCGAGCGTTGAAGCCCTTTATCCCAAGATAAACGGCGTCCGCTCCGCTTCTGACGGCGGCAATAAGCGCCTCCGGCGAGCCGGCAGGCGCAAGTATTTCAGGCTTTATCATAACATTTCCTTTTCTTCAAGCGATCTGCGGATACTTCTGAGATCCCTCGTCATACGCTCAGCTTCGCGGCGAGCCATTTCAGCTTCGGTCTTTGCCTTTGCGGCGTCCTCCATATACATCTGAATCTGTGATTTCAAAAATTCGCTCGATTTTTCCGCCTGCTTGAGCCTGTCGGCATAGTCAAGGGCACTGAGCACCGCCGCCTGAACCTGAGAAAGTCTCGGATGATCGTGTATCAGAGCGGTTATCTCGTCGTCAAGATCCTCACCGAGATTTTTCATATATGCGACATCCTCATCGGTCGTAATATAGTAATCCAATCCTCCGATAGTGAGTCTGACTTTGTTTTTTCCCATAACCATACCTCCGCAGAATAATTGCGTATATATCCGCAAATATTAAGATTATAAGGTTATTATACTATAAAATTCTTTTCTAATAAAGAGTTTTTGCGTATTTTTTTGTCAAATAAAATTTTTTCTTAGCTCATAATCTTCTTCGCTGTATTGGCGTAGAACGGATTATTTTGTTTATTTTTTATATTTATATTTTTCTTTTAGAAAATTATTGTTAATTTTTCGTTTAAGTACATAAATTTCGGTCAAAAAATTCGTATAAGCAATCCTAAATAAGGTGTTGTATTTTTTTTAAAAATGGTATAAAATAAACTCAGGTAAATAAGCATTCAGGAGGCTTTTTATGAATTATAAACTTACCAAAAAGGAAGCAAAGGAGCTTATCGTTAATAAGCTTTCCCATTTCTACGGCGTTTCACCCGAAGAAGCTACCTATGAGCATTACTACAAGTCGGTTGCGCTCATCCTGCGTGATATGATGATGCAGGGCAGAAAGGAATTTCACAACGAGGCGAAAAAAGCCGACTCAAAAAAGATCTACTACCTTTGCATGGAATTTTTGATGGGACGTTCCCTCAAGAATAACCTCTATAATCTCAACCTGACAAAAACGATGGAATCCGCTCTGAAAGATTTCGGCATCAAGCTCGAAAAGCTCTATGACTGCGAGCCTGACGCAGGTCTGGGCAACGGCGGTCTGGGCAGACTTGCCGCCTGCTACCTTGACGGACTTGCAAGTCAGGGATATTTTGCGAAGGGCTATTCCATACTTTACGAATACGGCATTTTCAAGCAGAAGCTCGTTGACGGCTGGCAGACCGAGCTGCCCGATTTCTGGCTCCCCGGCGGTGACGTATGGCTTGTTCCTCACGAGGAGGAGGCTGTTGACATCAATTTTGAAGGCTGGGTTGACGAAAGCTGGGACAATCAGTATCACCACGTTGAGCTGCGTGACTGCAACACGGTAAAGGCTGTTCCCTACGATATGTATGTTTCGGGCAAGGACGGCAAGGGCATCAGCGTGCTCCGTCTTTGGAGTGCAAAAGCTCCGGGACTTGATATGGATATGTTCAATCAGGGCGACTATATGCGTGCCATGGAGCAGAACGCAATGGCTGAGGTCATCAGCAAGGTGCTCTATCCCTCCGACAATCACCCCGAGGGCAAGAGTCTCAGACTTCGTCAGCAGTATTTCCTTGTTTCCGCTTCTGTTCAGGACATTATCAACAACCACCTGAGAATTTACGGTACGGTTGAAAATCTTGCGGACAAGATCGCAATGCACATCAACGACACTCATCCCTCCCTTGTCATTCCCGAGCTTATGAGAATTCTCCTTGACGACTGCGGCTACGGCTGGGACGAGGCATGGAAGATCGTCACCGACACCGTTGCATACACCAACCACACCGTTATGGCCGAGGCTCTTGAGTGCTGGCCCGAGGATCTTTTCAGACGTCTTCTTCCCAGAATTTACGAGATCACCAAGGAGATCGACAACCGCTTCCGCAGCTATGTCTGGAACTCAACGGGTGACGCAGGCAAGGTCGAGCGTATGGCGATCATATCAAACGGAGTTGTCAGAATGGCAAATCTGTCCGTTGCAGGCTCCCACTGCGTCAACGGCGTTTCGGCTCTCCACTCAGAGATACTCAAAGAGAGCGTTTTCAAGGATTTCTATTCGCTCACTCCCGATAAATTCACAAACGTTACCAACGGTATTGCTCACCGCCGCTGGCTCTGTCAGTCCAATCCCGAGCTGACAAAGCTTCTGACCGAGCTTATCGGCAACGGCTTTGTCTATGACGGAAGTAAACTGGAAAAGTTCAAGGCATACGCCGATGACGCTCAGGTGCTCAAAAACCTTGAGGAGATCAAGCTCCGCAACAAGGAAAGACTTGCCGCACTTGTCAAGAAGTCCAACGGCATCGACCTTGATCCCAACTCGATCTTTGACGTTCAGGTCAAGAGACTTCACGAATACAAGCGTCAGCACCTCAACGCATTCCACATTCTTTCAAAATATCTTGCGATCAAGGAAAATCCCGACGGAGATTTCGCTCCGCACACTTATATTTTCGCCGCAAAGGCTGCCCCCGGCTACTTTATGGCAAAGAAGATTATCAGCTTCATCTGTTCTCTTGCGGAGCTTATCAACAACGATCCCGACGTCAGAGGACGTCTCAAGGTCGTTTATCTTGAGGACTACAACGTCACCATGGCTGAAAATCTTATGCCTGCCGCAGATATCAGCGAGCAGATCTCGCTTTCCGGAACAGAGGCAAGCGGCACGGGCAATATGAAGCTCATGATAAACGGAGCAATCACGCTCGGAACAATGGACGGTGCAAACGTTGAAATTCACGAGGCTGTCGGCGACGATAACATCATCATCTTCGGCATGAGCACCGACGAGGTGAACGAGCTGAAGCGTGTCGGCTACAACCCGATGAATTACTATCAGAACAACGCCGATATCCGCAAGGTCGTTGACTTCATCAACGGTGGAATTAACGGCAAGGTCTTCCCCGAAATCGGCGGAACGATCACCCACCACGATCCCTATATGGTGCTTGCCGACTTCGCCGACTACAAGGCGGCTCAGGCAAAGGCAGAAGCTCTCTTTGCCGACAGGGACACATGGAACAGAATGTCGCTTATGAATATCGCAGGAGCCGGACGCTTCGCCTGCGACAGAGCGATCAACGAGTATGCCCGTGATATCTGGCACACAAAGCCGCTCAGAAAATAAGAAAAAACAGCAACCGGCTGTCGCACGACAGCCGGTTATTTGTTTAATATGCAAGGCTTCCCCTTGAGGGGAAGCTCCGCCGTTAGGCGGTGATGAGGTGGAGCAAGTCTGATGACATTATATTTCTTCTTTGTTTTCAGCTTTTTACACCTCATCCGCCTCGTCCCTCGGCACCTTCCCCTCAAGGGGAAGGCTGAAAAAGACGGTAGATTTTAGAAATGTATGCACAAACTTGCCAAGGCTTCCCCTTGAGGGGAAGCTCCGCCGTCAGGCGGTGAT
>JBJEPQ010000062.1:0-5293 GCA_051881315.1 Acutalibacteraceae bacterium | reverse complement strand
AAGCGGCGCAAGGGGTGCAGCCCCTTGTTGCGGCAAAGCCGCCATATCGGAGCGCGGGGAAATCTCCCTGTGCGGAGATAAGCCCTCGGCAGAGCGCACACGCCCGTAAGGGTGTATAAGTGCGCCCTTAGTTCCTAAGGGACTTTCAGCTTGTCGCTCCCTCGGCTCGTTTTTTCACATATTCCCGCGCTGGCTGGCTCGTCAAGGCAAGCCGGAGAAGCGCGGCTGCTTCCTCGTCGGTCATGTCCTTTGCTTCCGGCACAATGCTTTCAAAGACCGCGCCCCGGACGATAAGGCGGTGGCTGCGTGTCCTGCGTTCCTCTTTGGATAACTTCTGACGCAACATCTTTTCCCGGTTCTCAAACTGCCGGATTTTCTTCTTTCCGTCCTCAATCTCGGCGGTCAGTTCTTCAAGGGTTTTCTCTCTCGGTTTCGTCATGGGTGGTCGCTCCTTTCTGCCTGTCGGCATAGAAAAAGGACAGTCGATTTTCTCGGCTGCCCTTTTAGGTCAGTATTCAATTATGGGTGGCTACAATTATTTAGTTACTGCTTCTAAAGTTAATGCAGCTTTTGTCATGGTATACATTCACAAGCTGGTCGTAAATCCATTGCGCCGATACGCCTTTAGTCGTGACTTCCACAACCACATCTCCATAACGGACACCGAAAGTCATTCTAATTGCGCTTGTGTCGTTGCTCTCATTGATAGAATAGGCTCTGCGGTTGATTGCTTCCAATGTCAGCTCGTCCATATTAAAAATAGGGTGGTCTACAATCTCAAACAATTCTTCCGGTACGGAGTCTGCAAGCGGGAATGAATAAAGGCTTAAATCGTAGTTCTTAGTATCATCAACCGATGTTACTCTGTTTTCCATAGTCGCGTCATAGGAAGATACCCGCCAGCTTATTTCATCAAAGGAATCTTCGCCCTTCGTCCAAAATCCAGAGAGGTAGTTTACAGTTTCATCTTGGTAACGCCGGATTATATCGCTGGTAAAGCCGGACGGTGCTTCGGAAAGCATATAGCCGCCGAAAGGCTCGGAAAGCTGCGCTTCCTCTAAGGTCATAGTTTCATCAACAATGACATTTTGTGCTGCGCGTTTTGCTGCCATATCCTGTGTATTGCTACCCACATCTTTTAATTCGATTAGCTGCTCATAAATCCATTCCGGCGATACGCCCTTGGTTGTAACATCAACAACAATATCCCCATAGCGAACACCAAAAGTCATTCTGATTGCGTCTGTGTCGCTGCTTTCATTGATAGTGTAGGCTCTGCGGCTAACAGCTTCTAATGTCAGTTCATCGATATTAAAAATCGGGTGGTCTACAACCTCGAACAATTCTTCTGGTACGGAATCAGCAAGTGGGAACGGATAAAGGCTTAAATCGTAATTTTGGGTATCATCAACGGATGTTACTCTGTTTTCCATAGTGTCATCATAGGAAGATACCCGCCAGCTTATTTCATCAAAGGAACCCTCGCCTTTCGTCCAAAGTCCAGAAAGATAGTTTGCAGTTTCATCTTGATAACGCCGGATTGTTTCAACAGTAAAGCCGGACGGTGCTTCGGAAAGCATGTAGCCGCCGAAAGGCTCGGAAAGCTGTGCTTCCTCCAATGTCATAGTTTCATCAATGACACTGTTATCGGTCTGCTGTTTGTGCGGCTCCTCCTGTATAGGAGAAATAATCGGGTTACTGGGCTGTGGCGTACCAATATCGCCAATATCGGAAGGCTGCATGAGCTTCGGTACGGTAAATGCTGCGCCTAATGCCAAACAAAGACACGCGGCAAGGGAACCCCACTTCGTCCAGTTGTGTTTCTTGCTGGACTTCTTCTTGTAATGGATTGCTTCATCAATGTACTTGCTGTCAAGCTCACTCATGGCTTCGGAAAACTTCTTAGAGTTCATATAAATACCTCTCTTTCGATTAAATAGTCTTTCATTTTTTGACGGATACGGGTCAGCCGGACGGAGATGTTTTTCTCTGTAAGCCCTACAAACTCGGCTATATCTTTGCAGCTTTCAGAAAACCAATACCGCCGTATGAAGATAACTCGATTTTCAACGGTCAGCGTGTCCAAAAAGTTTTCAATGATACGGGCTAATTCTCTGGCTTCAATCTCCGTTTCAACTGTGTTGGGGTCTGCTATGCAGGCTTCGATTTCCTCCATAGCAATCGTGTAATGGCTGCTTCGTTTGGCTGCTTCCTTTCTGTAATAAATCTTCAATGAAATGTTCCGAACGATTTTACAGACATAGGTCAGCAGCGGGTCAGGCTTCGCCGGGGGAATTGCGTTCCATGTGCCTAAGTAAGCGTCATTCACACATTCCTCCGCGTCCTGTCTGTTGTTCACAATGTTATACGAGAGCTTTTGATAAACTTTGCCGTATTTTATATCCAGTTCCCGTATAGCTTCTTCTGAACGTTGGGAAAAAAGTTCTATGATTTTTTCATCTTCTATCAAATACGCCGCCTCCTTTCCGGCTTCACCCATATACTACGGTTTCAGCGGCAAATACTACATCAAATCCAAAATTTTTTCAAAAAAATTATAGCACATCTTTTTGAATAGGGTGTGTCAAGTTGCCGTATTGTTTCTTTGCCGCTTTGCTGGCGGCTCTGCGCCGTTCTTCGCTGTATGGAGCGGTCAGACGGAAAGAGAAACGCCCCTTTGCAATCTCAAACTCCATGCAACCCGTTTCGGGGTCTGCGTCGGTCTGGCGGCACTGGTCGGAGTGCTGTCCGGCATAGGCGGCAAGCCGCTTCTTTAAGTCGGTGTTGTGGGTGCGGATATAGATTAGTGGGTCTTTCTCGTCAAACCAAATATCGGTGGTCTTTTCCTGTTTTGTAAGTCCTGTTTTCATGCAAGCTCCTTTCTGCGCCCCTGTTACGCAATAGTGGCATTTTTCGGGTGTTTTTTCCGGCTCTTGACTTGGGGGAAACAGCGATTTTGACGATAAAAACCGCCCGGACGGGGAATGTATCGTCGAGGCGGCTGTTATCGCAAGATTTCTGTTTTTTCCGGCTCTTGACCGTCAAACATAGATTAACTCGTGCTTCACGATTTTCTCCGCCTGTGCCTTGCAAGCGTTCATCAGTCCCACCCACGCAAGCGGATCTTTTGCTTTTAATTTCTCGGCAACTCCCGCACTCTTAGCAAGCTGCGACATGATAAGGTCAATCCGGCTTCGGGCGGCTGCGTCAATCTCGGCGCAATGCTCATAGAGCGTTTCACTGGCGGTAAGGGCGGCGTAGAGGTCGGGGCGGTAGCTCTCAAGGTAGGCTTTCCGCAAGCGTCCGTAATGCCCGATATAAGGTGGTCTGGCAGCGTATGTGTTTCCATTGTCAATCAATCTTCTCATGCGATATGTTCTCCTTTCTCGTCTGCGGCAGAGGGAAGCTCTTGGGGCTTCTGCGCCTGTTCCTGTTCCCGCTGCTCTTTCCATTGTCTGCGTTTCTTCTCCATATAGCGGCGGTTATATTCCGCTTTTTTCGCTCTGCGTCGTTCCTGCTCCGCTAATGCGGCTTTTTCTTCCTCTGTCAGTTTGATTTCTTCATGGGGGATTTCCACTTTGCCGACAAAATTAAAGAAAATCTCAACCTCCTGTGTGCGGCTTGCCCCCTTGCCCTCGGCTTGATGAACAAGGATTTTTTCAACAAATTCATTTATCATGGCGGGGGTAAGCTCGGAAAAATCCGTGTACTTTTTTACAAGGTCAAGGAATTTTTCAGCGTTGACAGTTTCCCGGCTTATGCGGTCAAGTTCCTGTTGGTCTTGTGCTATGCTCTCGGTCAAACTCTCTAATTCCGCTTCAAAATCATGTAACATTTGCTCAAAGAGCTTATCAGAAAGTTTACCGTTTACATTGTCCTCATAAAGTTTGCGGATTAAGCGGCTCAATTCGTCAGTCCGCTTTTCGCTGCGCTGTTTCCGCTGCCGGATTGCCTTTGCCGCTTTCGCCTGTCGTTCGCTGGAAGCAGAGCAGACCTGTTCCATAAATGCCGTTTCATTATTCAGCGCATAGTCGCACACTTCTTTGATAGCTTCAAGCAGAAGTTCATTTACAACCGCTGTGCGGATAAGGTGCGTTGTACAGTATCTATCGTAGTGCTGGTTGCCTAAATCATAACGGGAACAGTTGTATTCGTCGCGTTCTGGACGCTTCTTTCCGTTGGGTCGCCCAGCCCAGTCGCGCGCAATTCCCGCCCCGCCCCTGTGGTTATACATTTTCGCTCCGCAATCCGCACAAAACATCAAGCCTGTTAAGGGATTTGCCGCGCCTATGGTGTCCGTCCGGCGTATGGTTTTCCGCAAGCTCTGAACACGCTCCCATGTTTCCCTGTCAATAATGGCTTCCTGCGTATTCTCAAAAATGACTAAATCCTCTTGCGGTGTCATTCTGGAGCGTTTGTCCTTATAGCTTTCTTTATAGGTGCGGAAGTTTACCGTATGCCCCATGTACTCTGGCTTGGATAGAATGTCGGCAACTGTGCCGCCGCGCCATGTGTACCGTTCAGCGGGGTTATAGTTTGATTGATGTTTTCCCACGCCGCGCTGTGCAAGGTAATAGGACGGTCTTTCAATCTTTTCTAAAGCAAGGATACGAGCGATTTCATACGGGCCTTTGCTTTCTAACGCCATGTGGTAAATCCGGCGTACTACCTCGGCGGCTTCCTCGTCGATAATCCAGTGGTCTTTGTCGTTGGGGTCTTTCTTATAGCCATAAATACAATGGCTGTTTGTATGCTTGCCGGACATTCCCCTTGCGCGGAGAACGCTTGTTATTTTGCGGCTGCTGTCGCGCACATACCATTCGTTCATAATGTTCAAAAACGGGGCAAACTCGCTGCTTTCGCGCTTGTCGCTGTCAACTCCGTTTGCTATGGCGATAAATCGGACGCCGCGCTCTTTGAACATGACTTCTGTGTAAAATCCCACTTGCAAATAATCTCTACCGACACGACTTAAATCCTTTACCAGTACATAGCCGATTTCGCCGATTTCAATTCCCGCAATCATGCGTTTCCAGTTCGGACGCTCGAAGTTTGCCCCAGACCAGCCATCGTCGGTAAAGTGGACGCAATTCGTAAATCCATGCTCTCTTGCATAATCTTCAAGCAGCTTCTTTTGGTTGATTATGCTGTTGCTGTCGCCTGTGAGGTCATCGTCGCGGCTCAAACGCTCGTATAATGCGGTTATCTTTCCTGCGTCAGTTTTCCTTGCTTTCATTGAAAATTCTCCTTTCTACGGGCGATTTCTTATCCCCCTTTCATAGCATATAACTTC
>JBJEPQ010000061.1:0-5333 GCA_051881315.1 Acutalibacteraceae bacterium | reverse complement strand
CAACTGTGATCTCAATTCCGATAAGCTCGATAGCCTTGATTGTTACATCGAAGGTAGTGCTCTTTCCGCCGTAGCTTGCAGTTACAGTCGTTGTACCTGTTTCTGTTGAACTAAAGCCTGTGCAGGTGATGCCCGAAGAAATTATCTCTGTCTTTCCGTCGCTGTATGTTGCTTCGAGGGTAAGACCTGTCTGATCGAAGCTTTCTCCAACGAAGTAGCTGACCTTATTCGGCATGGTCTTGACCGCTACCGATACAATGGTTGCGTCAAGAACAGTAACATTGAATGTTGTTGTAAGTCCCTGATAGTTTACGGTTACCGTCTTGGTTCCGCTTGTTTCAGAGCTGAAGCCTGTGCAGGTATAACCTGTTGTGATTGTATCGGTTGTTCCGTTGTTGTAGGTTCCTGTAAGGGTAAGTCCCGCTGTGTCGAGGCTTTCACCTGCATAATAGCTGACCTTTGTCGGATTTGTCTTGACAGCGATAGATACGAGCTTAACAGCTACGATATCAACATAAAATGTCGTGGACTTTCCGCCGTAGGAAGCTGTGATTGTCTTTGAGCCTGCCGATGCTGAGCTGAAGCCTGTGCATGTAATACCCGAAGAAATAATTGCGGAGCTTCCGTTGTTATAGGTCGCGGTGAGAGTAAGACCTGTCTGGTCAAATTCTTCACCGACATAGTAGCTAATCTTGTTCGGCATTGTGTTTACAGCTACGGATACAAGCTCTACGGAGTTGATAACTACATCGAAGCTTGCGCTGAGTCCCTCATAGGTACCCGTCATCGTGATCGTGCGTGCTGTTGTTGTATCAAAGCCGCTGTATGTGATGTCAAGCTCAGAAGCGTCGAAGCTCTGGATTGTTCCGTTGTTGTAGGTTACTTTAACATCAAGTCCTGTCTCATCAAATGCTGTTGAGGTATCGCCTACATAGAAAGTCTTGTCGGGAGTGCCTGAGAACTCAATCTTTGTGGGCTTAACCGCAACTACGGTGATCTTTGTCGTTGCCGTGACGGAAGTGCCGTTCTCCTTGTAGGTAAGGCGGACTGTCTTTGTTCCTGCTGTTGCCGTGGAAACTGTTGCAAATGTTACAGTTCCGGGAAGCGAGCTGAAATCATAGGTTGAATAATCGGACTTTGTTCCGTTATTATATGTTACCTGAATCTGCATTCCCGTAGGATCAAATGTGTCACCTACAAAATACTCTGTCTTTGTCGGAGCTGTAACAACCTCTACGGAGGTCGGCTTTCTTGCAATTACCGTTACATTACAGCTCTCCGAATAGGTCTTTCCGTTATAGGTAACGGTTGCGGTGATAACCGCAGTACCTGCAGAAACACCTGTAATTATTCCACGGTTGCCCGTTGTTCCGGTTACCGTTGCGATAGCCGGTGCGCTCGATGTCCATGTGATCTCGCTGATCTCAGGCTCATTCGGGCTGAAGCTTGCCTGCAAGGTTGCCTGTGAGCCCTCATAGGTCGAAAGCGTTGAGTTGTCGAGGATAACATCAATGTTTATCTCGTCATATACAGGCTCTATAATTAGATCCTGAGTTACAGCCGAGAAGTCGGTATCCCATGAATTGAATGTATAACCGAAGCGAGTCGGTGTTGTTGTCGGTGCGTTTGCCGCGCTGCCGTATGCTACGGTCTGTTCGTCAACTATCACGCCGTTATAGTTACGGAAGATAACCGTACAGGTGTCTGTTGTCCACTGTGCTTCGACAACGTCAATGCCTGTACCAAACTTGTACTGATAAAGACTGCCGGGAATGGTCTCGGTTACACTGCCGTATGCCGATGTGCTTCCGTCATTTGCCTTTACCGTCCAGCCTGCAAACTTGTAGCCTTCCTTAACAGGGATTCCGAGTGTTACAAGATCGCTGAACTTACCTGTGATCGTTGTCTTTGTGTCAAGGTTTGTGATGCTGAGGTTTGTGATAGTAGCCTTTGTTCCTGCGGCTATACCTGAAGCATATGTGACCTTGAGCTGAGCGGCTCCGTCGTCGGAGGTGCCGACCGTGATCTGCGATCCGCTTGAAGCGAACGAATATGTTGATACCGTAGATCCGTTTCCGCCTGTGAACATGTCGTTTACAAGATCAATGCTGATTTTAGAAGCGTCAAGTCCGGAAACCTCGTAATTGATTACATACTTTCCGTTCGGCTTGAGATTGACGTAATACGGAAGAAGCTGACGCTGATCGTATGTACTGCTGTTATACTGCGAAGTAACGGTAAACGAGGAATTGCTGATTGCTGTATAGCTCATACCGTTCTTGTCTGCCGATGTAGCAACAAAATTGGTCGGGTATTCGGCAGAGGTCTGAATATAAAGCTCATTTCTGTCTGCTTTTGTAAAGCAAAGGTCGCTTATCATGACCTTCTTGCCGTTTCTTGCATCGCCGAGAAGCTCAACTCTCAGATATGCCTTACCCGAATCTACGGCATTAGTCGTGATTACAGAATCGGAAGATCCGATAACGTAATGCGATGTTGTCTCTCCGTCTCCTCCTGTGAAGTTTGCACCGTAAAGTGTGAAGCTTATGTTTGAAGGATCTGTGCCCGCAACCTTATATTTCAAAACATAGGAGGTTGACGGCTCAATCGAAATTTCATAAGGAAGAAACTGATGCTTTGCAAGAGTTGTTTCCTCTGTCGTCCATACTGTTACATCGTTTCCGCTTACGGTATAGTTGAGGTCGGTGTCAACAGAAGTGTCTGCGGAATATGTCGGATAAGCCATTCCGCCGATTGCCGGATAATCGGAATTGATTACGTTAAGGAGGTTGTAGTCGCCGCCTCTTGTGTCAACGATGGTCGAATACTCCTTCTGAATATAAAGGAAGGTGTACTGCACCTGTGAAGAGGCGTTTGCAAACGGAACGGTAACAACCGAATCGGTTGTTGTGATAATTGAAGAATAGTCCGATCCCGTCTGAGTATCGACATCCTTGAGTCCTGCGCTTGCGCCGACATAATCATAGCCCGAAAAGCTCAGCGCGTTAAAATTAACCTTCTGACCGAGATAGAAAGTCTTCGATACGTCGGCAACGTTGGAATTTGTATCCTCGTCATGGAGCTCAATGAGCTTATAGCCGTTGGCGGTCTTGCTCAGAGCAAGGAAACGAACGGACGCCGTTGAAGAAATTCTTGCCTCGTTCTCAACTCCGGAAATAGCACTTTCAAGCTCTGAAACAACAGAATTAAGATCATAACCGGATACATTTGTTGTGGAAGAAAGATCAAGCTTGGAGAGCATCTTGCCTGCAAGCTGATACAGAGTAACGAACTTGCTCCAGTTTGCATTGCTTGTGTTGTAATAAACGCTTGAGCCGTCAGCCTTGAGACCGAACCTTGCAACTACGTTCGTTGCATGATTGAATGTATAACGCAGAGCGTCCTTGTTGGTCTGAGTAACGGTAAGCGGCATAACAGCAACGTTTGTTACACTGTCTCCGCCCTGGAAGTTGAGATAACACGTTCTGATGCTGTAGGAATATGTAGCGTTTGAGGTATCAAGAACATTGATGCTTGCAGGTCCGTTGTACTTAACACCCTCGGTCTCATAGTCGCCTCTGTTGTTGAAGCCGCCCTGGTTGGCAATAAGAGCCTTGTAGTTGTTATACAGTGCGGTTGCTTTAGAGGTTGAGCTCTGCTCACGACCTGCCATTGTATCACTTGAATCGGTCATACCCGTACCGTCGGCAACATACCATGCGCCGTTGTCGGAGTTTTTATCGTTGGTGACCATAATACCTGCGGTAAAGTTAGGTATTCTGCCAAGGTTAGTATAACGGCTGACATCAACGGTAAGAGTTGAAACAGGAGCAGTCTGCTTGTTGTAAACAGAATAGTCGTGGAAATTACCGCCGTCGTTTTTGTCGTTAAAAGTGAATGATTTGTACGGTGTGTACGGGCTGTTGCCTCCGTCGGAATTGATCCAATCGGAAGATTTGGCATTATCAATACCGGTGTATTTCAAATAACCGTTGGTATATATCTCAGTTGCAAACTGAGCGTAGTTCTTAACATCCGTCGCTCCGAGCAAAACACCCTGCGGGTTGGAGGACGAGAATGTAACGAGGTTGCTCGTACCTGCGGCAGAGTTAGGATAATGTGAGCCTTCGGTTGCAAGACCGTGAACACCTGTAATCCAGGAAATACACTGTCCCATATGGTTTGTACCGGTGTTGTTTTCCGTTTGCTGAGCAACGCCGACAGGCTGAATAAACGGCTTATAGACATAGGTGTAGGCATATGCTACCTTTGTCTGACCGTCAAGCTTATCAATAAATGCAGCCTTCCACTCGATATAATATCCCTTTGTTGCGGCAAGAAGATAGGGAGACGAGCTTTCACGGGTGACAGTCGTATTGATCTTGTTGCCGGAAACGGTATAGTAAATATATGAGCTTGTACCGCTTGTGTTTATAGCTCTGAGCGGAGTTGCATAAGATGCAAGCTTTATGTTACAGTTTGCGTTTGCATAATCCGCAGACGAGTTTGTTGTACTTGTTGAAGTATAGGCCGTCATTTCCGAAAAATCTGCATTGAGATACTTATAGGAAATGGTTACCTGACTTGCATTCTCATAGTAGAAGTAAAAATTACCTTCGGAATTTTCACCAGTTCTGAGAGTCTGGTCGTTTGTAGTTTCGTTGATAGTTGAATCAACAAACCACTGATAATTGTACTTGCTCTGTGCAGTATATCCCGTCAAAGACGGCTCAAGATAAACCTGCTCGGGAGCATAGAAATAAACATTGCTTACTTCATTGTCGGAAACAGTGACAGCGGCGTTGGTATCGACAGCCGAGCCGAAAAACATTCCGATATCAAAGCAAACAAAGGTTGTGAGCATAAGCGTTAAAGCCAAAATGACAGAAAGCGCTTTTTTGCACACTTTTTTTGCACTCATATCAATTCCTCCTTGATACATTTGCTTAATATAGTAATGTAAATGTTATCACAACAAAAATCAATAGTCAATCAGATTTTAACTTATAAAATACTTTTTGTAATAAATGACAAATTTATCTAAATAATATATTCATTTTAACATATATATACTTTTCTATGTTTATATTTACTAAATCTTGTGGTTGATAAAACACGGGTCACAGATAATTCTGCGACCCGTGTTTTGCTGTTATTCGGTTATTTGCCTGTAACGGTCGAGGTTGCGTCCTCTGCTCTGTTCCAGCCTGCTTCGAACTTGCCGACTACTGTATAATTCTGTCCCGAATAGAGTCTTGCTTCGACATACCATACCTCGTGGTCGAGAGTTCTTGCCGTGTCGTTGACTTCGTTTCCGTCAGCGTCGTAGGTCT
>JBJEPQ010000060.1:0-26077 GCA_051881315.1 Acutalibacteraceae bacterium | reverse complement strand
GACCCTCTGCTTGTAAGGCAGATGCTCTCCCAGCTGAGCTATGCTCCCATTCGCCGTTATTCCTTACGTCGTTGCTCAGTACCGCAGCGACATTCATTACTTTACCATAACATTGATATTTTGTCAATAGTTTTTTTAAGTTTTTATTTTTTCTTTGCCGATTGGAGCAGTCTTTTTATTTCGGCACCGCTGAAATTATATTTTTTATCGCAGAACTGACAGCAGACCTCGGTGTTCTCCTCAGCCGAAAGTTCCTCAAGCGACTGTACGCCTGTCGAAATCAGAGCCGCCTCCACCCTCTCACGGGAGCAGTTGCATTTATATTTCGGGTTTGAGGTATCAAGGACATCAAGATCAAATTCCTTGAGCACTTTTTTGCAGATATCCTCGGGAGTCAGTCCGTCGCAGAGCATCGAAGTGACAGACGGAATACCGCTTATGCAACGCTCAACAGCATCAATCGTGTCGTCGAGAGCCGTCGGAAGAAGCTGAATAATAAAACCGCCTGCCGCCTTTATCGAAAGGTCGGGATTGACAAGCACTCCGAGAGCGCAAACCGACGGAATCTGTTCGCTGATAGCATAATAGCTCGTGATATCCTCGGCAATTTCGCCGCTTACAAGCGGGATCTGACCGACATACGGCTCCTTGAGATTGAGATCCTTAATGACCGTCAGGAAGCCGTCCGTGCCTACTGCGCCTGCAACATCAAGCTTACCTTTTTCGTTGAGCGGAATTTCAACAACAGGATTTTGAACATATCCTCTTGCATTGCCGGAGCTGTCGGAAACAGCCATAACCGTACCCGACGGTCCGCCGCCGTTTATTCTCAGGGTAATGCTTTCGTTCTCTCCCTTGAGCATGCTTCCCATCAGGCTCGAAGCCGTCAGAAGTCTGCCGAGAGCCGCCGAGGTGACGGCTGAGGTTTTGTGTATCTGCTGTGATTTTTCCACCATATCCGTCGTTTCGGCAGCCATTATCACAAGCGTGCCGTCCGTTGAAATACATCTGACTAATTTATCCATTACAAATCCTCCGTTTCGGCAGCCTGCTGTTTCTGAGGCTGCTTAAATCCCGTGTACCGTGCAACGAAAACCGCTCTCTCGGTCTTTTCGTTAAGCTCACGGTCGCTCATTTCATCAAAAATATGCACAATTTCAAACTCTGCATCGCTGAGCCATTTTTTATAATCCTCTATCGGGTACGCCCTCTCGGTAAAATCTTCCGTACTGCGGTAATATGCGTCACCGTCACATTCAAATATATCAAGCGAAATATCAACGCTGTCATCCTCGTTGAGGCTGTTCTGCCAAACGCAGTAGACCTCGTCGCAGTCATAGACAAAGGTGTTGTTACCGAGAATTTTTCTGTGCTTATATATTGTATTCACGTCAAAAATAAATATTCCG
The DNA here is from genome assembly GCA_051881315.1 of Acutalibacteraceae bacterium. GTDB lineage: Bacteria > Bacillota > Clostridia > Oscillospirales > Acutalibacteraceae > CAG-488. Next base: position 24,668 of record JBJEPQ010000060.1, on the reverse strand, counting down.
CCGTGTTCCATAAACAAACCGACTTTTTCAACGGTTTTTTTCACATCGTCGGCACAGCTCAGGTGATTAAGACTGTCGAGCATACAAACCGCACCGCTGATTGTACCGTAAAGGTCAAGCTCCGTCATATCCTGACAGAGAAAGAGTACATCTGCGTTTTCCTCATACTTTTTGTTCTGCGCCTGTGAAAGCATTGCGTATGACGAGTCAATTCCGATCATATCATATCCTCGCTTTGCAAGCTCGAAGGTGAGACTTCCCGTCCCGCAGGCAAGGTCAAGGATCGGCTCCTTGCCCTTCACCCCGTAGCGTTCAAAAAGCGTACTGATAAAATCGGCACGCTTTTTATACTCAATATTATCGGTCAGCTTATCGTAAACTTCCGCAAACGCATTGTAACCGCTCATTTGTCGTCTTCCCCGTTCATCCTGTCGAAAACGAGGTCGTATCCTCCGCGGCCGTACTGAAGCGAACGGTTAACTCGGCTGACTGTCGCTGTGCTCGCGCCTGTTTCGTCAACAATTTCGCTGTATACTTTTTTCTCACGAAGCATATTCGCAACAACAATTCTCTGTGAAATCGACTTCAGCTCATTCACCGTGCAAAGATCCTCGAAAAAATCATAGCACTCATCGACCGATTCAAGATGAAGTATTGCATTAAAGAACATATCCGTGTTTTTATCTCTAAGATTCTTTTCCATAATAAAGCCTCTCCGTTTTTATTACTCTTTTTCCATTTTATCACATTAAACTGCAAAAGTAAAGCGTTATTCAAAATTAAATGGCGATGTGCGTCCGGTTACCGGTCCTATAATAAGAGAAGTGCATGCCACAAGGACAATGTCGGGCTCTGTTTTTTCAATATAATTTATCATACTTCCGTCAAAATATCTGCCGTCAATAAGATCAATTCTTTCAACGGTCTGCGCCAAATACGGAACAACGCATTTGTTGTACGAACCGCCGATAACAAGAATTTTCACTCCGTTTTTACAGTCGTTGTTTTTTATCGAAGTAACGGCCTTATTTCCGTTAAGATATGAGGAATACGCCGAAAAATTATAAAAATCGTCGTTGTTAAGATAGGTTTTGTTGAAAATAACCTCATCAAAACTTCCCGTTATCGGTGAATCTGTGTTGTAGGTCACGGTGAAATTTGTCTTTTGCTTAGGATATATAATGCTGATATCTTCGGGATCGGCAAAGGTAAGGGTTGCAATCTTTCCCTGAGAGCCAAGGAATATTTTTTCGTGAACATCAACATTATAATTGTTTATATCCCCGATACCTGTGTCCAGAGAATATCCGAAATCCAGATTGAGTATTTCGGCAATTTTTCCTGCCGCCCACACTCCTGTTTCGGGCTTCCAGTGGTGATCGGTTTTAAAAAAGTTTGAATACCAATTTCCTCCTTTTTGCATCAAAAGCTCACGCATATCAATATTTTTTACATTCTCGGCATCCAACTTTTTTAGGAGATTGTCGGCATTGATATTGTTGTAGTCCGTCATTCCGTCAGGGAGCTGATTGTCATTCTTATCCTCCTTGGACGGATATTGAATATATGCAAAATCAATTCCTTTTTCCTCAAGAATATCGCTGAACCATTTCAGGCTTTTTGAAGGAGAATCCGTATCCTTTTCGGTAGCTTCAAGCGTCAGATATCCGTTTTTCATCACGGCAACCGAATCGGTTCCGGAAATAATGCTCATTCCAACAGCCTTATTAAAGAGTGCATTTGCCTCAACATATTTCATTCGACCGGGAAGAAGCTTGGAGGTATAATAGTCCACGCTGTCCTTTATCTTGTTTACAACAGAAAGATAAACTGATTCACCGCCTTCTGATTCCTCCTGAGCATTAACCTCGGTTTCCGACTGAGAACTTTCATACTCAAATATGTGTTCACCGTCAAAAGGATATTTTTCAGGCCAATTACAATCGACCTTATCTTCATCTGAGAAATATAGACCTATCTCCGCTGTAGGAGTCTCTCCGTAATCTCCGAACAGTCTGGCACGGTATACTCTGTAACACACAGAGCCGAAAAAGACGGCAATAATACAAATAAAAGCAACGCCCACAAAATACGAAGCCTTGATTTTTTTCATATTATACACCACCTTTAAATCAGAAATTAAAGTAAATAAACGGGTTGTATGTTCCCTTGATCGTATAGGTAATTGAGATCAGGAACAATGCGATCAAAACAATACCTGCGGCAACCGTAAATACCGTTTTGCCCGACTTGATCTTTTGCTTGATCGCACGCAAAATCGGGAAACAGCAAACAATGCCGAAGATGAGGAAAAACTTATAGTTGGAAAGATAGAAAATTGTGTCGCTGTCATAAAGCGGAAGTGAGCCAAAGCCGAACATAGCCTTGAGGAACGTCCAGGCGGAGGAGATATTATCCGACCTGAACAGCACCCAACCAATTATAACGGCAAGCATCGTATATATGTGACCGACAAATCCGAGCTTTTTCGTAAAGCCCGTGAGCTTCTCGACAGCAAGCAGAACAAAGTAGAACAAGCCCCAGAGCACAAACGTCCAGTTGGCTCCGTGCCATATTCCCGTCAGCGTCCAGACAACGAAAAGATTGAAAACAAGTCTTGATTTCTTCACCCTGCTGCCGCCGAGCGGAAAATAGACATAATCCCTGAACCATGTACCGAGAGATATATGCCATCTGCGCCAAAATTCGGAAACGGACTTGGATATATAGGGATAATCGAAGTTTTCGAGGAAGGTGAAGCCGAACATCTTGCCCAGACCGATAGCCATTTCGCTGTAGCCCGAAAAATCAAAGAAGATCTGAAGTGTATAGGCGATAGCACCGAGCCATGCGGAGGCTACGGAACCGACCTCGCTGTCAAATATTCCGTCGGCAATCATAGCGACATTGTTTGCAATAAGCACTTTCTTTATGAAGCCTATCATGAATCGGTAAGCTCCGTTGGTAAAGTCGTCAAAATTCTCGTGTCTTTCCCTGATCTGATCCGCAATAGTCTGGTAACGAACGATAGGACCTGCAATAAGCTGAGGGAAGAAAGAAATATAGAGGGCGGTGTTGCAGGGATTTTTCTGCACCTCTCCGTCGGCCCGATAAACGTCGATAACGTAGGACATTGCCTGAAACGTAAAGAAAGAAATACCGATCGGCAGGGTTATATTTAAAGTATCTATATCGGTATGCAGAAGAGCGTTAATATTTTCAAGAGTGAATGTCAGATATTTAAAAACAAACAGAATTCCGAGATTTACCGCAACGGCGGCGACAAGAGCGATCTTGCTCTTTTTATTCTCCCTGTTCCTGTCAATGACAAGTCCGAGAATCCAGTTTATCAGCACCGAGCCGAGCATCAAAAGAACATAAACAGGCTCGCCCCACGCATAGAAAAATATACTCGAAATCAGAAGAATTGCATTTTTTACTGCAACGGATTTAAAGAAAGGATTATAATATGCAATCAAAACAACAGGCAAAAACAAAAACAAAAAAGTTGTCGATGAGAAAACCATATATACCCTCCTTCAAGTTCAAGTATTTGTTATTATACAATATAAAAAAAATAATTTCAACCGTTAATAAATGAATTTACTTCTCCAATCTCCGTTTATTGACAAATAAAAACGGGTATAGTATAATTTAGAAAACATTTTTTGAGAATAGAGGTAATCTTTATGAATATCGCAATCGTTCTTGCAGGAGGCTCGGGCAGCCGCATGGGTATGGTTGACCGTCCGAAGCAGTTTATTGATATCTACGGCAAGCCCGTAATCATTCACACTCTTGAGGCTTTTGAAATCAACGAGAAGATAGACGCAATCTGCGTTGTCTGCGTCAAGGCATGGCAGGACGATCTTTCCGTTTGGCTCAAGGAATACGACATCCGCAAGGTTCGCTGGATCGCCGACGCAGGTGCGTCACGTCAGGAATCCTCCCTCAACGCTCTCAACGCAATTCAGTCGGAGTGCAGCGGAGATGATTATGTCATTATCCATGACGCCGCAAGACCTCTTGTTTCTCAGAAGATCATCAACGAAAATATCGAAAAGGTCAAGGAGTTCGGCGCATGCGATACCGTTATTCCCGCTCACGATACCATTATCAAGAGCCTTGACGAGAAAACTCTCGACTCCATTCCTCTGAGGAAGGAGCTTTATCTCGGTCAGACTCCCCAGTCGTTCAGATACTCCATCGTCAGAAAGGCTTATGACGATTATTTTGCCCTCCCCGAGGATAAGCGTCCCGTAATGACCGATGACTGCGGACTTGTTCTTTCGGCAGGCGTTAAGATCGGTATGGCTATGGGCGACAAGCTTAATATGAAAATCACAACAATGGAGGATCTCCTCCTTGTTAAATCCATTGTCAGAGCCGGAAGATAAGGCAGAAAGGACTGGTAAATTTTGTTCGCTAAAAGTTACAAAATTACTGAACCTAAGAGATTTGAAATATTTGTTGAGGATATCAGAAACGAAAACGTTCTCGTCCGTCCCGATTATCTGGCGGTCTGCAAGGCGGATATCCGCTATTATCTCGGAAACAGAAGCCTTAGTATACTCAAAAGAAAATTCCCGATGAGTCTCATTCATGAGGCGACGGGCGTTGTTGTCCGTGACAAGAGCGGAGAATTCAAAAGCGGACAGAGGGTTGTTCTTCTCCCCTGCCGCAGGTCGGAATGTGACGGATCAAAATGCGAGGTCTGCGTAAGAGACAATCCGCATCTGCTCGACAACTACTGTCCCGAATCAAAGTTCTGTTCAAGCAACTATGACGGTTTTTCCAAGGAGCTTATCGACCTTGATAAGGAATATATGATTCCGATACCCGATGAGATCGGTGAGGAAGCCGTTTTTTCGGAGCTAATCTCCGTCGGCTGCTGTGCTCTTAGGAGAGCCGGTTTTTCCGAGGGTGAAAACGTTAAGAGCGTTACGGTATGGGGCGACGGAATAATGGGATATATCATCTCCCTCGTTGCAAAATACGGTTTCGGCTGTGAGGTCAATATTGTCGGACTGAGCAAGGAAAAGCTTGAAAAATTTGACTTTGCAAATGTTTACTATTCAAACGATATCGAAGCCCTGCCGAGAATGTCGATTGCGATCGAAGCAGTCGGCGGAAACGCATCGGGCATCGCCGCAAATCAGGCGATCGACAAGCTCTATTCCGGCGGAAAGCTCATTCTTTCGGGCGTTGCGAACGACAATGTGCCGCTCAACACAAGAATGGTGCTGGAACACGGAATTTCCATCAGAGGAACGACAAGGAGCGTCCGCTGTGACTTTGAAAAGGCGGTCGAGCTTCTCACTATCCCCGAATTCAGGGAGCATATCAAGACTCTTTTGCTCTCCGTCAGGGAGGTCAACAATATCAGGGATTACTATGCCGTATTCGAGGAGGAGTCAAAGTCCACGGCACTCGGCAAGAATATTATGAAAATATCATTCTGAATCAACGCTCAACGGGTATTCACGGATTGTTGCCGTGCATGCCCGTTATTTCTTTTTGTGAAAAATAAAATAATTGTTGACACGGCTTTACAACGGTGCTATAATCGCACTGTAAAACAGAATATGGTTTCGAGAATAGCTCGGATGATGGAGGTGCGGTGCTTTACAAGTAGCTTTCGCAGGAAAGGCAACACAGAAAGTGAAAAGATTGACCGCCGAAGCGTGGGGATCTGCCTTGTGAACCATAGCTGGGACGTTACAGAATATGTAACGTACTGTCACAGCTTGTATGTGGAGTGCTGTCATGTAATAGTCGTTATGACATGGTTGGTATGAAGATACGGAACCATGTCGTTTTTTATTTTTTATTGCAGGAGGTTTTATTGTGAAAAAGTCAAAGAAAATCATTTTGGCGATCGCCTGCGTCATCATAGTCGCTGTTCTCGCAATCGCCAAGGTAACAGACGGTTCTGTTGCAACGGTTAAGTGTACCGACTGTAACGGAACGGGAATTGTTCACGAGGTTGAATGTCCCGTTTGCGGCGGCTCGGCGGAGTATGCAGGTAAAAACTGCACGGCTTGCTCCGGTGTAGGCGTGCTTAACGACGCAGAGTGCGAAAACTGCGGCGGAGAGGGCGAAGTCAGAGCTTCTTTCTGGGCTCTTGTCCCCCCGATAATCGCTATCGCTCTTGCGCTCATCACTAAGGAGGTTTACAGCTCCCTGTTCATCGGTATTCTTGCCGGAGCTATCCTCGGTTCAGACTTCGTATTTACCAAAACGATGGATATTCTCGTCAATGACAGCCTGATTGAAGCTGTTTCGGGAACTGCGGGTATTTTCATCTTCCTTGTTGTTCTCGGCGTTATCGTTGCCCTTGTCAACAAGGCGGGCGGCTCTGCGGCTTTCGGAAAATGGGCTCAGAAGCATATTAAAACCCGTTCGGGTGCGATGCTCTCTACCTTTGTTCTCGGTGTGCTCATTTTTATTGACGATTACTTCAACTGCCTTACGGTCGGTTCCGTTATGCGTCCCGTAACAGACGGACATAAGGTTTCGAGAGCTAAGCTTTCCTACCTTATTGACGCAACGGCGGCTCCGATTTGTATGATCGCTCCTATTTCCTCTTGGGCGGCGGCAGTTGCTTCATATGCCGATGAGGGACAGGGAATTGCCCTTTTCATCAGAGCTATTCCGTTTAACTTCTATTCACTTCTTACCTTTGTTTTCATCATCGGTCTTACACTTATGAAATTTGACTACGGCCCGATGAGAATTCATGAGCTGAACGCAAAGAAGAACGGCGACCTTTACACCTCGGGAGATAAGGCAGAGGTTGAAGAAAGCGATCCGTCATCAAACGGAAAGGTTCTCGACCTTGTTCTTCCGATCATTGTACTTATCGCTGTCTGCGTCTTCGCCCTCGTTTATGTCGGAGGAATTTTCGACGGAAGCGGATTTGTTGAGGCCTTTTCAAACACTGACGCTACGGTCGGTCTTCCCTGGGGCAGTATCATTGCTCTTGTATTCACCATCATTTATCTTTGTGCAAGAAAGCTCGTTTCTTTCAAGGAAGCTATGGAGTGTATTCCCAAGGGCTTCATCGCCATGGTTCCGGCTATCCTCATTCTTACATTCGCAACGTCTCTTAAAAACACCACGGCTGTACTCGGCGCAAAGCCGTTTGTTGCCGACGTAATGTCAGATGTTGCAGGAGAATTCCAGAACTTCCTTCCGGCTATCATCTTCCTTGTTGCCTGCTTCATTTCCTTTGCAACAGGTACTTCATGGGGTACTTTCGGTATTCTCATCCCCATCGTTATCGCAATCTTCCCCTCAGGCGCAATTCAGACAATCGGTATGTCTGCCTGCCTTGCAGGTTCTGTTTGCGGCGACCACTGCTCTCCGATCTCGGATACGACTATCATGTCCTCCGCCGGCGGTCAGTGCAACCACCTCAACCACGTTTCAACTCAGCTTCCGTACGCTATATCCGTTGCGGCGATCTCGTTCGTTATGTATATAGTTTCCGGCTTCGTTCAGAAGGCATATATCGTGCTTCCGATCGGAATCGTTCTTACCGTTGCATTCCTCTTTGTAATGAAGGCGGCTATGGTAAAGAAGTACGGAAAAGAAAACGTATAAGCAGGTTTTATATCAATTCGGGACTGCGGTTCGCCGCAGTCCCATATTTTGCGATTTAATAATGATTTTTTCGTTTTTATACTTTACTTTTAAGGTAAAACTTGCTAAAATACAAATAAATCTTTTTTTGAGGTGACAATTATGTCAAAAAAACTCGGTGTAGCAGTTATCGGCTGCGGAAATATTTCCCGTTCGCATATACCAAATTATCTCAAGCTTGACAATGTTGAGGTGCGTTACTTCTGCGATATTATTCCCGAACGTGCAGACGCCGCCGTCAAGACCTACGGCTGCGGCAAGGCAGTTTACAATTATAAAGAGCTACTCGGTCACGATGACATCGACATCGTTTCTGTCTGTACTCACAACGATTTCCACGCTCCGATCTCGATCGACTTTATGAGAGACGGCAAGGACGTGCTTTGCGAAAAGCCTGCGGCAAGAACTCTTGCAGAGGCTCTCGAAATGCAGAAGGTTGCCCATGAGACGGGCAGGATGCTCTCTATCGGCGTTGTAAACCGTTTCGTAGATTCCGTCAACAAGGTAAAGGAGCTTATAGAGAACGGTACTCTCGGCGAGGTTTATCAGGTTTATATCAGCTTCCGTGCTCACCGCTCCATTCCCGGTCTCGGCGGAGATTTTACCACCAAGGCTGTTTCCGGCGGCGGAGTGCTTATAGACTGGGGCGTTCATTACATTGACCTTGTTCTCTACTGCCTCGGCGAGCCTGCTCCCCTCACCTGTTCCGGCGTTGCGCACTGCAAGCTCGGCACACCGATGGAGGACTATGTCTGCACAGGCATGTGGGCTGACGACACGAGCGACAGGAAAAACGGAACATATGATGTTGACGATTTTGTAACCGGTCTTATCAGAACGGATAAAGCCACCCTCACACTCAACGGTGCGTGGGCGCAGAATATCGGCGAACAGGAGTGTTTCGTTGATTTCCTCGGCACTAAGGGCGGCATCAGAATGCAGTACGGCGGAAAATTCAAGCTCTATTCGACAATGGGCGATATGCTTACGGAAATTACCCCTGACTACAAATCGACAGGCTTCGACTACGGAAAAGAGATTGAATCGTTTGTTGAGTCTGCTGTAACGAGAAAGCCGAACCAGGCTCACATCGACAAGGCGATAGTCACTTCAAAAATCCTCGACGCAATTTACAGATCGTCGGATTCGGGTAAGGAAGTTACATTATAATCATACTTTCGGAGGAAAAACCAATGGACATTAAAATCTTTAACAACGCCGAAGAAATTGCCGTTGCGGCGGCTCAGCTTTACAAGGCGCTGATCGCTCAGAAGCCGAATGCGGTTCTCGGCCTTGCAACGGGCGCAACTCCCGTTCCTACATACAAAAAAATTATCGAGCTTTACAATAACGGCGAGATCAGCTTCAAGGATGTTACAACCTTTAACCTTGACGAATACTGCGATCTTGACAAGAACGATAAGAACAGCTACTACACCTTTATGCACGAAAATCTTTTTAACCACATTGACATCAAGGAGGAGAATGTGAACTTCCTTGACGGCAATGCAGAGGACTGCGACGCTGAAAGCAAGCGATATGCCGAGGCTATCAAGGCCGCCGGCGGAATTGATCTTCAGCTTCTCGGAATCGGCACGAACGGTCACATTGCCTTCAATGAGCCTGCCGACAAATTTACCGACGAGGCTTTCAAGGTCACTCTCACTCAGAGCACGATCGACTCCAATCAGCAGTATTTCGGCGACGTTCCGATGCCGAGATATGCAATGACAATGGGTATCGGCTCAATCATGCGTTCAAAGAAAATTCTTCTCATCGCAACCGGCGAAAAGAAAGCAAAGGCAATTAAGGCTATGGTTTCGGGCGAGATCACACCGCAGATCCCCTGCTCAATTCTCAACGAGCATAAGGATGTAATCATCATGCTTGATAAGGCGGCGGCAAGTCTTATCGACTGAGTATAAACTAAACCGTAAATCACCGCAATGCAAATCAAATGTGTTGCGGTTTTTCATTTTCTGATCTTAATCAATACTGAAAATATAAATAAATTGTAAAAAATATCGTATAAAACGAAAAAAATATTGTTTAGGTCTTGTAAAAAAAACAAAAATGTATTAAAATACTGTTGTTATGCTGACTTGTTATCGGCAACATTTCATTAAGTAAAGGATGAATACAATGGCTAATGAAAAGTCTAAGGCAGAACAGTACCGTGACGAAAGAAAGGCACGTATTGCAAAGTCTGCCAAAAAAAATGCACATAGCATGGAAAAGAGAAACACTGTGAAAAAGATTACAGGAAAGGTCATTTCCATTGTCCTTTGTGCGGTAATCGTTTTGGGAATTGTCGGATTTTCCCTCAATTATTACGGTGCTCTCCAGAGAGTTATCAGAATCGGCGGAGTCGGCTCGGAGCAGCCTGTTACGATCGCTGAGTACGAATACTACTACATGAGAGCTTATAACCAGATCAGATATCAGGCTCAATACTATGAGTACTACTATCAGACCAGCATGGGATATGACACAAGCCTTGCTCCCGATGAGCAGACTCAGACCACACAGGACGCTGACGGCAACGAGATCACATGGGCTGAAAAGCTTCATAACGACACAATCGAGCTTATCCAGCTTCATAAGGCATATTACAACGAAGCTCTCAAGAGAGGTCTTGAACTCAACGAGGCCGATAAGGCTTACATAGATCAGCAGATCGAAGATCTGCGTGAGGAAGCCGAAGGCGCAGGCTCAACAGGTACAGACGATCAGCCTAAGGTTAAGTATTCTCTCAATGCATACCTCCGCAAGGTTTACGGCGGCTCGATCAACGAGAGATTCCTCCGCAAGCAGCTCAAAATTCAGGTTCTTGCTCAGAAATATCTGACCGAGAGAACTGCTGAGATCGCCGACGGCTACAAGCAGGCAGATATCGACGCAGCTTACAAGGAGGATACCTCCAAGTACGATTTCGTTACATTCAGAGCTTATACCTTCAAGACAACCGAGCTTACCGCTGAGGAAAACGAGACTGACGATCAGCTCAAGGCACGTCAGGAAAAGGCCGACGCAGAGGTTAAGAAGAACGCTAACGATTTCTTCAACGCTGTAAAGAATGAAGCTACCTTCACCGCAAAGGCTAAGGAGCTTAACAAGGATACGGAAAACTACGACGTTGATAAGGATACACTCTATTCAATGCTCAAGGACAGCGTTTCTCAGAACTTCTCCGAGGACGCAGCTAAGTGGCTCTTTGACAGTTCGACAAAGGTCGGCACGACAAAGCTCTTCTCCGACGAGGAAAACGGAAAGTACATTGTAGTTCTGGCTCTCAAGGCTCCCCATCAGGAGCAGACCGTAACAGCCCGTCATATTCTCTTCTCAACAAAGGATCAGAATACGCAAAGCGACCTTTCCGATGAAGAAATCGCCAAGAAGAAAACTCAGGCTGAGGACGTTCTCAAGCAGTTCAACGAGGGCGACAAGTCCGAGGACAGCTTTGCAGCTCTTGCCGTTAAGTACACAGAGGACAGCGGTTCCTCCGCAAACGGCGGACTTTACGAGAACATTTATCCCGGTCAGATGGTTGCCGAGTTCAATGACTGGTGCTTTGATGCAAACCGTCAGCCCGGAGATGTTGAGCTCGTTAAGACCGACTACGGTTATCACATCATCTACTTTGTTGCCAAGGACGGTACAGATTACTATGATTCTGCAATCCGTTCTTCAAAGGCAGATGAGGATATAGAGACCGAAACTAAGAAATTGCAGGAGGGTGACACCTACAAGGTAGGCATCGGTCCCCGCCGCACAGAGTATGCGGAAAACAGAGCTATCAAGAAGATCAAGTATCTTGTTGAGCTTAACAACGCTAACTCCTCTGCCTCATATCAATAAGCTGTAAAAACAGTTAAATAAGAATTTACTGCAAGTCATCCGAAAGGACGGCTTGCAGTTTTTTTGTTTCGGACGGTATCGTTTCAAATTTTGCTGAAACTTTTCGGCTCCCTTGTGTAAAGGTAGCGAAGCGTCGCCACGGGAGTGACCGAGCCGTAGCGAGACGCTGTCAGCGAAGCTGACTGAGGGATTGATAAAAACATATGTTTTAGTCTTTCTTTTGTTGTTTATGAAAACTATAAATTTTCTCATCTAAAGTCTAATATCTAAAATCTAAAGTCTATCTTCTCTTATCCCCTCCGTCTCGTCGTACCTCCTCGACACCTCCCCTTGCCATGCAACAAGGGGAGGCTAATTTGGTTTCTGCAAGCTTTTTATCGTCTAATGTCTAACATCTAAAATCTAAAGTCTAATTTTGGGAAGGTGGCACGGAGGAACGACGTGACGGATGATGTGCAAAATTAGACATTAGTCTTTAGATGTTAGATTTCAGACTGTATTTTTTCAAAGTTTGATGAAACCTTACAAGCCTTCCCCTTGAGGGGAAGGTGCCGAGGAACGAGGCGGATGAGGTGTTAGAATGAAAAAGCAGAAATTGAATTTCATCAGACTTGCTACACCTCATCACCGCCTGCGGCGGAGCTTCCCCTCAAGGGGAAGCCTTGCATAATTTCATCAGATTTTAAAGTTTTATTGTCTAAAATCTAACGTCTAATTTTCCCTCTCAATCAACTTTGCTGACAAATTTTTATGATTAAATATGAACAAATTGTAAACAAACAGTCTTTTTTGGCGGTCTATAACAGCTATTTGTTATGGATCGCTCTTTTTTTGTCTTTGGTTGAGGGACAACCCTCGCAAACGGTTAACCGTATAAAAAGAAAGGAAGTATTTATGGCACTGGAAGAAAAAGAAAGACTGTTCTGTATGTTCTTTTCTCAGACAAGGGACGCACGTTCCTCTGCCGCGAAGGCGGGCTACGGATTAAAGGCACGGAAACACGGGCTTGCCCTGCTGGAGAGAAACGACATCAAAAAAGAGATCGAACGGCTTGATAAAAAGCGAAAGATCAACCGTGACGAGATCATCGCAGGCTACCGTCAGCTTGCGTTCGGAAATATTTCGGACGCTGTGAGACTGGCATACTCCGATGATAAACCTCTCCTCGGAACGGAAAAGCTCGATCTTTTCAATGTCAGCGAGATCAAGCGCTCCAAGGGCGGCGGGCTTGAAATTAAATTCTTTGACCGCATCAAGGCGCTGGAGCATCTTGAACAGCTTTGCTCAATCGGCGACGACGAATGTGCTCACCCATTTTACAAGGCGCTCGAAAACAGCGCCGCCAAGCTGAGGAATGATAGGCTTGAATAACGCACTTTCATCCTTCAACTCTTTCTCGAAAAAACAGCTTGAGGTCATGACATGGTGGTGTCAGAATTCCGACAAGAAGGACTATGACGCCATCATATGTGACGGAGCCGTCCGTTCGGGAAAGACAGTTTGTATGTCACTTTCTTTTATTGCCTGGTCGTTCTCGGCTTTCTCAGACACCTCATTTGCGATTTGCGGAAAAACAATAGCATCACTCAAGAGGAATGTTATCACTCCCCTGAGTCCAATTTTAGCCTCTCTCGGCTTCGCAATCAATCTGAAATCGTCGCAGAATTATATCGAAATGACCTATCAGAATACAGTCAACCGTTATTACCTTTTCGGCGGAAAGGATGAAGGCTCTGCGGCTCTTATCCAGGGAATGACGCTCGGCGGAGTTCTGCTTGACGAGGTGGCTCTGATGCCCCGTTCCTTCGTTGAGCAGGCTATTGCCAGATGCTCTCTCGAAGGCTCAAAGCTTTGGTTCAACTGCAACCCCGAGCATCCGATGCACTGGTTCTACCGTGAATGGATTCTCAAGGCGAAGCAGAAGAACTGCCTTTATCTTCACTTCACAATGCGTGACAATCCGTCACTCACACCCAACATAATACAGCGGTACGAGAGTCTTTACTCAGGCGCATTTTACAAGCGTTTTGTGGAGGGCAAATGGGTTGCGGCTCAGGGCGTGGTTTACCCTATGTTCAACGAGGAAATACACGTCAGTACACCTCCCGAAACGCAGATGTTCAACCGCTTTTTCATCTCCTGCGATTACGGCACGGTCAACCCTTGCTCGTTCGGTCTGTGGGGTGAATACGAAAGCAGTTGGTACCGTATCCGTGAGTATTATTACGATTCCCGTAAAAAGGGTGAGCAAAGGACGGACGCAGAACATTATGACGAGCTGGAAAAGCTTGCAGGCGGACTTGATATTGAAGCTGTAATTGTTGATCCGTCGGCGGCAAGCTTTATTCAATGTATCCGCAGAAAAGGTCGTTTCACGGTGATACCTGCCAAAAACGACGTCGTGGACGGCATACGGCAGGTTTCGGACGCCCTTAAACAGAGGAAAATATATTTTTCACCCGAATGTAAGGACACGCTCCGTGAATTTTCGCTTTACAAGTGGGACGACAAAGCAGTTCGGGACGCTCCGCGAAAGGAAAATGACCATGCAATGGACGATCTGAGATACTTCGTCACAACGGCGCTGAATGCGCCCGAAAACGACTTTTTTGTAATGAGCGTTTCCAGGTAAACGCTCCCCCACAGTAAAAAAGAAAGGAGATTTTCAGTGGGAATATTCAAGAAATTATCCGCTGCAAAAACCGCGGTTTCGGCACCGCAAACCTACAAGAATAATCCTTTCAGTCTTCTTGACAGCTACACACCGCTTTCATCGGTTCAGAACAAGCTTTACCGTGAGCTTCGTGAAGCTATCCCCATTATCGACGCCGCAATCTACAAGATCATCAGACTGACGGGCGGCTTTCGCATCGACTGCGACAACAAGGAATGTGAAAATGAGCTTCGACGTTTTCTGTCCGAGGTCAAGATCGGATCAGGTCAGCAGGGCATAAACTCGTTCCTGTCCACCTACTTTGAACAGCTTCTGACCTACGGAACGGCGGTCGGCGAGATGATAACCGACTCTGACGGTAATTTTGCCGCTCTTTACAACGCCGAGCTTGACGACGTTGAGCTGAGACGTGCCGACGACGGATTTTCAACTGTTGTCTGTGTGCGTGAGCTTGCCGAGGCGAAGCCTGTCGAATATCCTCAGCTTGTGCTTCTGTCGGTGCTCAACCCCGAAGCCGGACAGCTTACGGGCAATTCGCTTTTAAAGGGACTGCCCTTTGTCAGCAACATTCTGATGAAGATCTATAACACGATCGGCATCAACTGGGAACGTGTCGGCAATGTCAGATTTGCCGTCACCTACAAGCCGCAGAACGATGTTGTTGACCGTGCCTATGCCAAGGACAGGGCACAGCAGGTCGCCCGTGAGTGGAGCGAGGCGATGCAGCCGGGAGGTCAGCTCAGGGATTTTGTCGCCGTCGGCGACGTAAGCATCAAGGCGATCGGTGCAGACAATCAGATTCTTGACAGCGAGGTTCCCGTCCGTCAGATGCTTGAACAGATCGTTGCGAAAACGGGACTGCCGCCGTTCATGCTCAGCCTGAGCTGGTCGTCAACCGAGAGAATGTCCTCTCAGCAGGCGGACGTGCTGACAAGCGAGCTTGAGGCATACCGCAGACTGCTCACACCCGTCATTGAAAAAATATGCAGATTCTGGATGGTGACAAACGGCAGGAACGGGCAGTTCAGCGTTGAATGGGACGATATCACGCTTCAGGATGAGGTCGAGCTGGCAAAAGCACGTCTTTACCGTGCTCAGAGTGAAAGGATCGAACAGGAGTTGAAATCAGTTGAATAAGGAATACAAGGGAAACATTTCACCCTGCGAATTGACTAAAGAGGATCTCGCAGAGATCAACCGCTTCACCGTAAAGGAGCTGAAAGCCGACGAGGTTTACAGCTTCAATGTTATTCTCTGCGACAACGATATTGACAGGGACGGCGAACGTTTCAGCGCCGACGCACTCGCTCAGCTTGCAAAGCTCTTTGTGGGTGTGACCGGTATATTCGACCACAATCCCAAGAGCGCAAATCAGAGCGCAAGGATTTACTCGGCCGATTGTGTGAAAATTCCGGGCAAAAGAACGGCTGACGGCGAGGAATACCTTTGCGTTAAGGCAAAGGCTTACATTCCTCTGACCGAAAAAAATTCCGACCTGATAAGCGACATCAACGCAGGAATAAAAAAGGAGGTCAGCGTAAGCTGTGCCGTAGGAGCTTTCACCTGTTCCGTGTGCGGAAACGATATGAGGCACGGTCAGTGCAATCATATCAAGGGCAAAACCTACGGCGGCAAGCTTTGTTACTGCACCCTTTCCGATATTTCGGACGCTTACGAATGGTCCTTCGTCGCAGTTCCGGCACAGGTAAACGCAGGTGTGACAAAAAGCTACATAAAGGAGATTGAATCAATGGAAAACTGTATCAAGGCAATAAAAGACGGCAATCCCGTCAAGCTCGGAGAAAACGAGTCAAGACAGCTTGCCGAATACATTGCAAGGCTTGAGAAGCAGGCAAAGGACGGTGCGGTCTACCGCCGTTCTCTTACGGAGGAAACCGCCAAGTATGCCGTTCTCTCAGTCCCCTCTCTCTCAGGCGAAAGCATTGAAAAGATGTGTTCCTCAGTTGAAACAGAGGAGCTTGTAAGAATCAGGGACGCTTTCAGAAAAAAGGCGGAGGAGATTATTCCCCTCTCGCCTCAGCTCAAAGCGAAGAAAGACAAAACAACAGTCACAAACAACGATTTTAAATTTTAAGGAGGACTACAAATGGGTTTTGACAATTTAAGACTTGAAAAAGGAATGTACGGCACAGGCCGCAGCTTTACACAGGTTTTGGAGGGCCTTGATCCCTCCGAGAATTACAGAGGTACCGAGCTTGAGGGGCTTGACGCTTATCAGCGTCAGCTCAAGCGTTTCGGCATCAAGCCTCAGGGATCTGACAGCTCGGTGGTCGGCAAGTTTTTCCAGACGAGCGACGCCGCAGTTCTTTTCCCCGAATACGTTTCAAGAGCCGTTCGCTACGGTATGGACGAGGCAAGCTTTCTGCCCGACATTATCGCCGCTACAACGAACATCGACTCTCTCGATTACCGTGCAATGAACCTCGAGATGACCTCGGCAAACGCCGAAATGAAGGTGTTCAATGAGGGCGATACTCTCGAAACAGCCGATTTCAAGGTAAGCGACAGAACTATCCGTCTCAAGAAAAGAGGCAGAATGATAACCACCTCATACGATGTGCTTCGTTTTCAGCGTCTTGACGTTGTTTCGGTCGCTCTCAAGAGAATCGGCGCATACCTCGCTCAGAGCCTTATGGCAGACGCAGTTGATGTGCTTATCAACGGTGACGGTGGAAAGAACAAGGCGGAGGTTTGCGCCCTCGCCGCAGACGAATACACCTACGATGATCTCATCGACTTCTGGAACAAATTCGCTCCCTATGAGCTTAACACAATCCTCGCTTCTCCGGGAGTAACGGCAACCATTCTCAAGATGAACGAGTTCAGAGACGCCGCCGCAGGTCTCAATTTCCACGGCACGGGCAAGCTCATTACACCGTTCGGCGCAAATCTTATCAAATCATCTCACGTCACAAACAATACGATGATGATCGGTCTTGACAAGAGCTGTGCGCTTGAAATGGTCAAGGTCGGAGATGTTGAGACCGATTACGGCAAGCTCGTTGACAGACAGCTTGAGCAGATCGCCATCACTTCGATCACAGGCTTTGCAAAGATTCTCCCCGGCGCGGTTAAGACTCTCGCTCCTGCCGAGATCACAACCACAACCGAGGATCAGTCAGAGATCCCGTCAGAATGAGCTGCTGGGAGGTAAAAGACTATCTCAGTGAGCTGACGGACATTTCGGCATACAAGGAAGAAGAAATTCTTCCTTTATGCCGCTCATGTCTCAAAGAGATAGAGGCAAAGTTAAAGCCTGACGCAGACAGAAACGATTACCGAATTGTTTCCGCCGCCGCAGGTCTTGCCTGTTACAAGCTGACGCTCAGGCAAAGCTCCGCCGCAGGCGAAGCGAATGTCACAAGCTTCAAGGCAGGCGATTTAAGCATAGAGCAGGAAAACAAGGACACCGAAAAGCTCCTGAGCGAAGCCAAGAGCTTCTATGAAAGGAAAATGCTTGAAATAATTCCGCTTTGCCGGGACGACAGCTTCGCTTTTAATCAGATCAGGGTGATGTAAAATGACGGTCAAATCAATGTTTGAAAAATACGGTCAGGAGGTCACCGTCAAGACCGACGACGGCTGGAGCAGTCCGATTTTCGGCGCATTCATTCAGCCGCTGAGATACAAGAACAAAATGTATCTCAACGGCGTCAACACCGTCATCGGCTTCAACAGTCAGGGACACTACCTTTACATCGGACCGCCCGATCACTACCTTGAAGCGGAAGGCTGTCACGTTGAGTCAAACGGAAAGAAATTCACGGTTGACCGCTGTGAAAAGGTCTATGTCAAAAACGAGGTTGTGTATATCTGGGCGATAATCAGAGAAATAGTGGAGGTTGAGTAATGGACAGTATAGTTTCACTGCCGATAAGGATAGTCGAATGGCTCGGCAGTCAGGAGGACATGAACGATCTGACCTTTTTCGTCGAATATCCGCCGATCAAAAAGGCTGTTCCGCTGAGAAAGGCTATCGTTGCGGTCGGAATTGAAAACATAGAGATCGTTGACAAGTTTGTTGCCAACGATGACGGAGTGCTTGAACGTCAGGAATACTGCCGCACCGCAGAAATCAAGGCAAATCTGAGCATATGCGTACCCTTTTCCAAGGGCGGACAGGCGTGTCACGATATCTTTACGAGAATTGCCGACGCACTCACGTTCAGGACCAATCTGAATATTGAGAAATCCGGCTGTGAGGAGATCGTTTCCGACCGTGACACCGACGCTCTTGTTATGAACGGCTGGTTTCTGATGAATACGGATTTCTGTCCTGCCGCAAGCACCGACGAAAACTATGCAAGTTTTCTTGACAAGGAGCTGCTTTGCGGAAGTCATATCAGAAACGACGAGATCCATGTTACGGCACAGGATAAGGAAAACTGGAATGATCCGTTTGTGGTCGGATTTTATATCGGCAACGGCTCGTCCTCACGCTCGATTTCTTTAGGCTTAAAGCCTCAGCTTGTCATTCTTATGGCGGCAGGAAAACCTGCGGTGGGGGTTGACTTTGTCAACAGCACCGCCAAGAGCTATATGGCGATGGCAAACGAAAATCTTAGTTCACAAGGTTTACAGCTCACCTCAACGGGCTTTAAGATTTCCACTTCAACAACATCGAATGTCACAAGCGACCTCAACTCGCTCGGAATGTCATATATTTATATCGCTTACAAGTAATTTTCGGCAAAAAATCAAACCGCAGGCTTCGGCAAAAGTCGAGGTCTGCGGTGTTTTTTATTTGCAGGGATATTCGATTGAATTTATCTTTACCGTATAGCTTCCCTCATCGGCTTCAAAGCTCGGCATAAAGTCAAGGAGATCGTCATTCCTCATATTTTTTTCAAAATCAAGCGGTATCTCCTTTTCTCCGCTAAACAGCCTGACCTGCTCTTTTTTCAGGAAAAAGAACACGGGCGAAACGAGCCTTGCTTTTGAATCTTTTACGGCGATCTTTATTTTCTTAGTCTCATACAGTTTTCTGCCGTCGGAAACAATGCTTATTCCCTTATCGGTACAAACAACTGTCGGGTGACTGTTCGGTCGGCGCAGAAGCCAATAGAAAAGCTGATTTTCCGAGACCGACGGATGCAGAACGATTGTGTCCTCCTCAATCCGTGCAAGCAGGCGGTCTATTCTGAGATTTGCTTTCTCCCAATCCTCCCCCGAAAGATGAAGCGGAAGAAGCTTGCCATCCTTGAGCTTCCAGCGGAGATCGTTGAACACTATCCCCTGATAATAGGTCGGCACAAATTTTCCGAAGCTGTCAAAAAGCTTCTCGTAAAAGGTCATCGAGGTATCAAAGATATTTTCGGGCGAAAACTTTGTTGATACAATGCTGTCAACATTATCACGGTTGTAAATGTATTCGCCGTCGGAACAAAAGCCGAGCTTCATCTTTTCACGCAAGATGTCACAGCAGTATTTCTCGTCCTCATGTCGGAAGTTCGGCGTTGTATCAAAGAGCAGGTTATCCTCTCCCCTGTTTTTGATGCAGATATTTATGTTGGTCTGTGTAATAAAACGGTTATCGGGATCGGTCAGATCGTAAACGCCCGTCTTTGTAAGAGTTCTGTATCTGTAATGCACGATAACAGGTTTTTCGCTGTAATACTGAATAATCCTGTAAGTCACGAGATCGACCTCGTCGTACACGGTATCAAAAAAATCAGTAACGGATTTCACCGTGTCGGCTCTGAGCCTGTCATCGGAATCAAGGAAAAAGATATATTTTCCGTGCGATCTTGCAAGACCGTAGTTACGGGTTTTTGAAAGTCCCTCGTTCTCCTTGGAATAGAGAAAAACGTTGTCGTATTTTTCGGCAAACTCACGGCAGATAGCTTCGCTGTTGTCGGTCGAGCCGTCGTTTACAAGCACGACTTCGATGTTTTCAAAGCCTATGGTCTGTTCCGTCAGCGATTGGAGACAGCCTCGCAGAAACTTTTCAACGTTGTAAACGGGTACGAGTACCGTCGCCTTGTATTCAGGCATCAAAGTCACCTCCGAGCTTGCGCTTGCAAAGTCCGCAGAGCTTATCACGGATAAATCCCGGCTTCATACGGTATGCCTTGAAATAAACATAGGCAAAAATGCACCTTTTAAGATCGGCGGCCGAGAACTTGCCCGAATAGAAGCTCATAACCGCATCGTTCGGCTTCATCGGCATAACGACCTCACGGTAGTCCGTGCGAGTTCCGAGCCTGCGAAAATCCTCCAGGGATATATCGGTTTTCAAAAGCTCGGCGTCCCAGCCGTAAACCGACTTGAACCAGGCGCACACGGCGTAATCGCCCATAAACGGTAGCAGAACGCTCTTGAGCAGTTCAAAAGTCTGCCTGTGTTCAAGCGATGAAAATACCGACATAACATTTCGGATATAGAAAAGAATCACACGGTCGCTTGCCGTCTGAGAAAAAAGCCACGAGTAGTTTTCAAGGCTCGCAATATCTCTTGCATCAACAGAAGTCCCGGGAAGTGCCGAAATATGAAAAAGGCTTTCGTGAATTATCGTAATATCGTCATATCTTGCATAATCGGCGATCATGTTCATAATCGAAAACGGAGTACCGCCGGCAGGCATTATTCCGTTTTTACGGACGGTATCCGCAGCCATGAGACAGCAGAAATATTCCGTTTTCGAGGCAATCTCATCGAAAGCGAAATCGGCGGAAAAGAGCTTGCCCTCTGTCGAGGATCCGTTGAACGCGCACACTCCCCTTGCAAGCATCGAGGCAAAAGCGTCCGAGGAATAGGTTATATCCACATCGGAAAACAGCAGAAATTTTCCCTCAGCGTCGGCAACGGCTTTTTCAACCGCACGGCATTTATCCTCAGACGGGAAAACCTTGATTTTTGAAAGAATATTTTCGCTGAGCGAAGAAAGGCTCTGAGTTTCTATTTCCGAACAGATTGAGACATCAACGTCAACCCCCTGAGAAAAGACATTTTCAAGAAACGGCAAAAGCTTGTTTTCGTTTGAAACCTGCGGCAAAATAATGCTTATATATAAATCGCTCATTTTAACAGCTCCTTGCTAAACTTAAAGTTCGATTTATTTTAACATATACGGCAATAAAAATCCACCTTTTAGCCGCTAAAAAACTATTTAAATTTTTCTTGACAAGCACAGTTTCATATGTTAATATAATAAGCGTTGTGACGCGCTGCTATGGCTCAGGTGGTAGAGCACATCCTTGGTAAGGATGAGGTCACCGGTTCGAGTCCGGTTAGCAGCTCCAGAAGGGCAGGTTTTTACCTGCCTTTTTTGTTTTGCTCAGTTTAAAAAAATCAAAAAAAGTGTTGACAAACAAAACACTTTATGGTATTATCCTATTAACCTACTGAAAAGGTAGACAATTCATGAAAGGAGAACGGCATCATGACGACAGCATTAACCGCAAACTGTTCCGAAGTTAAGACGTGCATGTGTATGCGCTTTTATTGTTCTGCCCTTTTTCGATGTGTTCTCAAATCAAAGCGATGAACAAAATTTTTAATTGCTTTTAACCGGGAACCTCAAAAGTGTTTCCGGTTTTATTTGTTTTTCAGGAGGAATACTTATGTTAAAGAACTTCACGGCTATGCTCAGAGCCAATTTCAGATTCGGACGAATGTGCCGATGTAGACGTATATGAACAGATAACAGATTAAAAATATATAAATATGATTTGAAAGGTAGTTTTTATTATGAAAAAATTTATTTCTCTTTTACTCGTAACCGTACTTGCGCTCAGCCTCTTTGCAGGCTGCTCCGGCAACAAAGACAGCATCACAATAGCTATCCCGAATGACACGACCAATGAAGCGAGAGCCTTGCTTCTCCTCCAGGAAAAGGGTTATATCAAGCTCAAGGACGGTGCAGGCATAACCGCAACAATTAACGATATCGCAGAAAATCCCAAGAACATCACATTTAAAGAGATTGAAGCCGCTCAGCTTCCGAATACACTTCAGGATGTTGACTACGCCATTATAAATTCAAACTATGCCATTGAAGCGAAGCTTAACCCCGTAAAGGATTCGCTCGTCATTGAGGACTCGGCCTCCGCATACGGCAACATTCTTGCTGTTAAACAGGGCAACGAAAGCACTCCTAAGATAAAAGCTCTCAAGGCAGCTCTTGAAAGCCAACAGGTTGCGGATTTTATCAACAACAATTACAACGGCTCGGTCATCAGCGTTGTCGAAAATCCCGGAAACGGATATGATTCATCGATAAATTATGACGAGCTTAAAGGAACAACAATTACCGTTGCCGCCTCCCCTGCTCCGCATAAGGAGATACTCGACGTGGCAAAGGAAATACTCGCAGCAAAAGGAATCACTCTCGACATCAAAGAATTTACAGATTACGTACAGCCGAACAATGTTGTTGAAAACGGTGAGATCGACGCAAACTATTTCCAGCACATCCCGTACCTTGACGATTTTAACAAGGAAAACGGAACCCACATTGTCTCCGTTGCAGTAATTCACGTTGAACCGATGGGACTTTACGGAGGAAAGCAGACCACTCTTGACGCTCTTAAATAATCAGAAATTAAACGTAATAGTGCTGTTTTATACAGACAGCACTATTATTTTGCGGAGTGAAACAAATGATAGAAATACAACATTTAACCAAAACCTTTACGACTTCCGACGGCAAGATTGACGCGTTAAAGGATGTCTCGCTGAAAATTGACGACGGTGAGATTTACGGCATTATCGGAATGAGCGGAGCAGGTAAAAGCACGCTTGTCCGGTGTATCAATATGCTTGAACGACCGACAGAAGGTAAAATTATTATCGACGGCCGTGACATCGGAGGCATGAGCGATTCTCAGCTTCGTAAGGAACGCAGAAAAATTACAATGATTTTCCAAGGTTTCAATCTTCTGATGCAGAAAAACTGTCTTAAAAACGTTTGCTTCCCGATGGAGCTTGCAGGTGTAAAAAGATCGGAAGCAACTCGCCGTGCCAAGGAGCTTTTGGAGATCGTAGGGCTCGGTGATAAGCTCAGGAGCTATCCCGTTCAGCTTTCCGGCGGTCAGCAGCAGCGAGTCGCCATTGCGAGGGCTCTTTCCACCCATCCGAAAATTCTTCTGTGCGATGAAGCCACAAGCGCCCTTGATCCTCAGACAACACAGTCCATTCTCTCGCTTATCCGTGAAATTCACGACAAGCTCGGAATCACCGTAATTGTCATAACTCATCAGATGAGCGTCGTTGAGCAGATATGCACGAGAGTTGCCATCCTCGATCAGGGAAAGGTTGCCGAGGAAGGCAGAGTAAGCGACATTTTTGCCTCTCCTAAATCGGAGGCGGCAAAGGCTCTTGTTTATCCCGAAGGTGCGGATTTCTCTCCTGCCGACTATCCGAACGAGCATATTATCCGTATTGTATTTAACGGTTCCTCCGCAACGAACAAGCCTTTAATTGCACAAATGGCGATAGACGAAAATATTGCCGCCGACATTCTCTCCGCTTCTACACGTTCAATCGGGGGCAAGGCATACGGAAATATGCTTCTCGGTATTTCCGGAGACAGAGAGGAGCTTGAAAGGGCTATAAAATATCTCCGTTCTTTTTCCGACATCTATGTTGAGGAGGCGTAAACAATGCTAAGTGAATATCTTGCATCGGAAGAGGTGCAGAAGGCTTTTGAAGTGCTCAAAACCCAATTCCCGCTTGCGATATGGGAAACAGTCTATGTCACCCTGCTATCCACCTTTTTTGCCGCAGTCATCGGACTTCCGCTCGGAGTAATTCTTGTTGCCGGCGAAAATAAAAAAATACTTCGTGTTCCGCAGGGATTTCTGCATATTTTGAATGTAATAATTAACCTCCTGCGTTCCGTCCCCTTCCTTATCCTTATGATAATGGTTTTCCCTTTGACAAGGCTGATTGTCGGAACGGTCGTCGGAACTCCGGCAACCGTTGTCCCTCTCGTCATAGCCGCATTTCCCTTTGTCGCCAGACTTGTTGAAAGCAGTATCAGAGAGATAAACCCCGGCATCATTGAAGCGGCTCAGAGCATGGGCGCTTCTCCGCTTCAGATTATTGTAAAAGTAATGATACCCGAAAGCGTTCCTTCACTGATTTCAAACGGCACAATCGCATTGACTACCGTTCTCGGCTATTCGGCGATGAGCGGAATAATCGGCGGAGGAGGACTCGGTAAAATAGCCATAAACTACGGCTATTACAGATACCAGTATCTGATAATGGTTTTCGCCGTTGTCTTCCTGATTATACTGGTTCAGATTTTTCAAAGTCTCGGTACTTTCCTTGCAACAAGATGCGACAAACGACTTAAAAACAGATAAAACACACAAAACCGGTTTCGAAAAGCAAAAATTTTCTGTTTTTCGGCATCGGTTTTGTGCGTTTTTTTCGAATTATATATATTGTTATAAAAAAGAAAAAAAATATTGTAGGTTTGTCAATGATGTGTTACAAAATCAGAAAACTTCGCCGTTATCAATAA
>JBJEPQ010000059.1:0-26287 GCA_051881315.1 Acutalibacteraceae bacterium | reverse complement strand
TTTTCGCATAAAATTATGCACCTCCAAAAGTGTCTAACTTTTGGGGTGCATATCACCTCTTTCGGGGTTTTGTTTTTTCTAAAATTATGTTTTGTGCAAATTTGGTGCAACTTTCTATAAAGCAGTATCATACGATATAAAATGATATGGCTGAAAGTATCGAAAATGACATAATTTAGCAACAGAGCGGCACGAATTGTAAATTTTCGTGCGGTTCTCTTTATTTATTCACATTATTATGATATAATAATTTCAATTCAATAAACTTGAATTTTTTGGTGTGTTTAATTCGTATTTCCAAATTTATGGAAGGAAAAATGTTATGAGTATAACTGTAAATATATATTATAAGGGTGAAAATGGCTCTGCTAAAAAATTTGCCGTAGAAATGGTGGAAAGCGGCACTGTAGATGCAATTAGAAATGAGAGCGGAAATATCAGATATGATTATTTCTTCCCAATGGATGACGCTGAAACAGTTTTACTGATAGATAGCTGGGAGAATCAAGAATCAATAAACATTCATCATAAGACACCAATGATGAATAAAATAATGGAGCTAAGAGAAAAATATAATCTTCATATGAAAGTTGAGAGATATATATCCGATGATGAAATTCCACAAGCTGACCAAAAGTATATTAAAGATTGATATTGATTTTTTGCTCTAACGAACTCAATAAATTCCGATTTGTCTAACAGATAGGATGTTAATCTTGGTGTGAACTTGGTTCTGATTTGGTGCAACATTTTGTGAGTCAGCACCAAAAATATCAAACGATATGCAATTACACCAACAAAATATCCCACGATATGAAACGCCAATGCAAAAACTCAAATAGATAATCAGATACAGATTATATCAAACCTCGAAAGACATCCTCTTTCGGGGTTTTGTTTTACTGCGGTGTCCTCGCGGCATGCCGCTGCGGTCGCAGACTAAAAACAGTCCACCGGACTGTTTTCTTAACGCCGCGACAGTTCAGCAAGAGATAAATTTTTATCATTGTTATCAAACCTCGAAAGATATTCTCTTTCGGGGTTTTGTTTTACTGCGATGTACTCATATCAGGGCTTTCCTCAAAGGAAATACTGTTTTGATCTTTAATTTAAGATTATATAAATCTCCAGGCAAAAAATTAACCGCTTTCCCGATAGCTTCGGGGAAGCGGTTATTACTGTTATGGTTTTTAGCCGACAAATTTGATTGTGAGAATCTTTTTGCCTGTGATCTCAAAGTCAGCCGAGCCGTCCTCGTTGACCGTGAGGGGAGCAACATCCTTTTCCTCAAGGCTGACGAGCTTGATCTCGCTCCACTTCTTGCCCGAATATTCGGGAAGCTCGAACTCTGCCTGCTGTCTTTCAACAGGTGACTGAGCCTTTTCGATAGGAGCAATGCCGCCGTTAAGACGGATTGTGGTCTTGATCGCTTTGTCCGACGGGTTGAACAGGCGGACAACATAGCCTGTGCCGTCCTCGCTCTGCTTGATACCGCTGACGTTGAGCTTCTCTGTGCCAAGCTCAAGGAAGGAATGAACAAGACCGTTCTTGCCGTGGTCTGTCGGAGCAAGCTGTGCAACACCGAAAGCAAGGTTAAATCTTTCGCTTTCGCCCCAGACGTTGCCCTCTTCCCAGTCGCCCTTATGCGGCATAAAAGCGTAACGGTAGGTGTTCTTGCCGATGCACTGCGAGCCCTTGTCGCTTGAGCTGTAATCCTGCATATCCGTCGTTACGCAGATACGAAGCGGAAATGCACGAAGAAGTGAAAGATAAACCGTTCCGCACTCGTCGTCGGAGGCTTCATATGCCTTGAGACCTGTGTTGAGGAGTGCCGCACCGACCTTGCCGTCGGTTACATCAACGAAGGAGTTCATCGGCTGTTCCGTCATCGGGATTTCGTCATAGAGAGAGTAGTCAAGCTTTGCAATCTGACGCTTAACAACATCGAACTGTCCCTGAGCGTAGGAGAATTCCGACTTGATATCGGTCGGGAAAGCAACCTGAAGATAGTGATCCTCGGACTGATTGTCGATCGTCGTTTCAACTTCAAGATAGCGTGAGCCTTTCTTGAGGGTGATAATGCTTTCAATTTTGCAGGGATTGAGATGCTTTGAACGTGTCTTTTCGTCGGGATTTCTTCCCTCGGGAAGAGCCCAGTCGATTGCGACCTTGTATGATACGGCAAGCTCGCCCTCGTGGAGGAGAGTGATCTTTGCATTCTCGTTAAGAGTTGTAAATGTCTCGTCATTTTCGGGAGTGAAATGTTCCCAGGGATTGCCGATCTCACCCGTATCCTTGAAGTAACCGAGTCCCTCGTAGCTCTTGCCGTTCTCCTTGTCAAGAACGTTGTAGGTACCGTTGGAGTTGAAAGTAACTCTGAGGTATTCGTTCTCCATAACCTGATCTCTCTTGAGCATGGTCTTCGGAGTTGTCGCACGAACATGGTAGAGAGGCTGGAGCTTGAAGGTCTTGTAACCCATTGCGGGAATGTCTTTGACATCAAGCTCAATCGTGTACTGCTGAGTGTGAAGAACGTTTGCAACGTCGTTGGGGTTCTGAATGATCTGAGCAGAGTGTTTGTTCGTGGTGATTACCTGATATGTGACAGCTTCGCCGTCGGGATCGGTGATCTTGAAGCTGTCCGCTTTCCACTCCGCAGGGATTTCAACCGTGATCTTAACAGGCTCGCTTCTCTTGAACGGAGCAGGGTTGAATACGACAACAGCGGCGTCGTCACGGCCGAAGCCGTCAAGCTTGATGTCACCTGCAACGTCCATAAATGCACGCTCATATACGCAGTTTGAAAGCTGCTGAGACTGTCTGTAACGGGAGATAACGTCCTCATAAACAACATCTCGTCCGCAGGCACCGATGCTGTCGTGACCGTGATTCTGAAGCAGATAGTTGTATGAAAGATCGATGAAATTCTTCTGATACGGTGCGCCGCAGAGAGCCGCAAAAACAGCCATAGGCTCGGCGTAATTCTGAAGCTGAGTTTCCGTCTTGAAATTGGCCTGCTTGATGTAGGTTCTGGCGGAAATGATCCAGCCCATCATACTGCTGACGCTGCCCTTTGTGTAAGGATCACGCATTTCACCCTTGAGAACGGGGGAGTTGGGATCAAACTCGTCGATGATGCCCTGCTCCATCTCCTTGAGTGAGCTGTGGTAAACCGTAGCGTTCGGGAGAGCCTCGTCAAGATCCTTTATCATCTCAACCTCACGGGCGTCGGGACAGGAGGAATCGTGACCGAGCGACCAGAAACGGTGAGAGGTTGTCCAGTCGTTGTCCTGCTCCTTGATCGCCTGATCGGCACGGGGCTTGATGTTCTCCTTGTGATACTCGTAGAAAGGATGGGTGTACTGATAGTCGAGATTTTTATTCTCGGAGTCAATGAATTTGAAGATACCGTTGTTATCGTTCCATACCATATCACGGTTGTTCTCGTTCTGCTGATTGTAGAAAACAGGACGCTGAACTATGTACCAGATATTGTAACGGGGACGCTTGCCGAGACGTGAAGCGTAAATCCTCGTTCCGTCGGGACTTTCCCAGAAAAACTCGGATTTCGGAGCACAGTATTCGTTAATTCCTCGGTAGAACGAGGCAAAGTGAATGTCAAAGCCTGCATAGATCTGCGGAAGCTGAGAAATCTGTCCCCAGCCGAACGGTGAATAGCCGGTCTTGCTGATGCCGCCCATCTCCTTGCCGATTCTGTGACCGAGCAGGAGGTTACGGATAAGCGACTCTCCGCCGACGGTGAATTCGTCGGGCAGGCAGAACCACGGACCTATGCCTATTCTGCCCTCGGAAACATACTTCTTGAAAAGCTCTCTCTTTTCGGGATAGGCTTCAAGATAGTCCTGAACGGGCATAGTCTGAGAGTCGAGGTGGAAATGTCTGTATTCGGGATATTTTTCAAGAATGTCCATCAGCATATCGAGCATATAGCCGAGCATATACTGAGTTCTTCTTGCCGAAAAACGCCATTCTCTGTCCCAATGGGTGTTGGAGATGAAATGGCAGTTAATTTTCTGCGGTTTGTTGTCCATCTGTCTGTTCTCCTTTTTTGCTTTCAATGATTGTTTTAAGTCTGCTGATGCTTTCCTTGATCTCATCTTCGTGAACGATGTACGCCTCCGTCAGCATAAGAACGAAAAGCGCAAAGCTCATTGCATGAACGATTTTTTCGGAATTGAACTTTTTCAATTAAATCAGCCCTTTATAATTTTTAATATATCTTCAAAGCTGTTTTCATAGTAGCTGCAAACAGCCTTTGTGCCGCTGTCAACGATATTGCCGCCTGCGATACCGATAGTCGTGTAGCCTGCAAGACGGACGGAGCAGACGCCTGCGCCGCTGTCCTCAATGCCGACAACATGGCTGCGGTCTGCAAAAGCCTCGCCGAGTCCGACGATCGAGGTCTCGGAATAAAGCCACGGGTGCGGCTTGGGTGAAAGCTCGCCGAGAGTGCCGACAGAGCCTTTTCTGAGCGGGAAGCCTGCGGAAATGATCGCATCGTAGAAGTCCTTGGGATCGCCCATTCCGAGCGTCTTGAATGCGGAAAGAATTTCCGGCCATGCTTTTTCGTAAAGTCCCGAGGTAACAAGTCCGATCTTAACGCCCATCGACTTCAGCTCATAAAGGAAATCCTTAACGCCGACCGTCGGGGTGAATGCACCGTCCTTGCCTCTGCCTGCCATGATCTCCTCCATCTCTCTGTGGGTGTGCTCAAAGTAAAAATCACGAGCCTTGTCAAGCGATGCGCCGGGGCAATATTTATCAATGCAGTATTGCAGATGCTCGGAAACAGAATGTCCCGAAACGAACGGGAGATCGGCTTCCTCAAGCTCAAACTTGGGGTTGCCGAGGAGGCTTGCAATACTCATCTGAATGATCCAGATCCAGAATTCTTCGCTTCTGACCGTTGTGCCGTCAAGATCCATAAGAACCGCCTTGACGGGCATTTCGAGTGAAACGGGCGCAACGGGATAATATACGGGATAAGCGATTGCGGATTTAACGCAGGCGAGGGTGTGAGAACCGAAAGAAACGAACTCAACCTTGCTGTCGCCTGTCGAAACGATATCGACTACGCCGTTTTTGCCGACGGTGAATTTGCCGTCCTCGGTGGAGGTGAGAACGTGAAATCCGCTGTCTGCGCCGATGTCTCCCAGATCGGGAATGTGAACTGTCTTTTCCAAAAGCATATGATACATCCTTTGCTTAAAAATCTAAATCAATTTATAGTATCAAAATCAAATTAAAATGTCAATGATTTTGAAGTCCGATATTTGAATTTTTGAGTTATAATCCAAAAGAATTTTCTTTAGTAAAACCAAAAATCCTTATCAAAGGTAAAACGAAGAATTTTTTTGAAATATGTCGAAACATTCATTGACTTTAAAGAACATAATAAGTATAATTATAATAATATTTTCAGGAATTATTTTTACGGCGGAGGATGGGTATGAAAAACGTACTGATTGTCAGTCATTGTATGGAGATCGGCGGTGCGGAAAGAGCCTTGCTCGGTCTGCTCAATGCGTTTGATTACAGCCGTTACAATGTTGATCTTTTTCTGCTCAGGCATACGGGAGAGCTGATGGAGTATATTCCGAAAGAGGTTAAGCTCCTGCCTGAAAATAAAAACTATGCGTCCCTTGCCGTTCCGATCACGGAGGTCGTGAAAAAGGGCGCGCTTTCCGTTGCTCTGGGCAGAGTTATCGGAAAGAAAAAAGCCGCCGACTACATCGACTCTCACGGCTTGAAAAAAGGCGAATATGTAATTCTGAATTACAGCCACAAGTACACATCGAGGTATATGCCTGTGATATCGGAAAAAGAATATGACCTTGTGATAAGCTTCCTCACTCCGCACTATTTTGCGGCGGAGAAAACAAAGGCGAAGAAAAAGATCGCTTGGATACACACCGACTATTCATATATTGATATCGACTTTGATTCGGAGCTTGAAATGTGGTCAAAGTATGACGGTCTGATCGCCGTTTCACCG
The DNA here is from genome assembly GCA_051881315.1 of Acutalibacteraceae bacterium. Lineage (GTDB taxonomy): Bacteria > Bacillota > Clostridia > Oscillospirales > Acutalibacteraceae > CAG-488. The sequence continues at coordinate 20,271 of JBJEPQ010000059.1, read as the reverse complement.
AGCGTTAAAGAGGCTTTTGCAAAGAGATTTACGACTCTCGGCGACAGGATAACGGTGATAGAAAACATACACCCTGCCGATTTCATAAAAAAACAGGCGGAGGAATTTACGGTCGGGGAGGAGATGCCCGATGACGGCAACGTAAAGCTCCTTTCTGTCGGAAGATACTGCCACGCTAAAAATTTCGACAATGTGCCTGCGATTTGTTCGATGACGGAAAAGGTCAAGTGGTATATAATCGGCTACGGTCCCGACGAAGAGCTGATAAAAAGAAAAATCGCCGAGCTTGGAATGGGTGACAGGGTTATCCTGCTCGGCAAGAAAACGAATCCCTATCCCTATTTTAAGGCTTGCGATATCTATGTTCAGCCGTCACGCTATGAGGGAAATGCCGTAACTGTCAACGAGGCGCTGATCCTCGGCAAACCCGTTGTGATAGCCGACTACGCAACCGCTTCAAGTCAGATTGAAAACGGAGTGAACGGAGTTATCGCTCCGCTTGAAAATGAAAAATTCGCAAAGGCTCTGACGGACTTTATCGGTGACGGGGAGCTTAAACAAAAGATCGTTGATACTTTAAAATCTTCCGATTTTTCAAAGTCGGATGAAATAAATAAACTTTATAAAATAATTGAACGGAGCAAAGCATGAACAATTTTCTGGACAAGAGGATCGGGGAGATCCTGAAACAACTCGAAAAACAAATCACTCCCGTAAGGCTCAGCATGACGGGTTGGATGACGACCGAATGTGGATACAAAAAGGGAAATGAAGTTCCCTCTCTCTCAGACGGTAACTGGTACGAGTTCGGTGAGGCCGAACGCTGGGGCATGAAGCCTGAGGAGCACAGGTGGTTCTATAAGCATATTGAAATCCCGACCGAGATGAGAGGCAAGGATCTTGAGCTTTACGTTGCGGCAACCGATGTAAGAGACGAGGACTGGCAGCCTCAGTTTCTTATCTATGTTGACGGCAAGCTCATCAGAGGTATTGATTGTAATCATAGATATCTCAAGCTTGACGGGACGAAGGACAGCTATGATATACATATCTATGCCTATTCTGTGCCTGCAGGAAAAAGGACTGATTTCTACGTTCAGCTTTGCGAGTTTAACCGCGAGGTTGAGAAGCTTTATTACAATATAAAAGCACCGTACAGGGTGCTGTACTATTCCGACAAGGAGTCGAAGGTGTATGCGGATGTCAGAGAATATCTGAACAACGCCCTCAATTTACTCAACTGGTGCGATCCTATGTCGGAGGAGTTCCTTGCGTCTGTTGACGCGGCGAACGAATACCTTATGACGGAATTTTACGGCAAATACTGTCACGATAATAAGATCAAAGTAAGCTGCGTCGGACACACTCATATTGACGTTGCGTGGCTCTGGACTCTTGACCAGACGAGGGAAAAGGTTCAGCGCACCTTCGGCAACGTTATCGAAATGATGAAGAAATATCCCGACTATAAGTTTATGTCGAGTCAGCCTCAGCTTCTTAAATATCTCAAGGAGGAAAGCCCCGAGATGTTTGAGGAGATCAAACGCCTTGTCAAGGAAAAGCGTATTGAGCTTGAGGGCTCAATGTGGCTTGAGGCGGACTGCAACCTGACAAGCGGCGAAAGCCTTGTCCGTCAGGTGCTTTTCGGCAAAAGATTTTTCAAGAATGAATTCGGCGTTGACAATAAAATAATCTGGCTGCCCGATGTTTTCGGTTACAGTGCGGCTATGCCTCAGATTATGAAGAAAAGCGGAATTGATAAATTTGTAACGTCAAAAATCGGCTGGAACGAGAGCAATAAAATGCCCTATGACGCATTTATGTGGAAAGGTATTGACGGCTCCGAGGTGTTCTCATATTTCCTGACGGCAAACGAGCTGAACGAGGACGGCAAGCTTTCGGGCTATTTTTCAACCTATACTCCGATGCTCAGAGCGTCCTATCTCAAGGGTGCATATGAAAGATTCAGTCAGAAAGAGCTTACCGATGAGGTTATGATGCCGTTCGGTTACGGTGACGGCGGCGGCGGACCGACTGACGAAAATATTGAAATTCTTGACCGTCTGAAATACGGCGTTGCGGACTGTCCTCAGCCGCAATGGGAGTTTGCAAGCGAATTTCTTGACAGACTTAAAAGCAAGACCGAGGGCAGTAAGAGACTTCCGAAGTGGTCGGGCGAGCTTTATCTTGAATTCCACAGAGGAACCTACACCTCTCAGGCGAAGAACAAGAAGAACAACAGAAAGAGCGAGTTCCTTTATCAGAATGCCGAGGCGGTCAGCGCAATGGCTTCCAAGCTGACGGGAGCTGAATATCCGCAGGAGAAGCTCAACGAGGGCTGGGAGTGCATACTTCTCAACCAGTTCCACGATATTATTCCCGGCTCGTCTATTCATTCTGTCTATGAGCAGTGCGACAGAGACTATGCAAAAATTGCCGAAATCGGTCACAATGCCGAAACTGCGGCATATGATAGCATAATGTCGAACATCAAGACCGAGGGCGGAGTGGTTATTTTCAACCCGAACTCGTTCACGGATAACGGATTTGTGAATTATCAGGGCAAAACCTACCGTGTGAACGGTATTCCCGCAAAGGGATATAAGGTTGTTAATCTTGACGAATATAAATCATCATATACTCTTGACGGCAAACGCCTTGAAACTTCAAATTATATCGTTGAGTTCAATGATGAATATGTAATTACACGTCTTTACGACAAGGTGAACGAGCGTGAAGTCCTGCGTGAGGGCGGCAGAGGAAACTACATCGAGGCATTCGAGGACTACCCCTACGCATATGACGCATGGGAGCTTTCAAACTACTATACCGAAAAGAAATATGAGATCAACGATGTTTCGTCCGTTGAGTTTATCGACGAGGGCGCACGCTTCGGTTTTGAGATCAGAAGAAAATTCTACAAGTCGGAATTCTGTCAGAAGATCTGGTTCTATGACAACAGCGCAAGAATTGATTTCGATACCCATGCAGACTGGCATCAGGAACACCTTATGCTCAAGGCGGCGTTTGACGTTGACGTCAATTCGGACAAGGTGACTTACGAAATTCAGTTCGGATCGGTTGAGCGTCCGGCACACAAGAATACAAGCTGGGATGCGGCGAAGTTTGAGGTCTGCGGACACAAGTATATGGACTATTCCGACTACGGATACGGCGTGAGTCTTTTAAACGACTGCAAATACGGTCATAATATCGACAACGGTACGATGAAGCTTTCACTTTTCAAGTGCGCAACATCGCCCGATCCCGACGCCGACAAGGGCGAGCATATTTTTACTTATTCTCTCCTGCCGCATGCCGGCAATTACAGGGAGAGCGGCACGGTTCAGCTTGCCTATGAGCTTAACGCTCCTTTGAAGGCTTTCCCGATAGAGAAGCAGGACGGAACTTTACCTGAGGAATATTCGTTCGTTGACTGCGACAGCGACAGCTTCATCGTTGAAACGGTGAAGAAAGCCGAGGACAGCGACGATATCGTTATCCGAGGCTATGAGAGCTATAACAAAAAGACGAAAGTTACGCTTAATTTCGGCTTCGATGTCAAGAAAGCCGTGATCTGCGATCTGCTTGAAAAAGAAGTCGAGGAGCTGACGGTTGAAAACAATTCGATAAGCTTTACGGCAAAGCCTTTTGAGATAGTTACGGTAAAAGTAAACTGATTTAAAAAGAGGGATGAGATTGAGCGGATTTTCGAAGCGGATCGGTATTTTGTTATTGATCTCTGCCGTGATAGTTTCATACACCCTTAACGTCGGCGCAATATCGGATAACGGGCTTTGGGAGGACAGCAAGCTCTGCGTGTTCCTCGAAGCGGACGGCGAGTCCAACAGCGACCTTTGCTTTGCGGCGGTCAAGGTAAAATATGACCGCAGTGTTCACAGGATATATCTGCTGTTTATGCTTGAATTTGACGATTTCAATGACGACCTGAACAGCGGAGTGATAATGAACTTCAATGGTATGGGCGAGGTCACGGTGATGTCCGACGGAACGGCGGAGTACAACGACAACGTGTATTTTGCCGAGCTGAATGACGAGTCTGCCGATAATTACAGTATGAATATTATGCTTGAAACAACGGTGGGTATCAAATCGGGAATACCGGACAATCTTGTTATGGATGTCAGGGTGATCGACACAAACGGAGTTAAGTCGAACACTTACAGCGTTGATATTTCCGAGGACGCCGAGGATGAGCCCGATCCGGATGAGGAAGCCGACTCCACGCAAAAAACGGGAAGAACCACCAAGGCGAAAACCACAAAGCCGAAAACGACCAAGGTGAAAACAACCAAGGTGAAAACGACAAGATCAAAAAAATCCACAACTCAAAAGGATGACGCTGAGGACGAGGAGCCTCAGACCGTTATCAATACATTTTCGGGCGAAGCTGTTACACCCGATAACGGCAGGAAGCGTTTGACGCTTGCATTAGGTGCTGCGGCGGCTGTCATTGCCGTTGCAGCAGGGTGCGCCGCCGGAATAAAAAACAGGAAAAAAGACGAAAGCAAGAAAGATAAATAAAAACGAACTCAAAATCTGAGCTCAGCGGAAAGGATTGATCGCATTATGAAAAAATACGGATTACTCGGAAGAAAGCTTTTGCACAGCCTTTCTCCGGAAATACACAGGGAACTCGGCAATGCGAGGTATGATCTTTTTCAGCTTGAGCCGAACGAGCTTGACGAATTTTTTGAAAAAAGAGATTTCGCAGGCATAAACGTAACCTTCCCCTATAAAAAAGATGTTATCAAATACTGCGACGTTATCACCGAATCGGCGCAGAAGATCGGAAGCGTTGACACCATCGTCGTTGACAAGGACGGCAAGCTTATCGGCGACAACTCCGAATATTTCGGCTTCTGCTATATGATAAACAAGTGCGGAATTGATGTTTCGGGAAAGACGGTGCTTATCTTCGGCACAGGCAGCGACGCCCTGACCGTTCAGGCGGTCGTCGAAGGTCTCGGTGCAAAAAAGATTATCACGGTTTCAAGCCAGGAGATAGAGGATTCCGATGAGTATTACGACAATGAGGATATTGAAATTTTAATCAATACCACGGCTCACGGAATGTATCCGAACAACGGTATGAAGTTTATCGAGTTGGGACGGTTCCCGAAGCTCTGCGGAGTTATGGAGCTTATCTACAATCCCAGAAGAACAAGGCTTATCTGCGACGCCGAGGACCGTGAAATTCCGAATTCGGACGGACTTTCAATGCTCGTTGCTCAGGCGTATCAGACCGAGATAATTTTCGGACGGATCGAACCTGATGAGGAGCTTATTAAGACGACCTATAAGACGATGAGCGACCGCAGGAAGAATATTATCCTTGTCGGACTTCCCGGAAGCGGAAAGACAACCATTGCAAAGGTTATCGCCGCAAAGCTCGGCAGACCGTGCATCGACGTTGAAAAGCTGATTTCAATGAAAGCCGGCGTGCCTCTCTCAACCGTGTATATGGCGTACGGCGAAAGATATTACAGAGAGCTTGAAACCGATACTCTCAAGAAGATCACGCAGAACGGCGGACAGGTCATTGCCTGCGAAAGCGGAGCTATCCTCAGCAAGGAAAACCAGTATTATATCCGCCAGAACGGATATGTTGTTTGGCTGACAAGAGAGCTGAGCGGTCTGAAATTTGACGGAGTTCCGCTTATCAGGAACTATGACGCCCTGAAAAGGCTTGATGAGGAGCGTACTCCGATCTACAAATTCCTTGCCGATATTAAGATTGAGGTCACGGACAATGTTGAAAAAACCGTATCCGAGATCATAAATATTATGAAAATCAAGCCTACGGAAAGCATACTTTATTAAACTGAAAAGCGCCCTGCTTCACGAATGAAACAGGACGCTTTATTTTTTAAACGATTATGCAGCGATGCTTGCAAAGAAGTTCTTGATGATTTCGATAACTGCCGCAGCGTCGAACTCCTTGAAATATGTAAGGATCTCCTGAACCATGTTGAGAATAGCCTCCATAATAATGTCCTCCTTTATTATTGTCAGATATAATCTGCAATTTGATTTTACCATATAAGAAATATTTTGTCAATGAAAAAAAGGTTGCCCGTTTCGACAAAAAGCTATAACACCGACAGAGGAGGCTGAACAGACAAAAGGGTTTGATTGTCTATTGACTGTCAAACTTTTTTTCAAAGATTTTCTTTGTGGCAAATTGCAGCGAATAAGCCGCCGCAAGTCCGCAGAGAAATTCCGAAGCATAGGTGTGACCGCTTGAGACCGCACCTATCAGCATTGCCGCCGCCCAGACGACCGAAAAAGCAAAGAGAAATTTACCGCTGAACCTGAGCTTCGGAAAGATATCGGGCAGGCAGGTGATCCACATCATCATTGCCGCACCGATGCCCGAAAGGGCGAGAAAGGGAACGAAAGCTTCGGGGGAGTCATAATTCCCGAATTTTTCCATAGATATCTGAAGCGCTTCATATGAGGGACGCTGAGGAATCAGCTTTGCGATAAAGAAAAGGGTTACAGATGCAAGAGATGAGATAATCCCGATCTTTGCGTATTTTGTCATCAGTCTTTTCTGATAATTATTTTTGAAAAGCGTTGCGGCGAGGTAAATAAACATCGCTGTCAGAACAGCCGAAAATCCCGCAAGCAGATAGTAATTCTTATTTGAGTTCTTGTATGTCGCCATAAAAACGGCTGCCAAGGTTGACATAAGTGACGCAATGCCGTATATGCCCGTCAGAATGCGGTTATTCTTAAATGTCGTTTTCGTGTGACGGCAGAACATCATAGTCGCAAGACAGAAGGCACAGAGCAAAAAGGGGATAGCCGCTCCTGCAATTTCGCAAAAACCTCCGAAATAATTGCCGCCTTTGTAGATGAGAGCGGCGATTTTCGGATCAATCACCCTGAGCAAAACCGCAAGCACTACAAGACCGCTGACGCAGACAAAAAATCTTTTATTGTCTTTCATAAAACTTTTTCCTTTCCTTACCCCATATTAAACAGACTGATTATTTCTTCTTGCGAAGCGGAGTTTTATTTCCTTTTTCGTCAACTATGCGAACATTTTCCAGATGACCGATAAGGCTTTGCTTATAGGCGGCGATGTATTCCGCACGAAGCTGTGCTTGTTCGGTTTTTTCTTCTTCGGTCAAGCCCTCTGCCCTTAATTTGGCGGCAAGCTCATTTATCCTTGAAATTCTTTTTTCATCCATTGTGAACACTCCTTCCGACAGGGCAAACCTTCATACAAATGCCGCATACCGCACCCCTGCCGATGTGCTGAAATTTCTTTTTCATATATGTACTGCATTTTTCGGGATCAAAGAAATCCTCCCTCTCCATGCCGACAGTCCACATTTTACCACGAATTGCCCCTGATGGGCAAGCCTTTTCACATAAATCACAGCCTACGCAGGGAGAAAAATACTCTTTCTTTTCAAAATCAAACGGACAGTCGGTAAAAAGAGAGCCGAGGCGTACTCTCGGACCGAATTTTCTGTGCAGGAAAAGACAGCTTTTTCCTATCCCGCCAAGTCCGGAAAGCGAGGCAATTTTTTTGTGGGAATATCTTCCGCAGTAGTTCCAGCCGTCCTTGTTGACGCTTTGCGACGCACCGATCGGAATATATTTGTAGCCGTGTTTTTCGAGAATAAAGCCGCACTGAAGCAAGGTTCTGTCAATAAAAGCGTTGACCGTTCTGTAATGATGAAAATATGAATGAGTCGGCTCGTCGGTAATCTCGTCAATTACTGCGTCGGAAAGCTTGACTACAATGCTCATCGCATAGCTTTTTTCGCCGAACGGACCGTCCGAAACACAGGTGAAGCCGACGTCGGCAACTCCGTTTTCAAATAAAAATTTTTTCAATTCTTCCTGTACTTGCATTTCATAACTCCGTTCATTTTGAAAAAAATAATTTCGGTGATATATATGACAACCGAAGAATACCTGCGACAGAGAATAAAGGATCTTGAGGACAACATCTGTAACAGCTCACTGCCGCTGAATTTCAGAAAAAACCAGGCGTTCGCCCTGCTTAATTACCGTGACGATCTGAAAAAAACCTTGTATGATAATTTTCACCGCCGTCGGTCGCCGAATGACGAACGCTTTAAACAGTGATATCTTCGTCGACACTTTCTATATTATAACTCTTTAACATTCTTTTTGCAATTCCGAGGGCATAAAAAATAAAAAGCGGCGAAAACTATTTTTGCAAACGAATAAAATGGCCGCCGTATTATGCGGTTATCAAAGAGGAGTTTTATATAATGAAAGCAACAGGAATTGTAAGGCGAATCGACGATCTCGGCCGAGTTGTTATCCCCAAGGAGATCCGCCGCACAATGCACATCAAGGAGGGTGCGCCGCTGGAGATTTTTACCGACACGGAGGGCGGCGTTATCTTCAAAAAATATTCGCCGATCAGCGAGATCTCGGACGTGACGGAGCATTTTGCCGACGTGCTTTACAGAAGCGTCACAACTCCGGTGCTGATCTGCGACAGGGATCACGTTATTTCCTGCGCCGGAGTTTCCAAAAAGGATTTTCTCGACAAGCGCATCAGCGCAGAGCTGGAGGATGTTATGGAATCAAGACAGCTCTACACGGGAGACCGTGAAAAACAGCTTTATCCGATCGAGGGTGTGAATTACGGAGCTTCAATAGCCGCACCGATTATCGGCAACGGCGATATTCTCGGAGCGGTGGTTTTCCTTTGGAGCGACGGCTCAAAGATTACCCCGACGGAAACAAAGCTTGCTCAGGTGGCTTCGTCCTTTATCGGCAAGCAGATGGAGCAGTAATCACACAAAAAAGCCTGCATCAATACCGCACTAAGCGGAAAATGATGCAGGTTTTTTAAAATATTAAAATATGATTAAGATTGCATTGAAAACCGATTATGTTTTAATTAAAAAGTAGGATCTTATTGTATTGCCTGTAAGAGATAAACAGCTTAAACGCCGATTGCAAGGTAAAATACAAATTACATAATTAAGAGAAAGTAAGTTATAATGAATGTGCAAAGTCAGGAGAGGGAAAGATAGGCATAATTTTATGCAAAAAAGCTGTCGTTGATTAGCAAGCCGGTTTATTTAAGTTCAAGGGAAAGATAACATAGGCTTGCTTATTATCAGGACGGGCGGTGACCGACAGGCGGAGCCGCCATAGTCCTGAACAACAGAAAAATGACTGCGGTTTTAAACAAGCCGCAGTCATTTTGATTCAGGTTGAAATAAAGAAGACCGTTACGCCGAGGAACATCTGAGCATAGAAGTAAGTCCATATATTTGCGTTTCGCAATGCTCCGTGTTTTTTTACCCCATCTTTAAATGTCAACAGAGAAAGCGTGAAGTCGGAGAACAGGAACAGTACCGCTCCGAGCATAAGCATAATGCCGGTGAAGATCGGGAATTCAACAAGGCTCGGATATTTCATCAGGGAAATTGCAAGAGTAAAGGCTTTGATTGCCATTTCCGTGATCGTCGCCGCATACAGGGCGCACAGCACAAACATCTTGCCGAAAGAAACCTTTGCAATAAATTTTATTGAGAGCAGTTCCGCCGCCACAATTACTAAGAAAAGGATTAACCTTTTTGCGGAGAACAAAGTCTGTTCGGGGAACAGAACCTTAAAAGCCTGACAATATGCTCCTGTATAGAAAATGTGACCGACGAGGAAGGAAATAAGCCCCAAAGCAAAGAATCCCGGATCCTGACGAACGTGGAGAAGATAATCTCCGAGCCATGAAAAGCACAGTCCTATGAACATTAACGCTGCATATATGGTGAAATCTCCGATCAGTCCTGCAATAAGCGCATTGATAAGAAAGACCGTTGAACACGTCTGTTTAAAAACAAGAGATTTTTTGCAAGGTTTCGGTACTTCCGCTTTCAGGAAAAACGGTATGAGTATTGCCATAACAATAAGAAGACCGGGGAAAAATATATAATAGTAATAAGAATCGTTCATATTGCAGCCCCCTACAATCAATAATGAATTAGCTGTCTGAATTTATGGCTTTTACGCTTTCGAGTCTGCCGAGGACAGGTGCGTCAATTATTCCCGGAAGCTGGTCGAATGCAACCAGTCCGAAACGGTGAAGAATCGGAGGGAAGAAGGTGTCAACATCCTTGGCGAGGTTTTCCGCCATATCCGTCATCGTCATCTGACTTGACGGGGTGAGCTTGACTATATTTCCGTTGAAGGCGAGCTTGATTATTCTCATACAAACGCCGCCGACGGGGCGCATATGTATTTCAAGCGTCTTTTCGTCGATCCATGCCGCCGTTGAAAATGCCGTGAAGTTCATACCTGCAAGAGTGATAGGATTTGTTCTCGCCCTACCGTCCATTCCGCAGATTATTGTGTTGTGCTCGTCGCCCTCGTCCCACGTCATTGTGCAGAAATCGTCGTCAAAATGAAGCACAACATTGTCCATATTTCCGGCTCTGTCACCGGACATATAAACGATAGGAATGGGAAGCATACCGAGGGGGAAGCCTGCGGCATTGAGGACGAGATTCCTTTGAAGATAGATCGTTCTTCCCTCGATCTCTTTTTCAATCGGACTGCGTTCCGCCGCTTCAAGATCGTCGTCGAGCGGAGCAAGCTCAGGTTTGACGTCGGGAGTCGGCTCACCGTCATTTTCAATTATCAGCTTATTAAAATGCCGCCATATGCAGTCCCTTGTTTTCTGCTCGTTTATTTCGCCTGCCGTGATGACAAATACAATGTCGTCGTCGTTTGAAACAATACCGAACTGGGAGAACATTCCGTCGGCACGGTAGCCGTTTATTCCGCCGCATCTCCAGAAGCAGTAACCATAGCCGCACTGACTGTCAATTACCTTGGTAAACGGGGAGTTGTTTGCTTGAACCTTTTGGGCAAGCCACGTCCATCTTTCGGGAATGACCTGCTTGCCGTTGAATTTGCCTCTCTGCTGATAGCAGAGCATAAATTTTGCAAGATCCTCGGTCTTGAGATAAAGTCCCCAGCCGCCTGCCTCAATGCCGTCAATATCGTGCTCCCAGAAAGGAACATCAATTCCGAGCGGCTCAAAAAGTCTCGGAGTGAGGTATTCGACAACGCTCATTCCGGTTATCCTTGTCAGCATGGCACAAAGCATATACTGGTTTTCGCTGATGTACTGCCAATGTCCGTCGCCGGGAGTGAACTTCCACGAGGCGTCGAAGAAATCCTTGATCCAGTGATTCTTCGCTTTGTCGGAGAAAACGCTGACATTTTTGCCCGATTGCATTGAGAGCAGATGATGAACATTTAATTTTTCAAGATTTTCGTCTTTTGATTTGGGTTTATATTCGGGGAAAATGTCAATCAGTCTTGTTTCGAGAGTCATCAGTCCCTCGTCAATGGCAAAGCCGACAGCGGTTGAGGTGAAGCTCTTGCTGACCGAATACATCATATGAGGATATTCGGGAGCATAGGGAGCCGCCCATGTTTCATATGCGACCTTGCCCTCTCTTAAAATCATTAGGCTGTGTACTTCAACGTTGTGTTCCTTGAAATCCCGAAGCAGTTCTGAAATTGTTTTTGAAGAGATGCCCACCTGTTCGGGATAATCGGCACGCTGAAGTCTGATAACTTCTTTGCTATCCATGCTGGTCCCTCCGTATCAATCCCGTCATCTGACGGAAATATGTTTATTTATCCTTCCTCTTTTTTCTTAAATACAATGTTCCGACCGTGAACGCCGCCGTACACAGAATAACGGTTATTATCCTGCCGGGTGTGAAGCTGAATTTGAGAGCAACGCTCTTTTTTGCGCCGACAGTCAGCGAATCGTGCGCCGATCTCAGGGCGGAGCAGGCCTCTGTAAGCTCGGAAAGCGAGCTTGGAGTGCCGATAAGCGCCTGAGCCGAGCTGAGCGCAGAAATAAAGCTCTTTTCGGTGTCGGTGCTGTAAGGTGTTAGATCTGCGTCCTTGTAAAGATCGACATATTTTTCGAGGTCGGTCGCCGCCGCCTCGGTTCTTTCGATATAATCGGTAAGCTCGTCGGGAAAATCGGTTTCAATAACGCTGTAACCGCGTGAAATAAGGTCGTCCCAGCCCGTTTCGTTGTCGGGGCGCTTTCCGCAGCGTCCGTTCACCATGGATACCATCGCACGCTTGTCGCCGACAAAACGCTTCATAAGAAAGTTGTCGTAAAGAACGCCGTTGCCGTTGGTGCTTCCCATTTCTATTGTATAGATTTTATTCTGAAAACATTCTTTGACGGCCGCCGTTGCAAGGAAGATGATGTTGCCCTGATAGTTGCCCGTGACGGTGATATTGTCGATATCCTTTGTCAGTTCAACAATGCGCTTCGACCTCGCGTCAATTCTGTATACCGTTTCATCATTCTTGCCGAGGGAGGTAACATAGTCGTAAACGGTCTTGAAATCGGTTTCGCTGACGTTGAGAATAACTGCGGTTTTACCGTTTGCGGCCGCATAGATCTCGTTAAGCTCGGCAACACGGCAGTCGGTCTTTCCCTTGTCGGAGCCTCCGTTGCTCTCTCGCAGAAAAAATTCCTTGAGCTGAGCGAGGGTAAAGGACGAAACCGCACCTGTTACGGAGCTTCCGTCGGGATTTACACACATTCTGTCAACCGTTTCGTCAGCCATCGCCACAGGCTTGCCGTCCGAGGTCAGGCGGACATCGACAGAAACAGCGTCAAAATCCAAAGCGACGTTGACCGCCTCAACGGAATTTTCGGGAAAGCTGTGCCAATCGCCCCGACGTGCAATGCAAATAATATTTGAACCGCCGTTTGAGAAGCTTTTTGCTGTATCGGAAGCATCGGATGCGAAAGCGGCAGGCAATGCCGACAGAGTGAAAAATATCAATAAAAGCAACAAAAATGCTGTTTTTTTGCAGAAATTTACCATATTTGACCTCAAAACTATTATTTTATATAATTATAGCACAAATTTACAAAAAAATAAAGAAAAAATTTTTATGAATTTCGGCAAACAAATGTTTGCTTTTTACAAACTTTTGTGTTATAATGCTATCGTAACAAGAAAAGAGGAGTTGAGCCTATGTCAATCAATGAAACTCAGCGTAAAATATATGAATTTCTCGTTCAGCGCAGTGCGGACGGTATTCCTCCTTCGGTGCGTGAGATAGGTGCGGCGGTCGGTCTGCGTTCGACCTCTTCGGTCCAATCCAATCTTGACGCCCTTGAGGAGGCAGGATATATCCAGCGAGATCCGCTTCTTAAACGTTCAATCAGAATAATGGGACAGGCGGAGAATGTTACCCAGGTGCCGATTCTCGGAACGGTTACGGCGGGCGCACCGATACTTGCCGTTGAGGAGATCGAGGGCTACTTCCCGTTCACGGGAAATGTTTCAAGGGACAAGCCGCTTTTTGGTCTGCACATCAGGGGCGAAAGTATGATAAACGCAGGCATACTTGACGGTGACCTTGTAATTGTTGAAAAAACTCCGTTTGCACGAAACGGAGAGATCGTTATTGCAATGATCGAGGACGAGGCGACCTGTAAAACCTTCTATAAGGAGAACGGACACTACCGTCTTCAGCCGGAGAACGACACATACGAGCCGATAATCGTTGACGAATGTGAGATACTCGGCAAGGTTGTCGCAGTTATGAGATATTATTGATACGGTACAAATAAAAGCCGCTCCGTTAAGCTTTACTGCAAAACGGAGCGGTTACCGCATATTTATGTTTGATATTTATATCGAGAATACTCCCGATACCCAAAGAGCGAGGAAGGCATAAGCGACGGCGGCGAAAATGAATATGTAATAGAGGATCGAGGTCAGGGCATATTTCAATTTGTTGCCCTCGTTCGAATCGTCCGCATAGCCGAAACGCTCAACGCTTGTGCGCTGTGCCGCCATTATGATGGTGAAGAATAGAAATGCAGAATAAAATACACTAACCCAGATGTTGAATTTGATGTTGTTGATATGGCAAAGCGTGCCGACAGCGGCAATCACCGCCGAGGCAAAAAACCATATGAACTTTTCAATTTTTTTGACAGGCTTCTGAGCCTTTTCGGTCTTTTCTTTTTCCGCAACCATTTATTATCCCTCAGTTCATTGAAAGAATTTATCTAATAATAACATAAGCTAAAATGAATTTCAAGAAAAATATGTGCTATTATTTCCCGTATGCTTGAAAAATATACAATTATATGATAATATAACCGATGAGGTGTTTTTATGGAAAAAAGAACTTTTGAAAATATCGGTGTTGAAACTTCGCTGTTGGGTTACGGCTGTATGCGTTTCCCCGAAAAGGACGGAAAGATTGACGAGGAGAGAGCGCAGGAGCTTATCGACCGTGCCTATGAGGGCGGAGTAAGATATTTTGATACCGCCTATCCTTATCACGGCGGACAGAGCGAGCCCTTCATCGGCAAGGCGCTGAAGAAATACGACAGAAGCTCGTATATGCTTGCAACAAAGCTCCCGATCTGGGAAAAGGAAAAGATCAGCGACACCGAGGAGTTTATCAATAAACAGCTTGAGCGTATGGGCGTGGACTATGTTGATTTCTATCTTCTCCATGCCGTTGACGAGGATAAGTGGAATACCGTTCAGGAGCTTGGTATAATTGATGTTATCGAAAAGCTTCAGGCTCAGGGCAAGATCAAGTATTTCGGTCTTTCGTTCCACGACGAGTACGAGGCATACGAAAAGATTATCACGGCACGCAAGTGGGATTTCGTTCAGCTTCAGATCAATTACATAGATATCAGGGAGCAGGCAGGTCTCAGAGGACTTGAGCTTGCCGAGAAGCTCGGCATACCCGTTATCGTAATGGAGCCTGTCAAGGGCGGTACGCTTGCAAATCTTCCCGACGATGTTGCCGAGATTTTCAGAGCCTATGATCCCGAAAGCTCCCTTTCTTCCTGGGCGATGCGTTGGTGCGCATCTTTCGACAATGTCAAGCTCATTCTCAGCGGAATGACTGAGATGTATCAGGTCGAGGACAATCTCAAGACCTTCGGCGATTATAAGCCGATGACCGACGAGGAAAAGAAGCTTGTAGAAAAAGCGGCGGCAAAAATTCTCAGCAAGATGAGAAACGGCTGTACCGACTGCCGTTACTGCCAGCCCTGTCCGTTCGGAGTTAATATTCCCAAGAATTTCGATATCTGGAACAAGTGTTTCGCATACGAAAACTTTGAGAATGCCAAGAAGCGCTGGGCGGAAATGGACGATAAGGAAAAAGCGAAGAACTGCGTCAAGTGCGGCAAATGCGAAAAGAAATGTCCGCAGAAGATTGAGATTCGTGAAAATCTTGAAAGACTTCAAAAGGAAATGGACGAGCTTAAATGAAGATAAATATACAGACACGAAAAATGACCGCAGGTGCGCTGATGCTTGCATTCGGAATAATACTGCCTCAGCTTTTTCACCTGACGGGAATCCCGCAGGCGGGCGAGGTCTTTCTGCCGATGCACATTCCCGTGCTTCTTGCAGGATTTGTTATCGGCGGCGAATACGGCTTTGCAATCGGACTGCTCACACCGCTTATCAGCCACTTAATTACAGGTATGCCGGGAGCTCCGAGACTTCCGTTTATGATGGGCGAGCTTGCGATTTACGGACTGGTCTGCGGACTGCTGTATCATAAGGCAAAGCTGAAAGACAAAAAATTCGGTGCAATAATAACTCTTGTCGCCTCGATGGTTGCCGGCAGACTGTTTTATGCCGCAATGCTTTTTGTTGCCGCAAACCTTTTGAATATCAAGTGCGGCGGAGCGATTGCCGCCGTGACAGCAACCGTCAAGGGCGCTTACGGTATCGGACTTCAGCTTCTTGTGATACCTCCGATAATCTATGCGGCAAAAAAAGGTGGTTTAATAATTGACAGCAACAGAAAAAGCAAAGGCACTGCTGACAGATAATGTTACTTTTGCCGCCGTGAGCGAAAAGGGCGAGTACACCTCGGAAAAGAGGGGAGTTGCTCCGATCCTTGAAAAAATCGACGCCGATCCCGATTTCTTCAGATCTGCGGCGGTTGCCGACCGTGTTATCGGCAAGGCGGCGGCGATGCTGCTTGAAAAATACGGAGTTTCCGAGATTTTCGCAGCGGTGACAAGCAGACACGCAAAAGCATATCTTGATGATAAAAGCGTTATTTTTACATATGATAAATTAGTGGACCGGATCATCAACCGGCAGGGTACGGATATGTGCCCGATGGAAAAGACGGTGCTGAACACGAACGATCCCGTTGAGGGCGAAAAACTTATCAGAGAAAAAATCAAAGCTATGAGAGGATGATTTTTTATGCCGATGATCTCAACAAAAACAAACGTTGCCATCTCCGGGGAGCAGGAGCTGACTCTCAAAAGCGAGCTCGGAAAGGCAATATCCATACTTTCGGGCAAGAGCGAGCAATGGCTTATGCTCAGCTTGGAGGATAATTGCCGCCTTTATTTCAAGGGCGACAATTCAAAGCCGATCGCCTATGTCGAAGTCAAGGTTTTCGGCAAGATCGACTATTCCCAGTCAAACAAGCTGACTGCGAAGATCTGCGAAATTTTCGGCAGCGTGCTCGGTATCGACGCTTCAAATGTATATATTAAGTATGAAGAAGTCGATATGTGGGGCTGGAACGGAAGTAATTTCTAAAAAAATATTGATTTATTTTTATTTTGTGCTATAATGTCACACGAAAAATGCGTTTATCGGGAGAAGTAATCCGACACTGACACAGCAGAGAATGAGGCGTAACGGTGAAAGCCTCTTGTGAAGGTTCGGACGAAATGCACCCGCCAGCACGCAGAGGGAAAACCTTTGGCGAGTATCTCTGTGCGGCCGTCCCCGTTACAGGACTCAGAGTAATAAGTCGGAGTGGAACCGCGGTTATCCGCCTCTGTCGCACTGTGTGCGGCGGAGGTTTTTTTCATACTTCGGCAAATGCCGAAAGGAGGATTCTGTTGTTTGATCGAATAAAAGAAGATATAAATAGCTTCCGTGAAAGGGATCCTGCCGCTACCTCTGCGCTTGAGGTTATTTTGCTCTATCCGGGCTTTAAGGCGATCAGAAGCCACAGAAAAGCGCACTGGTTTTATAACCACAATATGTTTTTCATTGCGAGAATGATCTCTCAGCGCTGCGTCAGAAAAACGGGAATTGAAATTCATCCCGGAGCGCAGATAGGCAGAAGATTTTTCATAGATCACGGAACGGGCACGGTCATCGGTGAAACCACCGTTATCGGTGACGATGTTACCGTATATCAGGGCGTCACCCTCGGCGGTACGGGTAAGGATATCGGAAAGCGTCACCCGACGATAGGCAATAACGTGCTGATCGGTGCAGGCGCAAAAATTCTCGGCCCCGTAACTGTCGGA
Source organism: Acutalibacteraceae bacterium (assembly GCA_051881315.1). GTDB lineage: Bacteria > Bacillota > Clostridia > Oscillospirales > Acutalibacteraceae > CAG-488. The sequence goes on along the minus strand of JBJEPQ010000059.1, from coordinate 2,915 downwards.
GATAACACCAACATTGCCGCAGGAGCCGTTGTACTTGATAGGATACCGAAGAACTCTACGGCGGTCGGCGTCCCGGCAAGAGTGGTGCGAAGAAACGGCGAGAGGGTGCAGGATCTTGACCAGATCCATATTCCCGATCCTGTTTCACAGGAGCTTTGCAGATTGCAGGGCGAAATTGATAAGCTTAAAAAGAAACTGGAGGATATACAATGAAGATTTTTAACACTCTCACAAGAACAAAGGAAGAACTGAAAACCGTCGAGGAGGGCAAGGTTAAGATCTATGCCTGCGGTCCTACGGTGTATAATTTTATTCATATCGGCAATGCAAGACCGCTCTGTGTGTTCGACGTTCTGCGCCGTTTTCTTGAGTATATCGGATATGACGTCAGATTTGTCCAGAACTTCACGGATATTGACGACAAGATTATCAAGCGTGCCAACGAGGAAAACCTGACTTATAAGCAGGTCAGCGAAAAATACATTGAGGAATATTGGAAAGATGTCAAGGGAATGAATGTGCGTGAGGCAACCGTTCACCCCAAGGCAACGGAAAATATTGACGAGATAATCGACATAGTTACCACTCTTATCGACAAGGGTTACGCCTATGCGGTTGACGGCGATGTTTATTTCAGCCCCTCCAAATTCAACGAGTACGGCAAGCTTTCGCACCAGCCGCTTGAGGATCTTGAAGCCGGCGCAAGAATTATGGTCGGAGAGGTCAAAAAAGAGCCGATGGACTTCGCTCTCTGGAAGAGCGCAAAGCCGGGCGAGCCGTACTGGGAGTCCCCGTGGGGACACGGCAGACCGGGCTGGCATATTGAGTGCTCGGCGATGGTAAGACGCTTCCTCGGCAATACGATCGACATTCACTGCGGCGGTCAGGATCTCATCTTCCCTCACCATGAAAACGAGATCGCTCAGAGCGAGTGCTGCAACGGTGTGCCTTTTGCAAATTATTGGATGCACAACGGATACATCAACGTTGACAACGTTAAGATGTCGAAGTCGCTCGGCAATTTCTTCACGGTAAGAGATGTCGCCGAAAAATACGGCTATGAGCCGATCCGTTTCCTTATGATATCGTCACATTACAGAAGTCCTATCAATTACAGCACGGATATAATTGAGCAATGCAAGGCTTCTCTTGCCCGTCTTTACACCTGCCGGGACAGCCTTGATTTTGCGCTTGAGAATGCGGCAGAGGGCGAAGCGGACAGCGATATTCTTGCAATGTTTGACAAACGCCGTCAGCAGTTTATTGAAGCGATGAGCGACGACCTCAACACGGCGGACGCAATAGCGGCTCTGTTCGAGCTTGTGCGTGACATCAACTCAAATGTTATCGCTGCAAATGCCAACAAGGGCACGGTCGAAGCGGCAATCAAGGTTTTTGACGAGCTGGCAGATGTACTCGGATTGGTTTATAACCGTGAAAAGGAAGACCTCGACAGCGAAATCGAAGCTCTGATCGAGCAGAGAACACAGGCTCGAAAGGACAGAAACTGGGCTGAAGCCGATCGAATCCGTGACGAGCTGAAAGCCAAGGGCATCGTCCTTGAGGACACCGCTCAGGGAGTTAAGTGGCACAGAGAATAATTAAAAATTACGGTATTGCACATTCAGAGAAATTTTATGTGCAATACCGTTTTTATATTGATTTTTATATATAGTTGTGTTAAAATCATTTCAGGAATAAAATTCCTGAAAAATTACAAAGGGGAAATGGTACATGAAAAAAACAATCAGCATTTTGCTTGCGGTTATAATGATGTTTTCATTCTCAACTGCCGCATTCGCAGAAACTTCGACGGTGGAGCTTGACAAGGAATACACGGTAACGGTCGATGAATACAAGACCTTCCTTCTCACGATTCCCGAGGACGGAGTTTACAAAATTTCTGCATCAATCGACAACTCAGTCGGAGAATTTAATATGGCTTCTGTTTCGGTGGATTTTAACGATTCGACCGTTTCAACTCTTTTTGTCAGTTACTTCAATTCCGAAGATGATGTGGAGTTCCCGATTGATGTCAATATCCTCAGCGACGAGGATTATTTTGTTGCGGGAAAGGACGCAAGTATTACTGTTGAGCTTGATAATTATCAGGATTACTTCGAGGAAGAAATTCCTGCGCCGACAGTAACGTTCAGCGTTTCAAAGGTCGATAATCTTCCTGAAATCAGAATGAACGGTTCTTATTCGTTCACAGGCGAGAGCGCATATTTTATTCTCAAGCCGACAGAGGACGGTATCTACAATCTCAATTCAACGTTGCCTTGTGATGACGTCTCGGTAATGGATTCCGACGGAAATATCGAGTATTCTTATTTCGACAGCGAATCTTCGCTTGATTTTTCATTCATTGTTGAGGCAGGTAAGCTTTACTGCATTTATCTGGCTTGCTTTGATGAAGACATCGCAGAGTTTAGCTTCAATGTAACCGATGCGACAAAGATAGCGATTGAAGAAATTCAGCTTGGCGATTTTTATGTTGTCAGCGGCAGTATGGATTGGAATTATCCCATTATTCTGCCGTACGGCGCATGCTATAACTTTGATGAGCTTGAGGTTTCGGTCGGCAACGAGAAGATTGCAACAGCTGAGTATGATCCCGAGGACGGCTCAATCGTTGTTTACGGCAACAGACCGGGCAAAACAACTCTCACAGTCACAGAGCCTGTTTCGGGCGTTTCAACCACGGTTGAAATCAGAGTAATATCAAGAATTGCCGACTTCTTCTCAAATATCTTTTACAATATCGCTTTCCGTATTATAATGCTTATTGACAGAATTCTGGGAGGAACTATAATCTTCTGATATAATAAAAACAAAAACCTTTCGCAGACTTTAAGCCTGATATGCACCCCAAAAGTTAGACACTTTTGGAGGTGCATAATTTTATGCGAAAA
>JBJEPQ010000058.1:0-5416 GCA_051881315.1 Acutalibacteraceae bacterium | reverse complement strand
CCGTTCTTCTCGCTCTTGTGCTGATTCTGGCCATGAGCACCACCGCCTTTGCGGCGGAATCCAATCTGGACTGTGAAAACCGGCAAGCCGACATCGGCGTATACGCCCGGTATATTGACAACACGCAATGGAACACGGTCCCTGTGGACGAAAACGGTGGGGGAACCACTACATTGCCCGACGGAACGGAGATTACCGTCAGCGGTGCTTTGAAACCCGGCTGGCAGCTTGTTATCGATCCGATCACCTAAAAGGACGCTTTGGACTGGATCGGCAACGTTCTGAACGGCAAGGCGAAGAACTTATCGCCGCTGCATATCTATTTCATCGACGCAAGCGGCAATATAAAGACGGCAGATAGCGTGACCGTTACTGTCAAGCTTCCGAAGAAGCTGACTAACCCCGTGGCGTACTCCCTGACCGGCGAAGGCAAGACCTCCGGTCTGACTGTCACCGCAAAGGACGGATCTCTCACCTTTACCACAGACGGAAGTCCATTTTATGTCCTTGGAGAAAAGTCTGTCGGAGGAAATGCCGCATCCTCCGATCAGGACCATTCCCCACAAACAGGAGAAAACAGCCACATAACATTCTGGCTTGCACTTTTCTTAGTCAGCGGTGGAGCACTGATAGGAACAGCGTTCGCAAGCAAAAGGTTAAAACGTAGAACATACTAAAATAAATACTTCCAAACAAATCAAAAGCGTCGTAGCAATACGGCGCTTCATTTAACCCTTGAAAGGCTCCGGGATTTATGCTATTCAGGCATACGGTCGGCAAAGAAAATCTCAAGCTGAGAATGGATTTCTCCCCTATCACGCCGTCTACCGGTCCATTTATTAAGAACAGTTGACTTCATTTATGCCGCAGGATAATTATCGAAAATATGTTCATAGATACGCTGACGGTAATCAGAGATAGCCGCATCATCATAACTATCGGGCAATTCTGCCCAAAGAATATCTCTGATTAGTGTGCTTACCATTGCTTGCGTTTCTTCTTTATCTCTCCAATGGTCAAGCTCATGTATACGCTCTTTTACACTTTTAAGCATTGCCTGTGAGAGCTTTTTAATCTTTTTTATCTCTTCTTTTGAGAGAGATTTATCTTTGCACAGTAAATCATAAATAGTCAATTCTTCATCGCTATCAAATCCTTCTCTGACATAACGCTTCTGCTCATCATCGAGATCGTTAACAAGCTTCATGAGGTTTTCAAAAATAATCGCAATTTCATCCTTTTTATTATCACGGTTATATTCGTCAACAATCTCTTGATAACGCTGATAATAATCTATTCGCAACGGATTTTCACGAAGCATTCGGGCTAAGCGTTCTTCAACCAACTGTTGCAAGTCTTTGAACAGCAGATTTTTGTTCTGTGCCTTCTCAAACTCACGGCGTAGGCGGTCGAAATCAATGTTGCTGATATCAAACTTTTTATTATCTTCCTCGCCGGTGTTTTTGGTTACCGTAACATATTCGCTGACAATTTCATTGATTTGTGACATCAAAGCGGAGTTGTCAGTGTGCTTACGCTTAACTTGCAGTTGATCATAAATCTCGCCGACAGCGTTTTTATACCGATGTATTTCTTCAGAAACTTCGCCCTTTTCAAAATATTTGAACATACGGAAAAGTTCGCGAGCCTGAATCTCAAAACGCTTTTTAATTTCATTTGTGCTGCACATAGCATCGGCGCCGGCTTTTACCAAGGCCAATTTTGCAAAATCATCAGCTTCTGTCAATGCTTTCAGCGAAAACTGCTGTTCTGCCATATAGGCCTCAATTGCTTTGACTGTATTCTCAATTTTAGCAATTAACTCTGCTTTATCGGGAGCCGGATCATCGCCGGGTTTACCACCGCCGCTTGATGTATAATCGGCAAGTGCCTGGCGGAGTGCCTTCACAACGCCGATATAATCAACAACAAGACCGTTACTCTTGCCATCGCAAACACGGTTAGCACGAGCAATTGTCTGCATTAGCGTATGCGCCTTCAAAGGCTTGTCCAAGTAAATTGTGGCAAGAGATTTTACATCAAAACCGGTCAGCCACATTGCGCATACGAAAACTATACGAAACGGATTATCGGCATCTTTGAACTCTTTATCCATTTCACGCTTTTCCATTTTTGAGCGATGCGGAAGAATATCCAATCCCCAGTTATTAAAGGTTTGGATTTCATTCTGTTCCTGACTGACGATAACCGCCATTTCGGTTTCTTTCATCCAACTGATTTTGCGTTCAAGTTCCTGTGCTTCTTGCTGTGTGGCAAGTTTCAGTTCAGCTTCAAGCTCTTTTATCTTTTCTGCCCAATATTTTTGAGCAAGATTATACATGCGCACACAAGTCACCTTGTTTACGCATACAAACATAGCTTTACCGGTTGTCCACAGTTCAGAATAGTGCTCAACAAAATCATGAGCAATGGTATCGAGGCGCGGCTCGGATGTAATGATATGTATATCTTTCGCAAGTTCAAGCTCGAGCTTCGCCTGTTGGTTCACATCAAGATCCGCCGCTTCAACAGCATCTAAAAGTGCATCGTTGATTTTGGGATTTTTGATATTCAGCATATCACTGCGGTTTTCATAGTAAAGCGGCACAGTTGCACCGTCATCTACCGCACGCTTAAAGTCATAGATAGAAACATAACTGCCGAAGGTACGCTCAGTAATGTTGTCATACTTGAACAGCGGTGTTCCCGTAAAACCGATACGCGAAGCGGTCGGGAGCAAACGGCACATATTATCGGCAAAAATACCGTTTTGCGAACGATGCGCCTCATCCGACAAGATAATAATATCGTGATCGGGCACTATAGGCTCCACCGTATTATCGTTAAATTTCTGTATCAAAGTGAATATAAAGCTCGGGTTGCCACGCAGCATTTCGTAAAGCTTTGCACCGCTTGAAGGTATGTATTGCCGTGCTTTTCCTGAAAGTTGACCGCAAGCCTCGAAAGTATCGCTGATTTGCTTATTCAGTTCTTCACGGTCAGTAAGAATAACAAAGGTGGGACTGCCGGCAAACTTACGGCGAATCTTCTGTGCGAGGAAGACCATGGAATAGCTTTTTCCGCTCCCCTGTGTATGCCAGAACACGCCGAGCTTACCGTCTTTCAGTTTTCTTGCCTTGTATGATTCCACCGCTTCGTTGACACCGAGATACTGATGGTTTCGTGCAAATATCTTTGCCGTTCTTCCGCCCGAATGGTCGAAAAGAATAAAATTCTCAAACAAATCCATAAAATTGCGTTTATTGCAAATACCGAGCAGCATCGTTTCAAGGTCAACAGCACCGACTTCGTCCTCTTTGAGTCGTTTCCATTCATGGAAAAAGTCATACTTTGAACCAAGAGTACCGACTTTTGCTTCAAGACCGTTTGAAAGCATAAGGAATGCATTGAAGTGAAAAAGCTGAGGTATTGTGTCAAGATAATCTTTATAATTGCAATCATACGCATCCTGAACATCAACGCTCTGCTTTTTGAGTTCAATAAACAGAAGAGGAATACCATTGACAAAACCTACAATATCAGTACGGCGGCGATACAATTCACCGTGTATTTTCATTTCCTTTACCGCAAGAAAACAGTTTTTTTCGGGCTCGGCAAAATTAAATACTGCGGCATATCGGGTTTCAAAGGTACCGTCTGATTTCTTGACATGAACGGGAACGCCGTCACGGAGCATGGAATATTTTTCTTCATTGATCTGCATTAAGGTTGCGGAGGCAGTATAGGCAAGGAGAGTCTTGACGGCAGAATCAGCGTATTCTTCCGTCATCCATTCGTTGTTATCAAATAATGCTTTGCGCAAGTACTGAGTCAATACAATTTCCTTGTATGACCTTCTGCCGAGAGTGCCGTTTTCGCCTAACTGCTCTTTATCGTAAGCGAAAACAACTTCCCATCCGAGCTTGTTTTGCAAAACATTACCGGCACTGTTCTGCACCAATATATTTTCAGAATATTCCCAGCTCATAATTCCACCGCCTTTTTAAATCTTTTGCTTTATCTATCTATATTTCCGATAAACAACTCTGTTGGCATGATTGTTTCAATAAATAAAACATGACTATTTATTTGATCGCATCTCATTTTAATGTCTTGAAGTAATTTTTTCTTTTCTGTTTCAATTTCTTCATTTGTTAATATTAACGCAAAAAGTTTGAAATCGTAAATGTCTCCTGTTAACTCGTTGAAGTTTTTCGAAATGTCATAAACGGATTCATAAATATTTGATGGCAGTATATATTCTGCTTGTTTGAAAATCCACATAGTATCCGACACATCAATCCCAAGCTGTTCTCTATACGAATCAAATAAAAGAAAGAGATTATCCATAGGTTTTTTATCGAGTTCAATTCTTTCTAACAAATTATGTATTTCACCGGTCATTTGAAATACTTTATGGAGTGCATGATATATATTATTCTTATAATCAAATGTATCTAATCGAATTTGTCTTTTTTGCAATTCTGCCTGCTGTTTGCTTATTTCCATCTCTTGCTTGCTTTGCTGTTTTGATAATTTAGATGTTTGATAGATGATAACAAATGTTAATACCGACGTTATGATAAATGACAAAAAAGCAAGAATAGTATTTAACAATACTTCATTTTCAATAATCCAATTTAAAAAATCATTCATTTCATCACACCTCCAATTCACCGCTCATAAGTTTTGGCAAAAGGCGGTCTCGGGCTTGTTTTGCTTGTTCTATAATTTGCGCCTTATTTACATTTGCCTTTTGCATATTTTCCGCAAGAGAATTATATTGTGCCAAAATATCCATTGGTGGAACAAATATAAATTGCTGTTCCAAGAAATCTTTCCAACGATAATTAACAATACTGCTCGCGCTTCGCTTGTCGTATTTAATGGTTTCTCCGCTATTGCGAAGATATTGAAAAGTATCATACATATATTTTGCAAGGCTTTTATCATTAAGGCGAATCAACTTACAAAAACTTGCACAAATCACATCATTGCCAAGGAAATCAAGAAGCGATTCCGTTATTAAAGCCGTTCTTGCAACACCTTCATTCTTACTACCTCCAGAAACCTCAAAAACTATATCTCCATCTTGAAGTTTTCGCGAATCAAGATTGCTTTTAGAATGAAATCTATACGGAATACTCTTTGCATTACCATGAGTTACATCATATAAATCAGTTCCTCTGATAACATAAGCTGGGAGATCACACTTTTCGGTGGGTTGATCTTCTCCCCAACCACCACCAATTTCGTATTCTATCAACTCTCCCAAAGGCATTTTTCTCCACCCCTGCGGTACGCCGTCAATGATAGGTGTGTTTTCATATCCAGGAAAACGGAAATCGACAAACCATTCTTTATAGAGTCGCTGTGCCGCTTCTTCCAACAACTTAATTTGCTTTTGGTTGTTTTC
>JBJEPQ010000057.1:0-26942 GCA_051881315.1 Acutalibacteraceae bacterium | reverse complement strand
AAATCTGTAGAAAGGATTAACGCAAAGCTGAAGCGTTACACATACGACAATGAATAAAGAGCTAACTGTTAAAAAGAAAAAGAGATCGGAATCGATTCTGGGAATGGCGTTCTTCGGTCCTGCGCTTGTACTGCTGTCGGTGTTTCTGTTTATTCCGATGATTTTGACGCTGATATTCAGCTTCACCGATTTCTTCGCACTCAATCCCGGAATTACACACTTCGTCGGACTTGATAATTATTTTCAAATTTTCCGTGACGAGGACTTCAGACAGGCGTTCGGAAACACGGTTAATTTTGTTCTGATTATTGTACCGCTTCAGGGCTTGGGCGCTTTGGGCCTTGCACTTTTAATCAATAAAGTAACACACTGCAAAAAGTACTTCAAGGTAGCGTTTTTTGTTCCCGTTGTAATGTCGCTTGCTGTTGTTTCGACTTTGTGGATTCAGATTTTCAGTCCCGAGGGAATTTTAAACTCTATTCTCGGCAATTTCGGAATTGATCCTCAGCCTTTTATCAACAGCGCATCTCAGGCTCTTCCGTCCATAGCCATTATGAGCTCATGGCAGGGCATGGGGTATCAGATGATTATTTTCCTCGGCGGCTTGCAGGCAATCAATCCGGCGCTTTATGAGGCGGCTGAGATGGATCACGCAAGCGGCTGGAAAAAGTTTAAGGACATTACCTTGCCTGAGCTTAAACCTCTTTGCATATTCGTATTCATCACTATAACGATCGGAGCGTTCCGAATGCTCGTTCAGCCGATGATTATGACGGGCGGCGGACCGTCTCACTCAACCTACACTATGGTCTATGATATTTATGAAACGGGTACGGTCAACTGGGAAATCGGTTTGGCTTCTACCATGTCGATTGTATTTGCGTTCTTTGTCATGATACTGACAGTTATTCAAACTATTGTAACAAAGGAAAGGGGGAATAAGCATGCTGACAAAAAGAAAAAAGATAGGTAATTGGATACTCGTTGCAGTATTGATTGTTTTATCGCTGTTTTTCCTGTTTCCCGTAATCTGGATGCTTGCAAATTCCTTTAAGACCGACGCACAGATTACAGCCGATATGAATTCGGCGGCAGCTTTTATTCCGCCTGCGTTAAACGGAAGCTTTTTTGATAACTATATTTCTATTCTTACAAACACAAGCTTTTTGAAATATATGCTCAACACTCTGTTTTATGCTGCGGTGCTGATTGTTTTGGGCATAATCGTAAACGGTCTTGCCGGCTATGCGCTTGCCAAAATCAATTTCCCGTTCCGTGAACGCTGGCTTTTGATTATTATGCTTCTTATGATTGTTCCGATGGAAACGATTATAACAATCCATTTTTTGTTCGTGGCAAAGCTCGGTCTGTTAAACACCGTTATCGGTTATATTCTCCCGATGATTGTCAATCCGTTCAACATCTTTTTGTTCAGACAGGTGTTTATCAGCTTACCTGACGATATTTATGAAGCGGCTCAGCTTGACTTCTGCAGTCCCGTCAAATACTTCTTTACCATGGTTCTTCCCATGTCAAAGAGCGTTGTTGCCACTGTCAGCGTGTTCACTTTCCTGAACGTGTGGAACGATTACCTCTGGCCGTCGCTTGTATTCACGTCGAGCGACCTGCTCACAGCGCAGATTGGACTGAATGCTATTACCTCAAACGAAAACACAACCATGGGTCAGACGCTTGCCGTTATTACGCTGGTCACGATCCCGGTTATCATTATTTACTCCTTCTTCTCAAAGCAGATTGTAGAGGGCGTTGTTTCAACAGGCTCAAAAGAGGGCTGAGTATAAAAAGAAAGGGAATCATTATGAGCTTTATAGAATTAAAACACATCGAAAAAAGATATGCCAATTCAAACAAAAACGCCGTGACGGATTTTAATCTTGAAATCAATGAAAAGGAATTTATAGCTTTTGTAGGACCGTCCGGCTGCGGAAAATCAACGACGCTTCGCATGATAGCGGGCTTTGAAGAAATCACCGGTGGCGAGCTGTATATCAACGGTGAAAAAATGAATGAGGTTGCGCCGAGAGACAGGGGCATATCCATGGTGTTCCAGAATTATGCGCTTTATCCGCACATGACGGTGGAAAAGAACATATCCTACGGACTGAAAAATATGAAGGTCCCAAAAGACGTTATTAAGAAAAAGGTTGATTGGGTAATTGATATTTTAGGTCTTGAAGAATACCGGTACAGAAAGCCGAAGAACCTTTCGGGCGGACAAAGACAGCGTGTTGCCCTTGGCAGAGCGATTGTCAAGGATCAGAAGGTGTTCCTGATGGACGAACCTTTGTCAAATCTTGACGCTAAGCTGCGTGTAAGCATGAGAAACGAGATAAGCAAGCTTCACCGCAGTCTCGGAAGCACGACGATTTATGTCACACACGATCAGGTTGAAGCAATGACTATGGCAGACCGTATTGTTATTATGAAAGACGGTGTTATTCAGCAGATAGGCAAGCCTATGGAACTGTACGAGCATCCGCAAAATAAATTTGTGGCAGGTTTTATCGGCTCACCTCAGATGAACTTTTTTGATGTCACCGTTAACGGAGATGAAATGACCTTTGCGGACGGCAGTAAAATGACTCTGCCAAAAGCAACAGCAGAAAGGTTGTCGGAACATAAAGGAGATCTGATTCTCGGAATTCGAGGTGAGGATATCAAGTTTGACAGCCAGAACATTGATGTTTATAAATCGAACAGTCAGCAGGCTGTTATTGAAAACACGGAAATCATGGGAAATGAAAATAATCTGTATTTTCAGTTTGGCGGCTCGCAGTCGGTGGCAAGAGTGTCCAAGTATGAGGTGTGTCAGATAGGAGATCAGGTCGAATTTGTGTTCATGCCTCATAAGATGCATTTCTTCGACAGAGAAACGGAAAAAGCAATATAAACTCAGTTGAACAAAAGGTTGTGGTTGATATTTATAAGTTAGAAATGGCAAACAGCTATATTGAAAAAAACAAGGTGCCGAAAGAGCAAAGACCCGATTTTCATGTTACGGCTCCGGTTGGCTGGATAAATGACCCAAACGGATTTTCGGAATATCAGAATCAATATCATCTGTTTTATCAGCACCATCCTTACAGTGACGCATGGGGACCGATGCACTGGGGACATTGCATTTCCGACGACTTTATCAAGTGGGAAGCCTTGCCGGAGGCACTTGCTCCGGACGAAAGCTTTGATGAAAGCGGCTGCTTTTCCGGAAGTGCGCTTGAAACAGAAGATGGACATGCCTTGGTTTATACCGGTGTGACAGAAAAAGAGGAAAACGGCAAAAAGATTGCTTTTCAGAATCAGTGTCTTGCATTCGGAGACGGCAAAACCTACAAAAAATATGCGGGAAATCCCGTTATTGACGGAAGACAGCTTCCCTGCGGCTTCAGCCGTGAGGATTTTCGTGACCCGAAAATCTGGTTTGATGACGGCTTCTATTACCTTGTTGCAGGAAACCGGAAGAGCGACGGCTTGGGACAGGTAGTTTTGTTCCGGTCACCTGATTTAAAAGACTGGCAGTACGTTACGGTGCTTGCGGAAAACGACGGAACGTACGGCATGATGTGGGAATGTCCTGACTTTTTTGAACTCGAAAATCAGCATGTTCTGATCGTATCTCCGCAGGATATGCGGGCGGTTAAAAACAAGTTTTTCAACGGAAACCACGCAGTATACTTCCTTGGGCAGTATAACAAAACGGACTGTCAATTTAATTGCGGTGAGGGCGTTATGCTCGATTACGGCACGGACTTTTATGCTCCGCAGACACTTTTGACAAATGACGGCAGACGAATTATGATTGCGTGGATGTATTCGTGGGATATCAATATCAAGCCTGCGGAACAAAGATGGAACGGTATGATGACCGTTCCGAGAGAACTGAGCCTCGTTGACGGTCATCTTTATCAGAATCCTGTCCGTGAGCTTGAAAAATACCGTGCAAATCCCGTAATCTATAAAAATGCGGAAATTTCCGGCGAAGTCCGCCTTGAGGGAATCAAGGGCAGAGTTCTCGAATTGTCGGCAGAAGTGCTGTCGGGTGATTTTGAAAAGCTTTCGATTCACATTGCACACAACGAGGAATACACCTCCTGCTTTACTTACAACAAAGATGAACAAAGCATTGAGTTTGACAGGACGTATTCCGGCATGAGAAGAGACTCCGTCAGTCAAAGAAAAATTAAGCTTGATAATCCGCAGAGCACCTTAAAGCTTCGTCTGATACTCGATAAATTCTCGGCTGAACTGTTTATAAACGACGGATATCAGACCTTCAGTACAACGTTTTACACGCCGCTTGAAGCGGACGAAATCGTATTCAGGTGTGACGGAAAAGCGATGTTGAATATTGAAAAATTTGATATTCAGGTTTAAAGGGAGGAAAGGTTATGAAGAATTACGATGTAACCGCCCTCGGTGAGCTTCTTGTAGATTTTACCATGAACGGCTTGAGTGCTCAGCAAAACCGGCTGTTTGAAGCAAACCCCGGCGGAGCGCCCTGTAATGTGCTTGCTATGCTTCAGAAACTCGACAGAAAAACCGCTTTTATCGGCAAGGTAGGCAACGATTCCTTCGGAAAAATGCTAAAGGATACAGTGAGCGCTCAAGGGATAAATACAGACAATCTGCTTATGGACGACAAGGTTCCCACAACTCTTGCTTTTGTAAATACTGCCCCTGACGGCGACAGAAGCTTTTCGTTCTACAGAAACCCCGGCGCCGATATGATGCTTAAACCGGATGAGATTGATGCAGAGCTTATAAAATCTTCAAAAATATTTCATTTCGGATCGCTTTCAATGACAGAGCCGAATATTGAAGCAACAACAAAAGCGGCTGTTGAACAGGCAAAAAAAGCAGGTGCGATTATCTCCTTTGATCCTAATCTTCGTCCTCCGCTTTGGGACAGTCTTGAAACGGCAAATGAGAAAATCCGCTATGGATTAAGTCAGTGCGACATTCTTAAAATCTCTGATGATGAGATTGAATTTTTAACAGGCACAGATGATATTGACGAGGGCATACAGCGTATCAGAGAAGAGTTTGACATCAAGCTTGTATGTGCCACCATGGGAAAAAGAGGCAGCAAGGCTTATTATAAGAATCTAAAGGTCGAGTGCGCTCCGTTCCTGCGAGACGACACTATTGAAACCACAGGTGCAGGCGATACCTTTATGGCTTGTGTGCTTCACGCAGTTCTGGAAAACGGAATCGACAGCCTTGACGAGCAGAAAATATACAATATGCTTGAATTTGCGAATGCTGCTTCGTCAATAATCACCACCAAAAAAGGCGCTCTTAAGGTAATGCCCGAAAAGAGCGAGATTTTAAAACTGATAGCAGAAAGGAAGAAAAACAATGCATGATATGTATGTTTCTTTAGGAACAATCGAAAGTGTAAAAAAATTTGTTGCAATAATCTCTAAATATGATGAGGACTTTGAGCTGATATCAAGCAAATATATCATCGACGCCAAATCGATCCTCGGTATATTTAGCATTGATTTGTCAAAACCGGTATTACTACGGATCAACGCCGAGGGCGACAGACTTGAAGAAATCAAAGAGGCGGTAAAGGAGTTCGCCGCTTAATAAGCCATAATCTCCCTTTTACTGAATTTGTAAGGTAAAAGCAGAAAGTAAAAATCACCAATTACTCAAACCCCTTGTTCGATCCTGTATTGAACAAGGGGTTTTGTAGTTGAGTTTGTGTGGAAAGCTGTAAATGATGAATTGCTTTTTTATATTTCCGAATTATTAGCTATTCTACTTTCTATAATAACATCAAATTCTATACCATTTACATAATCCCTAACTTCTTCATCAGAAACAGAATCACCGATATACTGCAAAACAGAAAGTATATTTGATGAATTAACCACGCCGTAATAGTTTTAATCTATAAAAGGTATGAAAAATCCACTGCTATTACCGAATGTGAGACAGATCGACCGTCTGCAAATTATTGCAAAAATTATCCTCGCTCATAGATTTCTTTTGCAACATCTCTCAATGCCTGAGCTTCCATAGGTCGCTGAAAATAATCAAATGACGGCGCACATTTTCTCAGCACATATGCGTAGTTGCCATCCTTAGGCTGATTATCCGAGTTTATATAATCCCACGCTTCGTCAAGCAAGGCTTCTACCTGTTCATAAGCCGTATCATCCCTGTCAAAAGTCAGGTGAGCAAGCATTACAAGGGAAATTGCAATTTCGCCGTCGTGATAACCAACCTTTTTCAATATTTCAATGGCATTTTTCCAATTCGTCTCGGCCTCATCATATCGCTTCAGCTCGTTCAGCGTTGCCGCCTTGTTGTTAAGCAACGCCGCATATTCGTAGGTTTGTGTTCCGCCGTTTACCTGATAACAGGCCTCGGCTTTTTCATATAATTCAAGTCCTTCCTGCACCCTGCCGAAAAAGGAGAGGGTAGTCGCCGCATTGATATAGATCGTTGCACCCGACAGACTGTCTGACAGTCCCAGTTTTTCCACAAGAGAAAGACTTTCTTCCATGGCCTTTAGTGCCTTGGTTTTCTTTTTGGATCTACGATAATATCCGACAGCTTCATTTAATACAGTCAACAGGCCTCTGTCGTCATTATTTTGTCTTGCTTCATTCTCCCAATATTCTATACATTCCCGTGCCGCACGCATATCGTTACGGTTGAAGCACGCATCCAATCGGTCAATAAATCTCGTTATGTTAATTCGTTCTTCTTGTCCCATTTTCTTCTCCTAATCATTAAAAGAGTTACAGTCCTAAAGCTAACGTGAATGATTCCGGTCACTTTAGCAAGCCTACCTTTTCCAACGCTTGTCTTAAATCTTCAATAATATCCTCTGCATCTTCAATACCTACGCTGAAGCGGAAAAATCCGTTGTGAAATTCTTCCGGATAGAGGTATTGCCGCTCGTCGTTTTCTCCCAAAAATACGATAAGGCTTTCATCGTGTCCGAGGGATACCGCAGAGGTTATAACCTTTAAGTGACTGACAAAGCGGTTGTGGGTGTCGTGATCGGCTTTAAGCCCGAAGGAAAGCACACCGCCAAAACCGGGTGACATCTGCTTTTTTGCAATCTGATGTC
Organism: Acutalibacteraceae bacterium; assembly: GCA_051881315.1. Classification (GTDB taxonomy): domain Bacteria; phylum Bacillota; class Clostridia; order Oscillospirales; family Acutalibacteraceae; genus CAG-488. The sequence continues at coordinate 19,834 of JBJEPQ010000057.1, read as the reverse complement.
CCTTGTGGCTTTCAAGTCCGGGGTAAGCAACAAAGCTGACATTCGGCTGTGCTTCCAGCCATTTAGCAACTTTAAGAGCATTTTCATTGTGCTGCTTCATTCTAAGCGGCAGGGTGACGCTTCCTCGCATAATCAGCCATGCGTTGAAAGGACTGACAGTGCCGCCTAAATTCACTTGTGATTGAGCACGGATAATGTTAAGGTATTCGGTTTTTCCGATAATGGCACCGCCCATAGCATCTCCGTGACCGTTGATATATTTTGTAAGACTCTCAACGGTGAAATCGGCGCCGAGCTCAATCGGGCGTTGATTAAAGGGAGAGGCAAAGGTGTTATCAACAGAAAGCAGCGCACCGTTTTCATGCGCTATTTTTGCTATTTCTTCAATATCCGATATTGTCAGCGTAGGATTACCGGGCGTTTCAATATGAATGAGCTTGGTGTTTGGTCGTATTGCCGCACGAACAGCATCCAAATCGGAGGTGTCCACAATGGTTGTTTCTACATGAAATTTATTATTGAAAAGCTCATTTAACAGACGGTAGACGGCAATATAGGTAACGCTCGAAAAAATAACATGGTCTCCGCTTTCCAGGAGTGCAAAGAACAATCCCGACAGAGCGGCAACACCGCTTGCCAGCACGATACAGTCCTCGCCGCCCTCCAAGGACGCCAGCTTTTCCTGTAGATATTTCTGATTTGAGCCGCCGTTTCGGGTATATAGATTTCCCGATGCGCTTGACCAATTCACATCGGTGGGATCGTATGGCAACTCATAGCTGTTTGCCATCGTTATAGGACGCTTAATCGCACCGGTTTCGCCGTCCACATCATTTCCCGTGTGTACGGCTCTTGTCTGAAAGCCGTACTCGTTTCCGTATTTTCTTTTTGACATTTTATACACTCCTGTATTTTTATAAATTGTTAATCGCATTTGTTATCTGACTGAGGGCTTGCCTGAGCACGGATTTCGGACAGGCAATATTCATACGGACAAAACCATTGCCGCCCGCTCCGAATGTTGAGCCGTTATGAAGCCTGACTCCCGCTTTTTTCAGAAAGAAGTCAGCCAATTCTATATCCGACAGTCCCAATCGTCGGCAATCAAGCCACATCAGATAGGTTCCTTCCGGTTGTATCAGCGAAATTTCGCCGCCTGTTTCGGTACAAGCTTCTCCCAAAATACAAATATTCTCTTGCAGATAGGAAAGTAATGCATCAAGCCACGCCTCGCCGTCTTTGTAAACCGCTTTTGTTGCGGCAATCGCCATTGTATTCAGCTCTCCGTAACCGGTTGCTCTCAAAGCCCGATGTACTTTTCCTCTGATATCTGAGTTGGAAATAATGATATCAGAAGCTTGCAGACCGGCTAAATTAAATGTTTTGGAGGGTGATGTGCAAGTAACTGTTCTATCGGAAATTTCTTCTGACAGTGTTGCAATCGGAATATGCCGACGATCACCGTAAACAAAATCTGAATGAATTTCATCAGAAATTATAATTACATTATATTTACAGCAAATGCGTCCGATTTCCGAAAGCTCATCCCTTGTCCAGACACGCCCTACGGGGTTGTGAGGAGAACAAAGCAAAAAGACTTTTACCGAGTTTTGTCTGATTTTATTTTCTAAATCGCAAAAGTCGATTTTGTACTGTCCGTTTTCGAGCCGAAGCTCCGACACAACAAGTTTTCGTTTGTTTGCAGAAACAATTTTTGCAAAAGGGTAATATACCGGTTGGCATATTATTACACTGTCACCTTCGTCTGTTAAAGCTCTGATTGCCGCTGAAACGGCAAACATAACTCCGGGAGATTTGAGTATCCACTCGGGTTTTATACTCCAATCCATACGCCTTTTATACCACGAAATAATAAGATTGTCGTATTCCTCATCGGTTTGTGTATATCCGAATATACCGTGATTTGCTGAATTTATCAGTGCTTCTTTTACAGCTGGGGGTGCTTTGAAATCCATATCGGCGATCCACATGGGAATCACATTCTCAACACCGGGAACAGCTTGATATTTTATATCGCCGGCAGTATGTCGATCATAAACGGTATCAAAATAATCAGAACTAAAAGAACTCATAAACGCCTCCATGAATATAAAGCAAGCCAATACTTAAAAAACAGCACAACCCATTATACTGATTGTGTGCAGATATTAAATACATAATACCTATGTATTTAATAAGTTATATTATATGGTATTTTTATCGTGATGTCAAGAGCAAGTGATAATAAAACCTCCGTACGATCTCTATGCTATTCCGTATAAGAAATCACAGAAATCGGGCAGAGGCTTTTCATTTTATTTATATAATATAATCGTTCATGTACCGTTCTCTTTGCTGATCGAGTATGTCCTGCAAGGTGATACCGTCAAGATATTCGTTTATTACCTTGTTGAGTCCCTGCCAAACGGGTAGGGTAGGGCATTCGCCTCTGCGTTCACATCCGATCGGATCCTGATTAAGGCAATCCACAGGGGAAAGGCTTCCTTCGGTTAAACGAAGGATCTCACCAACCGTATATTTATCCGGAGTTTTGGACAGCATATATCCTCCCTGTGATCCTCGTGTAGTTCGCAGAATATTGGATTTATTAAAAATCGGAATGATTTGCTCTAAATATTTTTTTGATATATTCTGACGTTCTGCAATGTCCTTAAGAGCAACGAAGCCGCAGTTTTTATGCTCCGCTAAATCAATCATCATACGCAATGCATAGCGGCCCTTTGTAGAAATTTTCATTAGTTGTCACCTCAAATTTTTTATAATCCTATAATAACATATATTTAGTAGGTTTTCAAGTAAAAGAGACAAAAAGTTTAACAAAATATTTTGTTTTTAGGTGATTTAAAGATTTTTATTTTATGATTTAAAGTTTTTTGCTTTGCCTATTGACAAAACAAAAATGGTTGTTATAATCATATTAACAACAATTTATATAAAACACATATGTTAAGTAGGTATTATCTATGATAAATACAAAATGATTATTCAAAATATAGTTTTAACTGACCGAAAAGTCGGAGGTTGCACTTATTCAATGGATTTTGAATGTGCAGCCTTTTCTTTTTATTATGAAAGCTCTTAGCGTTGCTCATATTTTGCGGTGCAAACGAAAGCTTTGTTAAATGCAGTGAATTTAAAGGTGGTTATTATGAAACAAAAAAATATAATAATATATTTTTCGGATCAACAGCGATGGGATACGGTAAACGAAGAAGTTACTCCAAATCTATACGACTTAGCCGATGAAGGAATTTTGTATGAAAACAGCTTTACCTGTCAGCCCGTTTGCGGACCTGCCAGAGCCTGTCTTCAAACCGGTGTTTATGCAACACAGTGCGGCTGTTACTGGAACGGAATTCCTCTGCCTCAGGATATTAAACCGCTTGCGTCTTATTTGAATGATGCCGGATATGAAACTGCTTACATCGGAAAGTGGCATCTTGCGTCGGACCGTTACCCCGGTATTGGAATTCACTGCGAAAAAACAGCAGTTCCTAAAGATCGCCAAGGAGAATATTCCTATTTTCGTGCGGCGGATGTGCTTGAATTTACCTCGCACGGCTATGACGGATATGTTTTTGACGAGGACGGAACAAAAATGGAGTTCAGAGGATACCGTGCAGACTGTATAAACGATTTTGCACTTGATTTTCTTGAGAACAGAGATAAAGAAAAACCGTTCTTTTTATTTGTATCCCAGCTTGAGCCTCATCACCAAAATGATCACAGAACCTTTGAGGGCTTTTGTGAAACGGTTAATAATTATAAAGATTACCCTCTGCCTGATGATTTGACCTTTTTGAAAGGTGATTACGAAAAAATGTATCCGGATTATATTTCGGCAATCAACAGGCTTGATTTCAATGTCGGGAAGCTTGTTGATAAGCTCAAAAAGCTTGAAATTTATGATGATACGGTAATAATTTATACCTCGGACCACGGCTGTCATTTCAAAACCCGTAATGCAGAATATAAAAGAACCTGCCACGACAGCGCAGTTCATACGCCGCTGATTATCAGGGGCGGTATTTTCAAAGGCGGAGTAAGGGATAGCCGACTTGTAAGTCTTATTGATCTGCCGCCCACGGTTTTGTCGCTCGCCGGAATTGAAATACCCGATTATTATATGGGCAATGACTTGACAGCTCAAATTGAAAACAACGACGAGAGACAATGTGTATTTATTCAAATCAGCGAAAGTCAATGCGGAAGAGCAATCAGAACAAAAAGATTTAAATACTCTGTCAGAAGCATTGGACTTACCGGGTATATTCACCATTCCGCACGGGTGTATTTTGAAGATTATCTTTATGATTTAGAAAAAGATCCGAATGAAAAAAACAATCTGATTAAGGATCCAAAGTATAAGTCGGATCGGCAGATGCTCAAAAAAATGCTCAAAGAGCAGATGATAAACGCCGGGGAAAATAAGCCGATTATTCTTCCGGCAATAATAAAAAGGAGAAGATGATTATGACTCAATCAAATAAATATTTAACAGTAAAGGAAAGAGTATGCTTTACACTCGGCGCTTTCGGCCGTTCGGGTATATATACTCTGATGACAATGTTTACGCTTGTTTTCTTCCAGAACGGAGCGAAACTGAGCTTAGAACAGGGAACAACAATCATTCTCATAGGCAGAATTTTTGATGCTTTTAACGATCCGCTTATGGGCATGCTTGTTGATAAAACAAAATCGAAATGGGGCAAAATGCGTCCGTACCTTCTGTATGCACCGATTCCCATTGCAATAAGCACAATTCTTCTGTTCACAGCTCCGTTTGAAGAGGGATCGACAGCATCATTTGTATGGGCGTTGTTTACATATATCCTTTGGGGCGTTGCTTTCACCGTGCAGGATGTCCCGTTCTGGGGACTTTCAGCCGTTATCACTCCTCTTGAAAGTGAGAGAACCTCTTTTATTTCAACCGCAAGACTCGGATCAACCTTCGGGGCAATTTTACCTGCTCTGCTTGTGCCTATTCTTTATCAGTCCAATCTCGGATACAACAAGGGTTTCTTTGTCAGCGCGCTCATTTTTTCAATTTTGGGATGCGGTCTTTCCATTTTGATTTTCTTTGTTTCAAAGGAACGTGTTCCCAAGAGCGAGCTTACTCCCACTTTCAAAGAGACTTTGCATGTGCTTACAAAGGACAAGCTCCTTATTATCATTATTTTTGCCTCGGTTCTCGGTTCAACAATGGTTATCGCCAATCAGAGTGCAGACTATATCGGAAACTATTTAATAATCCAGAATTATACCGATTTCAGCAAAATATTTGATGCGGCAGGCAATGTGCTTAACAATGTTGACGCAAAAGCGGCTTACAGCTTTTGGATTCCGAGAGGCACGATAGTCACAACGCTTACAGTTGCAATCGGAGCCGGAATGGTACCGGCAATGGCGGTTTTTCCGGTTTTGAGAAAGAAATTCAGCCTGAAGCAAATTTATATCGGCTCGGCGTTGTTCGGCGCAGTAGTACACTCTCTTTGCTACGTCGTATTATCGGAAAAGGTTTCCGAAATAAATATTTATCTTTTGTGGATCTTTCTGTTTTTCATGGGACTGCCTCTCGGCATTTACAACGTTATAACATATGCGTTAATTGCTGATTCCGTAGACTACCTCGAATGGAAAACCGGTAAAAGGCACGAGGGCGTCTGCTTCTCTTTCCAGACCTTTCTCTCAAAGGTAAACGCCGCAATCGCAACCTTTGTCTTCGGTCAGATTCTCGGTAAATCGGATTTCAAGGCTGTTGATAAGAGCTTGGTTGATGTTGCGGGAAGGCAAATATTTTTTGAACAGTCTGCCGAAACGCAAAGGGTGTTGCTGGCTCTTGTAACAATCGTCCCGGCAATAGGCTTTGTGCTTACCGTCATACCGATGTTTTTTAATGATTATACAGGCAATAAGAAGTTAAAAGCGCAGAAGGAGCTGCAAAATTCCAGACTCAAGAGCATCAAATAATGAAGCATTTTTTCAGTTCGTTTCTCGGCGTAAGCTGTTATATAAAATTATAATAAGATTTTAAAATATGTATTGACAAAGCTGATTTGCAATGATATAATACATAACATACTAAACACATAGGTTATCGGGTGAATAAAAATAAAGCGGGGCTTTTTTATGAATACAAACAAAACACAAAAGGATCAGGCAATAGAAAAGTGCTTAGATGAGATTAGAACAATATTAAAAGATCTTCAATTCGGTACAATTTCTATTGTAGTCCAGGACGGCATACCTATTCAGCTGGAAACAACGAATAAAAAGAGATTTAAATAAACGACTGACCGGAAGACCGGAGGCCGCACAGACAAAGATACCGTCTGTGCGGCTATTCTATTTTTAGAAGGTTGAATATGGAAACAAAGTATTTAAAAACAGACATTTTAATTATCGGCGGCGGCACGGCAGGATGCTTTGCCGCAATAACCGCCGCAAAACAAAATAAAAACATCAGTATAACGATTGTCGAAAAGGCAGACATTAAAAGAAGCGGATGCCTTGCCGCCGGAGTAAATGCGTTAAATGCATATATCACCAAAGGTCACACGCCCGATTTCTATGTTGATTACGCCATTAAGGATGCCCACGGAATCGCACGCAGAGATTTACTGCTTTCGATGAGTGAAAAGCTTAACGGTGTAACGGAAGAGATGGAAAAGCTCGGTTTGGTTATATTAAAAGATACTGACGGAGAATATGTAACACGCGGCAACAGAAATATTAAAATCAACGGCGAAAACTTTAAGCCGCTTTTGGCTGACGCAGTAAAAAAATACGGAAATATATCCGTAATTAACAACGTCAATGTCATTGATTTAATCGTTTCCGATAATCGGGTGATCGGTGCGTACGGCAACAGCATAAAGCATGAAAAATTATATGTCTTTTCCTCCAAGGAAACGATAGTCTGCACCGGTGGAGCGTCGGGAATTTACAAGCCGAACAACCCCGGCTTCTCACGGCATAAAATGTGGTACTGCCCGTTTAATACCGGAGCCGGATACGCCATGGGTATCAGAGCAGGGGCGGAAATGACGACGTTTGAAATGAGATTTATTGCCCTTCGCTGTAAGGATACAATCGCTCCGACCGGAACTCTCGCTCAGGGAGTAGGCGCAAAGCAGATAAATTCGTTGGGAGAAGTTTACGAGAATAAATACGGCTTAACAACGTCACAAAGAGTTTGGGGAACTGTGAATGAAAACCGAAACGGTCGCGGTCCGTGCAGCCTGCGTACCAAAGGAATTTCGGAAGGTCAGGTATCCGATCTCGAAAAGGCATATTTAAATATGGCTCCCTCACAGACCTTAAAATGGATATCCTCCGGAAAATCTCCTGCCGAGGAAAATGTCGAGATTGAGGGTACAGAGCCTTATATCGTCGGCGGTCATACGGCGTCGGGTTACTGGATTGACAACAAACGTCACACAACCCTTAAAGGGCTTTTGGCGGCAGGCGATGTTGCGGGCGGCTGTCCGCAAAAATATGTTACAGGCGCTCTTGCCGAGGGTGAAACAGCGGCTCAGACCGCAGTTGAGGAGCTGGCTTTATTCGACAATACCGATATCAGTCAGAATGAAATTTCGGAGATTGAAAATCGTATAGCTTCACATCTGACAGACGGTCCGACTGCTTTTACTTCCGAAGCAGCAGAACAGGAGCTTCAGGAAATTATGGACAGATACGCCGGAGGAATAAGCACCGACTACGGATTTACGATCGGTTCGCTTCAGACTGCACAGGAAAAGTTGAAAAAGCTATCCGAAAAGGTTGAAAGCATCAAAGCAAATTCAATGAGAGAGCTTACCGGCTTCTATGAAGTCAGAGAGAGAATAACCGTTGCGTTTGTACTTATTGCACATCTTGCCGCAAGGAAAGAGACGAGATGGCACTGCTTTTGCGAAAATCTTGATTATCCGCAAACCGACGATGAAAAATATTTGAAATTTATAAACTCCGTCTTAAAAGACGGAAAAATTGAAATTATCGAAAGATCACTGAATGAAGGTTGCGTTTTGCCATGAGTATAAGAATTAACTCCGAAAAATGTGTAGGCTGTAAAAAATGCAGCAGCGTTTGCCCGGGAAGTTTGATAGAAATTGTGTCGGGTAAAGCAGAAATATTATATCCCAAGGATTGCTGGGGCTGTGTTGCCTGCGTTAAGGAGTGTGCATTTTCGGCGATTGAATTTTATCTTGCAGAAGATATCGGCGGCAACGGAACTTATATGCAGGTTGAAAAGAACGGCAAATATTACGATTGGAATTTTTTCAACAAAGACGGAAAAATCCGAAGCATAAGAGTTGATACAACTGATTCGAATAAGTATTGAAAGGGGTGACAAAATTGAGTTCATTATCGCATCTTGACAGGCTTGAAGCGGAAGCAATTTACATAATGAGAGAGGTTGCGGCGGAGTGTGAAAAACCCGTCATGCTTTATTCAATAGGCAAGGATTCTTCGGTGATGCTTCATCTTGCATTAAAAGCGTTTTACCCTGAGAAACCCCCGTTTCCGTTCCTTCATGTTAATACAACATGGAAATTTAAGGAAATGATTGAATTCAGAGACAAAACCGCCAAGGAATTGGGCATCGAAATGTTGGAGTATATTAACGAGGACGGCGTTAAGCAGGGTATAAATCCTTTTGACCACGGCTCTGCTTACACGGACATTATGAAAACTCAGGCGCTCAAGCAGGCTCTGAACAAATACGGCTTTACCGCAGCCTTCGGAGGCGGTCGCCGTGATGAAGAAAAGAGCCGTGCAAAAGAAAGGATTTTCTCCTTCCGTAACTCGGAACAGGCATGGGATCCAAAAAATCAGAGACCTGAAATGTGGAAGCTTTACAACACAAACATAAACTCAGGCGAATCAATCAGAGTGTTCCCGATTTCCAACTGGACGGAAGCCGATATCTGGCAGTATATCAAGCGTGAGAATATCCCGATAGTTCCGCTTTATTTTGCCGCTCCGAGACCTGTTGTTGAAAGAGACGGTAACCTTATTATGGTTGATGACGAACGAATGCGTTTGAAGCCCGGTGAAAAACCGATGATAAAAAACGTAAGATTCAGAACTCTCGGCTGTTACCCTCTGTCGGGCGGCGTTGAATCAAACGCAACAACCATTGATGAAGTAATAAACGAGACCTTGTCCGCTGTTGAGTCGGAACGCACCAGCAGAATTATTGATAAAGACAGCGGTGCGGCGAGTATGGAAAAAAGAAAGAGAGAAGGATATTTCTGATATGAGAGATTTGCTTAAATTTATTACCTGCGGAAGTGTTGACGACGGTAAATCTACTCTTATCGGTCACATACTTTATGACGCAAAACTGCTTTTTGCGGATCAGGAAGAGGCTTTGATCCTCGACTCAAAGGTTGGCTCGAGAAGCGGAGACATTGACTATTCTCTTTTGCTTGACGGTCTTATGGCCGAAAGAGAACAGGGAATTACGATTGACGTTGCATACAGATATTTTACTACGGAAAACCGATCTTTTATCGTTGCCGATACGCCCGGTCATGAGGAATACACAAGGAATATGGCGGTCGGAGCTTCCTTTGCCGATCTGGCAATTATTCTTGTTGACGCAACACAAGGCGTCCTTGTCCAAACAAAAAGGCATGCGAGAATTTGCCGCTTGATGGGTATTAACTACTTTGTTTTTGCCGTCAATAAAATGGATCTTGCCGATTATTCTGAAAAAGTTTTTGAAAATATCGTCAGTCAGATAAAATTACTGGCTGAAGAATTGAAGCTTGAAAATGTAAAAATCATTCCCGTTTCGGCAACCTTGGGCGACAATGTCACAAAAGCATCCGAGGCTATGCCGTGGTACAACGGCGAAACGATACTTGCTTATCTTGAAAACGTAGACATCAACGTTTCAAACCGTGAAAAAGGCTTTTATATGCCTGTTCAGCGTGTTTGCCGTCCGGATCATACTTTCAGAGGCTTTCAGGGACAGATAGAATCCGGCACTATAAAGACAGGCGATGAAATTACTGTTTTGCCGAGCCGGGAAACTGCTGTTGTCAAGGCGGTTTTCACAGGCGATAAAGAAAGCGGAAAAGCCGCTTCGGGACAGCCTGTTACAATTTGCCTTGACCGTGAAATTGATGTTTCAAGAGGCTGTGTGCTGAAAAAAGACAATGACATTGAAATTTCAAGCAGATTTGACGCAACGGTCCTTTGGATGGACGACGTTCCGCTGTCGCTGAACAAAGAGTATTTTATTAAACTCGGAACCAAGAGGATTGCCGCCAAAATCGACAGAATATATTACAAAACCGAGATAAATTCAGGCGAGCATTTGCCTGCCGAAGCTATAACGAAGAATGAGATCGCATTCTGCGGTCTTGTCCTTGCCGAAGCCATACCTGTTGATACGTTTACGGCTCATAAAACTCTCGGAGAGTTTATTTTAATCGACAGAATAAGCAATATGACGTCTGCGTGCGGCGTTGTTGAAAAGGTCAATTCCGATGAAATTTCGGGAACATATTTCAAAGATGCCGTTTCGCTGAGAACGCATATTTTCGATGAGTTCGTTTTTGACAGCAAGGTCAATACCATAGATACGGTTGAAGCCGAGCTCGGTCAGCTTTGCGTCGGAGATGAAATCCCTCTTAAAGGCAAAAGCTATAATTATCCTGCCGACTTTAATATTCTCAACGGCACAAAGGTTGTTAAGATTCGTAAAGGCAGGCTTGCAGGTGTGTCGGATGTATCGGATTCCGATGCGGACAGTGCTCCGACAGTAAATAATTTCGGATTTAAGGTTAATTTACAGGGAAGGTCGCTTTCACAGTTTAATGATGCAGAGAATCAGACTGAATGGCTCAGCTTCTCAGAATACAGGAGCGTTTATCCCGGAAAGTGACGCAGGAGGTCTTATGGGAAGCTTTGACACGGAATTATTGCATAATGTAAAGCAGTTTGAAGAATTTAAAGGAGCTACCGCTGTCCCGATTTTTCAGACAAGCGCATTTGCTCACAGAACTGCCGAGGATACCGAAGCTGTTTTTGAAAACAAAAAGCCCGGATATTCCTACACAAGGATTTCAAATCCTACCGTTTCAAATTTTGAAACGAGAATGGCGAAGCTTGAAAACGGATTTTCCGCAACGGCTTGTTCATCCGGCTCCGCCGCCATTGCGAGTACATTTCTGACGATTTTAAAGACAGGCGACGAGATTATTGCTCCCACAGGTCTTTACGGCGGTACGCTTGAGCTTCTGTCAATATTAAAAGCGTTCGGTATTAAAACCGTCTATGTAGATGATTTCATACCGGAAAACATAGAAAAGGAAATAAACTCAAACACAAAAATAATTTTTGCCGAAATTATCGGTAACCCAAAGCTTAATGTGACTGATGTGAGTGCCGTTGCAGACACAGCTCATAAACACGGTATTCCCTTTATAGTTGACAGTACAACGGCTACGCCTTATCTTATCAGACCGATTGATTTCGGCGCAGATATCGTCATTCATTCATCTTCAAAATACATAAACTCAAACGGCAGCGCAATAAGCGGAGTCATTGTTGACGGCGGCACGTTCGAGTGGACAGACGAAAAGTTTGATATTTTGGGTGATTATCTCAAATTCAGCAAGGCGGCATTCACCTCAAGACTGCGAAGCTGTGTCTGGAGAAATATCGGCGGTTGCTGCGCTCCGTTTTCTGCTTATCTGAACATTGCAGGACTTGAAACGCTCGGTGTTCGGATGCAAAAAATATGTAATAACGCAAAGCTGCTTGCCCAAATGCTTGTAGCAAACCCTTACATTGAGGCCGTTAATTATCCGACGCTTAACCCCGATTATTCGCAATTATGCCAAAAGCAGTTTAGGGACGCGGCGGCAGGCGGAATTATCACAATAAGAGTCGGCTCAAAACAAAGAGCGTTTAAAATAATAAACAATCTGAAATATGCCATGAATGTATCAAATATCGGAGATACAAAAACTCTTGTCATTCATCCGGAATCTACAATATTCAATCACTCCTCGGCTAAAGAGAAAGAAGCCGCCGGAGTGTATGACGACCTTGTTCGAATCAGCGTGGGAATTGAAAATGTTGAAGATATTATTCTTGATTTTGAACAGGCAATAAATAAATCTTTTAAGGGGTGTTAATATGTCAGTTGATTATGCTGCTCTTAAAGCAGGCGGTTTTATGAGGCAAAAACAAAAGGATACTTTTTCCGTAAGGCTTAAAGTAATCGGCGGTAATGTTACGGCTTCGCAGCTTGAAACAATAAAGAAGGTTGCGGAGAAATACGGAGAAGGATACGTTCATCTCACTTCAAGGCAAGGCGTTGAGATACCTTTTATTAAATTAGAGGATATCGAGAGCGTAAAGACCGAGCTTGCCGAAGGCGGAGTTCCGGTCGGCGTTTGCGGACCGAGGGTAAGGACTGTAACAGCCTGTCAGGGCGGAAGATGCTGTCCGTCGGGCTGTATAGACGCTTATGATATTGCACAGGAGCTTGATGCGAGATATTTCGGCAGGAAGCTTCCTCACAAGTTTAAATTCGGTGTAACCGGATGTCAGAATAACTGTCTCAAAGCCGAAGAAAACGACGTCGGAATAAAGGGCGGTCTGATTATAAATTGGGATAAGGACAGCTGTATATTCTGCGGTGTTTGCGAACAGGTATGCCGTGCCGGGGCTATAAGCATTGCAAACGGAAATATCACCGTTGAAAATGATAAATGCAACAACTGCGGACGGTGTGTAAAATCATGTCCGACCGACAGCTGGCAGGGCAAAAGCGGATATATTGTTTCCTTCGGAGGAACCTTCGGAAACAGTATCCAAAAAGGCAGGGAGCTTTTGCCGATTATTGACAGTAAAGAAACTCTGATGAAGGTAGCCGATGCGGCAATAGACTTTTTTGATGAAAATGCAAATGCCGGTGAACGCTTTGCAAAAACCATTGAGCGAGTCGGAGTTGATAAATTAAAGGCGAAGGTTGAGGAGGCATATCATGGCTGATATAAAATTCACGGATTCAGTGGATATAACAGATGTTGTCTGTCCTGTTACTTTTGTTAAATCAAAGGTTGCTCTTGAGGAGCTTGACGACGGGGATATTCTTAAAATTCACATGAACGGCGGCGAACCGGTTCAAAATGTACCGAGAAGCTTAAAGGAGGAGGGGCATAAGGTTCTCAAACTGCTTAAAAGCGACGGAGAAACATATGACCTCTTTGTTCAAAAGGTCGGTGACTGATATTTATGGTGATTCTGAACGAAGAGAAGTTTGATGATTTTATTCGGCAGTCAGAGCTTCCTGCTTTGGTGGATTTTTATAATGATTCATGCCTGCCGTGCAAAAGAATAGCTCCGCTGATTTCAAAGGCGAGCGGAAAATATGAGGATAAAATCCGCTTTGCAAAGCTTAATGTAGCGGCAAACAAGAGTATGATTGAAAGGCTCGATATAAAGGCCGCTCCTACACTTGTATTATTCAAAAACGGCGTGGAGATAAACAGGCATACCGGAATAATTTCGCCGGACGAGTTAGATAAAATTTTGGGAGATGTTTTGAAATGACAATAACGGTAGCAGGAGTAAATAAAACCTACAAGGATGACCTTACGCTGAGCGAGCTGATTGAAATTGAAAAGGTTGAAAATCCGCTTTATGTTTCTGTTGCGGTTAATGACGACTTTGTCAGAAGCGGAGATTTTGACACACATATTCTCAAGGACGGGGATAATGTTGAGTTTATGTACTTCATGGGAGGCGGATGCTGATGTCATTTACAAATGAACAGATTGAGCGATACTCAAGGCATATTATTCTCAAAGAAATAGGCGTTAAAGGTCAGAAGAAGCTTCTTGCGTCAAAGGTGTTGATAATCGGAGCCGGCGGACTCGGAGCACCTGTCGCAATGTACCTTGCCGCCGCAGGAGTCGGCACAATAGGAATCGCCGATGCAGATGATGTTGACCTGTCAAATTTACAAAGGCAGGTTATTCATACAACCCCCGACATAGGCAAACCGAAGGTTGAGTCGGCGAAGGAAACTATGCAGGCGATCAATCCCGATGTCAATGTTGTGACCTATCATGAGTTTATTGCATCGGACAATATCTCGGATATTATAAAGGATTATGACTTTATCATTGACGGAACAGACAATTTCCCGGCAAAGTTTCTTATAAACGACGCCTGCGTTATGGCTGAAAAACCGTTTTGTCATGCCGGTATTATCCGTTTTAAAGGTCAGCTTATGACTTATGTTCCCGGAAAAGGTCCGTGTTATAGGTGCGTATTTGAAACTCCGCCGCCAAAAGATGCCGTCCCGACCTGCAAGCAGGCAGGCGTTATAGGTGCAATGGCAGGAGTTATCGGATGCTTGCAGGCTCTTGAAGCCATAAAATATATTACCGGAACAGGCGAGCTTTTAACAGGCTGTCTTTTAACTTTTGACGCTTTAACAATGGAATTCAGAAAAATTAAAATCGCAGTTAACAAAAATTGCGGAGTATGCAGCGATCATCCGACAATTACAGAGCTTATAGATTACGAACAGGCAGAGTGCAGCGGTGCGTTATGATTAAAATAAAAATTTCCGATTACAAAAAAATTCTGAATTATGCTGCCGAAACGCTTCCCGAGGAGGCCTGCGGACTTATCGCAGGAGTCATTGACGGCAATTCCGATAAAACGGTGGAAAAGATATATTTCCTGACAAATACCGATCACAGCAGCGAGCATTTCAGCCTTGATCCAAAGGAACAGCTTGAGGCTTTGAAGGATATGAGAAAGAATAACCTGAAGCCTTTGGGCAACTGGCATTCTCATCCCGAAAGTCCGTCCCGCCCGAGCGAGGAGGATAAAAGACTGGCATATGACAAAACTGCAAGTTATTTGATCCTGTCTCTTGAGGACAAAGAAAATCCCGTTCTGAATTCTTTTCATATTGAGGACGGAAATTCCGAAAAGGAGCAGCTTGAATATGTATGATCTTGCAATAATCGGAGCCGGAATCGCAGGCTTGAGCGCAGGAATATATGCAGAAAGAGCAAAACTGAACTATATTGTCCTTGAAAGCGACGGATACGGCGGAGGACAGATTGTTTCTGCAAGCACGGTACAGAATTACCCCGGTGTTCCCGATGTATCGGGATTTGAGCTTGCAGAAAAAATTAAAAACCATTTTGAATCCATTGGCGGTAAAGTAAGTATCGGTAACGTAAAACGAATTGAAGACAACGGAAGCTTTAAAACGGTTATATGTGAAGACCGGTCAATTAAGGCAAAGGCTGTAATTGCGGCGACCGGAGCAAGTCCCAAAACTATTGATGTCGATGGAATATCCAAGCTTTCGGGAATATCGTACTGTGCCGTTTGCGATGGGATTTTTTATGAGAACAAAAATGTTGTTGTTATCGGCGGAGGCGACACCGCTGTTGAGGATGCGCTTTATCTTTCAAAAATATGCTCGTCTGTTACACTGATTCACAGACGAAACAAATTCAGGGCAGCCCCTTGCGGAGTGGATCGACTTAAAACGGAGAAGAATATCCGTATCTTAACTCCTTATGAGCCGATAAAGGTTTTCGGTGAAAAAAGAGTTGAATCGGTTGTCTTAAAAAATGCCGAAACAAACAGCGAATGTATTTTATCGGCTGACGGACTGTTTATTGCGGTCGGCTCGTGTCCGAGAACTCAATACCTCGGTTCTCTCGGAATTAGCGATAAAAACGGATATATTGTAGCCGACGAAAACGGAGTGACAAGGATTGACGGAATTTTTGCCGCAGGTGATATAAGGAAAAAAAGTCTCAGGCAAGCTATAACAGCCGCCGCCGACGGAGCTAATGCTGTAAACAGCGCAGTAAATTATTTATCAAAATAGGTTGACCGGATAACCGGAGATCGCATTGCGGCAAGTGCGCCGTCAATGCGATTTTTTGGAGGTGAAAACACTGTGAATGTTAAAAATGAAATAATAAAATCGGTTTCTGCGGTTGTCTGCGTTGCCTTGCTGTGCTCAGATATAATTTACTGCACAAACAAAATTGTTCAGACTCAGCTTGAAACAAGCCAAAGCAATGCGGCATCTTGTACTCAGGCAGAAAACTCTGCAACATATTTTGACAGCGAAGAAGCGGGGGAGCAATCGGTTTCCGAACAGACGGAAGAAAATACATATACAGCTTCTCAGGCAGTTCTTCCGGTAAACACAGGCGGCACAAATCAGAAGCAGGAAACTCGGCAGTCACCTTCCTCTAAAGCGGAAATACTCAATTATTTCAACACGGCGGTTAACCGTGTCAAGGGGGCTTCAAAGTCAATCTATCAGGCGAGACAGTATGTTTATAAATACAGTGACGTTGACCTCGGTAAGCTCGGATTTTTGTCAAAGGTTGTAAACGGACTTATTGAATCAAATGTCGGCGATATTGAAGCCAAAACGGGAGTTACCGCTGTAACTCAGGAAGAAAAAATAAAGATGTTTCCCGTTACGAATGAAACATGGTCGAGTAAGCTCACCTTAGACGATATTAAGAACGCAACAATTAAAGAAAACGGCAGCTCATATGAGGTGAAGATTTTCGTTTTGGATGACGAGCTGTCAAGCGAGACCGTACACGGTAAAGGTCATCACGGCAAAGCATTTTCGATTCAGCTCACGCAAACCGTCGTTGAAAATGCGGGTGCGGCAAGCAGTATCATTTCCGGGCTGAAAATCGGCTACTCAAACGGTACAATAACTGCTCAGATTGATAAGGCAAGCGGCAACATTACAAAAATCGTTTATGATTATGTCTGGACGCTTTATGTTCCTGCGGCAGGAGGAATAACGGTTCCGTTCGGAACAACGCAGGAATTCTATATTAAATGGTAAAGGTTTGATAACTTTGACACATATTTTTCAATGGCTTTTAAGAGCAAATTTCAGATTCGGACGAATGTGATTTTTCTTATGTTAAACGGATAATTAAATAACAAAGGAGAAATCACTATGGGTATAGGATTAAAAATTTTAACACCAATTTCTAATTTTTTAATGAATTTTACAAGCTCATACGGAGCAATTAAACAGCCGAAAATCGCAGAAAAGATACCTAAGTTTTACGGTCATACTGCCGTGCCGAAGGATTTGGGAAATATCAACAGGAGCTTTCAAAATCCGTTTCTTGCGCCCGAGGGCAGAAACGGAATGCACGGCGACTCCTACAACACAGAGGCATATCCTTTTTGCGGAACGCTCGGAAAAAATCCGATTGTCAGTTCAAAGTCGCTGAACGTTTTCGGCGGTATGCTTGCTACTCTTATGTTTGATTCAAAGGGCAGAATAATGGCTGTCAGCGGCAATGTCGTAGGCTTCAGACTTCTTCTGCTTGACCCCGATACGCTTGAAGTTCTTGCAGAGACACGACTTCCGCAAAGAGCTTCGACAAAACAGTTTTTCAAAACTCTTGATTTCAGTTATATTTCCAACGATACGTCGGGCGGCGCATATTGCCATCTGCTCAGCGGAGACAGACCGATAATCGGAAATTCACACAATGTAATTCAGATTTATCGTCTTGATGAAAGCGGAGCGAAGCCCAGGTGGGAGATCGAAAAGGAGTGGAACATTGCTCCGCATCTTCCCAAAGGCTCGTACATTCAGGACGCTATTCCCGATTATGAGGGCAACATTTGGTTTGTCACAAGATTCGGACAGGTCGGTTTTGTTGATAAGTCCGACAAGGTTCATGTAACGACGATAAAGGGCGAAGAAATTCACAACACAATAGCAATCAGCGGTGACGGAGTTTTCCTTAACACAAATTTCGCACAGTATAAATTCGGTATAAACGGGGACGGACAGCCGTATCCCGTATGGCGCACAGAATATGACCGCGGCACATCGCAGAAGCCCGGATCAATCCTGCAGGGCAGCGGTACAACGCCGACGCTTCTCGACGTTCCGAGGACTGACGGCTCAACGGCACGTTTGGTTGCCATTACCGACCATGCCGATGACAGAATACATATTGTAATATATAACCGTGACACAGGTGATATTATCAGTGAAACACCGCTTTTCGACCACGGACACAGCGTAACGGAAAACAGCCTTATAGCTTATAACCGTTCGTTTATTATTGAAAATAACTTTACGGAAACCGGATCGGCTTTTCTTACAAAAAATCCCACGGGATATCCGGGCGTTGCCAGAGTTGAGGTTAATGCCGACGCAACCGACGCAAAGCTCGTCTGGGAGTCGAGGGAGGCTTCCCCCTCAACAGTTCCCAAGCTGTCAACCAAGAACGGTCTTGTTTATCTTTATACCCGTGAAATAAATAAGGATATCCCCAAAAAGGCTGTGGCATGGTATTTGACCGCCATTGATTATGAAACGGGAGAAACCGTGTTTAAAATTTTTACCGGCATAGGAAGACGTTGGAATAACAGCTATGCTCCGATTACCGTAGGTCCTAACGGAACGGTTTATGTCGGAGTTTTCAACGGTGTAATAGCCGTGAAGGATACCGGGGAGGAGAAATAACATGGCACTGATTGCACATATTGACTCGAAAGCCGATGCCAAAGGACCTTTTGTTAAAACTCTGTGGCAGTTCGTCAAATTTGTTTTCGTGAGCTTGATAGCATTTTTTGTTCAGTTCTTCTTGCTCAACACCCTGAAATTTATTCCGTTTATTCAAAATCTTTACGGCACATATTTTCAATGGTGGGTTTTCAAAAGCGAAATTGCCGCCGGCGGAGCGGGATATTTTGTTGTCAGCACTGCCGCAAACTTTTTATCAAGGATCGTTGCATTTTTCGTAAACAGAGATAAAACCTTTAATTCCGATGCGAAAATTTCTGTGGCGCTTCCGATTTATATAGCCTTTGCGCTGGCGCTGATTGCGTTTTTGTCGTGGCTCAATCCCTGCCTCAAGGCGTCTTTTGTCAACGGAGGCCTCGGAGATGCGGCTGCATCAAATGCGGCGACAATGGTTTGCTGCTGCATACAGTTCTTTTTGTATTTCCCTGTTGACAAGCTCCTTTTCAGAAAGGAAAAGAGCCCCAAATCCGAAGTAACTCAAGTTGCGCCCATTTCACAGATTGGCTGATATTACATATATCTCAGGCAAGGATTAAACATCGCCTTGACAACTGAGATAAATTGCGATTAGGATTTACAAAGGTTTACATTGTTGTAAAAAAGTGGTTGACGCTGAAATATGAAAAAAACATCCCCCAAAGAATGTCGCTCGTTTCAGAGAGCCAATTCTTTTGGGGGATAATTTTATTTTTTTTAGCCTTCCCCTTGAGGGGAAGGTGCCGAGGAACGAGGCGGATGAGGTGCATAATTAGACGGTAGACTTTAGATGTTAGATTTTAGACGGTATCGTTTTAAATATTGATGAAACATTTTGGCTCCTTGTGTAAAGGGATGCAGAATTGTTTTCTGCAAACTTTAAGGTTTCCACGTCTAAGGTCTAATATCTAAAATCTAATGTCTGATTTCAGCCTTCCCATCGAGGGGAAGGTGCCGAGGAACGAGGCGGATGAGGTGTGAAAAGCTGAAAACCAAGTAGAAAAATAATGTCGTCAGACTTACTCCACCTCATCACCGCCTGCGGCGGAGCTTCCCCATATTAGATTGTAGACATTAGATGTTAGATTTTAGACCGTATCATTTTAAATGTTGATGGGACTTTTCGGTTCCCTTGTGTAATGGGAGCCTTTTCAGGTTAATCTTGATTAACCGTACACGGTTTGCCGTGCCCTGATTTGCGGTCGGAAGGTCGAAGTATGCGGCAACCGTGTATAG